>CBFGTS010000035.1:0-1864 GCA_965652295.1 uncultured Haloferula sp. | reverse complement strand
CTGATAGGGGTCGGGAAGGCTTTCGCCTCCCCGCCCTCCGAACCGCACGTGCGGTTTTCCCGCATACGGCTCTCCAGTCGGTGGTTTCCTCATCGGGGATGTCTCGCGCATTGCCAAGCCGTGTGTAGGGCGAACAGCCCGGCATTCGCGAAGTAGGCGTTAGGCCAGCGTAAGTGATCAGCCCGGGCGAGCCCGAGGCCGGGCCGCTTTTCCTGCTTGCGCAGGATGGCACGTAACCGGCGGCGCACGAGCTTATCCAGCTTCCGGAAGGTGTTCGGACTGGCGTGCTTGAAGTAGCCGAACCAGCCGCGCAGCATCGGGTTCAGATCGTCGATGATCCGCGCCAGGCTTTGCCCGCGCGTCCGTCGCGTCTTCTCCCGGATCTTGCCTTTGAGACGGGTGAGGCTCTTCTTGCGAACATAGCGTCTGCCGCGGGCGAAGCGGTAGCCAAGGAACTCGAAACCTTGGCCCGCTCGCCAGCAGTCAACGACGTGGGTCTTGTCCGGATGCAGGCGAAGGCCGTTCTGCGCCACCCATTCCTGGATGAGCGCAAGCGCGGCCTCGGCCTCTTCCTGGCTCCGGCATAGAACCACGAAGTCGTCCGCATAGCGCACCATGCGATAGCCGTCGGCTGCCATCTGCGCATCCAGCGGAGCCAGGTAGATGTTGGCCAGCAGCGGGCTGATCACCGCACCTTGCGGCGTGCCCCCGGTTGGCGTCCATCGCTCCAGCCCCGCCATGATGTCCTGCTTGAGCCAGCTATGGAGCAAGGCGAGAAGGCGACCATCGCTGATCCGTTCCTCTACCCGTTTCATCAGTGGCTCGTGCGGGATCGTGTCGAAGTAGCTCTGCAGGTCGGCATCGACCACGAAGGTGAAGCCTTCCTTGAGCAGACGATCTACTTCGCGCAGCGCGTCACGGCAGCCGCGCCCCGGCCGAAAGCCGTAGCTCTCCGGACGGAACGTGGCCTCGAAGATCGGTTCGATGACGAGTTTCACCGCCATCTGGGCGACCCGGTCCTTGACCGCCGGGATGCCCAGCGGCCGGGTCCGGCCATCGTCCTTGGGGATTTCCACTCGCCTGACCGGCTGCGGACGGTAAGTCCCCTCCCGCAGCTCGGTCGACAGCTCGGCCAGATAGATCTCGGCCCGTGCCTCGAACCGCTCGATGCTCACACCATCCACGCCGGCCGCGCCCCGATTGGCCCGGACACGGGTCCAGGCCGCGGCGAGGGTCGCCGGCGCGTACACCTTATCGATCAGACTGTACCAACGTCCTCCTTTGACGCCGTTGACCAGCGCCGACACCATGCGCTCCGTCCACACCGAGGCTTCCACCCACGACCACACTGGGAGGCCTTCTGCCTCCAGGGTTTCTGCACCACGTTTAGCCGGATCGGCACTGGTGATGCTCTCTTGCCTCTGCGTGCTCATCACGCATCCACCTTCCTGCCCACCTTCCCTCGATCCGGCTTTGCTAACCGGACCTCTCGCGACCGCAGCCGCAGCGGTACTATGAGGGCTCTGACTCCTGGCGATCTCGCACACGACCGCCAGGTCTCTCCGCTTACTCCGCTTTGCCGTCCGGACATCCCGTCCCCAACCACGCCATGCCCTCCAGTCGTCGCTTTCACAGTCACCTCAGCGCGACCGGTCAGACCTTCCGGTCCAGGCTTCGCCATGCAATCGCGAGCTCGCCAAGACACACCGCCGAATCGGGTTCGTTCTCCTACGGGCTGCCCATTCGCCGCCGGCTGCTCCCCACCCCGCCTCGCGACGACGCAGTTGCCTTTGGCTACATGTGCAGTGACTTCACATGACAAGGACTTGCACCTTGCTGACAAAGCGTCCTCACGGACGCACGA
>CBFGTS010000034.1:0-2226 GCA_965652295.1 uncultured Haloferula sp. | reverse complement strand
TCCGAGCCAAAATCGCCGGCTGCCAGATCGAAGCGGGCGGAGACATCCGACGTCAGAAACCGAATGGAGCCGCTCTTGGTACTTTCCCACCTGTCCAGGAGTCTCAGCTCGGAGCCCGTGACCTCATGCTGGACCTTGGCGGAACGGAGCACGATCGAACCCGCATAGCTGCCGCCATACTGGGAACTACTCGCGGCCTCATTCGCGTCCAATCCACCTGCGACCACCGCTGGATAGTCAAAGCTGTTCGACCAAAGGGTGGTAGCCAATGACTGCTGTGACAGCCCGCCTATCAACAGGCAAATCCCAGCCCTAAAGGAACGCTTTCTTACGATCACGCGCTAGGCAGGGTGGACAAATTCAGAATCGGATCCAATCGGCTAAGGCTGCGAGGTTTACGAACGCCATGAAGGTTTCGGCGAGGCGGTCATAGCGTGTGTTGACGCGGCGGTATCGCTTGATACGCGCGAAGAAATTCTCCACCACGCGACGCTGCCGGCCGATTTCCTGGATGTAGAACGGCTGCTCCTTGCGGTTGGACTTGCCGGGGATGATTGCCACGCCTCCGCCCGCCTTGATGTGCTCGCGCAGCGTGTCGTCGTCATATCCCCGGTCGCCCAGGACCACGACGCCCGCGATGTCGCCGAGAAGATCGCGCGCGGACCGGGACTCGTGCTCGTTGCCCGGCCGCAGCAGCAACGCCAATGCCTTGCCCTTGAGGTTGACGCAGGCGTTGATCTTCGAGTTCCTGCCTCCCTTGCTCTTTCCAAGTCCCCGTTCTTCAGGAGCTTGCACGTAGCGGCAAGCGTCCTGATGGACCTTGACGAAGCTGGCGTCGATGACCTTGAAACCGTCGTCCCCGTGCTGCTCGGCGTGGCGGGCGAGCAGCGCGGCGAAGACTCCCTTCTTCGCCCAGCGCAGATGAAAGCGGTAAACGCTGTTCCATTTCCCGAAGCGCGGCGGGAGTTGGTTCCACTGGCTGCCGGTGACCAGAATCCACCAGATCCCATCGAGTGTTTTTCGAAGATCGGCCGGCTTTCGGCCCTTTTTGAAAATGTTAGATCCAGGCTTGGGCGAGTTAAGTTAATTTTTTTAGGCGCTTGAAGAGCGCGTCCGGCATCGCATCGGCGAGATGTTTCATGGCCGGCCTTCATACGTGCGGATCGCTGCGGATCAATCAGTTGAATTTGTCCACTCTGCCTAGCAATGATGAGCCATTCGGGATATGACAACAAAAATCTTGTCGACATGCCAGTCATGGACTCGATTTTGAAAAGTTATGGTGCGAGCCGATCGAGAATGGGTGCTCATGCTGGATCGACTGTCATCACCCCCGCCGAAACCACGCGCAGAGGTGTTGCCAGAGGTGCTTGAGGGGAGAGCGGTCCCGCCAGCTGCCGAGGCAATGATGAAGGGCGACGGTTTCAGCGCGTGAGAACTCCCCGCGTGCGTGGGTGAAGACGACGGGCGGGTAGAGATGCATGCCCTCCGCCAGTTCTTGGTCGACGGGCTCCCTGCGGAACCCGAGCGGCTTGGCGGCCTCGGCGATGATGCCGCTGACGATGGTTTCATCCAGAGAGCCATCGGCCCGGACGAAAGGACGGTCGCGATAGAACTCGAGACAGGCCTGGATCCACGGGTGCCCCGGCTCGGCTCCGATGATCGCGCCCTCGATGGCCAATGACGGCAGCTCCGGCCAGTGCTCGATGCCGGAAAAGGCCCGATGGTGGAGGAAGGGATCGAAGCTGCGGAAGACTTCGACATCGCTATCGAGATAGATGCCTCCCTCGGTGGCCAGTGCGTGGAGCCGGATGTAGTCGGCGGCGAAGGCCCACTTCCGCCTTTCCACCGCCTCGCGGACGAAGGGTACGGCCTCGATGTCAAAGCGCTCCCGATCCCAGCAGATGATCTCGTATCCGGGCAGGTGTTTCCGCCAGCTCCGGAGGCAACGCTGCTGAAGGGCGGGAAGCGGATCGCCACTCAGCCAGCAATAGTGAATTTTCCTGGGAATGCGGGGAGGGAGGTCGGTCATCGGGAAACCGGCAGCAGGCGGTGGCCCGCAGTCTTCAGAAAATCCACCCTGCCGCCAATGGCGATTTCTCCGCCGTGACATGAGAATGAGCACTGAGGCTGGAGCGATCGAATGAACGGGTAGATGGGCTTTCTATCACCCTAGAAGCTATCTCAAAAGTGCGTTGAGCAGGATCATGGCGCAAGCGAGTTCCA
>CBFGTS010000033.1:0-2994 GCA_965652295.1 uncultured Haloferula sp. | reverse complement strand
GGAAATCGTAAGGATTCCAGCGAGATCGCCCTGAACGTCGATCTCCACCTTGCCGTCGACCGGGGTTAGCACGATCTGATCGACGAGCGAGCGCAGCGTGTCGGCGGCCTCGATGCGCTTACCCTCGTCTTCGTCCTGCAGGGCGTCGTAAAGCTGTTGGACCCGCTTGCGGTATTGCAGTGCCATGCTCGGGTGCAGCAGGGGAGGCGGCTCGTCGGCTTCGGCCAGGAAGTTCTTCAGTTCGGCCTTGCGGCCTTCAAGCCGCTTCATGTCTTCTACGATGGCTTCGATTGGCCCGCCGGACTTGATCGCGGTCAGCAGCTTGGCCAGCTCGCGGTCGATCTTCTCGACCTCGGCCTCGGCTGAGACGATTTCCGCGCGGCCTTCCATGCGCAGGCGGTTCATCTCCTGAGTGAAGACCTCGCAGAAATGGGCGAAGAGCTCCGGATCGACGAGTTTGGTACGCAGTGCGTTCAGCACGCGCGATTCAAGCTCGTCGCGGCGGATGTTGACCCGGTTGTCGCAGGTTCCCTTGTTGCGGGCCGTCGCACATCCGATCAGCGTCGCCGAGATCGCGGAATACCCACCGCCACAGCAGGAACATTTGGTCAGTCCCGAGAAGAGGTACTTGGGGCGGCGACGGGTATTGATTCGGGAGAGATCGGCCTCGCCGTTTTCCTTCCGTGAGATCTTGTTCTTCTCCTGCCGCGCCTTCACGGCGTTCCAGAGATCGTCATCGAGGATGCGCAGCTCCGGCGTTTCCTGGATGACCCATTCCTCTTCCGGGTTGGGGCGGGCCTGCCGCTTGCCGGTGTTCGGATCCTTGACGAAGCGCTGCCGGTTCCAGACGATCTTGCCGATATACATCTCGTTGTTGAGGATGCCGTTGCCCCGTTTTGGGTTCCCGTTGATCGTGCTGAACCCCCAGTCGCCGCCTGACGGAGCGGGAATGCCTTCCTTGTTCAGCGCGAAGGCGATGGTCTTGGCCGATTTGCCGGCGGCGTAGTCGCGGAAGATGCGGCGGACCACCTCGGCCTCGAACTCGTTGATGGTGCGATCGCCACGGATCGGTTCGCCGTTTGCATCGAGCTTTTTGACCACATCGTAGCCATAGGCGTTTCCGCCGCCCGATTTGCCTGCCTCGACCCGGCCGCGTTGTCCGCGCCGGGTCTTGTCGGCCAGATCCTTCAGGAACAGTGCATTCATCGTGCCCTTGAGGCCGACATGCAGATGCGTCACCTCGCCTTCCGACAGGGTGAACATCTTCACGTCGGCATAGGACATGCGCTTGAAGATGCCCGCGATGTCTTCCTGATCGCGAGAGAGGCGGTCCATCGCTTCGGCCAGGATCAGGTCGAAACGGCCACTCATAGCGTCGGCCATGAGCGCCTGAATGCCTGGGCGGATCAGGGAGGCGCCGGAGATCGCGTGGTCCGAATACTCCTCGACGATATGCCAACCCTGCTTCTCGGCATGGAGACGGCACATACGGAACTGGTCGGCGATGGAAGCGTCGCGTTGATTGTCGGAAGAATAGCGGGCGTAGATTGCGACTTTCAAACCATGGCTCCCATCCGTATCAGGAGGAGCGCTTCCTCCTTTGCCGTGACATCTTCACTTCCTCTGCATAGCACTCCTGCGCCGCCTGCCTCGCCAGGATGCCGACCAGACGCAGAAGGCGAGGGTCGGGATTGCCACGCGGCGTAAACGTCAGCTCCGGCGCGTCCAGCAGCAAGGATTCGATCAGCGCTTCGCGCTCTCCTCCTGTCATCTTTGCCGGGTTTCCTGGGGCTCGCAAGGTCATAACTTGCAGCATTCGCCGCGAGGGAAGCATAAGCAATGGAAATTGAAGGCGAATATTTGGCGGCAATTGGCGCGGGTGAGCGGGCTGTAGCGTAGCCCAGCGTGTCCTGGCGAGCCATGGCGTAGCAAAATAACCTATCGGAATCTCTCGCTGGCCTCGTCATTATCCGCCTCGTCGCCCCTCCTCATGAGGTCATTGACTGTTGGGGCAACCTTATCGTATTGTAATTCGCGATACAAGGCGCTATATGCCGACCAAGGAGATTCGCCATGGCTGCGACCGCCGAACGCAAGGAATACCCGATCTCGATGCGCCTGCCTGAGGCAGATGTCGCAATGATCGATCGCGCCGCAAGCCTGCGCGGCCGCTCGCGCACCGACTTCGTGCGCGACGCCGCGGTGCGTGCGGCCGAAGAGGTCGTCATGGAGCAGGGGCTGATCCGGATGAGCCCGGAAGGCTTTGCCGAGTTCATGGATGTGCTGGCGCGTCCGGCCGCTCCGGTTCCGGAGATGGTGGAAGTCCTGAAGCGGCCCGCGCCATGGGAGCCCGGCTACGTGGCGAAGCGGTAAGCTCTTGCTGCTTTCGGGTCCTGAACCGCTCTCCGCCGAACACGATGTGTCCGAGTTCGCCTGTGGCAAGCCTACGCTTGACCACTGGCTGAAGACGCGCGCCCTCTCCAATCAGCAGAAGGGCTTCACCGCCGTTCTCGTCGTGCATGAGGCTGGGCGCGTGGTCGGCTTCTACGGCCTCGCGCCCACCGGTGTGGTGCCTTCGGTTTTGCCGCGTTCGATTCGGACAGGCCAGCCGCCCAACCCGGTCCCCTGTATGCTGCTCGGCCAGCTCGCAACCGACACAGCATGGGCAGGGTTGGGTATTGGCACCGGCCTTGTGAAACACGCCCTCCAGCGCTGTGTTCAGGCCGCGTCGCTGATCGGCGGGCGGGCCTTGATGGTCAACGCCGTCGACGGGGAGGCGGCCGAGTTCTGGAGGCGGCGCGGCTTTGAGCCGTCCAGGGATGATCCCCTGGTTCTGCTTCGCTCGATCAGCGACATCGCAGCGTCGCTCGGCGAGGCTGCCGGCTGAACGGTTGGCTGGCTCCAACCGTAGCGATCCGCCATTCAAATTCGTCTTCACCCCTGAAGAAAGGCGGGATCAAGCGCGCCAATCCAAAAAAGCGCGTAGAATCCGGA
>CBFGTS010000032.1:0-3798 GCA_965652295.1 uncultured Haloferula sp. | reverse complement strand
TTGAGGTGGGCGGCGATGGTCTGCCGCGCCTTTTCATGGGCCTCCGTGGCGGCGCGCGCGAGGTGGTGGGTGCCGCGGTGGATGTTCGAATTCAGGCACTCGTAGTAATGGCGCGAGGCATCAAGCACCGCCCGCGGCTTCTGGGTGGTGGCGGCGTTGTCGAGATAGACGAGCGGACGTCCGTTGACCTCGGTGGCGAGGATCGGGAATTCGCTGCGGATCTTGTCGGGGTCGAAGGACATGCTGGGCGTCAGGATTCCGGGAGGTGCGCGGTGCAGTATTCGGTGCCGTCTTCCAGCGTGCGGAAGTCGAGCGAAGGGTCGTCCTGCTCGGTCCGTCCGCAGGTTTCGCAGCGGTGGAAGGCTTCTTCCTTCGGCATGGCGCGGGCTTCGAAATCGCGTCGCTTCACCTTGGCGGTGGCGAGACCACGACGGGTCTTGATGAAATCAGGAAGGACCCAGAGGAGGTAGGGGAGGGTGACGGCAAAAAGTAGCAGCAGGGCGGGCGGATATCCCAAGCTGGAGAGGAGCAACATCCCGAGGCTGATCCACGCGAGGAAGCGAACCTGGACGGGAAGAACGAGGAAGATCAGGAACTCGTATCGGGGGAAATAGGTCGCGAAGGCGAGGAACATCGACATGTAGAGATAGCGACCGGCACCATCGACGGGAATGGGGAGAATCCAAAGGGCCACGGCGAGGGCGATCCAGGAAACGAGGATGTAGAGCGTGAGCCGCACGGTGGGCCAGACGGATTCGAGAGAGTTGTCGATGAGGAACGCGATCGAAACCGCGAAGAAGAAGAACAGCGCGCCGATTGCCGAGAACCCGATGCCGGGATCGAAGATGAAAGTGATGACCCGCCACCATTCGCCGCTGCGGATGGCGGCTTGGTCGAAGGCGACGGCGCGGGAAATATTCTGATCGGCGAGTTGCCACGCGAAGACGATGGCACCTAGCAACGTGATCCACTTGAAAAGCCCGGGAAATCCCAGCCAGTGGAGTCGGTCTTCGAGGCGTTCGAGCCAGCGCATGCCCGGAGCATCCGGCGGAGCCGCGAGAGGGCAAGGAAATTGCCGGAGCGCCGATTATGAAATCGGCATCGTTCCACCCCTCCACTCGCTCTCGTCTTCGATAGGCAGCCCATCCCTTCGTCGTGGGATGGAACTGCAAAGCTCTCTATCCCGGGCAGATCGACGTCTTCAGTCGCCGCGATGCCGATTTCATAATCGGCGCTCCAAAGAAAAAGCCGCTTCCGTTTCCGGAAGCGGCTCTTTGAAAAACAGGGTGTCTCACATCCCCGGCAGCTCGATGAAGCCTTCCAGTTTCCGGATCCGGGTGGGGTGACGCATTTTCCGCAGCGCCTTGGCCTCGATCTGACGAATCCGCTCCCGGGTGACCTGGAACTGGCGGCCGACCTCTTCGAGCGTGCGGCTGTAGCCGTCCTTGAGGCCGAAGCGCTGCTCCAGCACCTCGCGCTCGCGCTCGGTCAGGGTGTCCAGCACGTCCTTGATCTTTTCCTTGAGCATCGCGAAGCCGGCCTCTTCCATCGGGTTCTCGGCGGCTTTGTCCTCGATGAAGTCACCGAAGGACGTGTCGTCGGAATCGCCCACGGGCGCCTGCAAGCTGATCGGCTGCTGGGCCATCTTGAGCACCGCGCGGACGCGCTCGACGGGAAGGTGGATTTCCTCGGCGATTTCCTCCGGGGAGGGCTCGCGGCCGTATTCCTGCACGAGCTGCTTTTGCACGCGCATCAGCTTGTTGATCGTCTCGATCATGTGGACCGGGATCCGGATCGTGCGGGCCTGGTCGGCGATCGAGCGGGTGATCGCCTGGCGGATCCACCAGGTGGCGTAGGTGGAGAACTTGTAGCCGCGACGGTATTCGAATTTCTCCACCGCCTTCATCAGGCCCATGTTGCCCTCTTGGATCAGGTCGAGGAATGAAAGGCCGCGGTTGGTGTATTTCTTGGCGATCGAAATGACGAGCCGCAGGTTGGCCTCGACCATCTCGGTCTTGGCCTTGAGGGCTTCCTTGAGCCAGTGGCGAAGCTGCTTGTTGGTTGCCTCGAAGTCCTCGTAGGTGTGCCAGCAGTTCTGCTGCAGCTCGCGCATCTTGGTATCGAACTCCTTGTCCTCCGGGGTGGTCTGGAGTTTGCGGCCGTATTTCCAGAACTTCTGCTGGTAGTCCTCGACCTGCTCGCAGAAGTCTTCGGTGACCTTCTGCTTGTAGTAGAAGCGGGTGTAGGTGCGGTGCAGCGTCTGGAGGTTCTTGGCGAACTGCTCTTCGAGCTTCTTCTTGCCGCGGGGGGCCTTGGACTGGAGCTGGCGGAAAATGTTGTCGTTCTCCTCGTGGAGCTGCTTGAGCTGATCGCACAGCTTCGGGAGCGTCTTCATGTAACGCTCGCGGGACTCGATCTTCTTATCGAGGATCACGCGGTCGAAGCGCTCCTTGCCCTTGGTCAGCTTTTCGGCGAGTTCGAGGTAACTGTCGGCCACGAAACCGAACAGGTGGAGTTGTTTCGCCACCTCGATCTCGGCGTCCTCGATGCGCTTGGAAATCTCGACTTCCTGTTCACGGGTCAGCAGCGGGACCTGGCCCATCTGCTTGAGATACATGCGGACCGGGTCATCAAGGATGTCGAGCTTCTGGTCCTTGGGCTCCGGTTCGTCGTCTTCGGAGTCGCGCTTCTTGTCCTTGAAGCGATCGACCTCGGAAGCGTCGATGATGTCGAACTCCATGTCACGGAGCTGCTGCATGATCGCCTCGACGTCGGTGGGATCGACGAGGTCGTTCGGCAGGATCTCGTTGATGTCGTCGTAGGTGAGGTACTCCTGCTCTTTGGCGAGCTTGATGAGTTCGCGGATCTTCTCCTGGATCTCGGGCGTATCGATCCGACGCTTGGTGTCATCGGTCGGGGTGGCGTCGGCCGGGGCGGCATCCGCGGTTTTCTTGGCCGTGGGCTTGTCCGCCTTGGATTCCGTCTTCGCCGGCTTCTTCGAGGCTTCCTTCGGCTTGGTTGCCGCGGGCTTCTTGGCCGGGGTCGCCTTGGCCGCCGCTTGTTCCGCTCCCTCCGGCTGCTCTTCCGCCTTCTTCGCCGTCGGCTTTTTCGGGGCCGGCTTCTTGGCGGGAGGCGTCGGCTTGTTCAGCTTTTCTGCCTGCTTCTTGGTCGCCGCTTTGGGTGAACTTTTGGCGGCGGGTTTCGGCGCATTCCTGGTCGCACTCTTGGTGGTGGATTTGGAAGCGGCGGCTTTTTTCGCCTCTTTCTTGGCCGGAGCTTTGGCTTTCGGCGCTGCTGCGGCTTTTTTGGCGGCCTTCTTCGCGGGAGATTTCTTTGAGGACATGAGCGGGACTGGCTGGGCGGGAATACACCTCACCCATTAGCTGGGCGGACCGGTAGGAGCCGAAACGCGGGCGGACCATTGGGCCGACTCAGGGGTCCGTCAAGAATTTCTTTCTCGGCGGAAATCCTTGAATTCCCGGGGGTCACGGCGGTTCGCACGGCGGGTGTTCGGGGCGAACCGGTCGTTGCGAACCGCGCGTGAGGAAAGCCCGCTGAGCAGGCCCGCGATTTCCTTCGCCCGGTTGAGCAGCGCCAGCTGTTCCTCCAGGGGCAGATCGGGCGCTCCGAGCCTCGCTTTGATCTCGGCGTCCTGTTTTTCCAAGGCGAGTGCGGAGGCATCCGAAAGTGTCAGCTCGGCACAGGCGACCGGGTCCTCGGGCAGGGGATCGGAGAACGAGGGCTCGGTGTGCAGCGCGAGCTGTTGATCCTCGGGCAGGCCGGCGAGGAAAGTGTTGA
>CBFGTS010000031.1:0-4732 GCA_965652295.1 uncultured Haloferula sp. | reverse complement strand
CCGGATGATCCGGGATCATCGAAACGTAGTGAAAGGGGTCGGTCCTAGAAAAACAGCACAAGCAGCTCGACGCGGGCGGCTGAATATACGCAGTCGGGCGCGTCCCGGAAAACCAAGACTCGGGGCTGCTATCGGTTTTCCACGCCCCTCCGGGGTCATGGCGAATCAGCGGTGGGAGGTTCCGAAGCGTTGGTGGCCGTTGCGGGAGCCGTCTGGTCGATTGCGAGAACCGGCTGGGCCGCGGCGAAGCCGACCGATCCAGCGGCAGGAATGCCGCTGCTCCGGAAGCTCGCCAAGCTCGGCCCGGAGATCAGTCTGAGACAACGACCTCCTGCGGCCGACTCCCAACATTCTCCGGTTCCATTCCATTGGCTCACTGCGCACGGGCGTCCCGAGGCTCTTACCGCTTGTAGAACGGCGGGCAATCCGTCAGATTGAAATCCACACGTCGAGGAGGTTTCCATGAACCGGAAAGTCCTGGCCATTGATTACCTGAGGGGATTGTCGATCCTCTCGCTGATCCTGGTACACCTGATCCTGCCGTTGAGCGGTATGCCGCTCACCGAGTATGCGATGCAGCCGGTGCTGGTCACGTTGCGGGACCTTTTGAATCTGTGCGTTGTGACTCTCGTGGCGTGCTCGGGTTTCTCTCTTTTCCGATCGACCGCAGAGACGGAGTTCACAGTGACGAACACCCGGGCCTTTTACCGGAAGCGGTTCGCCAGACTGTTGCTTCCCTGGGTGCATTACGTGTTGATCTCCGTGGCGGTGTACGGGGTGGTGGCGCTGTTCTTCCCGGGCTTCGGAGGCTGGCTCCTGCGCACCTATCCGTTTCTGTCCGTCGCCAACTACGGAGGCATCCCGTTCGCCTGGATCGCCCTCAAGTGGATCGTCATCCTGCTGCTTCTGCTGACCCTCCTGTTTCCGTGGTTGCGACACGTGTACCGAAAGCAGCCCGTCGTCCTCGGCATGATGATCGCCTGCTACATCGCCAGTTGCGTGCTTGCGCTGATCTACCCCGTGGATCGCACCCGCTACCGGGATCTCGGTTTCGCCCCGTTGCCGGTGCTGCTGGAGGTGGCTTCGTTCGTGCTCGGGTGGAGCCTCGTCTGCATCTTCGGTTTCTCCCTCGACAAGCTCTACAGCGATGACCGTTTCATGAAAAAGGATATGAAGGTGACCTTCCTGGCGGTCTTCCTGTTTCTCGCAGCATATGTCCTCTATGCGGCCCTGGATCTCCCCCTCGCGATCGGGGCCAACAAGTTTCCGCCCTCGCCGTTCTACGTGCTGCTCGGAATCGCGGTGACGTTGGTTCTGCTGAGCCTCTTCATTTCGTTCGAATCGTTGATCCGAGGCATCCCCCGGACCGTCCTTGAGTTCTTCAGCGCGAACTCCTATTGGCTGTATCTCTGGAGCCTCGTTCTCCTTTTCATTTCCAACTTCATCTTCTCGCATTTCGGCCTTCCCCTCGCCGTCAGGTTGCTGCTGGAGTTCCTTTTCAACTGCGTGGTGCTCGCCCTTCTCGTCACGGCTCAGAAACACGTGAAGGTAAGGATCTACATCGAAAAGAGCCCTCTCTGAACAGGCTGGCGACCTGCGCGGGCCGCCCACTTCAGAGACCCACAACGGCCTACCACATGACCGGCCAACCCGGTTCATTGTTGTCCTCCGTGGGCCTCCTCTCCACTAGGACCCCATTGCGGCTCTTTTTCTGTGGCGGAGCAAATGTGGTGCTTCGGGGATGCCATCCACGCTCTGAAAGTGCAGCAATGGAACGGGGGGCGTCGTCGGTAGCCGTAAGTCACCGCCGCCCGCGGGCAAACAACGGAGTCGCCAGAGCGACGAGCAGACGGAGGCGGGGCTTCGAGGCTGAAAGTGTCGAGAAAGGCGGATTGGCCTCCCGGGTTTGGGAATCCTGCCCGTCCACCATCGTGACGCTGACGGTCAGGCTGTCGCCGGCGGTGACCCCATGGAGAGTGAGGACGAATGGGGTGCGTGGAATGATGCAGTAGCGGAATCGCGCGGTCTATCCCGAGCTTGATTGCCCTGACCTTGACCCGCCTTCTGAGGATCGTTACGACTTTCCGGCCGTTAATCATGAACGAGATCCGATTATCCCTCTTCGGAGCCCTTGGCACTTTTCTTGCGCTACCGACTGCCGCAGGAGCCAGCCATCTGGACAACCCCAATCTGCTCAGCGACTCCAGCTTCGAGGGTTCGTTGACCTTCGATGGCTCACCTTTCACGGAAAGTTGGGAAGGCTTTTCCTTCAGTTCCAGCACTTCGAGCTTTTCCGCCGCTTCTCCGAGAAGCGGTGCCCAGTCGCTGGAAATGACGATCCCGGGGGCTGCCAACCTGTTCGCCGGGGCGTTTCAGGACGTGGAATTCGGAGCTTCTTACGAGGGATCGATGGCGTGGTTCAGCGGATGGCATCGGCTGGTCGGCGACTCGGGCGGGAGTGAAATCCGGATCGAGTGGCGCAATTCGGTCTCCGATGTCGAAGTGAGCCGCACTCAGATCACTCCGTCGCCTTCGGGGTCCGGCTACGAGGAATTTGTTCTCTCCGACACCGTCCCCGCCGGCGCGGACACGGCCCGCGTGGCGTACGCGATCCAGAGCTTCGGGGGCGTTACGAACCAAACCGTGTATCTCGACGACGTGAACTTCAACATCGAGGGAGTTCCGGAGCCCAACGCGTTTTTGTTGGGTGGCCTTTCCGTGCTGGGCTTGATCCGTCGTCGTCGCAACTGACGGAGCGGCGGCTCCGCGTGCCTCTCGCGGCACGCCGTTGATGATGGCGACGTCGTCGCTGGTACATTCCCACGGCGGGCACCGTCGGCGGAGGGGGCGTGCCGCGCGGTGGCGTGAAGCCCGTTCGATGGCGACTTGTGGTCGCGCCGGATTCGGGGTAGGCTGACCGTCGGTTTTTTGCCTTCGGTCCGCTCACCGCCATCCGCCATGAAGTCTCCGTCTCTTCCCGCCGTCCTGTCGTTTCTCTGGATTATGGCCAACCCCGGGCTTGGCCAGGTCGAGGATTTTGTCACCGGCATCGAAGTGGATACCTTGCGGACGGTGCCCTCGGGCGGGGGGGCGATCTTCTGGAAATTCACCGACCCAGCAGACGGCCCGGAATTCTACCGGCGCAATCTCGACGAGGGCTCGCTTGCCCTTTTCGGTTCCTTGAGCGGGGTCTATCCGGGCAGCTTTTCCACGGAAGAGCGCCACCTCGTTTACACGGTGGAGCAGGGCGGTTCGGTGGTCCGGCTGAACTATACCTACAGCCAGGTGCTGGGGACGACGCCGAATCCGGCCGGAATCACGAGCTACACCCGCACCGC
The DNA here is from genome assembly GCA_965652295.1 of uncultured Haloferula sp. Taxonomy (GTDB): domain Bacteria; phylum Verrucomicrobiota; class Verrucomicrobiia; order Verrucomicrobiales; family Akkermansiaceae; genus Haloferula. The sequence continues at coordinate 1,394 of CBFGTS010000031.1, read as the reverse complement.
GCTCGGCTCCAGCCACTTCCTCTGGTCGGAGACGCCGGTGCCGTTCGAGTTTCCGGGCGACGGCAAGATCTACCGCATTCCCCTCACCGGAGGCTCTCCGGAGTTGCTCTGGGACATGGATGCCGCGAACGAGTATCCGCGCGACCTGACGTTCCTTGATCACGATCAGCGGATCGCCGTGCTGACCTCGTCGGGCCGGCTGGTGGAGCTTTATTACGTGGTCACCGGCTCGCCGCCGTTCCAGCTCCGCTTCTGGGCGCAGGCCGAGCGGGCGATCCGGGTGATGGCGATGGAGCGACACGGCGACCGGCTCTACTGGGTGGACGGATCGAGCGACGGGAAGAGCCTCTTTTTCCGCTCCGCGCCGCTGTCGGACCTGACGTCGGTCAGCCTGCATGGGCTGGAGTTCCGCTCGGCGGGTGGGCTCTCGACGCGGGAAATGACGGTCACCGACGAATCGATCTACTACCAACCATTGATCTCGGGTTCCCCCGGTGGCCTTAGGAGGAAGCCGATCGACGGCGGGTCGTTTGCCGAGATCGCAGTGCTGGGAACCCGCATCTTCGATTTGCAGAACACCGCCGGCTGGGTGATCTGGGGAAAGAACGCGACGACGATCAGTCGCATCTCCGAGTCGGCCACTCCCCTGACCCGCAATCTCGGCGTCGCCGGGCTGGAGGTCATCCAGGCGATCCAGGGACCGACCAATGATGTCGGCCTGGTCGCCGGAAAGTCCACGTTTGCCCGGGCCTTCGGGCGACTCATCAGCAGCTCGAGTGGCGAAAGCTCGCTGGCACTGTCGCCCGGGATGGTCCTGCACGGGACCGATGGCAGCGGTGCGAAGCTGCCGTTCTCGCCGCTCTCTCCGGTGCGCAATCCGCCGATCACGCCCGCGTTTCCCGACCGGGAGGACATGGCGAGCGGCCACTGGTTCCGCCTCCCCGACGAATGGACCCGCGTCGGCCAGGTGACCTTGCGCGCGGAGGTCAACGAGAGCCGGGTGCTCTCGGAAACGACGCGGGCCGACAACAGCGTCCAGCTCACCCGGACCTTCGTCAACAAGGTGCCGGTGTGCATGGTGATGATCCCCACCGTCAGCCATCGCGGAACCTACCGGCGCTATCATCCCCGGTTCCAGCAGACCTTCGATTATCTCGAAACGCTGCTGCCGACCTCGGAGCTGCGGGTCGATTTCGTCCCGGGCGACCAGCTCGACGAAGCCGGCCACCTGGTGTGGGAGCATTCCCCCTTCGAGTTCGAAACCGACGTGGACGATGACAAGGACAAGGTGATCACCGGCCTGTTCTGGAAAAAGGTCTTCGGCTCCGGCGGGCCGCACGCCGAGCCCGATGGGGGCTTCGATCACTATGTCTCGATGATCCCGGATCACCCGG
>CBFGTS010000030.1:0-4994 GCA_965652295.1 uncultured Haloferula sp. | reverse complement strand
GGCCGACTTTCTGCCTCTAATAATCAACGAATTGCGTCTTATTCCCGCGCCATTCAGGACCGACCCTAACAACTAACAACGACCCTAACAACTCGGCGATTCTACCGGCTTACGCCGTTCTATCCGTGGCCCGGCGCACCGCAGGGCCAACTGGGGGGGGAGGAATCATTATCGGGGATTGATCCGCGCTTGCAGCCAACCTTGCAGTACATCGAGATCGGCGGGTTTGACGAGGTGCTCGTCGAAGCCTGCCTCTTTCGAGTGGGCCCGGTCTTCCTCGCTGCCGTAGCCGGTCATCGCCACCAAAAAGGCACCTTCCAGTTCCGGCATCGCGCGTAGCTTCCGCGCCACCTCGTAGCCGTCCATGCCCGGTAGGCCGATGTCCAATAGCACGACCTCCGGCAAAAATTCCGCCGCAATTTCGATGGCCACCGGGCCGGCGTGAGCGGTGCGGGTCTCATGCCCGCGCAAGCCTTGGAGCATCGCCATGGTTTCCGCGGAATCCACGTGGTCATCGACGATGAGCATGCGGAACGAGCGGTCGGTGGCCGGCGCGGCGGGCGGCGGGGCCGGGGTGGGGCGACCGGGAATGACCGGCAGGCGCACCACGAACTCGCTGCCGTGGCCCAGGCCTTCGCTCTGCACCTCGACGCTGCCGCCATGCAGGGCCACCAGCCGCTGCACCAGCGTGAGCCCGATGCCCAGCCCGCCGTGAGCGCGATCCGACGAGCGGGTGGCCTGCACGAAAAGATCGAAGACATGGGGCAACAGGTCCGGCGCGATGCCGATGCCGTTGTCGCGAACCCGGACGATCGCCTGATCTCCCTCGCGCTCGGCGGCTAGCGAGATTTTGGCACCCGGTCCGCTGTATTTGCAGGCGTTGCCGAGCAGATTCCCGAAGACCTGGTCGAGCCGGGTGGAGTCTCCGTTGAGGAAAATCGGCGCGTCGGACAGGGTGACCGTCAACTCCTGGCCACGCTCCTTGATTCCGGGGTCGGCGAGCGTCATGGCGGCGCTGAAGACGGTCTCAAGGGACACCACCTCCTTGCGCAGCTCGATTTTGCCCTCGGTGATGCGTGAGACATCCAGCAGGTCATCGATCATCCGGGTCATGTTTCCCACCTGCCGGGCCAGCGTGGCTTGAGCTTGCTTGCAAGCCTCGGCGGGGGCGCCGGGAGTTCGCAGGATTTCCGCGGCAATGCGCAGGGGGGCCAGCGGGTTGCGCAGCTCATGGGCGAGCATGGCCAGGAACTCATCCTTGCTGCGGTCCGCCTGGATCAGATCCGAGGCGTGCGCGACCAGCTGCTCCTCGTGGGCGCGACGATCGGTGATGTCCTCGATCGCAAGCACGATGAGCGCTTCATTCTCGCTGCCCTGCACCAGTCGGCGGGCATTGAGAAGCATGATGCGCGGGCCGATCTTGTCGAAGGTGTGCCGGACCTCGAAATCATCGATCACTTCTTGTTTCGGCAGCAACTCCTCCAGCAGCTCCCGCAGCTCCGTGATGTTCCATTGGCCGTTCCCCAGATCATAGATGAGGCGGCCCTCGGTCTTCTCGGGCGTGGCGCGGAAGGTTTCATAAAACGCGGTGCTCGCCGTCTTGATCCGCAACTCCGCGTCCAGCACCACCAGCGGGCTGCGCATGCTGGCCACGATGCTCTCGGCGTAGTCGCGCGCCTGCCGCAGCGAGTCGTTGAGCTTGCTAAGCTCGACATTGCGGTTGTTCAGCTCTTCGTTGACCGTCGCCAGCTCCTCCTTGCTCGATTGAATCTCCTCCTTCGAGGTTTCCAGCTCCTCGTTGACGCTCTGCATTTCCTCGTTCGACGACTGGGCTTCCTCGTTGGCGGATTGCAGCTCCTCGTTGACGACTTCCTGCTGCTCGATGACCGACTGCAAGTACTCGCGGGTCGCCACGAGTTCCTGGGTCAGGCGGAAGATTTCGTCCTTCTCCGCGGGCGGAACCCGGCGGGCCTTTACTTCCTGCTCGTCTTCGTCGCAAGATTCTTCGGCTTCCTCAAATAGCACCAGGAAGCCGCCGCCGTTCTCCTCACCCGCCTGGATCGGGATCACCTCGACGGCCAACTTGCGGACGCCGTCGCCGTCCTTCACTCGCAGATCTTCCTCGCGCACCACGCGTCCTTGATCGCTTGCCTGGAGGATCGCCGCGCGGACGCTGACGAGGAGGCCCTCGCGCAGCATCTTGAGCAGGTTCAGGCTGGCCGCGCCGGCAGCCGGGGTGAGGTAGGGACTGGTCTCGCCGCGGAACTGAAGGATCTCCATCTCCCGGGAAATGATCACGCCCGGTGGGGCATACCGGGTGAGCAAGGTCCGCTCCGCATCCTTGAGGAACTGCGCGCGTGGCTGCACCCGCGCGCCGGAGCGTTCCGGCGGGAAATGACCGCTCGCCGCGTCGCCATTCCACGGCCGGAAGCGCGGCCCCGGCGTATTGCCGCCAGCTTGGCGGACATAAATTTTGTTCCGCGCGTCCACCACTTCAAACAGCTTGCGGGAGGTGCCCGCCGTCTCCGAACTGCCGAGCCACAGGAAGCCGCCCGGCTTCAGCGCATAGTGCAGCAGCGGCACGATCTGCTGCTGCAGGATGGGCTGCATATAGATCAACACATTCCGACAACTGATAAAATCGACCCGCGAGAACGGAGGATCGCCCAACACGTTGTGACGCGAGAAGATGCAACGGTCGCGGATCGTCTTGCAGATGCGGTAGCCGCCGCTCTCTTCCACGAAATACTTTTTCAAGCGCTCCGCCGACACGTCCTGGACAATCGCTTTCGGATACACCGCCGACCGCGCGGTCGCGATGCCGGTGGCGTTGAGATCGGTGGCGAAAATCTGCATCGGCGCGTCACTGCCCGTCGCTTCGGCGCACTCGGCGAGCGCGATCGCCAGCGAGTAAGACTCCTCGCCGGTGGAGCAACCGAGCGTCCAGATGCGCAGGGGATCCTCGCGCGTGCGGCCTTCGAGCAACTTGGGGAAGATCTTTTCCGTCAGCGCTGCGAACGCCTCCGGATCGCGGAAGAAGCTGGTGACATTGATCAGGATATCCTGATAAAGCGCCTCGATTTCCTCCGGGGACTTCGTCAGGTGCTCCTCGTAGTCTTTCACCGAATCCATCTTGTGCAGCACCATGCGGCGAGTGATCCGGCGGTGTAGCGTGTTGGGCTTGTAGTGGGTGAAATCCACGCCCATCGCGCGGTTCACGATCTCTGCAATCCGCCCGTGGCCCCGTTCGTCCGGTTCCGGTGCCTTGTCCTCCGGCGCGACGTAGGGATGGCTGGCGATCCGCGCGATTTCGGCAGCGATCTCCGTCGGCGGCAGCACGAAATCGACACAGCCGGATGCCTCCGCACTGCGCGGCATGCTGGCGTGCTCCGCGCTGTCGTCCTGGGCGAAAGTGATCCCGCCCTCGGCCTTGATCGACTCCAGGCCGAGCGTGCCGTCGCTCAGCGCGCCGGACAGCACCACGCCAATCGCCTTGTGCCCGCAATCCTCGGCCAGCGAGCGGAAGAACTGGTCGATGCCATGATGCCGGGTGCTCCTCTCCTGCGGCAGGAGCCGGAGATTGCCGTCCTGGATGATCAACTCGCAACCCGGCGGGCTGACATAGACATGGTTCGCTTCCACCTCCTGCTCGCCGCAATCTTCGCCGATCTCGCACACCGGCATCCCGGTCGCGCGCGCGAGAATTTCCGCGAGACCGCTTTCCCGCTCCGGCGCGAGGTGCTGGACGATCACGAAGCCCATGCCCGTATCCTCCGGCAAGGCCCGCAGGAGAAGCGTGAGCGCCTCCAGCCCGCCCGCCGAAGCCCCGACGCCCACGATCGGAAACGCCGCGCCATTCGTGAGGACTTCTCCTTCATTCTGGGCATCGGAATCGCGGGTAGTGGGTGGTGTGGGTTTCTGAGACATTCGTACTCGTAGAGTGCCGTCGCCCGGACCTCGGGACAACAACCATTTCAACGAGAACGAAATAGGGACCCGGTCCGCTGCCCTCCCTGAGCCAGGGCGATGTCGAAATACCCAGTGGCTACGGTAGACGATCCGCGAGCTGTAGAGTTGGTGTCCTCGCCGCCAGCAGGCCCTCACCCTGGTGGTGGTCATCTCTCTTGCCCCTCTGTTCAAAGCCTTCGCTGTGGTGAACGTTGGGCGATGCGTGAAACCTGAGATCGCAAAGATCGCGCTGCCACTCATGTTTCGCCCATCGCTGATTAAGGGGAAGAGCGGACGAGAGGTGAGCGACTAGGTTTTCAAACCAACGTTTGACGTGCGCCCACCGGCGCGGTTGAAGGAATGTCGAATTGAATCTGAAAAGCTTATGGCCGGTTGGTGCGTCACGGCTTGTTGTGCTTTTTCAGTGTCCTGGCAAAGTTTTCAGGATTCTGCCATCATCGCTTACAACGTAGTTGGTAAAACTACCAGGAACAAATCGACTGCCGCCTTTGTTGTTGGGATAAAGAATGTGCCACGCCGTAACTCTCCAATACCCATCAACCTCCCTAGCGGAGCACTCTACCCGGGCAGGATCACCGCCTTCTCGTTTGATCTCCCGAAGGACCACCGCGAGGGCATCAGTCTTTTTGGATGTATTCTTGCGAGCTGAGTTTGCAGGGGGACTATCGACAGGAGGCTGCGCGCACCCCCCTGCGAGTAGAATTACTAATCCAAGAATGGGTAATCGCGGCTTCATTGTCTTTGGCGAACGTCGAAGTCCACACATCCGCTACCGAGGGCGCGGCTTCGATTCAGTTTGAGGGTTGTAGTTTACGACAAGCGCCGACTCGAAGCGGGTAGCGGATCATTTGCGTCAACCTAGCGACGCAAGTCGCTGATAGTCAGCATTTTGGATGGTGGAATAGTTGAGAAAAAGCTTGCCCGCAGGGGGTTCCGGCAAAATCGGCATGTTCGGTGCCAACTTCTCCCGGAGCCTCTCAGATCTCGACGCCATCGCAAGAAAATCAGGCCTCATCCTCAGGTAT
>CBFGTS010000029.1:0-8888 GCA_965652295.1 uncultured Haloferula sp. | reverse complement strand
TTCCCGGCCCGAATCCTCTCATTTCCCGCTGTTTCAGAACAGGGGAAGCTTACAGGGGAAGCGGAGAAAGATCAGTTCGTGAAGCTGATGCGGGTCTATGAACGGCTCCACGGCCTGCGAGTGCTCTCTTACTGCGTAATGTCCAACCACTTTCACATCCTGGTGGAGGTGCCGAAACGGCCACCGGAAGAGACGCTTCCGGATGACGGAGCGCTGGTGGCTCATGTGCGGAGCTGCCTGGGAGATCGCCAGGCAGGGGCGTTGAAGTGGGAACTGAAGCTCTTCCGTGAAATGGGAGCCGCGAACGCCGCCGAGGCACTGCGTGAGAAGTGGTTCGCGCGGATGTGGGACGTGAGCCAGTTCATGAAGGTGCTCAAGCAACGCTTTTCCCAATGGTTCAATGGTCGACACAAGCGGCGCGGAACGCTGTGGGAGGATCGGTTCCGCTCGGTGCTGGTGCAGGGGGAATGCCGGGCGTTGCAGACGATGGCGGCCTACATCGACCTCAACCCGGTGAGAGCGAAGATCTGCGAGGATCCGAAGGATTATCGCTGGTGCGGATACGCGGAAGCGGTGGGAGGAATGGGAGCCGGTGGAGAGCAGGCCCGGGAGGCGCTGCGCTGGCTGGTGGAGCTGGGGGAAGGCGCAAAGACTGCCGCTGCGCGTGCCGGACGGGCTGAAGCTCAGGATCTGATGGGTTCGAAGAAGGGCGCGAAGGCTCAGGCTCGAAAGGCAGCGATGGAGGAAGCCTTGCGGGTTTGGCGGTGCGAGTTGTTCGGGATTCCGGCGAGCGAGTTGTCGCAGTTAGAAGAACGGGCGAAGGGGCGCGCCGGGGTGGATTTAGGGAAGCGCCGGATTTCGCGGGAGAAAGCACTGGAAGTGCTGGCGCAGGGAGGGCGGCTTTCGCAGGCGGACTATCTGCGGTGCCGGGTGAGGTATTTCTCGGACGGTGCGGCGATTGGGACGCGAGATTTCGTGGAGCAGGTGTTCGAGTCCTCGCGGGCGTGGTTTTCGGAGAAGCGGAAGACAGGCGCGCGGACCCTGCGGGGGCTGGAGCTGGCGAAAAAGCCGGGCCGATTATATGCGCTCCGGCATTTGCAAAAAGAAGCTGTGAGTTAGAGAAGAAATCTGATTGATAGATAGAGTTCCGGGAGCCTCTTCATGAACTTTTATCGACGGCTCGTCGCCACACGAGACGGTAAACGTTTTCGAGATCCCGCATGAAGTTGGGAAGATCCATCAAGGGTGACGTTCTCAGCTTCTCCCGGAGGCTTGAGCGGAGATGGGAGAGGCGTTGCGGATCACGCGCAAGTTCGACGGCGATGCGGGTGTAGTCGTCGAGGTCGCTCCCCACCAACTCAGAATGTCCCACGCTGGTGAGCATGCTGAGGGCGACGCGCTCCACCCCGCGGGTGCCGGCGAAGCTCACGACCGGACAGCCCATCCACAGCGCGTCCAGTGTTGTGGTGATCCCTTGATAGGGAAATGGATCGAGACAAATATCGATGCGGTTGTAGGTCTCGAGGTAGTCGCTTGGGGGGATCCGCGTGACAAGTTCGAGACGGTCGGCTGGGATACCCAATGTCTGCATGGTATCAATCGTCCGGCTCTGGGCCGGGCCTTCGGGCGCTAGGAGAAGAAGGCGGGATCGGGGAACCCGTCGGAGAATCTCCGCCCAGATAGCCAGAACCTCGGGATTCACTTTGCAATAGTTATTGAGGCAGGCAAACGTGATGTGCCTGGAAGCCAAGAACGGCGATTCGGAAATGGCGGGGGTGGAAGTAGGAGTATAGCACCAATGGGCCCGCGGGAGCCGGATGGTTTCTTCCGTGTAAGAAGGATCGCTCCATCCTTCGGGGTCGAGGATCGGATCGCCGAGGCGATAGTCCACCGTTTCCAGCCCGGTCGTGTAGATGTTGGCGAGGTAGGTGATCTGGATGGGGGCGGCTTTCCGTGCGAATAGAAGAAGCCGGTTGCCGGTGCTGTGCATCGCCAGATCCACGAGGATATCGATCGCGTCCTGCTGGATCATCTCCAGCACCTCCTCATCCGAGCGTCCCGCCGTGACTCTCCAGTGGTGGGCCGCCTTTCGACATTGCTCCGTGACGTGGTCTTCACGAGTGACTTCGGAATAGGCAAAGACTTCAAAGTCGTTGGGATCATGTCCTTGCAAAATCGGGAGGATGAACTGCCCCATCACGTGGTTGCGGAAATCGGGAGAAACGTAGCCGACACGCAAACGGGACCCAGCGGGACGAGATGTGCTTGAGTTCGAGGAGCACATCGGAATGGACTTCACGACGTGCTTTCTCCATTGAGCGAAGCTCTCGGCGATCGTTTCCTCGGTTTCCCGGATGGAATACTGCTGATAATAGAGGAGACCGTGCCATGCTTCCCGAAGGGAAGGCGCGGTTGCCAGAGCCAATCGATAGTGTTCTAGCGCATCGTCCACCAAGCCACACTTGGCAAGGGCGTTTCCTAGATTGGAATGAGCGGTCGCATTTTTTGGGTCAATGGAGACGGCCGCCTGATAGTGAGCGATGGCGTCGGCGGCGTTGCCTCCCCGCAACAGCAGGCTGGCGAGGTTCTCGTGGGCTTTGGACGATTGGGGATTCGTCTGAAGAGCCTTTTCGAAGATAGTTATCGCGTCCTCGATCCGCCCTAATCCCGTGAGAGCGGTGCCGAGCATCAAGCGGACGGAAAGATCGGCCCGGCCCAGATCTTCTAGGCGCTTGAACGTGTCGGCGGCCTCCTCGAATTGACGTGATTCGAGAAGAGCCGCTCCGAGGTTTCTTAGGGAATCCGCGTGACGGGGATCGCCGGCGACAGCTTTTCTGAAGGATGAAAGAGCAGCTTCCAATTCACCTTGGTGGCGGTACAGCATACCGAGCCCATTGAGGGCAGGTGCGAAATGCGGCTTCTGCTTGAGCGCACCTTGGAACGCTGATTTGGCCAACTCGGATTCGCCGAGGCGACGGTGAGCCTCTCCGATGTTGGATTCAAGCTGTGGGGACCGGGGATTGAGGGCGAGAGCTCTCTTGAAGAAGCTCAAAGCCTGCCGATCATTGGATCGCCCACCTTCGATCAAACCCATGAGCGTCAAAGTTGCCTCGTGATCCTGATTAAAACCAAGAATCTGGCGACAAATGTGGGCAGCATCCGCGAAGTTGCCTTCGCGGTATTTTTTGACCGCGATTTGGTAGGCTTGGGGAATCGTAAGCTGGCTCACGGGAGCCCTATATTCCCGTTTGTGCCAGAGCGGCAACGAAGAATGGCAAGGCTGCGTGAAATGAGGTCCTATGGATGCAACGGGGCGCGGGCATTCCACCGCTGATGACTTGAGACTTCTAAAACCTTGTTGCGCCAGTGGATGCCGTGAGTTTTCTCAAGGCTCGAGGTTCTCCGAGACGTAGCCTTGGTCGGGGCTGGAGACTTCGGTGCGGGGGGTGCGGTAGAAGTCGTCGTAGTGGATCATGTTGAAGAAGTGCCAGCCGGTGCCGAGGAACACGCCGGCACCGTGGATGACGCCGATGCCGATGAGGAAATAAACGAGCCGCTTTTCGTGATTGAGGTGCATGAAGACGGCGGCGACGAAGGACGCTTTGGTGATGGCAATGGCCAGACCGAGCAGGGCGTCCCACTTGTCGAAGCCGTGGCTGCCGATATCCAGCCAGGGAATGGTGGCGACGGCGGCGGTGGCGATGGTGCCGCAGAAGAGGATCAGGCCGACGAACAGATAGATGCGCTGGCTGCGGCGGATCTTTTCGACTTCGTCGGGCGAGACCTCCTGCGGATTGGGAAGGGCGTGCGCGGAATCGCTCATGCCGGGATTTCCAGCAAAGTCGGTGCCTGCCGGAATCGGCCGCTGTTTCAGGGAGCGGAGTGGGTGCGAGGCGGGAGCGCGATGCGTGATGCACGGCGGAGGTTGCGTTCGGCTACTTCAACTCGTGGCGTCGCTCGGCCGGTGATCGTGAGACGGGCGGCGAAAGCGACGCCCGAGATGGAGGAAATGAGCGTGATCGCACCGGGCAAAGGCGCGGCTGCGTCTCAACCACGCCAATCCCGAACAGCAGGGCGAGCATCATGAGGCGCGGGTAGCGAGGAGTTCCTGAAACCAACGCGCGGAGGCCTTCGGCGTGCGCTCAAGGCCGGGTCGCGAGACGTGGACGATGCCGAAGCGCGATTCCTCGCGGCAGCCTTCCGCCCACTCGTAGTTGTCCATCAGCGTCCACGCGAAGTACGCCTGCAATCGTTAATCCATGGTCGATCGCGGCGGCAAGCTGGCCCAGGTGCTCGGCGAAATAGGCGAGCTTCACCATGACGTGCCGTGCGATCATTCCGATCATGCCACCTCAGTCGGTTTTGCCTTCCCGTTCGCGGGCCTGGGGCAGGGTCGCGCCCTCGTCCTGCGGCTCTTCATAGGTCAGGCCATGATCGGCGTTGACGGCGGACTCCTCGGCTTCGATGTCCTTTTTTCGCGATCCGCCGCTGAGGAACAGGGCGGCCACGACGAGAAGGATGATGAGAGCGGCGATGGTGGCGAGTGTGTAGCCCATGGGGTGGATAGAGGTTGAAGAATCTTTTCCGCAAATGATGTGCCGCGGAGAAACCGGGGAGAAACCGCCGCTCGTGCAGGGGGGTAAGATGCAGCCTGCATGCGGAGGTGGTGCAGGCTGCGCTATGTTTCAAGGAGGTCCCGGGCCTCGCGCGCCATCTGCCAGCCTTCGCGGGATTGAATGACCAGTGCGCGGACGCGGCTGTCGTGGGTGGCGATGTCGCAATCGGGCTCGGCATTGCCATTGAGCGCGGTCTGGACGAGATGGGTGCCGGGGCAGGTGCCCCAGTGGCCGAGCAGGCGTTTTTTGAGGTGCTCCGGGCGCAGCGGTTCGTGCTACAGGGCGTTGTCCTGGAGGTAGATCTGGGTGGCGGCGAGGAAATGGAGGGCCCGGGCGTAACGCGAGGCGGATGGAGTCGGGGCGGTCACGGGTTTCCTCAGCGGTGGGGATGCCAACCGCGGCGAGGGCGGCGAAAAGGAAATGCCCGGAGCGAGGGGTGGCGTTGCAGGGACGTCCTCAAGTGCGGGTCTCCGGCCCCGGTTTCCGGCGGGTTTTACAGAGTCCGGGGTTGCCAAATCCGCTCCGTCCGCTAAATCCGCGCACTCGCGAGCGGACTTGCTCGTTTGCAAACACCTACGGACGCCATGACCGACCTCAGCAAATATCGCAACATCGGCATCTTCGCCCACGTCGATGCCGGAAAGACCACGACGACCGAGCGGATTCTCAAGCTCACTGGCAAGATCCACAAAATCGGTGAGGTCCACGACGGCGCATCCACCATGGACTTCATGGACCAGGAGGCCGAGCGCGGCATCACCATCCAATCCGCCGCCACCACTTGCTTCTGGAAAGACCACCAGTTCAACGTCATCGACACCCCCGGGCACGTTGACTTCACCATCGAGGTGTATCGCTCGCTGAAGGTGCTCGACGGCGGCGTCGGCGTGTTCTGTGGCTCCGGCGGCGTCGAACCCCAGTCGGAAACCAACTGGCGCTACGCCAACGACTCGAAGGTTTCCCGGATCATTTACGTCAACAAGCTCGACCGGATCGGTGCCGACTTCTACCGCGTGGTCGAGCAGGTCAAGCGAGTGCTCGGAGCCCACCCGCTGGTGATGGTGCTGCCGATCGGCACGGAAAGCGACTTCAAGGGCGTCGTGGACCTTCTCTCGATGAAGGCCTACCTCTGGGACGAGTCCGGCCAGCCGGAGAATTTCACCATTACCGACATCCCCGCCGACATGGTGGAGAAGGCCGAGGAGTACCGCTCGGCTATGGTCGAGTCCGCCGTCGAGCAGATCGACGAAGTGATGGAGGCCTACCTCGAGGGCAACGAGCCCGACATCGACACGCTCAAGAAGTGCATCCGCAAGGGCACCATCGACCTGGCATTCTTTCCGACCTACTGCGGATCGAGCTTCAAGAACAAGGGCCTGCAACTGATCCTCGACGCCGTCGTCGATTTCCTCCCGAGCCCGCTGGAAGTGAAGCCGCTGCCGGAAGTGGACGAGGAAGGCAACGAAACCGGCAAGTTCGCCGAGGCCGATCCGAGCGCCCCGTTCCGCGGCCTGGCGTTCAAGATCATGGACGACAAGTTCGGCGCGCTGACCTTCACCCGGATCTACTCCGGCACCATCAAGAAGGGTGACACGGTGCTGAACTCCTTCACCGGCAAGACCGAACGGATCAGCCGGATGGTGGAAATGCACGCCGACGACCGCAACGAGGTGGATACGGCGCGTGCCGGCGACATCGTCGCCATCGTCGGTCTCAAGAACGTCCAGACCGGCCACACGCTGTGCGACGAAAAGCACCCGGCCACCCTGGAGCCGATGGTTTTCCCGGATCCCGTCATCTCGATCGCCGTGGCGGCCAAGGACAAGGCCAACGCCGAGAAGCTCAGCAACGCCATCGGCAAGATGGTCCAGGAGGACCCGTCCTTCCGCGTCGAAACCGACGAGGAAACCAATGAGATGATTCTCAAGGGCATGGGCGAGCTTCACCTCGACATCAAAATCGACATCCTCAAGCGCACCCACAAGGTCGAGGTCGAGGTCGGTGCCCCGCAGGTCGCCTATCGCGAAACCATCACCAAGCCGGTGACCGACAGCTACACTCACAAGAAGCAGTCGGGTGGTTCGGGCCAATACGCCAAGATCGACTACACCATCGAGCCCGCCGAAGCCGGTTCCGGCTTTGTGTTCGAATCGTCGGTGGTCGGCGGCAACGTGCCGAAGGAATACATCCCGGCAGTGGAGAAGGGTTTCAAGACCTCGATCGACAAGGGACCACTGGCTGGCTATCCCTGCCTCGATTTCAAAGTGACGCTGAACGACGGTGGCTTCCACGCCGTGGACTCCTCGGCGATCGCGTTCGAAATCGCCGCCAAGGCCGCCTATCGCCAGACCATGCCGAAGGCCGCGCCGCAGCTCCTTGAGCCGATGATGAAGCTCGACGTGTTCTCGCCCGAGGAGAAGATCGGTGACGTGATCGGCGACCTCAACCGCCGCCGCGGCATCATCCAAGGCCAGGAACCCACTCCCGGTGGTGTCCGCGTCAAGGCCGAGGCCCCGCTTTCCTCGATGTTCGGCTACATCGGTGACCTGCGCACGATGACCTCCGGTCGCGGCCAGTTCTCGATGGAGTTCAGCCACTATGCCCCGTGCCCGAAGAACGTGGCCGACGAAGTCATCGCCGCCGCCAAGAAGCGCGAGGAAGAACGCCGGGCCGGCAAGTAAGCGTGGCGGCGGTTTCCAACCGCCCCGCCCCATCCTTCAAAAATCCGTCGTCCGGAAGGGCGGCGGGTTTTTTCGTATTCGCACGACGCGACCGGACTCAAGGCAGCGTGATCGTGCCGGTTGCGAGGTGCTGGACTCTTGAGGGCATCACTGGTCCATGACCGGGACGGTCTGTCACTGGTAGGAGGCTCGGGCTCAGGGGTTATTGCTGCGCTCGATCTCGACGTGGTTCACGCCGAGAAGGTCTTTGATGCGGGTTTCCAGAGTGGAATCGACGAGGTCGAGGACGCCGGATTTTTTCGCCTCGACGCGCATCTGCTGTCGCAGCTCGCGGAGGATCTGGGAGCGGTCGGCGGGAGTGATGCTGTTGGCCCAGCCCTCTTTTTCGCTGAGTACGTCGAAGTCGATCAGCTCGACGCCGAGGATGTCGGCCTCGGGAAAGGTCGCGACGGGAGAGCTGCCTTCCATCCGCAACGAGACGCCCTCCTTGAGCCGATAGCCGGCAGTGACGCGGTAGTTTCCGCGGACGACGAGCTGCTTGGTGCCGGCGGGGAGGTATTTCAGGATGTAGCTTTCGTTTTCGAACCGCCTGGTCGCCGACATGCGCAGCTCGACGAGGGCCAGTTCCCGGATGTCGTTCTGGGAAACGACTTCGGCACGGCCCTCGACGACGTGGGTGTTCGAGTGGGTGAGTGCGGCGAGGACTTTATCGAGGCTGCGATCCAGGCCGGAGCTGGTGCCACGGGCCAGCGACTCGATGGCCCGCACGCCGAGCCATGAGAGCAGGAGGAAGCCGCCGATGACGGCCAGCAGCCGGACGGTCTTCCATCCTTCGGAGCGATGTTCCATGGAGCTAAGTCGAGCGCCGGGTGGGGATCTGTCAATGCCGGGAGACGCTGGCTTTGAGTTGCCAGAGCCGCCGCCCCGGCGTATCCGGCGGGCATGTGGGATTGGTTGACCGGGCTTCCATTCTGGCACGGCGTCGGGGTGACCGGCGGCTGGCTGGTCACCGTGGCGTTGATGCTCGTCGGGTTGGCTGGTTGTGTGATTCCGGTGATTCCCGGGCACCTTTTCATCCTCGGCGCGGCCATCTGGCACCGGCTGGTTTTCGGGATCGAGTCGGGCGTGGAGTGGTGGACCTTCGTGGTGCTCGGTGCGTTGTTGGCCGGATCGCAGATTTTCGAGTGGGTCAGCGGCGCGGCGGGCGCGAAGTGGTTCGGCGGCACGAAATGGGGCGCGGCCGGAGCTGTGGTGGGCGCTGTGGCAGGGATGTTCTTCATGCCTTTCGGCCTGATCCTCGGGCCCTTGCTGGGTGCCTACGGGTTCGAGGCCGCTTTCGCGAAAAAAGGTCATCGCGATGCGTTGAATTCAGGAGTCGGCTCCGCTGTCGGGACGCTGGCTTCGCTGGTCGTCAAGCTGGCCGTCGGCGTGGCGATGATCATCTGGTTTGCGATCGACGTGCCGTTCATCGGTTGAGACTGCCCCGGGCGCGCATGGGAATCAGGTGAAAGCGGGAGTAGCCGGAAAGCCTGAGTAGACGCCGGTCTTGGTCCGACGCCGGTCTTGGTCCGACGCCGGTCTTGGTCCGACG
>CBFGTS010000028.1:0-10422 GCA_965652295.1 uncultured Haloferula sp. | reverse complement strand
TCCATGAACTCGTCGTTGAACTCGACGGCGGCATCGGAGGCGAAGGAGAGGCCGCGCTTGTAGAGGGCGTTCTGGAGACCCATGACGCCGAGGCCGATGGGCCGGTGGCGGGAGTTGGCGGTCTTGGCGGCCTGGGTCGGGTAGAAATTGATGTCGATGACGTTGTCGAGCGCGCGGATGGCGACGGTGATCGTCTCCTTGAGCATGTCGTGATCGAGCGCGCCATCGGCGGTGATGTGGGTATCGAGGACGACGGAGCCGAGGTTGCAGACGGCGGTTTCGGCCTCGGAGGTATTCAGCGTGATCTCGGTGCAGAGGTTGCTGGAGTGGATGACGCCGACGTGGTCCTGCGGGGAGCGGACGTTGCAGGGATCCTTGAAGGTGATCCAGGGGTGTCCGGTCTCGAAGACCATCTTGAGCATGCCTTTCCAGAGATCGATGGCGGGCATCTGGCGGGACCAGATTTTGCCCTCGGCGGCCATTTTCTCGTACTCGACGTAGCGTTGCTCGAAGGCCTTGCCGTAGAGGTCGTGGAGGTCGGGCGCCTCGTTGGAGCGGAAGAGGGTCCAGTGCTCGCGGTTCTCCATGCGCTTCATGAACAGATCGGGGATCCAGTTGGCGGTGTTCATGTCGTGGCAGCGGCGTCGGTCGTCGCCGGTATTCTTGCGCAGCTCGAGGAAGTCCTCGATGTCGTTGTGCCAGCTTTCGAGGTAGGCGCAGCCGGAGCCGCGGCGCTTGCCGCCCTGGTTGACGGCGACGAGCTGGTCGTTGTGGAGCTTGAGGAACGGGATGATGCCCTGGCTTTCGCCATTGGTGCCCTGGATGTAGGAGCCGGTGCCGCGGACGGAGGTCCACGAGCCACCGAGGCCGCCGGCCCATTTGGAAAGGAAGGCGTTTTCGGCGATACCGCGGATCATGATGCTCTCGATGGAGTCATCGACCTTGTAGAGGTAGCAGGAGGAGAGCTGGCTGTGGAGGGTGCCGGAGTTGAAGAGGGTCGGCGTGGAGGAGCAGAAGCGGCGGCCCTTGTAGAGGTTGTAGAGGCGGATAACCCAGCCTTCGGCGTCCTTCTCCTCTTTCTTGAAGAGGCCCATGGCGACGCGCATCCAGAAGAACTGGGGCGTCTCGAGGCGGCGCGGCTTCTGGCCGGTCTTGTCGACGATGAGGTAGCGGTCGTAGAGGGTCTGGATGCCGAGGTAGTCGAAATCGAGGTCGGCGGTGGGATCGAAGGCCTCGGCGAGGCGGTCGAGGTCGTAGGTCTCGAGCAAGTCGGGGTGGAGGCGTTTGATGGCGACGCCGTGCTTGAGGTACTGCTTGAAGGAGGCTTGGTGGGCACCCTTGAGGCCCTCGATGCCGTCTTTCTGGATGCTCCAATCGAGCACCTCCTCGTAGATGTAGGAAAGGAGGATGCGGCCGGCGAACTTGGCGAAGTCGGCGTCCTTTTCGATGAGCGACTTGGCGTTGAGGATGATGGTGTTCTTGAGGTCCTTCTCCTTGATTTCGGCACCGATGGAGCGGCGGAGTTCGCGTTCGATCTCGGCCTCGGGCATGTTGAGGTTGAGGCCGATGGAGGCGAACTGGATGCGCTTCTTGAGTTCGAGGCCGTCCCACAGCTTGGTTTCGCCATCGTCGGTGATGACGGTGATGAAGAGGTCCTGGGCGCTCTCGTCGGGCAGCTGCTCGTCGTGGATGCGGACGCGGGCGCGCTCGTCGCGGTAGCGGATGTAGTGGGCGGCGGCCTTGAAGTGGCCTTGGCGCATGAGTTCCTCCTGGACGATGTCCTGGACGTCCTCGATGTGGACGAAGGACTGGTCGCCCTTGCGGACGACTTCGGTGACGGCGTGGGCGATGGAGGCGGCGGGCTCGGGGTCCTCGTGGATGGTGAGGAAAGCCTTGCGGACGGCGATTTCGATCTTGGTCTCGCTCCACGGTACGACGTTGCCGTTCCGGCGGATCAGGCGGACGGGCAGGGCGTGGGGCTGGGTGCCGATGGCGATCGATCCGCCCTGCTCCATGGAGCGGCGGAAGGCGAGGGACTTGGCGACGTCGTAGGCGTCGTTCTCGAGCAGGGCCTTCTCGATGAGCAGGTAGAGATCGCCTTCGGAAAGCCGGAGGCGGCCGCCCTCGTCGAGGGACTTGGTGAGGGAGTTGGCAACGGCGTGGGCGACGTCGGAGACGAACTTGCGGTTGTCCTCGGTGAAGATGGCCTCGTCCTTCTGCTTGCGGGCGATGAGGAGGTCGGTGAGCGAGTGGCCGATGGCATCGGCGACGTCATCGAGGGAAAAGTGGGATTCCTTGTTGCCGCGGAGGACGACGATGTCCGGCATCGGCTTGCGGCGGTCGGCGGAAAGGACCTCGCGCCAGTTGAACGTTCGACCCTGACCCAGGGCATCCGCGTCAGCGGCGTTGGCGAAGCGGTCGGTGATGACTTGCTTGAGCAAGAGGTCTTCGTCGAGGGTGAGGTTGGTGTACATGTTCGAGGTGGCGGTGTGCGGTGAAGGTAAGGGAGCGGGAGAGGTGCGGACTGAAGTTTGCTAGTTTTCAGTGTTCAGTTTTCAGGAAGAATCTGCTGGCGGCGCTGGACGGATGGACGAGGTGGCAAGCTGAATTTTGCTGGCTTTCAGGAAGATTTCTGTTGGCGGCGCTGGATGCTTTGGATGAGGCCTTGGAGCATGGCGGAGATCTCGCGGGTTTCGCTGATCATTTCACGCGAGCCTTTGAGGGATGGCATCTTGAGGCATTGGCGGACGCGCTCGGAAATGAAGAGCTGGGTGCGGAGTTCGCCGCAGGAGCCTTTGCTGATGCGTAGAAACCGGATGAAGTCGCCATCGCTGTCCCGCTCGGCACCCTCGGCGATGTTCGAGGGAATCGAAAGGGATGAGCGCTCCATCTGCCCCCGGAGAGCGAAGTCCTTGGACTCCGCCAGAGCGACATGAACATCGACCGCCAACTGGCAGCCGCGCTTCCAGACTTCAAGATCTTCAAAGGTCGTGAACATGTTTGCTAGAGTTCCGTTTTCAGTGTTCAGGGGCGGGATGGATGTCTGCTCGCTTGCGTTTCGTCGGTCCGGTCTTCCTGAAAACTGAACACTGAAAACTAGCAAACTTCGGGCCGATCAGTTCGGAGGGTTACAAATCATCATCATCAACATCACCGAGTGCGGACGCTTTCTGATATTCGGTCACCCGGCCTTCGAAGAAGTTCTGCTCTTTCTTGATGTCCATCATTTCGGCGAGCCAGGGGAAGGGGTTGCTCACGTCTTCCTTGAGGGGTTTGAGGCCGCAGGACTCGAGGCGGCGGTTGGCAATGTAGTCGATGTACTGCTCGAAGTCCTCGGCGTTGAGGCCGATGCCGGCGGCGGGGAGGCAATCGCGGATGAACTCCTTTTCGAGACGGATGCCCTCGGCCATGGTCTGGCGGAGATCCTCGCGGAAGTCCTCGGTCCAGATGTCGGGGTTCTCATCGACGAGGTCCATGAGGAGGTTACGCAGCAGCTCGATGTGGTTGCTTTCATCCCGCAGGGTGTAGCGGAACATCTGGCCGATGCCGGGAAACTTGTTCTGGCGGTAAAGGCTGAGGATCATGCCGAACAGGCCATAGAACTGGGTGCCCTCCATGCACTGGCCGAAGAGGAAGATGTTCTTGGCGAGCGCCTGCTTGTTGCCGGTGTCGGTGAGATCGACGTCGCGGCGCAGGGCGCGGGAGTTGCTGACGACGTAGTGGTTCTTGGCCTTGATGGTGTCGATGTCCTCGAACATCGCCTCGCATTCGTGCGGATTGAGGCCGATCGACGAGAGCATGTAAACGAGGCTGTCGGCGTGGATGTTCTCCTCGTGGGCGTGGCGGCCGAGGACGAGCTTGAGCTCGGGGGCGGTGACCAGCTCGCGGACGACGTGGAGGATGTTGTCGCCGACGATCCCCTCGGCGGCGGAAAAGTAGCCGATGCCCATTTTGATGATCCACCGCTCGACGTCGGAAATCTCGTCGGAGCGCCACTGTTCGACGTCCTTCTGCATCGGGATGTCCTCGGGCTCCCAATGGTTGTTCTTCATCGTCTTGTAGAGGTCGTACGCCCACTGGTATTTGAGCGGGAGGATGTTGAAGAACATCGTGTCCTTGCCGTTGATGACCTTCTTGGCGGCGAAGGCCTGCTCGGCCTTGTCCTTGTCGAGGACGAAAGTGCGGGTTCCGACGGTGATCGTAGTGGTGGCAGCCATGGTGGGTGGGAAATGAAGAACGGAAGTCGTAAGGAGGTCGTAAATTCGGGTGCGAAGCGGCGGTCCGGGCCGGGTCAGACGACACGAACGCAGCGAGGGGGAGTCTGCCTCAGATCGTGCCCGCGGGACAAGTCGGATTTTGCTCATATGGTATCCACAAATTATTCACACCACTACATGTGGTAGAATCATTTCGGGAAGTCCGGCTTGACTTGAGGCTCCGGAAATCGGGAATCGCGGAGTTTCAAGGGATAGGGACGGAGGAAGGAAACGGCGGAAGGCCCAAGATAGGCGGCGGGTTTTTTTTCGGCCGGCAGGGGCGGAGGGGTCGGCTCCTGCGATTTTAAAAACTTCCGGGTCGTGGAAGGGGATTGTGGGGAGTTCGGGGCTGTCGGGGGAGCCGGGAATCGCGCCCTGCTGACGAAAGGGGCCTCGGAAAACTGACCCTTTTTCTTTAAATCCCTGAGCCACAGAGATGTGGTGGAGGACGCGGAAGGGAGGAGCAGGTTGAAGCGGCTGGGGGGTAAAATTTTACTCCGTTCCAATGACGGAAGGGCGGACCTCACTGGGGTCGCGATCCGGCCTCAAAGCTCCGCAGGCCTGTCAGTGGCATGATCACGCGCCCCGACCTGTCGGTGGTCTCGGTCATGAAGGGAGGCAGCCCTGCCACCTACGCAACTCTCTCTACAACAGTGGGTTCATCGCAACCTCGTTCATGACCGGGACGGTCATGCCACTGGTAGGAGCCCCGGGCCGCCAGGGTGGACACAGGATCACCCGAGGGCAGCAGCTGGGGATCAGAAATTCCAGTCGCCTTGGTCGAGCTCGCAGACGCAGGCGGCGAGGAGGTCGATGCAGGACTGGATGTCGGCCTTGGAGCAGGACTCGATGGACTGGTGGATGTGGCGGGTGGGCACGGAAACGGCACCGGCGATGGAGCCGCCGGGGACCATGCGCTGGAGGCCGGCGGTATCAGTGCCGCCACCGGAGAGAATCTCGGGCTGCCAGGCGATCTTGTTGCGCTTCGCGACCTCTTTCATGAAGGCGATCATGCGGTAATCGCAGATCACGGAGGAATCCATGAGCTTGATGCCCGCCCCGCCGCCGAGGGTGGTGCAGCGTTCCTGCGGCTGGGAGCCGGGGACGTCGTAGGCGATGGTGGTATCGAGCCCGAAGCCGAAGGTGGGTTTCACCTCCATGGCAGCGACATGGGCACCGCGCAGGCCGACTTCCTCCTGGACGGTGAAGGCGGCGTAGAAGTCGTAGGGGGGCTTGGATTTCGCTTTTTTCATGGCGCGGAGCGCCTCGATGAGGACGAAGACGGAGACGCGGTTGTCGAGGGACTTGCAGGTGACGCAGTCGCCGAGTTCGTTCAGCTCGATGAAGCGGGTGACGGAGTCGCCGACGGCGATGAGCTTTTCGACCTCTTTTTTCGGCAGTCCGGTATCGATGAAGTAATCGGAGATCTTGAGATTCTTGCCCTTTTCCTCGGGCGACATGAGGTGGACGGGCTTGGTGCCAAGCACGCCGAGGACGTCCTTTTTGCCGTGGATGAGGACGCGCTGGGAGGTGAGGGTCTTGGGATCGAAGCCGCCGACGGGGTTGAAACGGAGGAAACCTTTGTCATCGATGTGGGTGACGATGAAGCCGATCTCGTCCATGTGGGCGGCGGCCATGACGGGTTTTTCGGACGAGCGGCCTTTCTTGAGCGCGACGACGTTGCCCATGTTGTCGGTGCGGACCTCGTCGGCGAGGCCCTTGAGTTCGGCGAGAACGAGCTTGCGGATTTCCTTTTCGAAACCGGGGGCGCCGGGGGCTTTGCAGATGCGGGCGAGGAGTTCGACGTTGATGGCCATGGCGACGTCAACGGAGCGGAGGACGGTCGGTTTGGCGAGAGGGAAGATGGCGCGGCAGCTTGAAATTCCGGGCGTTGTGCGGGTTTCCGAGCGCTGAGGCGAGAATCAGCAAAAACGGGCGGACTCACCACGGGCCGGAAAGCCTTCTGGACCTCGAAAGCAGCCATCATGCATGGCCGGTGACCATCTTTTGTATTTACATTTGATACGAAGATTCACTAGAAGCCGGGATCATGAAACCGCTCTCCCTGATTTCCTGGTTGGTCGCGATCCAGATTCTTCCCGCCCAACCCGCTGCGACCACCGTGGTTTTCGTGAGCGATGGCGATCCGGCGGAGTATTTCCTGGGCACCAACGTCACGCCTGACGATTGGTTCGAACCTGGAGCGACCCTCTCCTGGAACACGGGCCCTTCGGGGTTCGGGCCCCGTGAGCGTTTCGAGGAGGTCTCGACCCTGCTTTCGTTCTCAACGAGCAATCTCCGCTATCGCTTCGACGCGACGGTGATCCCGGAGACGCTGACCCTTTCGCTGAAACAAGGGGCGGCCGGCGTGGAGGCCTGGTTGAACGGCTCGCAAGTCCTCTCCTTGGAGGCTTCCGAGGTTCCCCTGCCGGACATGGATGGCTTCCGGCACTACGATCTCAGCCACAGCGCTTCCCTGCTGCAGCCGACGGGAAACCTGCTCGCGGTGCGGGTGGAGGGCAGTGACATCGCCGTGCCGGTGCTTCATGGCACGACCACCCACTCCCAAGTCTCCCCTCTTGGTTTCAGCCCGACGGCGCTGCGGGTGGCCGAGGGAAGCTCCCTGTCCATCGAGGTGCATGCTTTCGACGAGACGCTTTCATCCACCCGGCTCTACCTTTCCACGCCGGAGGGCGGTGGAGCCATGGGCGCGGACTGGGAGGTGAGGATGGGCGGCATCGCGCTACCCGTCCAAAAGACGTCACTCTACAACGCGGTCGACGTCATCGTGCCCGAGGGAGAACGCGCTGTCCCGATCCAGATTGCGATCATCGACGACCAGCATGCCGAGGAGCAGGAGAGCCTTCTTCTCCGTGCCGGAAATCTCGCCCAACCCGCGGTACGGATCGTGATCCCACGGAACGACACAGTGGTGTCCCGAACCGAACCCATGGGCGAGGGCTCGCTGAGTCTGGCGGTTTCCAATGCCGAACTGATCCCCGGGCACGACCGGATCGGCTTCACGGAAGAGGAGGGCGTGCCCTTCGCCACCCGTCCGATCACGCTTCATCTGGCGGGCTCGGATGCGCCTTTTTCCCTGCGATCCAGCATGAGCTTCGAGGGTCCCGCATCACCGGGAAGAATCACTTTGAACGGAGACGACTCCCGGCTTTTCCGCGGGACCGTTTACTCCCGACTCCCCAACGATTCGCGTTTTGAATTCCGGCGGCTCGTTTTCGAGAACTCGCATACCGCCATCGAAACCCTCCGGCACAACGGCCAGCTGATCGTCGAGAACTGCGAGTTCATCGACAACGGAACCGCCGTCTCGGCCTACACCCTCGGCATTCCCGCCCGGATCCGAAACTGCTACTTTTCACAAAATCAACTCTCTGGAGTGACCTGTTCCAGCGGTCGTCCCCCCGTGATCGAGAACTGCACCTTCGACGGCAACGGCGGCACCGACGTCTTGATGTCGTTCGCTTCAAGGGAAGCCGTGCTCGTCCGCCACTGCACTTTCACCGGGGACGCCGGCGGTGATTTCGTGAGCGGCTTCGCCGGGCTGGAGAACAACCTGTTCGACGGCAAGAGGAGGCTGACGCTTGTGGGTGCCGGCGCCGACCGGGGCGGCAACCTGTTCACTCCCTTTTCTCCGCCTCTCCTCCTCCACCCCGCGAGCCGGATCGCGAGCGGGGCCATTCTGCCCGGCACCTCGGGCTACCACGGTGGCTTTACGCGCACGATCCCGATCCTACCTTCGAGTCCGGCGCTCGATCTGGGCATCGATCTCCGCGAGGACGCGCCCGCCTACGACCAGCGCGGTGAGCCTTTCAGGAGAAACGTCGGCCCGGCACCGGACGCCGGGGCATTCGAATACCAACTCGAAAATGACGACGTGTTCATCGGCATGGAAACCGGGGTGACCTACGACGAGACCACCGGCCTCTACTTCCAATTCCTGCTCGTCCACAACACGACGCCGTGGACGCTTTCGGGCTTCCGCTTGGAAATCGATGGCCTGCCGGGCGACGCGTGGCTCCACAACGGCTCGGGTGATGGCTTCATCGAGGTGGCCGGCCCGATCGAGCCGGGGGACTATCAGGTGGTGACCTTGCAGTACCTCGCGGGCCGGAGGGATCTGCTGCTGCTCCCACGGATCACGCTCTCCGTGCCCTCCGATGCCAACCTGCCGGAACCCGCCGCGGAGGCTCCCCCGGTGCTGATGGAAATGCGGGACGAGGGGCCGGCGCTCCATTTCGCCACCGAGGCGGGCGGCACGTATCAGGTCGAGGTTTCCGCGGACCTTGTCGACTGGGAGCCCGCCTGTGCGCCGGTCTTCGCCGAATCACGCCGCCTGCTGTGGTGCGACCCCTCCCCCGCCCCGGGCGGGAGAAAATACTACCGGCTGCGGCAGCTGGAGTGACGGATACCGCAAAACCGGAACGCGAGCTTCCGCCCGCAAGGCCTTGTCGGGCGAGCTGAAGCTCGCGATCCAAAGCCACGGCCCCTTCGTCCGCGAGTTTGCTGCTTGGCCTTTCCGCGCGCCGTCTTACACCTGTCGGGTGCCCCAGATTCCCCGGGAAACCGTCGAGCAGATCCTGACCGCGACCGACATCGTGGACTTGATCGGCTCGTACATTCCGGTGCGGCGGGCGGGCACGCGGTTCCAGGCGCTGTGCCCGTTTCATAACGAGAAGACGCCGTCGTTTTCGATCGATCCGGCGAAGCAGTTCTTCCACTGCTTCGGCTGCAAGAAGAGCGGCGATGCGATCAGTTTCGTCCGCGAATACGAGGGCCTGCCCTTCGGCGACGCAGTTCGCAAACTCGGCGAGCGGGCGGGCATCGCGGTGGTGGAGCAGGAGCTCGACCCGAAGGAGGAGGCGGACCGGCGGAGGCGCGGGCAGTTGCTCGACCTGCACCGTAAGCTCACCGCCTACTACCACGAGCTGCTCTTGAATACGCCCGAGGCCCGGCATGCGCGGGACTACCTGAAGAGCCGCGATTTCACCCGGGAAACGGCGGAACGCTGGAAAATCGGCTGGGCTCCACCGAAGGAGATGTTCGTGGCGTGGGCGAAAGCCGAAGGCCTGCGCGGTCGCGATCTGGCCGATGCCGGCATCCTGAAAATGTCGGAGCGCGGCAGTGCCTATTTCTATTTTCGCAACCGGCTGATGTTCCCGATCTCCAACGACTACGGTGACGTCATCGGCTTCTCCGGTCGGCAGCTTGAGGAGAACGCGCGGGAGGGAAAATACGTCAACACACCCGAAACGCGGTTGTTCAAGAAATCCAACGTCCTGTTCGGTCTCGACAAGGCGCGCAAAGGGATCCTCGACGAGAAATCGGTGCTGATCTGCGAGGGCCAGATCGATGCGATCGTCTGCCAGGAGCGCGGGATTCCGAACGCCATCGCGCCGCTCGGCACCGCCTTTCCCGAGCCCCACGCGCGGACGCTGCGTCGCTACACGAAGACCGCGATCCTTTGCTACGACTCGGACACCGCGGGAAACAAGGCGGCGGAAAGCGCGTTCAAGGCACTCGCCTCCGAGGGCCTGGCGGTGAAGGTCGTGGCGATGCCGAAGGGCGAGGACCCGGACTCCTTCATCCGCCAGCACGGCATCGAGGCCTTCCGCGGGTTGTTGGAAAAAGCGGGCAGCTTTCTGGATTTCAAGTTGGAGTTGGCCGCGGCAAGTTCAAACCTCGGCGACCCGATCGAGAAGGCCCGCTTCATCGAGGAATGCGCCGGTCACCTCGCGATGATCCGCGACGACGTCTCCCGCGAGGCACTCGTCCAGCACCTCGCCACCCGCCTGCGGATCGGCGCGCCCGACGTGCAGGCGGCGGTCGTGCAGGCGAAAAAGGCGGCCCGTTTCCCCCAGCGGCGTAACCAGCAGGGCGGCCGGCCGGAAGAGAGCCCGCAGGTCGCCCGACCCGCCGCGCTCGACCGCCGGATCGGGACCTTGTGTTCGCTGGCGCTGGGTTCGACCGCCGTGCGCGATTGGCTGGGCGAGCAATTCGAATCGATCCACGAGCTGGCTTCGCATCTGGACGGCGTCACCATCCTGCAGGCGATCCTGACCGGCAGGCCCGACCCCGAGTCCCCCGCCTCCGTCAACACTTTCCTCGCCGGCCTGCCCGAGGATCAACAGCTCGCGCTGCACACCGA
>CBFGTS010000027.1:0-14750 GCA_965652295.1 uncultured Haloferula sp. | reverse complement strand
GGGCTTGAAGAGGCTGGAGGAAGTGCGCGAAATCTAGGACTGACCCCAAGGCGAGGACTCTGACCCCAAGGCGAGGACTGACCCCAAGGCGATGATTTTCTTCGGCGACTCAACGCGCCGCCGACCATTGAGATCATCACAAGGATGATCGATTCTGGCTCGGGAACGGTCGCAAAATAATCAACGCCGGAGGCAGTCATGATCCGGATATCGTTCACCTGTTCATGCCCCCGGAATGCCGAGACCCCGATCAGGTTGAACTCGAAGTCGACGATCTCAGCAAACGCCTCCACATGGAATCCCGGCACATTGGAGGCTTGAGCTCCGATGGTTGAAATCCCCCAGAAGTTGAAAGGCTTCCCAAATTCAAAGCTGAATTCCGCTGTGTACAGCGAACCGAATCCCGAGCCAAGAGCGTCGCCTACCTCGTCGTCGGTGCTCCATATAATCGTCATGTCCATCCCACCGCCGGGCAGGAAATTGTAACTCCAAGAGTGCGATTGGAAGCCTACGGCGAATTCTCCGGAAGCATACAGCGTCGCGAGGCTCGTCGAATCCGTCTGGAGGGCGGCATTGCCCACGTCGAGGTAGGCTTCGAAGATGAGCGTGCCCCGAGTGCCGTCAAAGACGGAACTTGAGGTGATCGTCCATTGATCCCGCCACTGAGCATCGTTGGTGAACCAGCCGGAGGTGTGACCTGGATTCGCGGTGACGGTACCCGACTGCTGGAGGCGTCCGAAGCTGCTCTCGGATGTGTAGTGGATGCGCCCATCCAAGCCGCTGCTCCGATTCAAGTTGGCCACGGAGGATTCATCGATCGTTCCCGAGTCGTAGTAATCATCCCAAGTCACTGCCTCCGCGTCGAAGACGGAGAACGCGGCCCCTTGCGAAATCGCCAGGCTCGCGGCGTCTGCCCTCGCGACAGCCACAACAAGGACCAGAGTCACGAAGGAAGAGGCCCTTGGGAGCTCCCTTGCCTCCGGTCGATGAAAACCTCCTTTCATGGTTTCAGTCAGCTCGAAACCGAGACCCAGGTCAAGTGGACCCGACCGGTCCAGCGGCCGGAATGCCGCAGCTCCGGAAGGTTGCCGGGAGCTATCCGCCATCGACCCTCTGTCCGATTTGCGGAGTGTGGCGGCCGCGCGTGCCCTGAACTCGATCACCGGGGGATTTCCCTCGACCGAGGAAACGGGGAGGGGGTTACTGGCGGGGAACGAAGACGAATAGGCTGATGGGCTGGCTGGACAGATGGAGAAAAAAGAAGGCGGAAGCGGTTTTGCCGGGGACTCCGGAAGTGAAGGAAGCCGGCCCCCCGCTGGCCTTTGTGTTGCTCGAAGAAGCTCGGCTTCCAGATGCCGGGGAGATTGTGAAGGCCTTCGAGCGCTTCCGGGGCGGGAACGAGGTGATGGCCCTACCTCAGGACGACGGAGAACCTTCCGACCAGGCGCTCGTGCTCCCGATGGGAGGGATCGGATCGCTCTGCGTCCTGCTTTGCGAGATCCCCGTCCCCGGTGGGGAGGCCGAGCATCACCTCGATTATAGCGTTTCCTCCTTGGGTCGCGATGCACCGCTCGCTCCCCACGCGGCCCATCTGGTGGTGAGTCTGCTTCCAGGGAGCGAGGAGGCGACGCCGTTTGCCCGGATGATGGCCTTTACCTCGGCGATCGCCGCAGTGACGGCGGCGGCCGGGGCTCCGGCGGTGTATTGGGGAAATGCGGGGGCCACTCATCCAGCGGACTTTTTTCTCTCGGTGGCCGAAACGCCGGCGGCCATGCCTCGCGCGTTCCTATGGAACGGCCTCAGCCGGGGGGCGGAAGACGAAGAGAAGGTCAGTTTCCTGAGTCGCGGCATGGGACAGTTCGGTCTGCCGGATCTTTATATGATCGTTCCTCAGGAGACAGCGGGCCGGGAGATCGAGCGCTTTTACAACCTGCTCGCTTACGTCGCCGAACGGGGCGCGCCGATCCCGGATGAAGACACCGTCGGAGCCACAGACGAGGAACGCATCGAGGTCCGCTACGTCCCCTCGCCGGCTGATGACGGCTCGGTGGTCTGGCGGATCTGCGTTTGAGGTGCGGAGCCTTGCCGGGGGCGGCAGTGCCAATGCGACTGAAATGAAGAGAGCCTCCCGTCCGTTTGAACGAAGCAAACATCCGACCATGCCCAGAACACCCATTTCCGAGATGGAATTCGCGAAGGTCTATGCGCTTTATGTCCAGAAAGCGGAACGGAAGGACCGGACGAAGGAAGAAGTCGATCAGATCATCCGCTGGCTGACCGGCTACGACCAAGCTGGGCTTGAGCGGCAGATCGAACAAGGCAACGACTTCAAGACGTTCTTCGCCCAAGCTCCGGAAATCCATCCAAACAGCGCGCTCATCAAGGGTGTCGTCTGCGGCGTGCGGGTCGAGGAAGTCGAGGATCCGCTGGTGCGAAAGGTCCGCCTTCTGGACAAACTGATCGACGAGCTGGCGAAGGGGAAAGCCATGGAGAAGATCCTCCGGGAGTGAGTAAAACCCAGGCCGGGGTTCACCCGCCGCGGCCTTGTGGAGTTTGACGAGATCGTTCCGGCCCGGCCATACGGGCTCCGATCGGCCTCTTGACCGGACCGATTCATGGAGGAGCTTCCCGCGCGTGTGACAGGACTCTCATGACCGAGACGAACAAGGAGATATTGAGAAGGGCGAACGCCGCGATTTCCCGGGGCGATCATGAAGGATTTCTGGCGCTCTGCTCCGAGGACACGGAGTGGGTGTTCGTAGGGGACCGGACGTTGCGGGGGAAGGAGGAGGTCCGACAGTACCTGGCGGAGATTTACCTCGAGCCGCCGCGATTCGAGGTCGCCCACCTCATTGCAGAAGGCGACTGGGTGACAGCCCTCGGCACCATCACCTTGAAGGACGGGGACGGGAAGGATGTCGATCATGCCTACTGCGATGTTTGGCGATTTCGCGATGGTCGCATGGTGCAGCTGAAGGCCTTTGTGATCGAGGAGGCGCGGGTGAAAGCCGGGTAAGACGAGCTGCGCCGCGCGGCTCGATCGCGTGCGCATCCGAGGGGCCGGAAGGGCTTTCTGTTATCAAGACGCAGAGGGCCTGCGCCGGACGGAAGCCATGGAAACTCCCGCCAGCAGGGCGAGGGCGCAGGTCGAGGGTTCGGGGACGAGCGTGATGGTGCCGATGAAATTCACGTCATTCCAGGGGTTGCGGTTCACGGTGACGTCCAAGGCGGTGCCGTCCGCGAGCGTGCCGGTGAGGTTGCCCGAGAGCGCGGCGAGATCGCCGAAGTCGACCGGAGCGCCGTCGAGCGCGAAGCCCGAACCGTCCAGCACGATCGTTCCGCCCGCGGTGGCGAGCCCGTATTCGATGCCCTGCATCAGGAAGCTCCCGCCCCGAATCACCGCCATGGAATCGACCTCCAGGTCCTCCACAAACGTCCCGCCGAGGATCTCAAGATAGGAGTCGTCGAGCAGCTCGATGTCTCCGTGGATGGTGCCGCCGTAGATGATGGCGGAAGCTTCGTCGAAGAGCTGGAAGTCATCGTTGAACGTGCCATCGGTCACGGTGATGCTGGCCTGGCCTTCGGCGTAGAGGTCTTCGGCGATCGAGCCGCCATTGAAGATGCCGATGGTGCGCCCGAAGAAGCTCACCGAGTCGTCGTCTCCGTCGCTGCCGTTGATTTCGCCTCCGGGTTGGAGGATCAACGTCGTCGGGTCGCCACCCGGGTCTTCTCCGATGTAGATGTGATCCGCGGAGGCGGTGTCGATTTCATGGATGGCACCGTCAGCGAGAAACACCACTGCCAGGCAGGGAGAGGTGAGGAGAAGACCGGCAAGGGGGGCAAAAAGCATGGTGGGGGTCATGGTCATTAATGGTCGGGAGTGGGGAATTGAAGGGAAGGAGGCATCCACGGGATGCGTGATCGAGGGGGCGATCGGTGCGTCCTTACCAGAGGGTAGATGAACAGAAGCTGAATCCGGAGGTGCCGAAACCGGTGGAATCCGGATCCGGGTGGAAAGGTGCCTCGTGACTCGCTGCAGGCCGACGGGATCTCCAACAGCCTCCTAATCGCACTCGGTGGGCAGCGAGAGGTCGGCGTGATGGCGGAAGGCGGCGGTGACGTATTCCGGGGACGCGCGGTGTGGGCACAGGGGCGGGAGATCGGCGGGGGTGAACCAGCCGACTTCCGAGATTTCGTGATCGTGCCCGGGGGGATCGCCGCCGCCGAGGAGCTGGCAGAGGAAGAGGAACTTGTAGGTGTATTCGGGCTCGGGCGGATGGCCGTGCTTCGCCTTGTCCCAGACGGCGACGAGCTTGGTGACGCGGACGTGGTAGCCGCTCTCCTCAAGCACCTCGCGGACGGCGTTTTCCGAAGGGGAATGATCGGCGTCCATCCAACCGCCGGGGAGTGTCCAGAGGCCGTTGCTGCGCTCGCGGACGAGCAGGATTTTTCCCTCCTGGACCACGGCGGCGCGGGAATCCACCTTCGGCGTCGGGTAGCCGAACTCGACCGGCCAGGCGAAGCCGGGGACCTCGGCCTGGAGCAGTTCGGAGGCGATCTGATGGAGGCGCTCGTAGCGTTCGCGATCGAACGCTCCCTCGGAGTAGCGCAGGCCGGTTTCGGCGATGCCCTTGATTTCGCGGCTGAGGGCGAGGAGGTCCTTGGACATGCCGGAGGGTGGCGGGGCCATGGAAATCCGTCACCGATTTTCCCGTGGCGTGTCCGCCGGATTCACGTAGCCTCGCGGCGATGAAAACCTGGCATTACTCCAGTGGCGGGGGCGGCCAAGCCCAGACGGATGAAGAGAACCTGACGGAGCTGGTGGAAGCCGGCGCGATCAAGCCGGCGACGATGATGTGGACGGCGGGCATGGCGGCTTGGGAGCCGGCCTCGCAGGTGCTGCCGCAGCTTTTCCAGGGCGCTGGCGCACCCCCGCCGCTGCCGGCCGGGAGCCCGCCGCCGATGCAAGCGGGCCGGCGTTCGCACGAGATCGATTACGAGATCATCGGCGAGTCGATCCAGATGGTGGAAATCGAGCTCGATCCCGGCGAGACGGTGATCGCCGAAGCGGGGGCGATGAACTACATGGAGGACGGCATCGTTTTTGAAACGAAGATGGGCGATGGCTCGGAGCCGGAGCAGGGGCTGATGGGCAAACTGCTTTCCGCCGGCAAGCGCGCGATCACCGGCGAGTCGCTGTTCATGACCCACTTCACCAACCGCGGCAGCGGCAAGAAGCACGTCACCTTCGCCGCGCCATATCCAGGTACGGTGGTGCCGGTGAATCTCTCGGAGACGGGTGGCGAGCTGCTGTGCCAGAAGGACGCGTTCCTCTGCGCGGCCATGGGCACCAAGGTGGGAATCGCTTTCAACCAGAAGCTCGGCACGGGTCTGTTCGGCGGGGAGGGCTTCATTTTGCAGAAGCTCAACGGCGACGGCATGGCCTTCGTCCATGCCGGGGGCACCGTGGTGCGCAAGGAGCTGAAGGGCGAGAAGCTGATGGTCGATACCGGCTGCCTGGTCGGCTTCACCAAGGGCGTGAACTACAACATCGAGCGCGCGGGGAACCTGAAGTCGATGGTCTTCGGCGGCGAGGGCCTGTTTCTCGCGACGCTGCAGGGGCACGGTTCGGTCTGGCTGCAGAGCATGCCATTCGCGCGTCTGGCGCAGCGGATCACCGGCATGTATTCGCAGAACAAGGGCGAAGGCTCGGTGATCGGCGGGCTGGGGAACCTGTTCGGGGACTGAGTCCGAAGGAGCGGCGGCCAGCCGGTTACTCTGCGAAAACTCCCTTCAACGATCCGCGCGGTTCGTCCTCGCGGCTCATCACGCCGTCTTTCGGGAACCACCCCACCGACCACCAGGTCCGCTCCGGCTCGGTGCGGGGCTCGAAGTTCTTCCACTCCAGCGTGAGCGTGCGACCATCGTCGCTGCGCCGCCAACCGATTGCCGGTTCGGTGGCGAGCTTCGCCGCCTGCATGCCCTCGGCGAGGTGGACGATGAATTTTCCGTGCCCGATCGTGCCGTGCCAGTTGCCGCCCGTTTCCGTGGTGTAACCGAAGAATACCGGTCCGCCGGCGGTCTGGCCGTTGTCGGTGCGGAAGCGGCGCTCGACCACGACTTCCTCGCCGGGCGGAAAGCTGACCTTCACCACGTGCCATGTTTCGCAGGGCGGGTCGGGCTCGGCGAGGTCGGTCCAGGTGCCGTCGGTTTCGAGGCGTTTGCTGACGAGGTTGCTTTTGACCTCACGGCCGTTCACGAAGGTCCGCATGTCGCGCAGTGGCCCCATCGTGTCGCCCTCGTACTCCGAGCTGCGCGTGATGTCGGGAAAGCCAAGAAACTGCACCGCGGGTGCGTCCTTTTTCCCGCTGACAAAGATGAAGCGGCAGGTCACCGCGGAGTCGTAGGGGTTCATCTCCACCTCGACCTCCTCACGCACCATGCGGATGATGCTCTCCACGTCCTTCTTCCAGCCGACCGGCTCCGGTCCGCTGCCGCCATCGTGCATCGCGGTGTCGTTGGCCCAAGCTGCGGGGATGAGGAAGAGGAGGAGCCAGCGCATGGAAAGAGGATGGGACGTCACATTCCGGCATGCAAGCCAGCGACACGGGCCCCGCTCAACTCTCCGCGAGAGGCACAATTCGACAAACTCGCGAACGTCGGGGTGAAGCTTCATCTTGGTCAGGGTAGAACTCGCGGCCACGTTTCAGGATTTCCTCGAACACGGCCCACGCCTCCGCGGGATCCTCGATCCGCGGGGGAATGCCTACCGCTCCCTCGTCGCGCCTTGATCTGGGGAAAAATCCCTCGCGCATTTCGCCCAGTTATTTCGCGATCACCACACACTAGTACCACGAGAAATGCAGATCCGCTGAGCCGGCTGTGCGGTCAACGTCCAGAGTGACCAAACAGCCATTGCGATCGGTGGAGTAACTCTCAGGGCCCCGCTCAGACTTTTTCGAGAAATCCAGCACCTCGATCAGCTCGTCGAGAGCCGTGTTGTCACCTCGAAAGTGAAATTGGACCGTCGAATCCAGCCCGCAGTGAACCGACTCATAGCCGACAAGTTCCACCGCCGTTGGAATCGGGGTTTCCACCAGCTTCTCGAATCGGCGCTCGGGCTGCAGGCGGATGAGCAGGCTGTTCATCAGCATCGCCGCCATCGCCATCGTTGGAAGAGCCATGGTCAGGTGGTAACGGTAGCTTCGAAAGAAGCGAAGAGATCCCAGCAGCCTGCCGATCAAAGCGAGCATCAGAAGGGGCACGGTCAAGAAGGGCGAGAAGATGAGATCGAGCCACACGGCGGACCACCAACCTCCGGAGGCCATCGTGTGGGTGATCAGGTCTTCCGCTACCAGGCCACCCCATGCGAGAATCCATATCGCAACCATGATCATCGCCTGACGCTGGCAGCCCGCCCGGCGTTTCAGGGATCGCTCGAACTTCAGTTGTTCGGCGGAGGCAGAGGGAGCGGGCAGGTCAGGTTCGCTGGAGTTCATTTGATGGCTGCCGACGGATCGGCGGCAAGGCCCCGAGGTTTTTCGGAGCATCGACATTCTTGTCGATGGCCCGGTCCGCCGAACGAGAACCAGCGGCAGGAATGCCGCTGCTCCGGAAATCAATCCTCGTCCTTCGCGCCTTTCACCCGGACTTTTCCGCGGAGCTTGGCTTCGATGAAGGCATCGATCTCGCCATCCATGATGGCCTGGATGTTGCCACTTTCTTCGCCGGTGCGGAGGTCGAGGACCTTCTGGTAGGGCTGGAAAACGTAGGAGCGGATCTGGTTTCCCCAGGCGATCTCGCCCTTTTCGCCGTACGCTTGCTCGGCGGCGGCGGCGCGCTTGTCCTCCTCGATCTGAAGAAGCTTGGCCTTGAGGATTTGGAAGGCGAGTTCCTTGTTGGCCCCCTGCGTCCGCGCGGCGGTGGATTTGATCAGGATGCCGCTGGGAAGGTGGCGCAGCAGCACGGCGGTTTCCACCTTGTTGACGTTCTGGCCGCCCTTGCCGCCGGAGCGCGCGGTGGTGATCTCGACGTCCTTGTCGGCGATCTCGATCTTGATCTCGTCGTTCACCTCCGGAGTGGCATCGACGGAGGAAAACGAGGTGTGTCGTTTGCCCGCCGAGTCGAACGGCGAGATGCGGACGAGGCGGTGGACGCCGCGCTCGTTCTTGAGGAAACCGTAGGCGTTCTCACCGGTGATCTTGACCGTCACCGAGCGCAGGCCGGCTTCGTCACCCTCTTCCCAATCGATCGTTTCGCAGGTGAAACCTTTCCGCTCCGCCCAGCGGACATACATGCGCTGCAGCATCTGGGCCCAGTCGCAGGCCTCGGTGCCGCCGGCGCCCGCCTGGATCTGGAGATAGCAGTTGGCGGCGTCGTTCGGCTTGTCGAGCAGCGTGACCAGCTCGAAGGAGGAGATGTCTTTCTCAAGCTGCTCGGCCTGGCTGACGGCCTCCGCGGCCGAGTCGGAATCGTCGAATTCCTTGGCCAGCTCGATGGCGGCGAGCACGTCGTCGAGCCCGCCCTGGAGCTTCTGGTAGGTCTCGACCTTTTTCTTCAGGCCCGCGGCCTTGGTGTTCATTCCACGGGCGCGGTCGGGATTGTCCCAGAAATCGGGCGCGCCCATCGCTTCCTCAATGGTGGTGAGCTCGCGTTCGAGTTTCGGGACGTCAAAGATACCTCCCGAGCTCGGCGATGCGCTTGCGAAGCGCCTCGGTATCGAGCGTCGTGAGGTCGAAGGTACGGATTTCAGCCATCGCGGCGCGGAGCGAACGCCAGCCCCGCGCTGAATGCAAGGGTGAAGGCTGGCGGGATCCCGTCTTGTCGCAGCGAGGGGTGTGGCGGATGGTGTGCCGGCCATGAGCGATTGCTGTAGCGGAAAGAAGCCGGAGCCGGAACCCGGCTGCTGCGGTGCGACAAAGCCGGAGGCTGAAACCGTTTCCTGCTGCGGAGCCAACGAGGAGGCATCCTCCTGCTGCGGGGGTGGCGGCCGCATCGACTGGCTGCTGTGGGGATCGCTGGCCATCGTGGTGGCGGGGATTGCCGGGCATTTCATCGCCGCCGGCCCCGGCTGGTGGCGGACCTTCGCCCACGGCTCGTGGGAACTGATGTCGAAGGCCTGGTGGGGCATCCTCGTCGGGATCGCGGCGGTCGGGGTGCTCGGCCAGGTGCCGAAGGAGGTCGTTGCCAAGCTCATCGGCCGCGGCGGCACGATCGGCGGGATCGTCCGCGCGACGCTGGCAGGGACGCTGCTCGACCTCTGCAACCACGGCATCCTGATGGTCGGCATGCAGCTTTATCGGAAGGGCGCGTCGCTTGGCCAGACGATCGCCTTCCTGGTGTCCAGCCCGTGGAATTCGCTTTCCCTGACGCTCATCCTGATCGGCCTCATCGGGCTGAAATGGACGTTCGCTTTCATCGGGCTTTCGATGGTCATCGGGATCATCAGCGGGCGCTTCGCGGACTTTCTCGTGAAGCGCGGCGTCCTTCCGGAAAACCCGCACCGCATCGAGCTGGCCGACCATTTCCGCCTCCGCGACGGCCTGCGCGAGGTGGGGAAAAACATCCGTCCCGGTGGTGGAAATCTGCGCCGGATGGTCCGCGACGGGCTGGTGGAATCGAAGATGATCCTGCGCTGGATTTTCTTCGGCATCGTCATGGCCGCGGCGATCCGCGCGTTCGTGCCGGATGATGTCTTCTCCAATTTCTTCGGGCCCACCCTGCTCGGTTTGCTGCTCACGCTCGCTGCGACCACCGTCATCGAGGTCTGTTCGGAGGGCTCCAGCCCGATCGCCGCCGATCTCCTCAACCGTGCCGGCGCGCCGGGCAACGCCTTCACCTTCCTGATGGCCGGGGCCGCAACCGATTACACCGAGATCCTCGCGTTGCGGGAAACGACGAAATCGTGGAAGGCGACCTTCGCCCTTCCGCTCATCACCACGCCGCAGGTTCTCCTTATTTCCTGGCTGATCAATCGTCTGTCCTGAGCCGGGCGAGGGTGGATTTTGCCCTCGGCAGACCGCGCGGCGGCGGCTCAGGATGCCTGCCTTCATGGCCCTGCTGGAACTTACGCTTGCGCTCGACCCGCCCGATCTCCCGGAGCGCGTGGACGATCTGATCCGCGAGGTGGACCTGCGGGACGAGGCGTTTTTCGAGGCCGGGCTGGGGAAAAAATTCTCCCGCTACGTGCCGAGCGATCCGGTGGTCTTCCACTCGGCATTGGCGCGCTTGAAGAAGGAGAAGCTGTTGCGCGGCAGCCGGTTCTGCGAGTGGGGCTGTGGTTTTGGCGCGGCGGCCTCGATCGCCGCGCTCGATGGATTCGAGGCGTATGGGATCGAGCTGGTACCGGAGCTGGCGGACCGCGCCGCCCAGTTGGCGGAAGACTTCGGGCTGACGGTGGAGATCCTCAACATCAGCTATTTTCCCGAGGGCTTCGACAGCTTCGAAGGGGTCGGCCAGCGTTGCCTGATGGTGCCGGACCGGCCTCGCGATCCGGATGCTTTCTTTCCTCATCCGGAATACGACGGCCTCGACCCGAGCGAGGTGGACCTGTTCTACGTGTTC
The DNA here is from genome assembly GCA_965652295.1 of uncultured Haloferula sp. Lineage (GTDB taxonomy): Bacteria > Verrucomicrobiota > Verrucomicrobiia > Verrucomicrobiales > Akkermansiaceae > Haloferula. The sequence continues at coordinate 4,187 of CBFGTS010000027.1, read as the reverse complement.
CCCTGGCCGGGCGAGGAAAAGATGATGATGGATCTCTTCGAGGCCGTCTCGACGGAGGGCGCGATTCTTCTGATGTATCTCGGCGACGGCGAGATGGCGGCTTATTTGAAGGACGAGGACGAGTGATCCTGTGGGCGACGAGAGATCGCGAAACCCCGGCGTCCGGGGCCGGTCCCACTTAGCGGAACTGCTTCTGCTCCGTGCGGTATTCGTATCCGGCTTCGGCGAGTCGCGAGAGGAGTGCGTCCTGATCGATGCCGTGGGTCTTGACCAGATCATCCAGATCCTCGGCGTGGTTGCGCAGCTCGGTGTTCACCAAGCCGACGAGGAGGTGCGGGTCCATCTGGTGGAAATCCTTGAGTCTCACGCGCGGCAGGATGCGGGCGCTCCGGCGCAGCCGCAAGCTTGCGGAGGCACCCTATCCGAAGAGCACGCGGACGTAGGCGATGATTGCCGCCGCGCAGATGGTCACCACAAGCGCTACCACCAGATTCGAAAAGCTGTCGGTCTCGTTCACGGAGACATGTTCCGGGTGACGATCTCGTCACACAAGCAGGGAACGCGTCGTCAACAAATTGTCACATTTCCCCGGCGGCCTCGTCCATGGAGCTGAAAACCCGATCAGCTTCGGCGAAGTTGATGGTGGCGGTGGTGCGGTTCGGGATCGCCCACACCGTGAGGCCGGCGGCTTTCGCGGAGTGGACGCCGTTGAGGGAATCCTCGATGGCGAGGCAGTCTTCCGGGCTTTCTCCGAGGCGGTGCAGGGCCTCCTGCCAGAGGTCGGGCGCGGGCTTGATGCGCGGGGCGTCGCCGCGGCAGACGACGGTGTCGAACTCGTTCATGAGCCCGAGTTTTTCCAGCCATCCGTCGACCCAGTGATGCGAGGAGGAGGAAACCACCGCCCGTTTCACGCCCTCATGCCGCAGCCGGGCGAGGAGGTGGGTGACCCCGGGCATCGCGCCGGCGAGTTCGAGATCGCGGCGGATTTCCACCTGGCGGCTCTCGTCGAGCTGGTGCCAGTCGAAGCTGCCGCCGGTGAGGTCTTCCAGGTGCGTCTTCGGCGACCAGGTGTCGAAATCCGAACCGACGCAGCGCACGTAGGTGGCCAGCGGGAGGTCGTGGCCGTGGCGCTGGAAAGTCCGCAGCCAGGCTTGGTAGATCGCCCACTCGGTATCGACCACGATGCCATCGAAATCGAACAGGACCGCTCGGAATCTCATGCCGGCGGCATCGCCCGGCGGTGCCGGAATGTCCAGCTCCGTTCGGGGCGGAGCGCTTTCGCGATGAGCCAGGCTCATCCAAATTCGTCCGATCCATTCGCTCCTTTTGTTCCTGGTGCGACTGGAAACGGGGGTGCTGGCACGCGGCGGGCTGCATGGAGGGATGCGATCCGGGTCCGTGACACTCCGGCTGGCGTCGCATGACCTTTTCGGCGGATGGATCTGCGTGCGTGGAGCAGCTCCTGGGCACCGTCAGCGCGTCGGGAGAGGGTTGTCGAGCCCAACGTCTTTCCCGGCGCGTTCCCCTGTCCGAGTCACCCGCTTGGGGACTCGGCAGGGTCGGAGTGGGCGTGCATCATCCGGGATATGAAACGCCTATCCCTTGTTCTCTGCCTCGCCCTCGCCGCCGGTTCCGTGCTGGCGGATGACCGACCGATCGTCGATGACCGCGGCGAAAAAAAGGAAGCCCGCGCCCGGCGCGAGCTGCCGACGCTATGGATCGCCGGGGATTCCACGGTGAAGAGCCGCGGTGAAATGCGTGGCTGGGGGCAGGAGATCGGAAGCTATTTCGACCCGAAGAGAATCAACGTCGTCAACCACGCCATCGGCGGTCGGTCGTCGCGGACCTTTTTCACCGAAGGCCGCTGGCAGGCGATCCTCGACGAGCTGCAGGAGGGTGACTTCGTCATCATCCAGTTCGGCCACAACGACGTCGGCCCGCCCGACGCGCGCAGCAAATTCCGGGGCTCGGTGAAGGGGATCGGCGACGAAACCGAGGAAGTCGAAAAGCCGGATGGCACGGTGGAAACGGTCCACACCTACGGATGGTATCTTCGCGAATACGCCCGCACGGCGCGGGAGAAGGGGGCCACGGTCATCCTCTGCTCGCCGGTTCCGCACAAGGATTTCGATCAGCGTGGCGACTACAAGGGTGACTGGGAAGAATGGGCCGAGTGGGTCGAAAAGTGCGCCAAGGCCGAGGACGCCTACTTCGTGGACCTCGCCAAGCTCGTCGGGAAAAAATACGACCGGATGGGCTTGAAGAAGGTCGAGAAGCTCTTCGCCGATGCCCGCACCCACACCAATGCGGAGGGAGCCAAACTCAATGCCGAGGTCTTGGCCGAAGCTCTCGAAAAGCTCCCCGGCAAGCCCCTCCGGCGTTTCCTCGACTGAGGACGGACGGCGGCATCGAAGGTCACCCGCAGAAGGGGAAACGGCCGGGCAGTTTCAAGGGTGGTGAAACCCTTTTTGCCGCCGGCCGCTTCCGTGTCGGGGGGATCGGATCCCCGTGTGTGACGCTGTCATCGTCTCCTTTCGCACGTCGGGATGGAATTCCGCTTTCGCGTAGCCGGGATCCATGCTGGCCATGCCTCTCCGCCCCGCTGATTCTCCTCCCATGCGCGAGGACACGCGGCAGTGGATCGAGGCCGACAAGCGGCATGCCTGGCACCCTTTCACCCCTCAGGATGCCTGGACGAATCCGGAGCACGAACCGCTGGTGATCGTCCGCGGCGAGGGTCCGTGGCTCTGGGATTCCGAGGGCCGGCGCTACCTCGACGGCAACTCCTCGATCTGGACCAACATCCACGGTCACGCCCATCCGGTCATCAACGCCGCCATCCGGAAGCAGCTCGATCAGGTCGCCCACACGTCCTATCTAGGCTTCGCCAACCCGCGGGCCAGCGAGTTGGCGGAGAGGCTCTGCGCGTTCTTTCCCGCGGGCACGCTTGAGCGGGTGTTTTTTTCCGACAACGGCTCCACGGCGATCGAGGTGGCGATGAAAATGTCGCTGCAATTCCGGATGCAGACCGGGCAGGCGGAGCGGCGGACCTTCGTGGCCTTCGCCGATGCCTATCATGGCGACACCCTCGGGGCGGCCTCGCTCGGTGGCGTCTCGCGCTTCTTCGAGCGCTTCCGTGGCATGGGGCCCGACGTCCGGTTCGTGCGTTCGTTCGGGGAGCTGGAAACCCTGGATGCCCGTGGCGTCAACGCGGTGGTGATCGAGCCGCTGATCCAGGGTGTGAACGAAATGCGGCCGTGGCCCGCCGGCATGCTGCGGGACCTGCGGGCGTGGTGCGACCGCCAGAACGTCCTGCTGATCCTTGATGAGGTGATGACCGGCTTCGGCCGCACCGGCACGATGTTCGCCTGCCAGCGGGAGGAGGTGGTTCCGGATTTCCTCTGCCTCGCCAAAGGCCTCACCGGAGGCTACCTGCCGTTGGCCGCCACGCTGACCACCGCCCGGATTTACGACGCCTTCCGCGGTGAGCCGGAGAACGCTTTTTACTACGGGCATAGTTTCACCGCCAATCCTCTCGGCTGTGCCGCCGCGCTCGCCAGTCTGTCGCTTTTCGAAACCGAGCGCACCCTCGAACGGCTCCCGGCGAAGATGGATCATCTGGCCGGTCTCCTCGCCGAGCTGAAGTCCGCGCACGATGAGGTGGTCGATGTCCGCCAGTGCGGCCTCGTCGCCGGCATCGGGCTGCGCGCCGGCCTCGGGTCCGGCGTCTGCCAGCGTGCCCGCGCCCACGGCCTGCTCACCCGGCCGATCCGCGACACGCTCGTCCTGATGCCGCCGCTTTGTGTGGAGAACGAGCACCTCGATCTCGCCATCGGTGCCATCCACAAGGCGCTGTAGAGCGGGGCGATCAAGCCAGGGAGGACAGCCTTCCGATTTCCCCGCAGCTTTGTGTGGAGAACGAGCACCTCGATCTCGCCATCGGTGCCATCCACAAGGCGCTGTAGAGCGGGGCGATCAAGCCAGGGAGGACAGCCTTCCGATTTCCCCGCAGATGAGCGTTGATGCAGGCATCCACGTCCGAAGCTGCCTTTTTCAATCACGGAGCAGCGGAGGTTTACGGAGGTCACGGAGAAAGACAGGATGAGAGCTTTCCCGGCTCCGTGATCTCCGTCTCTTGTATGTTCCGCCCACCTCGGACCAGAGGGGCCAGCCGCGGCTGTCTTCCG
>CBFGTS010000026.1:0-16555 GCA_965652295.1 uncultured Haloferula sp. | reverse complement strand
GTGGGGGAAGTTGGATCGGAGATCCGTTGGCAGCCTACCATTTCACACAATCCCAGCTCCTACGCGATCGCGTAGCTCCGCCTGGATTTCGGCTTGTCAGCCGCGCCCATCCACGCTGGCTAGGGCCCGCCCATGGATCCTGCGCCGCGATGCCCCGAAACCCACGAGTTCATGCCGGAGGACTATTTCCGCCGGGCCACGCCAGCGGAGGTTTTCGCCCGCGACGCACCTCTGGAAGTCGATCTCGGCTGCGGCGACGGCTCGTTTCTCCTCGCCATGGCCACCCACCATCCGGAGCGGAATTTCCTCGGCGTCGAGCGCCTGCTCGGCCGGGTGCGGAAGGTCTGCAAGCGTGTGGAAAAAGCACAGCTCGAAAACGTCCGCCTGCTCAGGCTTGAAAGCCGCTACACCATTGAGTGGCTGCTCCCTGAGGCCTCGGTTTCACGCCTCCACCTCCTCTGCCCCGACCCGTGGCCGAAGGCGCGCCACCACCGCCGACGGCTCTTCCAGCCGGATTTCCTCGACGCCGTCCGCAAGGTGCTCGCCCCCGGCGGTGAATTCCTTTTCATGACCGACCACCCGGAATACTTCGAGTGGGCGGAGGACATCATGCGGACTTACGCTGGCCTTGAGCGACTGCCGTGGCAGGAAGGGGACTTCTTTTATCCCAAGACCGATTTCCAACAGCAGTGGGAGGCGGAGGGCAAATCGATGCACCGGATGCGCCTGGGCAAGCCCGGGTGATCATCGCGTCAGAACGGTTTCCCGCCCGCCAAGCCAGCTTGTGAGGGTCATTTCCCGGTCCGTGGCCGTCACCACGACCGCGCCGGTCTCTCCTTGGTGAAACACGGACACCCCCCTCTCCTCACAGGCTCGCCGCCACTCCACCGGCACTCGTTCGGAAGAGGGGAAATCCGCGTGGGTGACGATCACCGCTCGCGCCCCGGTCGCCTCCAAAAAGGCCTCCCCGAGCGAATTGTCGTACGCATGCCGGCCCGCCACGATCACATCCGCGGTAAGATCAGCCCCCTCCCTCAGCAGCTTCCTTTCCGCCGTCCAGCCCTGGTCCGCTACAAACAAAACGCGCCAGCCCCGCCAGCAAAGTTTCACCGGCATCACCCGCTCGTCCGCCATCCGATGCCAATCCAGGCCGTCCGGCTCCCCCACCACCTCCAGCCAGGCATTCTCACCCACCTCATACCGGGGACCACAACGCCCCATCACCCGCCTCGCTCCGCGCCCTGCCGCGACCTCGAGCCAGGAGCGATAGCTGGAGCCCAAAGCCCGCTCCACAGGCAGCAGGCACCGCCGCACGGGAAAGGCATCCACCGCAGCTACAAGGCCGCCCACATGGCCGCCATCCGGATGGGTCGCCACCAGCGAATCCGGCCGGATGCCCATCCGCCGTAGCGCCGGCAGCACCTGATGCTCGAAACGGTAGCCCGAAGCACCATCGATCATCACCGCCCTTTCACCGCCCGCCCAGCATGCGGCGCCCTCGTCCCCGACGTCGAACACGCACAGAAACTCGTCCGCAGGCCTCCCTCTCGCCACCGCGAAATGGGCTCCCGGCACCCGTGACCCGGCGCGGGCGATTCCCAGAGCACATTCCGCAAGCTTCACGTTCACCGCATTGAGAGATTCGCTGCACCCAGGGATGCCTCCGAGGGCCGCGGAAAAAAGCGCCAGCCCCAACAGCGGAAAGATCACCAGGGACAGCACCAGGCTCGCGACGATCGAGATCGGGGTGACGATCCCGAAGCAGAGCGCGGTCAGCGGAGCCGATCCCACCCATGCCGCGGTCGAAACGCCGAGACCCTGCGCCAGCCACCTCCGCGACCTCAGCGATGCCTCCCGCGCCGGACCGTACAACACCCGTGGCAGGAAAGGCTCCTGCCACGTCAACCACTTGAACCGGCCCACCATCCACCGGTGCAGCACCAGAATCGCCAGCACCACCCCGAACGACAGCTGCACCCCCACGGTGTAGACCAGATCCGCCTGCGTGAAGAGCACCAGCAACGCGGCCAGACCCAGCGCATTCCCCGCATCCGGCCTCCGCCGCAACGCAAAGGCCAGCAGCACCAACGCCGCCATCCACGCCGCCCGCACCGCTGGAGGTTTCAGCCCCGTCAACCACGCGTAGCCGAACATCAGAAGCATCAATGGCAGCAGCGCCTGCCGATGCGTCACTCCGCAGCAACGCAGCAAGCTCCAGCCGATCAGCCCCACCATCCCCACATGCAGCCCGCTCACCGCAAAGACATGCAGCGTCCCCGTCAGCCGAAACGGCTCCACCAGCATGTCGTTTTCCGGATGCTCGCCCAAAACCACGGCCCGGATTACCATCGCCTCCTCCGATAGCGGATCGAGCCCCCGCGTGACCGACTCGCGGAATCCCCGTTTGATCGAATTCCCCCATTCCCCCCAACCCGGCGGTGCCGAAATGACCTGAGGAATCGCCGAGAAGCGGAAAACCACCGCCATGTCACGGCGGGCCAACCAGGATGTCCGATCAAATTCCCCCGGATTTCGCGGCGGCTCCGGCTTTAAAAACACTCCGCTTCCACCGATGACGGAACCTTGCTTGGGAAGCTTCCCCCTGCCTTCCAGCCACACCTTCCAGCCGGTGCTCCGGCACCTGCCTGCTGCCGACCATGCTTTCTGTCCGCGTCGGGTCGGCTCCTCAATCACCCGGAAGCTCTCGATCCCGGTCTTTCCCGCCCACGAGGCGGCCTCCGCCCGGTTCTCCAAGGAATTCCCATGCAGCCACGCCGCGAGAGCTGCCGCCGCCAAGCCCACCCACAGGACGCGCCACACCTCGGAAAAGACCACCAGAGCCACCAGTAAGATCCCCGCCGCCGCTCCCACGGCCCGCTCGCCATCCGTCACCAGCACCGCCGCCAGGGCGATGCCGGAGACCCAAAGGAGCGGGCGTCGCTCCACCTGCGGGCGGAGCCGGCTCTTCATGGCCGGGTCTCAGACCAAACCCCACTCGTGGAGCTTGTGGCGGGCATTCGCCGAGTGGCGCGTATCGGGGAACTGCTCCATCACCTGCTGCATCGTCGCCACCGCCGCAGCGCGGTCCCGCAGGTCTTCGTCGTAAATCTCCGCCAAACGGAACATCAGGAAAGCAGCATCGTTCTCCTGCCACTCCTGTCCCTCGATCGCCTCCCGCAGCGTCTGCACCGCCGCCTGCGGCTGGTGAAGCTGATCGCGCTGCACCTTGGCGATTTCCACATACGGCAGCCGGTTCATCGGATCCGCCGCCGCCGCATCCCGGAAGGCCGCCACCGCCCCGTCGAAGTCACCCTGCGCCAGCTTCGCGTGCGCATCGTGCATCGGGTCCTCCTCGACCTCCTCACCGCTGTCATACACCGCGTGGGTGAATTTGTGCGCCAGGATCGGCAGCACATCCACCACCACCACCACGCCGACGAGCCCCGCGGTCAGAAACGCCAGCAAAATGCCGTTGAGCGTCTTCCCCCCTTTGATGTTCTCGATCTGGTCCTTCAGCGTCGGGATCTGCTCCAGCTCCTCGACACTGCCACTCTCGTAGTAGCGGTCGATCGTGTTCTGGAGCTCCTCGATTTCGCCGGAGCCGCCATTCATGAACATGAACCACCCAATGGCGATCGCGAGGCCGAGAACGAGATAGATGCCGAGCTTCATTTCGCAGGCACTCTAGCAAGTCATCCACACCCCGCGGAAAGGAAAAACCGGCGCATCATATCCGCCGCGCCGCCCGGCCTTCGTCGATGAGCTTCCAGAAATGCTTCGATTTCGCCAGCTCCTCGTCCTCCGCCAGTGGGATCTTCGAGCGGAACACGAAATCCGTGAACGTACCCTTGTGGAGCACCCGGTGGACGATGACAGCCCCCTCCCTCACCTCGAAGTAAATCCGCCAGTCCTTCGTCCGGAAGCGGTAGAGCACCTTGCCGTCCCGCTCGATTTTCCCGAAACGCTCGCCGTCCAGATTCTCCAGGTCGTCCTGGGAAACCTTGAACTCGTCGAGCAGCTCAAGCTGCTCGAGCGTATCGAGCTGCGAAATCTCCGCCGCACTGATTTCGTTGAAGACGATCTGGAACACGCTCAGGAAGCTAGATTCGAACCGCCAAGTTCCAAGTGCCAAGTGCAGGGGGAGCCTCACCAGGCCCGCAGGCATCCGTCCCTCCGGCACGCTCGATTCCCTGCCCGATCGCGCCGCGCAGGTCGCGCCTCCACCCGCGCGCATCCATGAGCCGCACTCATGGGAACCCTGTTAGAATCGCCGCTCGATTTCATTTGAAACCCAAGCTCGCGGAGACCCTTGGCCCGCTTCGTGCCTCCCCCCGCTGCCCGATCATCCCCTCCGGTCGTTGCCGGGGCGGGAACCGGGAAGCAACCAACCAGCAGAACGCACCAACATGAAACGCCAACCCGCGCTCCGACAACTCCTCCTCACCACCGCCCTCGGCGGCGGCTGTTGCACCTTCGCCCTGGCCGGCGAACCGATGGCTCCAGCCCCGGCCCCCATCAGCGAACCCTCCGAGTCCGTCCTCTCAGGATCGTTGACCCTCGACTACAACACCCACTTCGTTTCCTACGGTAACGATGTGTGGAACGCGGGCACCGATTTCGGTCACGACGCCACCTTCAACCCCGCCCTCAGCCTCACCTGGCAGCTCACCGACGCCCTCTCCTTCACCGCCGGCACCTGGTGGGATGTGAACGACAACGTGACTTCGGCGATCGGCGGCGATCTCCAGGAAGTCGACCTCTTCTTCGGCCTCACCTACGATGCCGGTCTGGTTTCCGTCAGCGGCACCTATCAGGCCTGGATCTACGGCTCCGATACCGAGCACGTCTTCGACCTCGGCGTGTCTCTCGACACCTTCCTCAGCCCCACGCTGACCATTCACAACCGTTTCGAAGAAGGTGCCTCCGGTGGCGACACCGGCACCGTGCTCGTCCTCGGCGTCAGCCACGGCTTCGAACTCGGCCCCGTGTCCTTCAGCATCCCGGTCAATGTCGGCTACTTCCTCGACGACGGCTTCCACGGCCTCGGCGTGACGGATGACGGCTTCGGCTTCGCCTCCACCGGCCTCTCCGCCAGCATTCCGCTTCCGATCGACGACAAGTTCGGTGAGTGGGACCTCCACGGCGGCCTCACCTACTACGTGACCGATGAAGACGTCACGGGTGACGACGACAACGCCTTCCTGACCGGCACGATCGGCATCGGCGTGGCGTTCTAAGCCACCCTCCGAGCCCTCCCATTCCCGCCCCGGCTGCGATGTCCATGCAGCCGGGGCGGCATCCTCAACTTTCTTTCCCCAGTTCTCTCTACCATGAATCGCAAACAGTTCATCGCCACCTCTCTCGCCGCCACCTCCCTCGCCCTCTTCACCTCCGCCACTGCTGAGGAGGAAACCGTCAAGGTCGGCGTGCTTCACTCGCTCAGCGGCACCATGGCCATCTCCGAAACCTCGCTGCGCGACATCCTTCTCTTCACCTTCGATGAGATCAACGCCGCCGGGGGCGTGATGGGCAAGAAGATCGAGCCGGTCGTTGTCGACGGCGCCTCGGACTGGCCGCTCTTCGCGGAAAAAGCCGAACAGCTCCTTGTTCAGGACAAGGTCGCCGTGACCTTCGGCTGCTGGACCTCGGTCAGCCGCAAATCCGTCCTGCCCGTCTACGAAAAATACAACGGCCTCCTGTTCTACCCCGTCCAGTACGAGGGCGAGGAGATGTCCCCCAACATCTTCTACACCGCCGAGGCCGTGAACCAGCAGGCCATTCCCGCCGTCGATTACATGCTCGAGGAAGGCATCAAGAAGTTCTACCTCGTCGGCACCGACTACGTCTACCCGCAGACCACCAACCTCATCCTCTTTGAATACCTCCAGTCGAAGGGCATTGAGGTTGAAAACATCGGGGGCGGCCTGCGCAAGGACGCTGATGGTGCCGTGATTTCCGCAGGGAAATACGTCCCCTTCAGCCATACCGACTTCCAGCAGATCGTTTCCGAGATCAAGACCTTCTCAGCCTCCGGCGACGCCTGCGTGATCAACACCATCAACGGCGACTCCAACGTGCCGTTCTTCAAGGAATTCGCCGCCGCCGGCCTCACCTCCGAGGACTGCCCCGTCGTCTCCTTCTCCATCTCCGAGGACGAGTTCCGCAGCCTCCCCGCCAAGGACCTCGTCGGCCACCTCGGCTGCTGGAACTACTTCATGTCCATCGACTCGCCCGCCAACAAGAAGTTCATCGGAGACTTCATGAGCTGGCTCGAAAAAACCGATGTTCCCGGCATCGTCAAAGAGAACCGCGTGACCTGCTCTCCCATGGTCCTCTCCTATGACGGCGTCTACCTCTGGAAGGCCGCTGTGGAAAAAGCCGGCAGCTTCGATGTCGATAAAGTCCGCGAAGCCCTCGAGGGCGGCCTCTCCTTCGACGGCCCCAACGGCAAGGTCACCTCGATGAAGAACCACCACTTCATCAAGAACGTCTACATCGGCGAGACCCTTGAAGACGGCCAGTTCCAGATCATCAACACCTTTGATCAGGTCGAAGCCGAGCCCTTCCTGAAGGGCACCTTCAAGTAAACCAGTTCCCCCATTCACCTCGGTTGCTCAGAGGTCCTTGCCGGCACACCCCCTCCTCGTGGGTCAGGTGTGCCGGCAAACTTCATTTCCCGGCCGCACGTTTTGCACGGCCACTCGGCACGCGATCCGCTTTCCCGCCACCCAGGCCGCCTCCCATGACCGCTTTCCGCCAAACCCTGATCCTCTTCATTTTCCTCATCCACGGCGGATTCGCCCAAACCCAAGCCCCACCGCCGGACGCAGGTGCCCGGGCCGCTCTGGCCGACCTGATCACGGAACGGGGCACCACCGAAGCAAGCCTCAGTCGCCTCTCCGAGTTCGGAGATCCGGTCATCAAGGACACCGTTGAAGCTTGGCGCGTCGGAAAAATCCTGACCGCACCCGCCGCGGACGGAGAGGACAAGATCGCCCTTCTCAAAACCGACAGCGGCCTTGTCGAAATCGCCAGCGGCCAAGTCTGGACCGGCGATCCCGCCACCGCCTCCGTCAACCGCGCGCCCCGCAAACTCCGCCGCAACCTCAGCCGGCTCGTGGACGTCCTGGACCTTGTCGCTCCCGACCTGGAAAAGCGCGCCGACGCCGCCATGAAGCTCGGCAGCGGCCAGTCGCCCGATTTCCTGCCCGAACTCCAGGCGCGGCTTCCGAAACAAACGCACCCCGAAACCCGCCGCGCCTTCGAGGAAGCCATTGCCATTTCCCACCTCGCCAACGGCAACACCGCCGAGAAAGTGACCGCCATCGAGCTGCTCGGAGAACGTCACGTCATCGCAGCCCGGGATTTCATCAAACGCTTCAAGGACACCCTCGAAGGCGACGAGTCCACCGACGCCGAACTGCTGCGAGCGAAGTCCGACGAAGCCCTTGCCGCCATCGCTTCCTTCGAAAAGAAGGTCGAATTCTACGGCACCCTTTTCCGAGGACTCAGCCTCGGCTCCGTCCTGCTGATCGTCGCCTACGGCCTCGCCATTACCTTCGGCCTCATGGGCGTCATCAACATGGCCCATGGCGAGTTCATCGCCATCGGCGCTTATACGGTGTACGTCGTACAAAACTGGTTCGACGCCCACTACGGTGTCGGCACCTCCGGCTACGAAAGCTACTTCCTCGTCTCCCTGCCCTTCGCCTTCCTGGTCGCCGCGTTCTTCGGCGTCGTTCTGGAACGCACCGTGATCCGCTTTCTCTACAAACGCCCGCTGGAATCGCTCCTCGCCACCTGGGGCGTCTCCATGATCATCCAGCAGGTCCTGCGGCTCCAATTCGGTGCGGCCAACGTCTCCGTCGCCTCGCCCCAGTGGCTCTCCGGCAGCTTCGATGCCGGCGGCGTCACCATGACCTACAATCGGGTTTTCGTCATCTTCTTCGCCCTCGCCGTCGTCCTCTTCACCTGGATCCTCCTGCGCCGCACCCGCATCGGGCTCCACATGCGCGCCACCATGCAGAACCGCGGCATGGCCTCCGGCCTCGGCATCCCCGCCAACAAGATCAACATCTTCACCTTCGCCTTCGGCTCCGGACTCGCCGGCCTCGCCGGAGCCTTCCTTTCCCAGATCGGCAACGTCGGCCCATCCATGGGCCAGGCCTACATCGTCGACAGCTTCATGGTCGTCGTCATCGGCGGCGTCGGCAATCTCCTCGGTGCCGCCGTTTCATCGCTCGGCATCGGCATGATCGATCAGAGCCTGCAACCCTTCCTCGGCCCCGTGATGGGAAAAATCTGCGTCCTCATCGGCATCATCCTCTTCCTCCAGTGGCGGCCCGGCGGACTGTTCCCCTCCCGCTCACGCAGCCTCGACGACTGAAGCCCATCTCTCCACGTCATGCCCTCGCTCAAAAACAACCTCGTCGAAAAGGTCGGCCTGTCCCTCGCCGCCATCGTCCTCCTCCTCGTTATCCCGGCGCTCAGCCACCTCTCGCCCGACTCCGCCCTGCACGTCTCCACTTTCCAGCTCGGCGTCTGGGGGAAATACCTCTGCTTCGGCGTCCTGGCCATGAGCCTCAACTTCATCTGGGGCTACACCGGACTCCTCTGCCTCGGCCAGAACCTGTTCTTCGCCCTCGGCGGCTATGCGCTCGGCATGTATCTCATGCTGAATATCGGGCCCGATCCGGTCTACAAGAGCGCCCTGCCCGACTTCATGGATTTCCTCGGCTACAAGGAACTCCCCCCACACTGGGAACCCTTCCACTCCTTCCCCTTCGCCGCCGCCGCCGTCTTCTGGGTGCCCGGCCTGCTCGCCTTCATTTTCGGCTACCTCGCCTTCCGTTCACGCATCAAGGGCGTCTATTTCTCCATCCTCACCCAGGCCCTCACCTACGCCGCCTCGCTGCTCTTTTTCCGCAACGACTTCACCTTCGGTGGAAACAACGGCTTCACCGATTTCAAGACCTTCCTCGGCCACGACCTGCGGGACCCCGCCACGCTCCGTGGCATCTTCATCGCCAGCGCCGCACTACTACTCCTCACGTATCTCCTCATCAACTGGCTGCTTTCGACCAAATTCGGCAAGGTCCAGCAGGCCATCCGCGACAGCGAAAACCGCGTCCGCTTCTCCGGCTACTCCACCACCACCTTCAAGCTCTTCGCCTTCACCCTCTCCGCCATGATCGCCGGAGCCGCCGGCGCCCTCTACGTCCCCCAGGCCGGCATCATCAACCCCTCCGAAATGGTCGCCGCCAAAGGCCTCGACGTCGTCGTCTGGGTCGCCGTCGGCGGACGCGGCACCAAGATCGGACCCATCATTGGAGCCATCCTCGTCAACCTTCTCAAAAGCTGGGCCACCCGCGAGTTCGCTGAAGTCTGGCCGCTCATCCTCGGCGGACTCTTCGTCTTCGTCGTCGTCTTCATGCCCAACGGCATCGTCGGTCTGCCCGCGCAGTTCCGCGGCCTCAAAGCCAAGCTCGCCGCCCGCAAGACCGCCGCCGCCACCGAACAACCCGCCTGATTTTTTACCCATGACCCAGCCACCCCTCCACCGCGGCACCGACCTCGTCCTCTCGGTCGAAGGCGTGAACAAGACCTTCGATGGTTTCAAGGCCATCTCCGATCTCAACTTCTATCTCGGCGAAGGCGAACTCCGCACCATCATCGGTCCCAACGGTGCCGGCAAGTCCACCTTCATGGACCTCATCACCGGCCGCACCCGGCCCGATACCGGCACGCTCACACTTCACAAACCCGACGGCCACGACGTCGACCTCACCAAGCAGCCCGAGTTCAAAATCACCCGCCTCGGCATCGCACGGAAATTCCAGACGCCCAGCGTCTACACCCAGCACACCGTTTACGACAACCTGCTGCTCTCGCTGCCCCGCTCGCGCGGCCTCTTCTCCACCCTCTTCTACCACGAGTCCAAGGCCGACCGCGAACGCATTGACGAGGTCCTCGAAACCATCCGCCTCACCGACATGCGCCAGACCATCGCCGGCTCCCTTTCCCACGGCCAGAAACAGTGGCTTGAGATCGGCATGCTCCTCTCCCAGGAACCCGCCGTCCTGCTTGTCGATGAACCCGCCGCCGGCATGTCCGATGACGAAACGCACCGCACCGGCGAGCTGCTCATTTCCCTCGCCGGAAAACACAGCCTCATCGTCATCGAGCACGACATGACCTTCGTCAAACAAATCGCCCGCGACGGCAAAGTCACCGTCCTTCACCAAGGCACCGTGCTCTGCGAAGGCAAGTTCGACGAAGTGCAGTCGAACCCCAAGGTCCGCGAAGTCTACCTCGGCCGTGGCAAAGCCGCCTGATCCTCCCATGTCCGCGCTCCCCATTCTCGAACTCGATTCCGTCGAAGCCGACATCGCCGGCTCCCGCATCCTCCGCGGCGTTTCCCTCACCGTAGAGCCCGGCGAAGTCGTCGCCCTCATGGGCCGCAACGGCGTCGGCAAGACCACCACCCTGCGCACCATCACCGGCCTGCTCAGCCACCGCAGCGGCGAGATCCGTTTCGAAAACCACCCCATCAACCGCGTTCCCATCGACCGGCGCGCCCGCAACGGCATCGCCCACGTCCCCCAAGGCCGCGACATCTTCCCCCACCTCACCGTCGGCGAGAACCTCCAGGCCGGCCTCACCGTCAAGCGCCGCTCACGCTCCGAAGCCAAAGAAGCCCTCGATCGCGTTTACGATCTCTTCCCCGTCCTCCGCGAGATGCTCAAGCGCAAGGGCGGCGTTCTGTCCGGCGGCCAGCAACAACAGCTCGCCATCGGCCGCGCCCTCCTCACCGGCCCCAAGCTCCTCATCCTCGATGAGCCCACCGAGGGCATCCAACCTTCCATCATCGACCTCATCGGCGACACCCTGAAGCGCCTCAAAAAGGAAGGCGGCCTCGCCATGCTGCTCGTCGAGCAGTACGTCGATTTCTGTCGCGAAACCGCCGACCGCTTCTACACCATGGACCGCGGCACCGTCTCCTCCTCCGGCACCATCGCCGAGCTCACCGACGAAGTCGTCAAAGAACACCTCGAAGTCTGACGAAGACGACAGGCGCCCCGCCTTCGACCTCTTTCTTTCAGCGTTTCAGTTTTTCAGCTTTTTTCACCCATGCATCTCTCTCCCCGCGAACAGGAAAAGCTGATGGTCGTCGTCGCCGCCGACCTCGCCCGCCGCCGCCAGGCCCGCGGCCTCAAGCTCAACTATCCGGAAGCCGTCGCCATCATCACCTACGAGATCTTCGAAGGCGCCCGCGATGGCAAATCCGTCGCCACCCTCATGGACGAAGGCACCCGCATCCTCACCCGCGGCGACGTCATGCCCGGCGTCGCCGAAATGATCCACGAAGTCCAAGTCGAAGCCACCTTCCCCGACGGTACCAAGCTCGTCACCGTCCACAACCCGATCGGCTGAGCCTACCAATCGAAAATCCTCAATCTTCAATCGGAAATCAGGCATGATACCCGGCGAAATCATCACTCCGCCCGACGCACCCGACCTCGAAGCCAATGCCGGCCTCGACACCCTTGAGATCGCCGTCGCCAACACCGGTGACCGTCCCATCCAGGTCGGCTCCCACTTCCATTTCGCCGAAGTAAACACCGCCCTTGAGTTCGACCGCGCCGCCGCCCGCGGCTACCGCCTCGACATCCCCGCCGGCACCGCCATCCGCTTCGAGCCCGGCGATCAACGCTCCGTCCCGCTCGTCGCCCTCGCCGGCCAACGCATCGTCCACGGCCTCAACAACCTCACCAACGGCGCGCTCTGAAATCGTGGCGGCGGATTTCATCCGCCACGCCCATCTCCTGAACTCTTCCCATGCATTCGATTCCCCGCCGCCAATACGCCGAAACCTACGGGCCCACCACCGGCGACCGGGTCCGCCTCGCGGACACCGAGCTCCTCATCGAGGTCGAGCGCGATCTCATCGCGGAGAACGGCGGCTACGGCAACGAAATCAAGTTCGGCGGCGGCAAGGTGATCCGCGATGGCATGGGCCAGTCCCCTACCGCCAGCTGCGACGACTCCCTCGACCTCGTCATCACCAACG
Organism: uncultured Haloferula sp.; assembly: GCA_965652295.1. Classification (GTDB taxonomy): domain Bacteria; phylum Verrucomicrobiota; class Verrucomicrobiia; order Verrucomicrobiales; family Akkermansiaceae; genus Haloferula. The sequence continues at coordinate 4,485 of CBFGTS010000026.1, read as the reverse complement.
CCCTCATCGCCGACGCCGAGCTCGGCATCATCAAGGCCGACATCGGTGTCAAAAACGGCCGCATCGTCGGCATCGGTCACGCGGGAAATCCCGGCATCCAGGATGGCATCGGCTCCGTTTTCGCCGACCCTGCCACCGGAAAAAAAGACCCAATGATCGTCGGGGCCGGAACCGATGTCATCGCCGGGGAAGGCAACATCGTCACCGCCGGCGGCATCGATTCCCACATCCACTTCATCTGCCCGCAACAGATCGAGCACGCCCTCGCCTCCGGCATCACCACCATGCTCGGCGGCGGCACCGGCCCCTCCACCGGCACCAATGCCACCACCTGCACCCCGGGCAAATGGTACATGCACCGGATGCTCGAAGCGGCCGACGCTTATCCGATGAATCTCGGCTTCCTCGGAAAAGGAAACTCGTCCGCCGCCAAGCCACTCGAAGAACAAATCCTCGCCGGAGCCATCGGCCTCAAGCTCCACGAAGACTGGGGCACCACCCCCGCCGCCATCGATACCTGCCTTTCCGTCGCCGATGAGTTCGACGTCCAGGTCGCCATCCACACCGATACCCTCAACGAAGCCGGCTTCGTCGAAGACACGCTCAAGGCCATCGGCGGCCGCACCATTCACACCTATCACTCCGAAGGTGCTGGCGGCGGCCACGCACCCGATATCCTCCGCGTCTGCTCGCACCCGAACGTCCTGCCGTCCTCTACCAATCCGACGCGACCGTTCACGGTGAACACGCTCGATGAGCACCTCGACATGCTCATGGTCTGCCACCACCTCGATTCGAAGATCCCCGAGGACGTCGCTTTCGCCGAAAGCCGCATCCGCCCGCAGACCATCGCCGCCGAAGACATCCTTCACGACCTCGGTGCGATCTCGATGATTTCCTCCGACTCCCAGGCCATGGGCCGCGTCGCTGAAGTCGTCACCCGCACCTGGCAGACCGCGCATAAGATGAAAGTCCAGTTCGGTGCCCTCAGCTCCACCACGCACCCGAAGGCCGACAACTTCCGCGCGTTGCGCTACCTCGCCAAATACACCCTCAATCCCGCCCTCGCCCACGGCATCGGCCACGAAGTCGGCTCCATCAATATCGGTAAACTCGCCGACCTCGTCCTCTGGAAGCCCGCCTTCTTCGGCGTCAAGCCCGAGCTCATCCTCAAGGGCGGCATGCTCGCATGCGCCAACATGGGCGATCCCAACGCCTCCATTCCCACCCCGCAGCCCACCTTCTACCGCCCCCAATTCGGAGCCTCCGCCGGTGCCCGTCTCGCCACCTCGCTCACCTTCGTTTCCCAGGCCTCCCTCGATGCCGGCCTCGCCTCCCAGCTCCGTTGCGGCAAAACCCTCTCGCCCGTGAAAGCCTGCCGCTCCATTTCCAAAGCCGGCCTGCTCCATAACGACACGATGCCCGACATCGAGGTCGACCCCGAGACCTACACCGTCAAAGCCGACGGCAAGATCCTCACCTGCGAGCCCCTCGCTGAGCTTCCCATGGCCCAGCGATATTTCCTCTTCTAACCAAGCCCATGCTCATCCACTCGCTTCCTCAAACCTCGGACGCCTCCCTCCCTGCGATCGCAGTCGAGCTCGATCGCCACACGCTGCAAAAGCGCCGCTGGCGCGCCACCGCCGCCGATGGCACCGAACTCGCAATCGACCTCCCCGAGCCCGTCACCCACGGCACCACGATCGCCGTCACTGAAACCTCACGCTACGAAGTACGACAAACCCCCGAGCCCGTCCTCATCGTTCCACTCCCCGCAGAAACCGACGCAGCCGCGCGTCTCGGCTGGTTCCTTGGCAATCAACACCTCCCGGTCGAAGTCCGCCACGATGCCATCCTTGTTGAAGACGTCGCCACTCTCGCCGACGCCCTTCACCGTCACCACATCCACCACCATCACGGCACCGAAGTCTTCCTCGCCGACCCCCACTCCGCCCACCATCATCACCACCACTAAAAATCCGGCCCCTCCTGATCCAATACCCCCGGCAGCCCCACCTCACCGGTGAACCCGCCCGAAACCACCTGGCTTCCCGCCCTTCTCCAGCTCTCCGATTCCACCCTGCCGATCGGAGCCTACGCCCATTCTTTCGGTCTTGAGGGCCTCGTCCAGATGGCTGCCGTCACCGACGCCGCCGGCCTTGAGCGTTTCCTCACCCGGGAAATGCTCGGCTCCCTCGCCGAAATCGAGCTGCCCCTCATCCGTCTCACTCGCATCGCCTTGGAGATCGACGATCTCCCCGGCCTCACCCGTCTCGATCACCTCGCGCTTGCCACCCGCCCCACCGCCGAACTGCGCTCCGCCTCCACCCGCATGGGTCGCCAGCTCCTCGCCCTTGCTCCCCAGCTTGTGCCCGACCGCACCGACGCCCTCCAGCATATCCTCGCGCATCTCCCCCACCGGCAATCCGCTACGGCCGTCGCCGTACTTCATCATCTCCGTGACATTCCGACCGTCCCCGCCCTCCACGCCACCGCATGGCAGACGCTCGCCGGCCTCGCCCAAGCCGGCCTCAAGCTCCTCCACCTCGGCCCTTCCGCCATCCAGGGGATCCTTGCACGCTGCGCCACCGCCATTCCCGCCGCTGTCGCGTCCTCCCTCACTCTCGACGAAACCGACATCGGCTCCTACACCCCGCTCTGGGACATCGCTTCGGCCCGCCACGAGCACGCGCCCGCCCGCCTCTTCATTTCTTAAATCGAAAATCTCCAATCCCCAATCGGCAATCGCATGACCCCCATCCGTATCGGCATCGGCGGCCCCGTTGGCTGCGGCAAAACCACCCTCTGCCGCGTTCTCTGCGAACTCTTCCGCGATGAGTGCGAAATGGCCGTCATCACCAATGACATCTATACCCGAGAGGACGCCAAGATGCTCATCGCCGCCTCCGCCCTGCCACCCGAACGCATCCTCGGCGTCGAGACCGGCGGCTGCCCCCACACCGCGATCCGCGATGACATTTCCATGAACTTGGAAGCCATCGAGGAAATGAAGATCCGCTTCCCCGAGTTGCAGGTGATCCTCGTCGAATCCGGCGGCGACAACCTCACCGCCACCTTCTCCCCCGAACTAGTCGACGTCTTCATCTACGTCATCGACGTCACCGAGGGCGATGACATTCCGCGCAAAGGCGGCCCCGCCATCGCCCACAGCGACCTGCTGCTCATCAACAAGCTCAACCTCGCCCCCCACGTCGGTGCCGATACCGACCTCATGCGCCGCGACACCCTCGCCAAGCGTGGCGACCGCCCCTTCCTCTTCACCGACCTCCGCGCCGGCGTCGGCCTCGATGACCTCAAGGTCTGGTTCCACAAACACGTGCTCTTTACCGACCTCCAATAAGACCCATAAGGAGAGCGAGTTTCCAACTCGCTTCCCCCCTCTTCCCTCACTTGCCCTTGTCCCTCACCTCCACCTCCCTCGATTCCACCCTCCGTCTACGCTTCGAGGCGACGGAGGACGGCGTCACCCGTCTCACCCATCGGCAGACCGGCGGCCTCTGCCATGTCGGCAAACCCTACTGGGACGGCCGCGCCCTGCTCACCCAGCTCATCAATCCCACCGCCGGATTCTTCGCCGGCGACCGCCTTGATGCGGAAATCGACGTCCTCGCCGGTGCGTCGGTGCTGCTCAGTTCTCCCAGCGCTACCCGCCTCCACACCATGCACTCCGGGGCGTCCGAGATGATCCAAACTTTCAGAATCGGAGAGAACGCCTGGCTCGAAGTCATTCCCGATCTGCTCATTCCCCAAGCCGCCTCCGAGGCCACCATCCGCACCCGGATCGAGGTGCACCCCACCGCCTCCCTCGTTTTCCTCGACCTCCTCGCACCCGGCCGGCACGCCCATGGCGAGTCGCTCGCCTTCCGCCGCCTCGCCACCGCGCTCGACATCGCCACGCCCGACGGCCTCCCGCTCGCCCGCGAACGCGCCCGACTCGCCCCCGCGACCGATGCCTGGCGGCTCCTCAGCCCGGACGGCCAACCCGCCTTCGTCGCCACCTTCTGGCTCCATCTGCCCGGCTTCGGCAAAATGGCCGATGTCCTTCCAGAACTCGAAGCCCGCTTCACCACCGGCACCCTCGCCATCGGCGCCAGTGAGCTTTCTCCCGGCTTCGCCGTCATCCGCGTTCTCACTCCAGACAGCCTTGCGGTTCGCAAAACCTGCCTCGCCATCCGCGAACATCTCGGCCGACACCTTCCCCGCCTCCGAGCCCGCACCGGAAAGCTCTGATCCGTGGCACACCATTTGCTCAAATTCCCCGTAGATCCATGACACTCCGCCTCCGCCACGCCCTCCCCGCCGCCCTCGCGTCCACTCTCACCACCGCGCTCGCCCACCCGGGTCACGATCACGGCCACATGGACACTTTCGAGTTCGCCTGGCACCACTGGCTCACCGGCGGCTCCTTTCTCGCCGCCATCGGCTTCGTCGCATGCATCCTCCGCCGCCGTGCCAAGAGCAAGC
>CBFGTS010000025.1:0-33138 GCA_965652295.1 uncultured Haloferula sp. | reverse complement strand
GTAGATCGAGCGTTTCGCCCGCCCCGAAGTCGGCGCTCCGTCCTCCTCCCTTCCAGCCGACCCATGCTACCCGGCACGGCTCGCGAAACCTCAGAAGCGGCCCTGTCAGGCAGACTTCCAACGCAGGCGCTTCCGGAACATTGCCCAGCATCGTGTTGGCCACCGCCAGCGCCACCGGATCGGCGGCACCGCCGGGCGAGACCCCCGCGTCGCGATAGCCGGGACGGCCGCCGTCCTGCACCGTCGTGATGGCTCCTGGCTCGATGACCTCGACCGGGCCCTCCGTGAAATCCACGCCCGCAGCCTCGCGCGGGGCCTTGAGGACATCGACCTGCACGAAGCGCACCCGGTCGCCCGGCATCAGGATGGAGGGCGGATGTTTCCCCGGATCGAAAAGTGTCGCGGTCGTCTTGCCGAGCACCCACCAGCCTGCGGGCGACTCACACGGATAGATCCCGCCTTGGGCACCGGCGATCGCGACCGCTCCGGCCCCGACCCGCTCCGGGGTCGCCTTTCGCGGCAGATGCAAGGCTTCCGGCAGGCCGGCCAGATAGGGAAACCCGGGCGCGAACCCCAGCGTGGCCACCCGCATTTCCGCACCCGTATGAAGCCGGATCACCTCTTCCACCTCCATCCCGAGGCGACGGGCGGCTTCTTTCAGATCCGGGCCGCCATACAAGACCGGGATTTCCACCTGCCGGCCTGTGAACTCCTCTCCCGTCGGCCCCACCGTCAATCCACGGAGAACTTCCCCGACCTCGTCCAACACGGCGGGGTCCGTATGCACCGCCACGGTATTGTAGCCGTTGATGACGTCGATCACGCCCTCGATCCCCGCCTGCCGCAGCCGCGAGGCGAGGTCCAAGGCTCCACGCAGGCAAAGCCCGGCATCGCCATCGCCCACACGATAGAGCCACGCCGAGTCACCGAGCATCTGCCAACCCACGCGATGAACCTTTCGTCTCGCGACTCGAAATCAAGACGGAAACCCGCCGCGCGTACAAAGCAAGCCCCGCGAGCCGGCAGAAGCGGACGCGGAGCGTGGGGAAAAACCGGTGACAGCGCCACCGGCAGGTTTTCGAGGGAAGATTACTTGGAGTAATCCACCTCGGCCGCCGGCATCTCCTGGAAGGCCGGGAGCGGGCGAAGCGACGCGGCGGTCGGCTCGCTGGTGCAGCAGCACGAAACGCTCAGGAACGCGAAAACGGAAGCGACAAGGGCGGCGAAGATTCGGAACATCATTGGATTTTTCAAGTTTGGCTGGTCTTGCTCTCCAAAAATCGGGGCGGACTGTCAAGCAGTCCGCCCCGAATCAAAGTCATTTCCGCCGGGTGATCCCGGCGGAATGGGAAATCACTTGGACGGCGCGACGTAGGTCGGAGCCGCCGGAGCAGGAGCGCTTTCGCAGCAGGAAGCGGCGAGGAAGGTGCCTGTGGCGGCAGCGGCGAGGAGGACGATTTTAGCAATTTTCATAATTCGGGATGGTGGTTTCTGAGTTTGTTTTGACTGCGGTTTTGCAACCTGGGCGCATCTGCTCAGGATACCACCACCCTAACGGGCGCACCTTCCCGCGCAAGGGGAAATCCGGCTCCGAGCGGAGCGCCAGCCCCGCCGGTTCCTCTTTCCTCCGGGGAGTCGTCAGAGCTTCTCGCCATACACCCAGCCCTCGCGGGCGGGTTCCTTGAGGTAGGCGTTCAGCTCGGGTCGGTTGGTGACTTTCATACTAGCAGCATCGTACTCGATGCGTCCGCCGAAGCGCATGGCGAGGACGCCGATGAGGGCCATCTCGGTGAGATCGGCGGCGTAGTCGAAATTCGAGCCGGGGACGGGTCCATCGCCGCGGATGGCATCGGTCCATTCCTTGTAGTGGCCGCCCTTTCCGACGCGCGGGATCTTCTTCTCGGGGATGTTCTTGCGGAACTCCATCCACAGGTCCTGCGGGATGAGGCGCGGGCTGTCGGGCCGCCCGCCGGTCATGAGGGTGGCCTTGTCGCCGGTCATGATCATGCCGTCGCTGCCGAGCTGGTCGAGGCCCCACTCGGGACGGATTTCAGGGCGGAAGTGGCCGTCGTGCCACTTCAGCGTGACTGGGGACGCATCGCCGCGGGCGGGGAACTCGAAGCGGATCTGGGATGAATCCGGCGTGAACATTTCGGAGCCGCCCTCGCGTTTCTCGGCCTCGACGACATTCGGCATGCCGAGGTTCAGCGCCCAGAAGGGAGCGTCGAGCGTGTGGCAGGCCCAGTCGCCGAGTTCGGCGCAGCCGAAATCGAAGAAGCCGCGCCAGGTGAGCGGATGGAGGACGGGGTTGTACCCGACCTCGCCGGTGTGGGGGCCGAGCCACAGGTCCCAATCGACGTGATCGGGCACGGGCATCGCCTGCGGCGGCATCGTGTCGGGCTTCTTGAAGAACGGGCCGTTGAAGTCGGGCCCGGTGAACCAGGCAAGGACTTCGGTGACCTTGCCGAGAGCACCGGCCTCATACCATTCCTTGATGAAGCGGATGCCTTCGGTGGCGTGACCCTGGTTGCCCATCTGGGAAATGACGGCGTGATATTTGGCGGCCTTTTTCAGGGTCCGGCACTGCCAGACGTTGTGGGCGAGGGGCTTCTCGGTGAAGACGTGTTTTCCCAACTCCATGGCGGCCATGGTGGCGGGGAAATGGGAGTGGTCGGGGGTGCTGACGACGACGGCGTCGATCTCCGTGCCCATCTTGTCGAGCATCTCGCGGTAGTCCTTGAAACGCTTGGCTTTGGGGAAGCGCTGGAAGGCTCCGCCGGCGCGGTGGTCATCGATGTCGCAGAGGGCGACGACGTTTTCTCCGGCGAGGGCGTTGAGGTTGTCCCAGCCGCGGCCACCGCAGCCGATGAAGGCGAGGTTGATCTTGCCATTGGCGGAGCGGCCCCCTTGGCCGATGGCGAAGCGCGGAGCGATCCAGGTGCCGGCGGTGAGGGCGGCGGTGGAGGTGAGGAAATGACGGCGGGTCTTCATGAGGTCGAATTTGGGAGAGGGAAACGTTTCTCGGGCCGCCCGTCTATCTCCTGAATCCAGCCGGTGACACAAGAAGCGTCCCGGAGCAGCCCGGGGATGGCCTCGGATGGGGCGAGAATGAGGGCCGTGGACCAGGCGTCGGCAATGGCGGCGGTGGTGGCGAGCACCCACTGGCGGCCGGCGGCGAGCGGGGCGGCGGGATCCGGGTGGACGATGTGGCTGCCCTGGATCCCGGTGCCGGAGGCGCTGAGCGCGGCGTCGCGGAGGGAAATTTCAAGGCGGGCGGCATCGCCGGTGAGTTCGAGCGGCCACTCGTGTCCGCCGAAGGCGAGGTGGGTGCTGGCACCGGCGGAAAGCAGGCAGGCGGGGGCATCCCAGGTGGTGAGGATGCGGGCGAGGTGGTCGAGGGCGAAGCCCTTGCCGATGCCGCCGAGATCGAGTTCGCGGCCGGGTTGGAGGCAGGTGACGGCGGCGCGGTCGGGGTGGATCATGAGCTGGCCGGAAAGAGGCGGCGTGGGGCCGGCCTCGGCGTCCTTGCGATGGCGGATGGCGCGGCCCAGCGAAATGTCGAAGAGCCCGCCGGTGGCGGCGTGCATTTCCAGCGCGATGAGGAGGCAGGCGTGGGTTTCTTCGGCGAGGTGGAGGGTTTCGCCGGCGGTCATGACGTTGATGCGGCCGATGTCGCTGTCCTCGCGAAAACGGCTGAGTTTTCCCTCAAGGCGGTCCAATTCCTCGAAGCACTCGATGGCCATGTCCGCCGCACCGTGCGCTTCGCCGGGGAAGCGCAGGTGAAAGGTGGTGTTCATGGCCTCGTGCTGGAAATGTCGCACTGGAATCGCAGATTTGAGATCAGGGATTGCGGGTGGAGGCGTCCCAGAAATCGGTGCGGACCCAGGCGGTGACGGGCACGCCGTCGCGCAGACCGCGGGGGACGGGGACGTGGGTGGTGGCGAGGATGTCGGTGAGGTCGCCGATGGCGAAAACGAGAGGAAGGCGCTCAAGGCTGGCGGGGGCCTCGGGGTAATAGCCGACCTGCCCGTAGCGGCGGAGGTACCACGGGAGCGGCCAGTAGTCGCTGCCGATGACGGCGATCGGTTGGAGAGGCAGGTCGGGCTGGGAGGCGTCGAGCTTCTCCAGCCATGCCTCAAGCGTGGAGATGTCCGGGCTGGTGGGGACGTAGGCGAGACGGTTGCGGGACTCGGAGGGGAATTGGAAGGCGGCGCGATGGGCCTGGAGGAGCTGCCAGGCGACCATGAGGGTGAGTGCCATCGCGGCGGCGAGCTGACGGGGACGCGGTGAGCGGAGGAGGGGAACGGTCATGCCGCCAAGAAGGAGGACATGCGCCAGGGGAAGCGCCATCAGCCACGGGGTTTTGTAGGTGAAGAGCGAATAGATGAGGAAGTGGAAGAAGGCCGAAAGGGCGAGGAAGGTCTTGGAGGGGCTGGGTTGGACAAAGGTCGCGATCAGCGCGAGCAGCAGTGGCCCGCCGGTCCACCACCAGAGTCCGCCGAGTTTCTCGGGGAAACCGAGTAGCTGAAGATACCAGGCGGGGGATTTGTCGTGGCCCTCGACGGTGTGGTAGACGAAGTAGGTGCGGATCGCATCGATCGCCCCGCGGCCATGGCGGAAACCATCGGTGTAGAAGGCGAGGGCGACGAGCAGGAAAAGGACGAGGCCGGTCGCGAGGTCGCGGCCGTGACGGCGGAGCAACGCGAGCGGGTGGGGACGAGCTTTTCCAAGCAGCAGCCAGCAGGCGAGAGCGGCGGAGGACCAGGCGAGGAGGCTGATCACGACGGTTTCCTTGGTGGCCCACATGAGGCCGGCCCACAGACCGATGAGCCACAGATGCCGGCCGAGCGCGAGCTGGGCGAGAACCAAGCCGCCGAAGAGGGCGAGCAGGATCTCGTGGATGAACATCCGGCTGTAGTAAACCAGCAGCGGCGAGGTGGCCAAAAGCAGTGCGGCGAGCAACATCGGCCCGTGGCCGAAACGACGGATGCCGAGCAGCGGCAGGGCGGCGAGTAGCAAGCCGGCGGTGGCGGTCACGGCGCGCAGCGGGGCGATCTCCATTTCCGCCCAGCGGCGGTGCCCGGCAGCGAGGGAGGCAAGCTGGCCGAGACGGTGGAGGACCGGGCCGTGGTAGTGGACGGGGTCGAAACGGTACCCACCCTCGAGCGCCCGGGCGGTGATGCGCGCGCCGGTGGCTTCATCGGCATGCAGCGGCCGCGAGCCGGGATCGTGGAAGCGCAGCCAACCGGCGAGGGCGAGCACGAGAATCCAACAGACGGCAAGGCGGGACATAGTGGTCGGGAGTGCCTACGGATGAAAGCCGGCGGGCATTGCGGACGTTGGAGGAGAATGTCGATTGGAGAGGGCGTGGCAACTTCCGTTCTGGTGACGCCGGTGTGGAAGGACTCCGCGAGGCTCGCCCGATACGCACCGGAGCTGGCGAGGGCGCTGGCCGGGTATTCGCGGCGGGTGCAGTGGGTGATCGCCGACGATGGCTCGGGGCCGGAGGAGATCGGCCGCTTGGAGCGGATCCGCGAGGACGTGCGGGAAATCTTTCCGCACGTCACGGTGCTGGAGGCGGAGCGGCACCGGGGAAAAGGTGGCGTGATCCGGGAGGCGTGGGTGAAGTTTCCCCAGGCGGAGTGGCTGGGTTTCGTGGATGCCGATGGCAGCATCAGCGGGCCAGACATGGTGCGCCTGATCGCGCGGGCGGAGGCAACCCGGCAGTCGGTGGTCGGCGTGCGCGTCCGCACCGGTGAGACGACGATTCACGAAGGCCTGTGGCGGGCGCTGCGTCACCGAGGGTTTCTTTTGACGGTGCGTCTCATGCTGGGGCTGGAAACCGCCGACACCCAGTGCGGGGCGAAGGTGATCCGCGGCGAGGATTTCCGGGCCGTGGCGCGACGGCTTCACGAGGATGGCTTTGCCTTCGACGTGGAGTTGCTCGTCGAGCTGCACGTCGCGGGGCGCTCGTGGGACGAGGTGCCGGTGAGCTGGGAGGAAATGGAGCACAGCCGCCTGCGCCCCGGCGAGTGGTGGCGGATGTTGAAGGCGCTGCGCCGCATTCAAAAGCGGGTGATGGACGAGGCTTGAGCGCATCAGAATACAGCCTCCATGACGTGGAAGCGGGTGCCGAGCTGGGCGGGGTGGGTGAGGGTCTGGAAATTCCGAAGCAGTTTCATGGTCGCGGCATCGGTGCGGCCTTCGAGGCCGAGCAGCCACGGGCGGGCCACACCGGTCAGGAAACGGGCCTGGTTCTCGAAGCGCACGACCTCGCCACCGACGGATCCGATCGCCTCGCGCAGGGCGCTGAAATCGACATGAGCGGTGATGTCCCGCTCCCCCGGAGAATCGAACGGATCGTCTCCCTTACGATGGTTGTAGTAGGTCTGGAGCGTGCCCCCGTTCCGGGCGGGCTCGAGGAATTCCTCACGCTCAAAGCCATAGTCGATGAAGATCATGCGCCCGGGCGAAACCAGAGGAGCAAGGGGACGGAGGAAATCGGCAAGGCCGGGGCGGACCTCGGTGCGGTATCCGGCGGGACGCAGGGGAAGGTTGTCCTCGTAGGGTCCGAGTGGGCACCATGTGAAGTCGCCGTGTTCATCAAGACCGACGCCGATCTCCACCCAGCCAGTGCCGGTGGACTCGACGAGCCGACAGGGCAGGGCGTCGATCAGCTCGTTGGCGACGAGGATGCCGGGGCGGGGATCGAGATCGTCCGCAGTGGGGACGATGCGGACGGGAAAACCGGCGAGGTTTTCCCGCTGGCGCTGGGCGAGCGGCGGCAGCGGTTCGACGATGGCATACTCCAGCCGGTCGAGCAGCGCGGGCTCGGTGGCGGCGAGGGTTTCCAGGATGTCATGCGCCAGGGTGCCGTCGTGGGCGCCGAGTTCGAGCATCCGGACCGGGCCGTCGATTTCGCGGAGAATGCCGGCGGCGTGGTGGGCGAGCAGTTTCCCGAAAAGGGGCCCGGCGGAGACGCTGGTGAAAAAATCGCCCTCGCGGCCGACGCGGCGGCCGGGGGCGGCGTAGTAGCCGCCATGAGGGTGGTAGAGCGCGAGGTCCATGAAGCGGGCGAAGGAAATCGGGCCGCTTTGGACGATTTCGCGGCGGAGTTCCGCTACCAAGCCGGGGATTGCCTCGCCATCCGGTTCCCGATATGCCGGGACCCGTCCTGCGCCCCCCCCCGGGGGGCTCTGTTCCTTTTCCATCATGTCAAAAGCCGCCAATGCCACCCGGAACAAGCGGAAGCGTCCGTTCTTCTTCAAGAGGAAAGGCTTCTGGGTTTTCGTCATGCTCGTGATCGTCGTGTCCGGCGTGATCGGGGCATTCGTGGCGAACGAGCACCTGGAGCCCTACCGTCAGCGAGCCGCCACCTACGACCTTAGCCTGATCGGCAAGGTCGAGGTTCCGAGCGTGATCGTGGGCCGCAACGGCGGCGAACTCGGGCGGATCTTCGTCCAGAACCGCAGCATGATCGGCATCGACAAGGTGCCGGACCGCTTCATCGCCGCGCTGCGGGCCGGGGAAGACAAACGCTACTTCGACCACCGGGGCGTCGACTACCTCGGGATCGTCCGGGCGGCGATCGACTGGGTGCGTTTCCGCGAAGCGGTCTCGGGTGCCTCGACGATCACCCAGCAGCTCGCCCGCGGCGCGTACGATCTGGAGGCGGAGCGGAGGAAGCGCAATGAGCGGGGCCTGGAGCGGAAACTGGTGGAGGCCTTCCTGGCGCAGCGGATCGAGACGGTTTACAGCAAACGGGAGATTCTCGAGTTCTACCTGAACCGCATCTATTTCGGCAGCGGCTACTACGGGATCCGGTCGGCCTCGCTGGGCTACTTCGGCAAGGAACCCGAGGACCTGACGGACGGCGAGTGCGCGACCATCGTCGGCCTGATCAAGAATCCGACCGGGCTTTCCCCGCTGAATGACATGCAGGCCTGCCGGCATGCACGGAACATGGTGATCGAGCGGATGATGAAGCTCGACATGATCTCGCCCGCCGAAGCCGCCCGCATGCGCGCGGATCCCATCAAGCTGAACCCGAAACCCCTGCGCCGGGGAACCACCCACCTTTACGAGCGGATCGCGATGGAGATCCGCCTGTTGCTCGGCGACGAAGCGCTGGCGGAAGGGGGATACACCATCCGCACCTCGATCGATACGAGTGTCCAGCAGGCGGCGGAAACGAAGCTGCAGGCGATGTTGCGGCAGGCGGAGAACCATGCGGGGTTCACGCGTCCGAAGCATGGCCAGGGAAATCCGAAGCAGTGGCTCCAAGGGGGCGTGCTGATGGTGGACCAGCGCAACGGCGGCGTGATCGCCCACGTGGGCGGGCGCGACTACGCACAGGTTCCCTTCGACGTGGTCGAGCAAGGCCGGCGGCCCATGGGCACGGCGTTTTTTCCGATGGTGTATGCGGCGGCGCTGGAGAGCGGCCAAACACCGGCCACCCACGTTCAGGACGAGGCGATGGACAACCGGGCGGTGATGGTTGGCGGGCGCGAGGGGATTCTCGGTGAGTGGGGCATGGAGGTTCAGAATCCGCGCTACGAGGGCGACGTGACCCTGCGGCGGGCGCTGGAGTGCTCGAAGGTGGCGGCCACGGTGCGGGTGGCAAACGAGGTGGGCCTCGAAAAGGTGCGGAAGACGGCGGTGGATTTCGGCCTGCCGATGGCGGATGCGGAGTTGCTTCCACGGTTGGCGGTGGGTTGGGAGCCGGTGTCCCTGCGGGAGGCGGTGCGCGCCTACACGGCCTTCGCTCGGCAGGGCAGGCTGGGTCCCACGAAAACCTGGTACGTTCAGAGCGTGCGGGACTCGCGGGGTTCGGTCCGCTATGATCGCCCGGCCTCCGAGACCACCGGCGAGCCGGCGATCAGCCCGGCCAGTGCCTTTCAGGTGCATAGCATCCTGCAGGGCGGGATGACCCGCGGCAGCGCGGCGGGTGTGCTGGATTCGCTGGTGGAAGCGCCCTTCAACGGAGCGTGCAAGACCGGCACCACGCACCATTTCTCCGATGCCTGGACGCTGGGCTACAACGGCCGCGTGACCTGTGGCGTGTGGATGGGTTTCCTGAACTCGGACGACCCGATCTACGAGGGGGCGTTCGCCCGCGACCTGACCATGCCCGTGTGGGTGGAGGCGATGAACCGCGCAAGCAAACACTTCGGAGGACGCAGCATCCCGCAGCCGGAGTCGGTGGTGGAGGTGGAGATCTGCCGCATTTCCGGCGAGCGGGTCACGCCCTACTGCTACGAGCCGTTCGAGGACCCTGTGACGGGATACAGCCGGTCGCGTCCGGCGGGGATCCGCGAATATTTCCGCAAGGGGACCGAAAAGCTGCCCTTCTGTCCGGTCCACTCCGGCTCCGCGCCGGAGGACCCCGCGCGGGGCGCACTCGATCTGACCTCGCTGGCGGTGATCGATGCTTCGCCGGTGCAGCCGAAGAAGCCCGCACTGATCGGTGACGATCCGTATCACGCGATCCAGATCACCGAGGATGACGTGCCGAAGGTGCGCGTGCGGCGGGAACGCACGAACGTGTTGGATTCTTTCGATCTGAACGACCCCCTTGAGGAACTGAGCCTTCCGCGGCCGCGGCGGCTTGAGATCGCGCCGGAATAAAAACCATTGGCGCCTTCTTGCCTCCGAAGGGAAATTCGGGACATCGTCTGCCTGTGCCGGATACGCCTGCCACCACCCGCCGTTGGAATGCCTTTGTCTGCCCTGAGTGCCGGCAAGTCTTCCGCGTGGCGGGGGATCACGACGGACGCGGCGTGGTCTGTCCCGCCTGCCACCGGATGCTGAAGTTACCGACGGAGGGCGAGGCGCTCCCGCCCCTGGTGGTGGGAGCCCGCGGCCCGTTGGACGCCGCACCCCACCACGGGCACGGGCACGGGCCGATGAAGCGTTCCGATGAATTTGACGAAACGTTTTCCAAGAAGGAGCCGGTCGATCCCCTGATTGTGCGCGTGGTGGTCGCATCGGCGGTCACGCTGGGCGTGCTGCTGGTGGCCGGGCTGGTGTGGAGTGGCAGGCAGAACGACAAGGCCGAAAACGCGCGCGAGACGGCCACACGGTCCACGCATGAGGCCATCCGGCCGGAGATCGTCGAAACCCCGGTCGAGCCGGAGGAAACCGCGCCGCAGGTCGATATCGCGGAGCTGGAACCTGCAATCCGGGGATGTTTCGAGAGCGAGGGCGTGGAAGGCATGCTCCCGTGGGTGCTGCATTCGGATCTCACCGGTCCCCGCATCCGGGCGGAGGCGGCTGGCGAACGGCGGCCGGGAGCGTTGCGTGAAATCCTTTGGAACATCCCGTTCGCGGCCGCCGGCGACCGGGTGGGCGTGGCCATCCGGGACGAAAACTTCGAGACCTACTGCGTATGGCTGGCCAAGGAGGCGGATGCGTGGAAGGTCGACTGGGAAGCCACCGTCGGCTGGTCCCCGGTGGGCGTGGCCGGTTTGCGCGAAACCAAGCCGCCGGAGCCCGCTCTTCTGCGGGCCAAGTATTTCAAATCGAACTACTATAACTTCGGTTTTTCCGACGACGGGATGTGGGATTGCTTCCGCCTCGAGACGCCGGATGGCGCGGATTACCTGTATGGATACGCGGCCGCGGGCAGCGTCGCCGCCCGCACCCTGGGGACGATCCCGCCCGAGCGGAACACCGTGACGGTGAGGGTGCGCTACCCCGCCCGCACGGAATCGGACCGGCAGGTGATCATCGAGGATGTCCGCTCCGAGTCCTGGGTTATTTCCGGGGAACGTCCATGACGCGAGAAACGCAGAACATTTACGACAAAGCCCTTCAGCTGAACCTCGACCCGACGGTCTACGGGACCTTCGCGGAAATCGGTGCCGGGCAGGAAACCGCCAACTGGTTTTTCCGCGTGTCCGGCTCGGCCGGGACGGTGGCCAAGACGATCTCCGCCTACGACATGACGATGAGCGATGCCATCTATGGCAAGAGCCCGCGTTACGTCTCCCGCCAACGGCTGGGCCAGATGCTGGAGCACGAGTTCGGCATCCTTGAGGAGCGGCTGGGACCGGCGCGGGGCGAGGCGACGACCTTCTTCTCTTTCTGCAACACGGTGCGGGCCCGCGGCTACCGCGACCGGGGCGAGTGCCACGGCTGGCTGGGCGTGCGTTTCCAGCTCAAACCGAAGGACCCGCCGTCCGACATCTACATCCACGTCCGCCTGTTGGATGATGCCAACGTGGATCAGATGGAGGCGCTCGGCGTGGTGGGCGTGAATTTCATCCACGCCGTCTTCCACCACCGTCAGAGCCTGCGCCAGTTCGCGCTCTCCCTCACCGAGAACCTCGCCCACGGCCGGGTGGAGGTGGACATGCTGAAGTTCCAGGGGCACGGCTACGACTTTTTCGACAACCGGCTCTGTGCGCTGCAGCTCGTGGAAAGCGGGCTGACCGAGGCGACCTTGTTCCCGGCGAGCGGCGAGCTGGAGCAGGCGGCGGATGCCCTCTACAAGCGCCCGATCCTGCTGCTGCGCGGGAGCTTCGATCCGGTCACCCGGCTGCACCTGGAGATGTTGGAGCAGACGCGGGAAGGCTTCGAGGCCTCGCTGGCGGAAGAGGATCGCGGCCGGACGCTGGAGCTCTGTGAGATTTCGATGACGAATCTGCTGCGTGGCGGCGAGGTGGATCACGTGGATTTCATCGATCGCGTGGACGCGCTCCAGGCTTTGGGGAAATCGGTGCTGATCAGCCGTCACGCCGAATTCCACCGGATTTCCGGCTACCTGAGCCGCTACACCACCCAGCCGGTCGGGCTCGTCCTGAGCATCGGGCTCTTGAACGAGCTGTTCAAAACCAAGTGGTCGGAGAACCTGCCGGGCGGCCTGCTGGAGTCCTTCGGCCGCCTGTTCCGCAACCAGGTTTCGCTTTACGTCTACCCGTGGCGGAACCGCCGCACCGGCGAGGTGGTCACCGCGCACTCCTTCCGTGCGCCGGATGAATCCCACCATCTCTACCGGCATTTCGTGGAGAACCACATGATCCGCAGCGTGCCTTACCGGGACCTCGACCTGCTGCAGTACACCGGGCGCGACATCATGCAGATGATCCGCGAGGGCGATCCCAACTGGCGGGACTACGTGCCGGAAGTCGCGCAGCGCTCAGCGCTGGTCCACCAGGGAGCGGGTCAGCGATCCTGATCCCGGCCGAAACCGTTGCCGGGCTTTTTCAGGAGATCGAAGGGGTTTCCACAGAACATGCAGCGGAAACGCTGGCTGAGCAGAAGCGTGAGCAGCGCGGTGGAGCCGTAGTTGAGGGGGAAGACCCTCCGTGCCCTCGAATGCTTCGCCGCGCGGTTGTCGAGCAGCGGAGTTCCCTTGCAGAGCGGACAGCGCACCGAACGGCGGTGGGCGTAGGCGATGAGCCAGAAGACCGCGGAGCCCGACATCGTCAGGATCAGCGGAATGCCCAGGCTGCGGTCCTCTTGGAAAACGAAGAAAAACGCGAGGGTGAGCGCGCCGACGACCGTGAGGAACCACAACGCTGAGAACAGCATGGCACCATAGAAGGATCGCTTGTGGGGCAGGGAGCGGTAGACCCGCTGTGGCTCGGGAATCGGCATCGGGGTCTGATCGGACTACCCGATCACGTCTCGAACTCAACGTCGTTGCCTGTCTTGCAGGCGGAAAAGAAAAAATGCGGGCGCTCCCGCGTGAGGGAGCGCCCATAGGAAAAAGGAGGATCCATCCGGCTTCAGGCCCGGCCGCCATCGATGGGGTTCTTCTTGAGAACCTCCACTTTCACCGGCGTGATGCCCCGCCCGAAGAAGCCGAGGCGCTTCGCCACGCCTTCGGTCACATCGATGATCCGTCCGCGGGTGTACGGTCCGCGGTCGGTGATCCGGACGATTTCGGTCTTGCCGTTGGAGAGATTGGTCACACGGACCCGGGTTCCCATGGGAAGCGTCTTGTGGGCGGCGGTCGAGGCGCTGTTGTTGAGGCGCTCGCCGCTGGCGGTGTGGGTGCCGCCATTGCAGCGGATCCCATACCAGGACGCCTTTCCGTGCTGGACGGATCTGACGGCCCAGTCGGTCTCGCCCTTGGACGCTTGGCTCTGGGTCTGACCGGCATGAGTGGCGCAGGAGCTCAGGATCATTGCTCCGACGAGTGCCAGGATCGTGGTAAGCGATTGGTGCTTCATCGTGGTGGTTCTGGTTGCCTGGCCGCCCCCCGGGCGGGGAACGACGCGGCCGCCGTAGCCGTTTGAGCATCAGGGGGCAAGACAAAACACCCTCGGGCCCGGAAGCGCCAGATCCCCGGCGCGACGGGCGCTCACGCCGAACTAGTTTGGGTTTCCAAATAAAATTCCTTTCCCTACGTGGCCTTTTTTCTGCTAAAACGCTCGTATGCTGGGTTCTTGGTTCCCTTCCAGTCGGGACCGCTTCACCGGAGCGGATTTCGAGTTTCTGATGGAGTGTCTCGCGGCCGGGGAGGAACGCCGACAGATGGGAGCGTTGTGGGAGGACCCGGAGGCCCTGCGCGAGATGCTCGACCTGAAAAGGGTGCTGCGTGCACTGCTGGAAGCGCCGGGGGCGTTGAAGGTGTCGCCCCACTTCTATTTCTACGTGCTGGTGCGGCACGCCTTCCTGAAGGCGGGCATCGAGGATGCCGGCATCGCGGATTACGTGGCCGGAGTCTTGAGTGAGAGGGTGGCGAGCGCTCCCGACGACGCTTTGAAAGGCATTCCCAGCGGGCTGGTCCACGCAGTGGATTTCGTAGCGATCATGGAAAACGCCCATGGCCGGCTGCGTTTCCACCTCCAGCTCGCGGCGGGAAATCAATTCCTCGTCCTCACCGGCCTCTTCCCGGGCTTCCTCGAACGCCGGGCCGAGCGTTGCGGAGCTCCGGGGGTGGAGTTCTACGAGAGCTTCGCCCGCCGCGCTTTCCATGACGTGGCGGAAAGCCCGAACGCGCCGCGGGATCTGCCGCGGCGGGTGTTGGGCGGGCTTTCCGAGTGCCTGCCCGAGGCCCGTCGTTCGCTCAACCGGGTGGCGGAGGATTACGTTTTTCTTGGCGAGTGAGCCGGCCCGCGTTGGCATGCCCGCCATGGAAATCCGCAACCTCGACGAGCAGGCCCCGTTCACCACCAAGGATGGATCGACGATCCGCAGCATCCTGGACTTGGCGAATGCGCCGGTCGAAAAACAGAGCCTCGCCGAGGCCTCGATTCCGGCTGGCGGCGCGACCGACCGTCACTGGCACCGTGAAAGCGAGGAATTCTACTTCGTCCTCGGCGGCCGCGGGGAAATGGAGATCGACGGCGAACGCCGCGAGGTCGGTCCCGGCGATGGCATCCTGATCCCCGCCGGTGCCTGGCATCAGATCCGCGCCACCGAGCCGCTGCGATTCCTGTGCTGCTGCGCCCCTCCCTACCGCCACGAGGACACGTTCTTCGAGTGACTCACGCGTCGGGGAAGGCCGTCCGGAAAGCGGCGAGGATCGCTTGAGCCTGATCGTCCTCGTAGCTCTTCTTTCCGGGAAACGCCCACACCGTTCCCGGCCAGGCGGCATCGTCCTCGCTCCGGGCGACGAGGTGGAGATGCATCTGCCGGACCTGGTTGCCGATGCAGGCCACGTTGAGCTTCGTGGGGCGGAAATGCGCCTCCATCCAGATGCTGACCGAGCGGATCAGCGTTGTGATTTCCGCGTAGCGGCCGGCGTCGAGCTGATGGAGGTCTTCCACGTCCGCGGAGACCTCCGGGACGATGAGGAGCCAGGGGAAATGGGCGTTGTCCTTGAGCAGGATGCGGCATCCGGCGAGGCGGCCGAGCGGGTGGGTGCCGGCGGCGAGGCGAGGATGGAGTGAGAAATCGCTCATGGCCCGAGGCTCCGACACTCCGCCTCACGGGTCGAGCCCGAGAAACGCGGCCACGGCCTTGGTGACGGGATCGCCGCGTTTGCCGAGGTCGCGGCTGAGGGTGCCGTGGGTTTTGTCCGGTACTCCGATGACGGCGGCGAACCCGCCGTGTTTGCGCAGGGCTTCGCCCAGCCGGTGGGACTGGAACGCCGAGGCTTTCCGTGAAGCGACGTGGAGAATCAGAAAGGGCGGGCAGCGGTGATCGGCGTGATGAAACGGAGAGGCGTCGCGCTGGACCTCGGGGTCCTTCGTGAAGGCATCGAGATACATCTGCCGCAGGGCGGGAAAAGCCATGCCGCCGGCGAGTTCGGCAGGGATGTCGTAGGCCGCGCCATCGAGGAGAATCACCCCGCGGATCGACTGGGGATCGGTCCCCGCCTTCCTGAGCCGCTGCTCATCGGTCCCTGCCAGGGCGGCGAGGTGCGCGCCGGCGGAATGGCCCAGCAGGTAGAGCTGGGAAGGATCGCCGTGGTAGCGGTCGATGTTTTTTCCCACCCAGGCAATGGCGGTGCAGACGTCCTGGATGTGGGCCGGGTGATGGACCTCGGGCGAGAGCCGGTAGCCGATGGAGACGACGATGAAACCCTGCTTATTGAGCCAGCGGGTCTTGGGCTGGACGAAACGGGACATCGCCCGGTGGCCGAGGCTCCAGCCGCCGCCGTGGATGGCGATCACCACCGGATGCGGGCCCGGGTCCGCACGGACGGGGAGGTGGATGTCGAGCTTCTGCTGCTCCGCGCCGTCCTCCACATATGGCACATCTCGTACTACTTTGCCGTGAGCGGCGAGGACGAGGGAAAGGAGGAAAAACAGGGACTTCACGGGATCAGGTGCCATGGGGCGGCGCACCCCGTGAAAGGAACTTGCGCGACTGGATCACGTATTTCTCCGCCCAGTATTTGACGTTCTTCTGCTCGTCGAGGGAAAGCGTGCGCACCACTTTCCCCGGGCTTCCCAGCACCAGCGAGCCCGGCGGGATCACGGTGCCTCCGGTGACCAGCGCGCCGGCTCCAATGATCGAGCGCTCGCCGATCACCGCGCCATCCAGGATGATCGCGCCCATGCCGACCAGCACCTCGTCCTTCACGGTGCAGGCGTGGATGATCGCGGAGTGGCCGACGGTCACAAACTCACCCACGTAGCAGCCGTAGTCATCGGCCAGGTGGACCACCGCGTTGTCCTGGATGTTCGAGCGCGGGCCGATGACGATCTCGTTGATGTCGCCGCGCAGGGTGGTTTGGTACCACACGCTGGACTCCTCGTGCAGCGTCACACGCCCGATCACATCGGCACTGGGAGCGACGAAGGCGGTGGGGTGGATCTCCGGGGTGAAGGCTTCGTAGATTTCGATGGCCATGGCTCGGGCACCAGTGAAGCGCGGGCGGAGCGGCGTGCAAAGCCGTGTTTCCGTCCCTTGACGGATGGGTGGGGCACCGCTTGCTTGCGGAACGGCATTTTGCCCCCCTGGAGGATTCATGCGAGAGACGCTAGTTGTGGTCGGCCTTGTGGTGCTGGCGATCGGATTACGGTCGTCGCATACCGGTGTGATCCGGAAGCTCGGCGCGCTGACGTTCCTGGCGGCGTCGTTCGTGCTGGTGGCGATCCTCAGCGGCCATTGGTGGGCGGGGGTTTTCGGCTTGGTGCCGTGGTTTTTATTGCCCTGGGTGGAGCTCCTCACGCGGATCCGGCGGCTGCGGCTGCCTTTGGAAAACCACCTCAGCCATCGCCGTCACCCGGACCCGGCGTTTTTTCCCCACGCTCCGGAAGCGGCGGCGGACATGGAGGAGAACGGCTTCGATCACGTGGGCGACTGCTCGTGGGAATGGGGCGGCATGCGGCAGTATCTCCAGCTTTACTGGCATCCCGAGGAGCGGGCGGAGGCGACCATCCATCTGTGCGAGCAGAGCGAGGTCGCCTTTTCTTTTCTCTCCGTGACCTCGCGCCATTCGGACGGGCGGGTGCTGCGGACCACGAACTTCCCGTTCTCCCCCACGCTCAAGCCCCCGCCGCGGCTGGTCTGGAACCACGTGCCTTGCGAGCGGAACGCCTTCGCCCAGATCCTGGCCGATCACCGCGAGTTCCTGGCCCGGCAGAAGGTCGATCCCGATGCGCTGCGGATGCCGGACCCGGATGAAATCGAGGCGTCGATCGAAAGGGAGATGTGCAGCCAGCTCCGTCACAACCTCGATGCCGGCATCCTCCGCCCCAGCTTCGATGACCGCTACTTCGAGTACTCAAGCCGCGGCTTGTTTTTCCTCTGGGGGCAGTTTGTGAAGGACATGATCCGCCTCTGCTAGGCGGTCACCCGCGCCGGCCACCCTCGGCTTCGAAACCGGAGTCCACCTGCCGGTCCGGGCTGCGGCTGGCGGCGACGGCGAGTTCGTCGCAGCGCTCGTTCTCCCGATGGCCGGCGTGGCCCCGGAGCCATTTCCAGGAGACTTCGTGCGGTGCCGCGGCGGCTTCAAGACGGCTCCACAGATCGGGGTTCTTCACGGGCTGCCTGGCTGCGGTCATCCAACCCCGGGCTTTCCATCCGCGCAGCCAACCCTTGGTCATGGCATCGATCAGGTAGCGGGAGTCGGAAAGCAGGGTGACGCGGCACGGTTGGGTGAGCTTTTCCAAGGCCACGATCGCCGCGAGCAGCTCCATGCGGTTGTTGGTCGTGCGCTGGAACCCGGCGGAAAGCTCGAGCCGGTGCTTTCCGGAGACCATCACCGCGCCATAGCCGCCCGGTCCCGGATTTCCGCGGCACGCGCCATCGGTGTGGATGGTGACTTCTTTCACGGGCGGGGTGGTAGGGAGGATGCGGACGGGAGAAAAGAGGGAATCTCAGCTCTCGTGCCGCGGCGGTGGATCCCGCGTGCCGCGGACGCCGATTTCAATGGACGCACCCGGGGGCGCTTGGCTTGCTGGCCTGCGATGCCTCTGGCCGCCTGGATCGAATATCTCGCCGTCGCGGCCTGTGCCGTGTCGGCAGTATTGGCGGCGGATGGAAAACGCATCGACCTCTTCGGCGTAGTGGTGCTGGCACTGGTCACCGCGGTGGGTGGCGGCACGGTGCGGGACCTGTGTCTGGACGCCCGCCCGCTGTTCTGGATCGAGCAGCCGCTTTACATCTGGACCGCGCTGGCGGCGGCCTTGGTGACGTTCGTGTTGGTGCGGTTCGTGTCGCTGCCGGCGAGGTCGCTGGCTTTCATCGATGCCGTGGGGCTCGCGCTGTTCGGGATCGCGGGCACGGAGAAGGCACTGGCTTTCGGCGTGCCGGGAATCGTGGCGGTGTTGCTGGGGATCGTGACCGGTGTGGCGGGCGGCATCCTTCGCGACGTGCTGCGGACCGAGGTACCGCTGGTTTTCAGGAAAGACATGGAACTCTATGCCACGGCGGTCTTTGCGGGCGCGCTGGCGTTCGTGCTGTTCCGCGAGTTCCAGCCTGCGGCGAAATGGCACCGTTGGGTTGCCATGGGACTGATCCTGTTCCTGCGACTTGCGGCGATGCGGTGGAAATGGCGGCTGCCGATGCTGCGGTTGCGCGGCGGCTGAGCGACCGGCGTCACACCGCCACCTCCCGGCCGCCAGCTCGGGCCGAAGCCAGGCAGGCATCGGTGACCCGCTGGGTTTTCAGCGCGATCTCCTCCCATGCCGGGCCGCCCTCCCCCGACCGCACGCCCTCCGCGAAGTTCCGGATCATGAGCGTTTCCTGGGAACCAGCACGGGTTTCGCTGCCGAGTTCCAGGCCGCTCCCGGCCTTCAGCACGCGTTGGTTTCCGACTTCGTAAACGGTGTCCACGTCGTCGCTCGCGTTCACGAAGTCGGCGATCCGCACCGACCCGCGCTCGCCGCTCACGCTGACCCATTGCTGACGGTCGGCGAGGAATGAGCAGTAAAAGCCGCAGGAGATGCCGTCGGCGAAAAACAACTCGCCGGAGAATTCAATCGGAGCGCCGGGCGCGCCGGACGCCGAGGCTCCATCGGTCAGGATGCGACCGGAGACGCGCTCGGGCAGCTCGCCGCGCATCACCCACAGGGCGAAGCGGATGCAGTACCAACCCAGATCGCCGAGACATCCGAGTGGTTCGAGCGCGGACTGCGCCCGGATGTTCGTTTCGAGGAAATCCCCGGCCCCGAGGAAACTGAACGCCGAGTGAATGCGACGGAGCCGGCCGACCCGCTCCGGGTCTTCCAGCGCCGCGCGCACCGGCTCCAGCCGCGGGTTGTGCATGAACATCACGCCGTCCATGAAACGCACGCCGTTCGCCCGGCAGGCGGCCAGCATTTCCTCAAGGTCACGGGCGTCCACCGCGCAGGGTTTTTCCGACAAGACATGCTTCCCGGCTTCGGCGGCGCGGATCACCCACTCCTTGCGCAGGCCGGTGGGAAGAGGGATGTAAACGGCCTCGATCTCCGGGTGGGCGAGCAGTTCCTCGTAGCTTCCGAGCGCCTCCGGCTCGCACGCGAAGGGTGCCGCCGCCTGCTGCTCCGCGATGAATCGACGGCTTTTCTCCAGACTCCGGCTGGCCACGGCGCGCACCACTGAATTTCCCGAAAGCCGGATGGCCTTCCAGTTTTTCACGGCGATGCGGGCGGTGCCGAGGATGCCCCAGCGGACAGGTGGTGCGCTCATACGTGGTAGTTCACGCGGAAGGCGGCGAGGGTGAAAAGGTTTTCGACGTCTCGGCGGGAAATTGCGTCCGCCTCACCACTCCCTGAGGATGCCGTGAGATTCCAGGTCTCGGTTCCGTAGGGGGTCGGCATATGATTCCCATCTGGTTCCTCAGACCTGCCAGCTTGTTGGCCGCGGTGCTCCACTTCCCTTGTCATGGAGCCGATGAGTCCCTGACGGTGATGAGTTTCAACACCTGGCACCAGTGGAGCCAGATCCGCGACGGCTTTGCGAAAGGCAAGGCGGCGATCCTCGGCTCGCGGGCGGAAGTGGTGGCGCTCCAGGAGTCGTCTCCGGACACGGCGGCAAGGATGGCGGAGGAGCTGGGCTGGCATCATGCCGCCGGTGGAAGTGGCTCGGTTCAGATTCTCAGCCGTCACCCCATCATGCATTCCATCACCGGTTCGGGCATCGGCGATGACCGCATGCTCGGCGCACGCATCCGCATCGGCCCCGAGCCGGAGCGCGAGGTCCTGGTTTTCAGCATCCACCTCGACTACCGGTTCTACGGCCCCTACGCGGCGCGAGAAAAGGGCGCGACTTCTGTAGCGGTCCTCGCCGAAAACGCGCGTTCGGAGCGACTGCCCCAGGTGGAGGCGGTGCTGGATTCCCTCCACTCCCATCTGGCCCGCGCCGACGAGGTTCCGGTGATCGTTGCGGGGGATTTCAACGTCCCCTCGCATCTCGATTGGACCGAGGCCTGCCGCGAGTTCCATGGCGGCGTGGCGGTGGCTTGGCCCGAGACGGCCCGTTTCGCGGAAGCGGGCCTGGCCGATACCTTCCGCATCGCCCACCCGGACCCCCGTGAGCATCCCGGCACGACGTGGTCCGCGATCCACAAGCAGGATGAGCCGCAGGACCGCATCGATTTCATTCTCTGCAAAGGTCAGCCGCTGCGGGTAGCCAGTTCCCGGACCTTCACCACCACGGTGGAAACCACCACCGGACCCTGGGGCGGCGATCTCGGGGGAGTGACGGACAATTCCTGGCCGTCCGACCACGCGGCGGTCGTCACCGTCTTCACCCTCGGGTCGCCTCCGCAGTAGGGTGGTGAAAGGTATCCCCATCCGAGGGCGTTATCTCGTCTTTTGTCCCATGAGACTTGCCACCACGCTCGCCGCCGTCTGCCTGTTTTTTCCGCACCTCGCCTTGGGGGCGGAGAAGCCCGCGGACCGGCCTTCACCCGATTCCTGGACCATCGCGGTGATTCCGGATACCCAGTACTACGTCCGTAGTGCGGAGGACGCGCCGCTTTTCACCGAAATCACCGAGTGGTTGGTGGACCACCGGCTGAAGTACCACATCAAGCTGGTCCTCCACGTCGGCGATATCGTGGATGCCAACACGCCGGAACAGTGGGAACGGGCCAAGAACAGCCTCAAGGTGCTGGACGGCAAGCTGCCTTACGTCCTCGCCGTGGGGAACCATGATCTCGGCCAGAACTCGTCGGACCGCAGCACGATGCTCAACGACTATTTCAAGATCTCCGACAATCCCTTGAACCAGCGCATCTTCGGCGGTTCATTCGAGGAAGGTCGGTTGGAAAATGCCTGGTACCGTTTCGCTCACGGCGGCCGGGACTACGTGGTTTTCTCCCTCGAGTTCGGGCCTCGGAAAGAAGTCGTGAAGTGGGCGGAGGAGGTGGCGCAGGCACATCCCGAGCCATCCTACATCCTCGTCACGCACGAGTTCATCGATCAGGAGTCCTCGCTCTTCAGCGACGACGGCCAGGCCCGCCACACCACGCGGGAGACGAAGAACAGCCCGTATTCCTATGGCATCAGCAAGGGTGGGAACGTCCATAGCGGAAAGGAGCTGTGGGATGCCTTCATCTCCAAACACTCGAACTTCGAGTTGGTGGTGAATGGCCACTACAAGCCCTTCAAGCGCGCCAACGAGCACACCCACGAGGTGGAGTGGGTGCATGACCTCGCGCTGGCCTACCGCCGTGATGCCTACGAGGACGGCCGGGTCTGCCACCAGATGCTCTGCAACGGCCAGTGGGCGCCCCGCGGAGGCAATGGTTGGTTCCGCCTGCTTGAGTTCCTCGCGGATGGCAAAACCCTGAGGGTATGGACGATCTCTCCCCACCTGGCCGCGAAGGAAGGCGAGGAAGCCGGCTGGCCGGCTTCGGCCGACAAGCGGTTCACCCTCGAACTGCCGCCCGCGCCGAGGAGATAGCCCGGGCACCCCGGCCGGAAGTCGGTCATTGCCGCGTGCCTCCCGCGCTGAAACAATCCCCAAACCCATCCCGTCCATCCTCAACCCGTGAGCTGTCCTGCCTTCCTTCCCCTATACCTGGCCTTGGCATGCGCTTTGCCTGCCGCCGCGGCACCCGTCATCTCGGAGATCATGGCGGATAATGAATCGGCCGTGGGCGACGATGATGGCGATTTCTCCGATTGGATCGAAATCCATAACCCGGACGCCGTTCCCGTTTCGCTGGCCGACTGGTATCTCACCGACTCGGCCACCAACCTGACCAAGTGGCGCATTCCGGCCATCACCCTCCAGCCTGGCGAGTTCAGGATCGTGTGGGCTTCGGGAAAAGACCGCCGCGACCCCGCGCAGCCGCTTCACACCAACTTCGCCCTCTCGGCCAGTGGCGAATACCTCGCGCTCGTCCATGCCGACGGCACGAGCATCGAACACGAGTTCGCCCCGGAGTTCCCGGCGATGGGCGACGACGCCTCCTACGGTCTTGTGTTCGAAACCCAGGCCCTCCTTTCCCCCGGTGCCGAGACCCGGTACCGGGTCCCCACGAGTGCTTCGAATCCGGCCGCGGGGTGGAACCAACCCGCGTTCGACGACAGCAGCTGGTCGAGCGGCCCGAGCGGACTCGGTCAGGGCCTGACGGTGCCGGGCATCACCGCGCGCCAGGTTTTCATGAACGGCTCGATGGGCGGGCTGGCCGATGCCCTCGCCCTGCTCGCCCTTCCGGAAGGAGATCCGGGGATCCTTTCAGAAGCCACCGCGGTGGTCGGTTCCGCGAACTTTCTCGGCACCGGTGCGGACGGCCGCTACTCGAACAACACCGCCCCGCCGGGAGGAAACGGCAACAACTATGCCATCCGACTTACCGGCTATGTCGAAATCCCCACCGCCGGCACCTACACCTTCGGCACCAATTCGGACGATGGCGTGCAGACCAGAATCGACGGCACGGTGCTCTACACCGACGACACCTTCCACGGTCCGGAAGATCACCTGGGCAGCCGCTTCCTCGCCGCCGGGCAGCATTCCTTCGAGGTCGTGATGTTCCAAGGCACCGGTGGAGATTCGCTGGAATTCTACGCCGCGCCCGGCAACTACACCTCGTGGGATCCAGCATTCCGCTTGGTTGGCGATACCGCATCCGGCGGTCTGGTCGCCACCACCTCAGCGGATGGCGTCGGGGAAATCATCGCCACCAACCTCTCGTCCGCCCTCTCCGGCAAACCCGGAGCCTATTTCCGTAACGCCTTCAATGGCGGCGACACCGGCACCGCCACCTCGCTCTCACTGGTCGCCCGATACAACGACGGCTTCGTCGCGTGGTTGAATGGGAATCCGGTGGCCTCCGCCAACGCTCCCGCCAGCCCGGCTTGGAACTCCACTGCGAACTCCGCGCGCGGCAACGCCGAAAGCCTCCAACCCTCCGGCTTCAACCTGACCTCGCAGCTCGCCTCGCTCGTCGCGGGCGAGAACGTCCTCGCCATCCACGGCATGAAGGACACCGCCGCGGACTCCGATTTCCTGATCCTCCCGGAAATCATCGCCGGTACCCCCGACATCACCTCACCGCCCGCCTTCTACGCCCCCGGCAACGCGACCCCCGGCTGGATCAATGTCGAGCCCGATTCCTTCGGCACCGTCGCGGACACCAGTTTCAGCGTGGACCGCGGCTACTTCACCGCGCCCATCGAGGTCGGAATCTCCACCGAAACCCCGGGCGCCACCATCCGCTACACGACCGATGGCTCGACGCCTTCGGAAACCCACGGCGAGATCTACAGCGGCCCGCTCACCGTTTCCGAAACCACCGTGCTGCGGGCGATCGCCTATCGCACCGGCTGGACCCCGACGAACGTGGACACCCAGACCTACCTCTTCCTCGACAGCGTGCTGACGCAATCGGCCGACGGCAGCCCGCCTCCCGGTTGGCCGGCCACCAGCGGCACCAGCCAGGTGCTCGATTTCGGTATGGATCCGGAGATCGTGAACTACTGGAATCCCGACATCGGCGGAGAGGAATCGGTCAAGCAGGCGCTCGCAGCACTGCCCGCCGTTTCCCTCACCACCGATCTGCCGAACCTCCTCAACATCGATGGCTCGCAGGGAATCATCGCCAACCCCGGCAATCGCGGCTTCGCCTGGGAACGGCCGGTTTCGGTGGAATGGATCAATCCGCCCGACGACCTCAATCCGCACGGCACCGGCGAGTTCCAGATCAATGCCGGCCTGAGAATCCGCGGCGGTTACTCGCGTTCGACGAACAACCCGAAGCATTCGTTCCGGCTGTATTTCCGCAAGGACTACGGCGCGGGGAAACTTGAGTACCCGCTCTACGGCCGATACGGCCCGTCGGAATTCGATCAGGTCGATCTCCGCACCGCGCAGAACTACTCGTGGTCCTTCGAGGGCGGCGACTCGAACACCTTCCTGCGCGAGGAATCGACCCGCCAGGCCTACCTGGAGATGGGCCAGACCGGCTCCCATGTCCGCTATTTTCACCTCTATCTCAACGGCCAGTACTGGGGTCTTTTCAATCTCGACGAACGCACCGAGGCGTCCTTCGCCGAAACCTACTTCGGTGGCGACAAGGACGATTACGACGTGGTGAAAAGCGAAGGGGACGCCGGCTATGTCGTCGGTGCCACCGATGGCAACCTCGCCGCCTGGCAGGACCTCTGGAACAAGGGCAAGACCCATCGCGCCTCACCGACGAATGCCAACTACTTCCGCTTGATGGGACTGGCGGCCGACGGCGCGACTCCGACGTCCGATCCCGTGCTGCTCGATCCCGTGAACCTCGCCGACTACCTGCTGCTGACCTTCTGGACCGGCAATCTCGACGGGGCCACCTCCAACTTCCTCGGCAACGACCGCGCCAACAACTGGTTCGGCAGCCGGCGCCGGGAAAACAATCCGCGCCAGGGTTTCCGGTTCTTCGTCCACGATTTCGAGCACACCTTTTTCAACGTCAACGAAGACCGCACCGGACCCTTCACCGTGGCGAACGAGTCGAATTTCGCCTATTCCAATCCGCTCTTCCTCCACCAGGACCTCCTGGCCAATGCCGAATACCGGATGCTCTGGGCCGATCGCATCCAGAAGCACATGTTCAGCGGCGGCGCCCTCGATCCGGTGAATTGGAACAACCGGATCAACCGCCTCGCCGGCGTCATCGACCAGGCGATCATCGCCGAAAGCGCCCGCTGGGGGGACTCCAAAACCTCCCAGCCGAAGACCCGCCAGACCTGGATCAACGCCCAGAACGCCCTGCTGTCCTACCTTTCCCCCCGCGCCCCGGTGGTGCTGAGCCAACTCCGCGCCGACCAACTCTATCCCGCGCTCGACGCGCCGGTGCCGATCCCCTTCGGCGGGTATCAGGACAGCGGCGTGGAAGTCGCCGTCGCGCTCCCCGCTTCCGCCACCACCTACTACATGCCGGATGGCTCCGACCCGCGGGCCGTCGGCGGCGCGCTACGCTCGGGGGCCCAGGTTTACACCGCATCGGTCTCCACCGAAACGCCGCTGGCATGGTCGGCGAGCGGCTGGAAATACCTCTACGATGGCAGCGATCAGGGAACCGTCTGGCGTGAGCCTGCCCACGACGACACCGCGTGGCCCACAGGCACCGCCGAGTTGGGCTATGGCGATGGAGATGAAACCACGGTGATCCCCATCCACTACGTCTCCGCGGGGCAGAAAGCGGCCACCTGCTATTTCCGCCGGAGCTTCACCCTGGCCGACCTCGACGGCATCTCCTCCGCCGAGGTCTCGGTGGCTTATGACGACGCCTACGCCGTTTATCTCAACGGCACCCGCATCGCCGGCAACCTGCCCTTCGACGCCGCTTACAACTATTATTCTAGTAACGCCATCGAAGAAACCATCGCCACCACTGAAGTCGATCCCATGCTGCTGGTCGCCGGGGAAAACGTGATTGCCGTGGAGATCCACCAGGCCGGGCCGACCAGCTCGGACATCAGCATGGATCTTCGGTTCAACCTCACCCGCTCCATCACCTCCACCCCGCTCATCCTCACCGGTGCGGGTGAGCGGACGTTGCGCCTGCGCAGCCGCTCGGGGAGCACCTGGAGCGCCATGAGCGAGGCGACCTTCCTGCTGGATACCGAGCCCGCCTCGCCCTCCAATCTCGCCATTTCGGAAATCCACTACCATCCCGCCGATCCCTCTCCGGCGGAAATCACGGCCGGGTTCGATGACCCCGAAGACTTCGAGTTCGTCGAGCTGCTCAATACCGGAACGCGTCACGTCGATCTCCAGGATGTTTATTTCTACGGTGCCATCTCCTTCAACTTCACCGGTGCCGCCACCGGCCGGACCCTCGCGCCCGGCGGGCGCGTGCTGGTCGTCGCCGATCTGGAAGCCTTCACCGCCCGCTATGGAACCGGGAAACCCGTGGCCGGCCAGTATTCCGGCAGTCTCAACAACGCCGGGGAAACCCTGACCCTGTTCACGCCGGGCGACGAGTCGCTGCGCCAGGTCGATTACACCGACACCGTTCCATGGCCCGCTGCGGCGGATGGCTCGGGCGTGTCTCTCGTTCGCCGGCACCCCGGTGAACCGTCCGGCGATTCGGATGCCGAAGGCTGGCGGACCAGCGGAGCCTCCGGCGGCTCACCCGGCGAGATGGACGTTCCCGCCACCGGTTCGTTCGATGCCTGGGCGGCCGCGCGCTTCGAGCCGGCCGGCCTTTCCTCGTCCGCGGTCTCCGGCGTACAGGCGGATCCCGATGGCGATGGTCGCCTGAATTTCGAGGAATACGCGCTCGCCACCGATCCCCTCGTCTCCGACCTGCCCGACGTCCGCTTCGTGTGGGTCGAGGAGGCCAACGAACCTTTCGCCGCGATGCGGATCGTCCGCCCGGAAAGCCCGGTCAACGTCCGCTACGAGCTGCTCGGGGCCGACGACCTCGGCGGCCCGTGGGAAATCGTCGGCTCGCTGCCCGTCAGCACGTCCGCGCTTGGAGGCGGCTTCGAGCACGCCGTGTTCCGCGACGATCTCCCTGCCGATGTGCCCCGTCGTTTCCTCCGCATCCGCACCGTCTGGACGCCGTGATCCCAATGCGCGACATCGCCGAGCGCGTGCTGTTCGCGGAGACCCTGGAGGAGAAACTCGCTCTCGGACCGCTGGTGGCCGCGGACGATTCTCCGGGCCCCGCGATCGCCCTTCCCGATGCCCCCGGCCGGCCCGCCGAGCTGCGCATCCGGGCCGATGGCGTGAAGGCCGACTTCCCCGGCACCCGCCGGCTCGATGACGACCGCGAGCGCGGCCTCCTGCTCCATTTCCTCGCCAACCACGAGCTGCTCGCCGCCGAGCTGATGGCGCTCGTGCTCCTCCGTTTCCCGGAGGCGCCGCGGGAATACCGCGCCGGCGTCTATGAGGCGATGCGTGAGGAACAGGCCCACGCCCTGATGTACGTCCGCCGCATGCGCGAATGCGGGATCGATTTCGGCGAGCTGCCGGTCAGCAACTACTTCTGGCGGGTGGTCGCCCCGATGGAAACGCCGCTGGATTTCGTCACCCGCCTCAACCTCACCTTCGAGCAAGCGAACCTCGATTTCTCCAAGCACTACGCCACGCTCTTCCGCCAGGTCGGCGACACCGCCACCGCCGCCGTGCTGGAAAAGATCCACCTCGACGAGATCGGCCACGTCGGTCACGGCGTGAAGTGGTTCCGCCGGTGGAAGCAGCGCGGCGAGACCGATTGGGACGGCTTCCGCCGCTGTCTTTCGTTCCCGCTGACCCCCGCACGGGCGAAAGGCCTCGCGCCCTTCAACGCCGAAAGCCGTCGGCTCGCCGGGCTCGACGACGACTTCATCCGCCACCTCGAGGTCTGCGAAATCTCCCGCGGCCGCACGCCCGTCCTGCATTGGTTCAACCCCAGCGCCGAGTCGCACGCCCGCGCCGCCGCCATGGGAAAACGCTGGCAGCCGGACAAGGTTTCGCTGGCCCTCGAGCACGACCTCGAAGCGCTCATGCTCGCCTGCTGCCGCCGCGACGACGCTCTCCTGATGCGCCGCTTGCCCTCCGTCGGGCACTTGCAAAAGCTGAAAGCGGCCGGCTTCGAGCTTCCCGAGATGATAGGTCCAATGCGACCGATGGGTCCTATAGGAGCGATTCCCCCCCGCAAACTCTCCGGTCTCCGCCCCTGGGCATGGTCACCCGACGCCTCGGAAACCTTGGCTCCCTTCGCCGACGCCATCGCCCCCGGCATGGACCACCCGTGGCGCGAGCCCGTCCCTACCGAGTGGTTTTCCAAAGCCATCGGCCTCCAGCTCGAACACGCCCTCGGCCCCGTCCCGGAAACCGGCAGCCTTTTCCGCGATGCGGAGGCGGTTCTCGCCGCCATCGACCGCATCCTGAATGGCGACGAAAACGATGCGCGCCCCACCGCGTCAGGCACTCAACCGCAAAGACCGCTTTCTTCCCATCACGGAGAAACGGAGAGGACGGAGGACACCGAGAATGATGAACGGAACAGGGAAACGCTTTCCCCCACCTCCTCAAAAGCTCCCCTCGGTGACCTCGGCAGCCTCCGTTCCTCCGTGTCCGAAACAAAGCCACGCCAGGCCCTGCTGAAAGCCCCGTTCGCCTGTTCCGGCCGCGGCCACCTCCGCGTCAATCACGCCAGCCTCCCCGACAAAACCCGCGGCTGGATCGACAACACGCTCGCCGCCCACGGCGCGGTCGTCGTCGAACCGTGGCTCGACCGCGTGCTCGACTTCTCCGCCCTCTACGAAGCCAAGCCCGGCGGCGACATCGAGCACCTTGGTTTCACCGTCATGGAGAACGACTCCGCCGGCCGCTTCCAAGGCATCCGCGTCGCCCCCAAGTTCGGCCACCTCTTAACGCAAACCGACACTCGTCACTTTTTACTTTCTACTAGCCACTGCCGCGAAGCGGCCATCGATCTCTACCGAGATCGGATGCCCCAGCTCCTCGCCGAGCTCCTCCCCGGGTATGTCGGCCCCCTGTGCATCGACGCCATGGTTCACCGCCGTCCCGATGGCTCCCTCGCTCTGAAGCCCGTCGTCGAACTCAACGTCCGCCACACCATGGGCCGCCTCGCCTCGGAGTGGATGAAACGCAGCGGCAAACGCCCCGGCCACCTCCGCCTCCTGCGGAAAGCCACCATGTCAGAGGAAGAAATCGAAGCCCTCGCCAACGGCCCCGGCCTCTTCCTCAACGACCCCGCCCAAGCCGAGCACCTCATCGCCCATTGGAGCGCCGGTTTTTAACCGGCACCGTCGTGCTCTCGAAGTTCCTTCCCTCCCCAGATCGGCGCTCCGCCACCCCATCCCGCTGGTCTTCACCCTTCGTCTCCCAGCCTCGCTTCCAGCTCTTCAAAAGCCTCCGCTCCTCCCTCTCCCGCACACCAGCGACGAACGACGTCCAGATTCACCGCCGCGCCCGTGCTGGCGATTCGCCAGCGGATCCACCGGCTTCCTTCGGCGATTTGTCAAAGTTCAAGGACCGACCCTCCCGAAGGACGCAGACGCAGACGTGGGTGCGGCACCGGAAGGCACGAAAAAAGGCGGCCGGGGTTACCGGCCGCCCTGGTGGCAAGGGTCACTCGCTCTGTTCGGATTTCGGTTCCGTGAGCTGTTCGAAGATGAACGCTTGCGACTGACCGGCCTCTGTTCCGGCAAGCTAAGTCCCGTTCGGCCCTTCACCTTTTCGGTTATATTGATCGAGAATCTGAGTGCGGCAGACCTCCAGGATCTCATCCGCCAGCGGCGAGTCGTCCGGACAGGCCCGGGACAACACGAGCGCGCCCACGACATGCGCAAGGGTGTCGATCCGCTTGGATCGCGCCTCGCGTTTCGCGATATCGTCCAGCTCGCCATCTTCGTGGGCCAAGGTAGCCAGCTGACTCTCGATTCCGGCCGCAAATGTTTCCCTGACCGCCTCCGGCTGACGGGCGGCGTCTCCGCACAGCGCGGCCAGCGTGCAGCCGTTGCCACGTCCATCGCGGTGCTTCCGGGACACGTATTCCTTCACGAACTCGGCCGGATCGAGACCTGCGGTATTTGTTGCCGACTGCGAGAGGCCGCGCGCCGCCGCTTCCGCCATCAGGTCGGCCTTGGACCCGAACTGCTTGTAGAACCCGCCGTGGGTGAATCCGGCCGCCGCCATCAGATCCGCCACGCTCACGCCGTCGTAGCCGCGTTCCCGGAACAGGGTGGAAGCCGTCTCGACGACGCGCTCCCGGTTCTCCCGGGCCTGTGCTTTGGTCACTTTCATTTTGGAAATCTCCTGCCGGAACCAAAGCTCCAGGAAAATAGATGTCAATCATCATCTAAAATGCTTGACGTTTTGATTACGCCCGTAATCATTGTGCTCCGTAACCCACCAACCCGGTGGCAATAGGAAGACTCAAAGACCAAATACATGAACAACTTGAGCATATCCACCCGCGCGGCAACCCAGCTGGAAATCATATGAACTCTCCCATCGCAAACAAAGTCGTCCTCGTCACCGGAGCCTCCTCCGGCATCGGCCGGGAAATCGCCCGACTGCTCGCGCAGCGTGGTGCTCGTGTCTTCGGCACCGCCCGCAATCCAAGAAACGCAAGCCCTGTCCCTGGCGTTGAGCTCATCCGCATGGACGTGACGGACGACGCCAGCGTCAGCGAAGCGATTCAAGAGATTGTGAAGAAGGCAGGACCCATTGAAGTTCTGGTGAACAACGCTGGCTACGGCCTCACGGGAGCGTTGGAGGAAACGGACCTCAAGGAAGCGAGAGAACAGTTTGAAACCAACTTCTTTGGCGTGCTGCGTGTGACCAACGCGGTGCTGCCCCGAATGCGGCAAGCTGGCTACGGCCGCATCGTCAACATCAGCTCAGTGGTCGGTTTCATCCCCACTCCCTTCATGGGCATGTATTCGGCGAGCAAGCACGCGGTCGAGGGCTACACCGAGACCTTGGATCACGAGGTGAGGCAATTCGGAGTGCGGGCGGTGTTGGTCCAACCCTCATGGACCAAGAGCAACCTCAACCAGAACGAGAAGTCGGCCCAAACTCATCTCGACGCCTATGCCTTTCAACGGCGGCGCAAGCACGAACTGGTGGCGAAAGGCGTCGAGAATGGAGATGAACCCCAGCTCGTAGCCGAAGCCGTTTGGCGGGCGGTGACGACGAGATCGCCCCGGCTGCGTTATCCCGTCGGCAAGGGGATCCTGGTGAGCCGACTGCACCGCTTTGCTCCTGTCGCACTATTTGACCGGGCGATTCGAAAAGAATCCGGTCTGGGCTGATTCATTCAAGCCCCGCGTTCCCTATCACTAAAACCAAAGCCGAAAGACATAATCCATGAAAGCACTCATCTTAAAAAAATACGGCAGCTCGGACCAACTTGAGTTCGCCGACATTCCTGAGCCCACGCTCAAGCCGGAGGAGATTCGCGTGCGGGTCCACGCCGTCGGTTTGAATCCGATCGACACCATGATTCCGAAAGGCACCTACAAATCCGTCCTCCGGTTTCAGCTGCCGGCCACGATGGGCAGCGATCTGGCCGGCGTCGTGGCGGAGGTGGGCAGCCGCGTGACCCGCTTCAAGGTGGGCGATGCCGTCTTCGCCAGCATCTTCGACCTGGGCACCGGCTCGCTCGCGGAGTTTGCCGTCGTGCCCGAGAGTGCGGCGGCGATGAAACCGTCGAACCTGGATTTTGTGCAGGCGGCCTCGATCCCGATGGTCGGATTGACGGCGTGGCAGGCGCTCAAAGAGCGAGCCCGGGTCCGGCCCGGGCAAAAGGTGTTCATCCCCGCCGGCTCCGGTGGCATTGGCACATTCGCGATCCAGCTCGCCAAGCACCTCGGAGCAACGGTGGGGACGACCACGAGCACGGGCAACGTGGATCTGGTGCGGAGCCTCGGCGCGGATGAAGTGATCGACTACAAGAAGCAGGAATTCGAGGACGTGCTGCGGGGTTATGACGTCGTGCTGGGCACTGTCCGGGGGGACGCTCTCAAGAAATCGCTGCCGATTCTGAAATCGAACAGCAGCGTCGTCTCGCTCGTCGGTCCACCGACTGCCGCATTCGCGCGGGCCCGCGGCATGAATTTTATCGTGCAGACCGTGCTCGGTTTCCTGAGTAGCGGTATCATTCGGAAGGCCAAGCAGAGAGGAGCCGAGTATTCATTCCTCTTCGTGCATCCCGACGGCGGACAACTCGCGGAAATCGGCGATCTGCTCGAGGCAGGCAAGATCCGGCCGGTGATCGACAAGGTGTTTCCGTTCGATCAAGCGAAGGAGGCGCTGGCCTATCTCGGAAAAGGACGGGCCAAGGGAAAGGTCGTCGTGCAGATCAGCTGAGTCGGTGTATCGCAGGCAATGAAAGGGTATGAACCGGGAACATCGGTAACAAACTGACCGGGTACATGGGTAACACCTTAGGCTGGGCGCATGCCCTGGGAAACCGTGTTACCGATGGAAGAAAAACTACGATTCGTGAGCCTGCACCAGAGCAGGCGCTTCAGCATGGCGGAGCTGTGTCGGGAGTTCGGCATCAGCCGAAAGACCGGTCACAAATGGGCGGAGCGTTATGAGGCGGAGGGATTCAAGGGCCTTGAGGATCGAAGCCGGGCTCCGAAGAGCTGCAGCCACCGGACGAGTGAAGAGATCGCCCGCCTGATCTGCTCGGAGAAGCGCAAACACAAGACCTGGGGGCCGAAGAAGATTCGGGAGCTTCTGATAGTGAAGCATGAGGTCGAATCTCCACCAGCGGTGAGCACCATCGGGGAAGTGCTCAGAAGGAACGGAATGGTGGCGGAGCGCAAAAGGCGTGGTGCGGTTTTCAAGGTTCAGAGAGGCACCCTGACCGCTCCGGAGCGCCCGAATCACGTTCTCGGTGTGGACTTCAAGGGTTGGTTCTTGATGGGTGATCAAAGCCGCTGTGATCCGTTGACCGTGACGGATCTTCACAGCCGCCTGGTGATGAAGGTCGCTGTAATGGAGGAGACCCGGACGTCGTGGGTGCAGGCCGAGTTTCGGGCGCTTTTCCGCTGCTACGGGCTTCCTGAGATCATTCGGGTGGATAATGGAGCCCCTTTTGCTTCGAACGGCCCCGGTGGCCTGAGCCGCCTCAGCGTGTGGTGGATCGGGCTGGGAATCGAGGTCCAGTTCTCCCGTCCGGGCTGCCCTCAGGACAACGGTTGCCACGAGCGGATGCACCGCACGCTCAAAGCGGAGTGCTGCAAATCGCCGAGTGCGAACCGCTACGCCCAGCAACAGCGGTTTGATCGCTGGAGAAAGGAATTCAACGAGGGGCGTCCGCACGAGGCACTCGGGATGGGGGTCTCGCCTTGGGGTCAGTCCTAGATTTCGCGCACTTCCTCCAGCCTCTTCAAGCCC
>CBFGTS010000024.1:0-42404 GCA_965652295.1 uncultured Haloferula sp. | reverse complement strand
TCCTTGTCGCAGTCACCACCTTCGCACTTGCCGGCGAGGAGGGTGTCTTCGTCCTTGTCGCAGTCACCGCCTTCGCACTTGCCGGCGAGGAGGGTGTCTTCGTCCTTGTCGCCGTCCTTGCATTTGCCGCAGTCGGCGAGGACAGCTTCTTCGTCCTTGTCGCCGTCTTTACACTTGTCGCAGTCGGCGGTGATCACGGCGAGGGTCTCTTCCTTGTCGCCATCCTTGCATTTGTCACAGTCGCCGGCGAAAGCCATGGGAAGGCAGAAGGCGGCGGCGACGAGGGAACGGAATATCATGGTCATAGTCTGTGTAGGGTTGAAGTGATTGTTGGATCGATCGAATTTCGAAGCCCGGATCATCGGACTCCGACCATTAAGAACACTGGGAGCTACAAATGTTCCCGAAAAAGTCGAATTTTTTCTCTCGGAACACGCATATTTTGCGGTCTCCAGCTTTCAGCGGGTGGCCAGGGTGCCTTCGGTGACGCCGAGTTTTTCCTGAGCGGCGACGCGGGATGCGAGTTCCCCGGGCTGAATCCGCCCCGCGAGCAGGTCGAGGTAGAGACGAATGGCTGTTTCCGCGGAATCCGCGTCTTCATCAAGCAGCTCGAGCCGGAAGTGACGCAGCCCGGCATCAAGCAGGGCGGGGAAGAAGCGG
Organism: uncultured Haloferula sp.; assembly: GCA_965652295.1. Classification (GTDB taxonomy): domain Bacteria; phylum Verrucomicrobiota; class Verrucomicrobiia; order Verrucomicrobiales; family Akkermansiaceae; genus Haloferula. Next base: position 41,744 of record CBFGTS010000024.1, on the reverse strand, counting down.
GCCCCGGTTTGGGCGCGGCCGTTGAAAAGGGTGTTGCGGCAGCCGACGTCGGCCTGGAGGCGGTGGAGTTGGCCGACGCGGTCGCGCAGATGGACGACGTGTTTTTCGCAGGGCCGCCCACAATCCTTGTAGGAGGTGCCGGTGCTCATGAAGGTGCAGAAGACGCAGTGCTCCATGTGGAAGAGCGGCATGTGCTGGTGGAGCGTGAGCTCGAACCACGAGGGCGGCGCGCCCCCGAGAAGGTCGAGGATCTGGGAGATGTTGAGATCGTAGGAAATCGTGAGCCGATCGAGCCCGGCGGCCTCGCGGAGGAGACGGGCGGTGATGGGGTTGGCGACGTTGAGGGAAAAATCGCCGGTTTTCACAAGGTCGCTGCGGTCGCGGTAGTGGTGAAGGGCGGCGAGGTTGCGCAGCAGGAGTCCATCGGGCTCGGCGCGCTCGATGAGCTTCAGGTAGCCGAGTTCACCGGGCTTGATGATGCGTGGGGTGGCCAGGTGGATCCGGGAGGGAGGGCCGGAGATTTGGGACTTGAGCGCGACCGCCTCTTTGTATCGGCGCGGGTCTTCGAAATCGCAGTAGATGGTGGGGATCTGAAGGGAAAGGGCGGCTTCGACCTGGGGGAGGCTGCGACAGAGGACGGACAATGCCGCCTGCGGCGGTGTGTCGGGGGTGATCCGTGGAAGGAGATCGCGGTGGCTGACGGAGGTGGCGGACCTTTGCGGCAAGTCGGAGGTGGAAAGTGCCGCCACGAGTTCGCGACGGAGCCGGTTGAGCTCGGAGATGGGGAGGTGGCAGTCGCCTTCGAGGCGGCTGTCGAGGGAGGCCAGTTCGAAGGGGGTGTCGCCGAGGCGGCCGAGTTGGGCTTCGAGGGTTTCGGTGGAAAGCGGGTGTTTGGCGGCGGGTTGGAGGTCGATGGCGGAGGCGACCTGCACGGGCTCGGGGCACGAGGGCGTGCCCCCTCCAAGGATGAGCTTTTCTCCGGGGCGGCCGGTGACGGTGAGGTGGAGGGACGATTTTTTCGGCGTGAGCTTGGCGTTTTGCCAGAAGCGGCGGATTTCCGACTGCAGGGCGGGATCGGAGGTCTTGTAGAGGGTGACGCCGGGGCGGATGCGGTCGAAATTGATGCCGCTGAAGGTGCGGTGGAAGATAATGCGGTCGTTCTCGATCTTCCAGATGGACGCGCCCTGTTCGAGGTCGCGGTTTTCCCCGGCATCGAAGACGACGCCATCGCCCGGCTTGAGTGGCGGGATCTGCTGTGAGGGCGGCGTGTCGAGGCGGATCCAGCCGTTCTGGGCTTCGGTGATGGTGCCGAGGAACGGCCCCCGTTTTTTCCCGAAGCGGCCGTGGGTGAGGTAGGGGTGGTCGGTGCCGGACATCCAGCCGGTGGAGAGACCGCGGGAAAAGGTCATCTCCAACGCGTAGCGGTCGGCGGGGGTGATGGGGGAGACGCGGCGGGCCGCCGCTTCCACGGCCTGCCCCGACAAGTCGGGGCAGCCACAGGCATCGATGGCCTTGCGGTAGACGCGGGTGACGGCGGCGACGTATTCGGGCGACTTGAGACGGCCTTCGATCTTGAAGGATTTCACGCCGGAACGGATCAGGTCGGGAATGAGATCGACGACGGCGAGGTCCTGCGGGCTGAGCAGGTAGCGGACCTCGCCCATCTCCTTCGTTTCGCCGTCAACGACCAGTTCGTAGGGCATGCGGCAGGCCTGGGCGCACTCGCCGCGGTTGGCGGAGCGTTGGCCGAGCGACTCGCTGGTGAGGCACTGGCCGGAGTAGGCGACGCAGAGCGCGCCGTGGACGAAGACTTCCAGAGGAGTGTTCAGCGAAGAGGTTTGGAAACGGTCGATTTCCTTGAGCGAGAGCTCGCGGGCGAGAACGGCGCGTTCGAGGGGAAAGAGGCTTTCCACAAAGGCGAGGCCCTCGGGGGAGGTGATCGTCATCTGGGTCGAGGCGTGCAACTCGACGTCCGGGGCGATTTCCCGGGCCATCTTCGCGAGGCCGAGGTCCTGGATGATGAGGGCATCGACGCCGGCCGCGGCGACCTTGCGGAGCTGCTCTTCGGCGGCGGCGAGTTCGCCGGTGAAGATCAGCGTGTTCATGGTGACAAAGCCCTTCACGCCGTGGCGGTGGAGGAAGTCCATCAACTCCGGCAGGTCTTCTTCGGTGAAGTTGTCGGCGCGCAGGCGGGCGTTGAAAGCCGGCAGGCCGAAGAAGATTGCATCGGCCCCGGCGGCAACGGCGGCACGGGCGCAGTCCCAGTTGCCGGCGGGGCTGAGGAGTTCAGGGGTGGGATCGTGCTTGCTGCTCACGCTGGAGAGGAGAAGACCATGTCCGGGTCGGTTTGCCAAAGGTTTGGATCGGGCAGATCCCCGGCGGGGGCTAAGGAGGTCGAAAAATGCGCAATAAGAAGCTGAAGGAATCGATTCTTAGGATTCGTTTCCTGTTGACCTGTAAAACGAATTTTCTAGCTTGCCGCCGAGTTCCTTGGATTGGCGTAGGGCGCTGCCATTTCGGCGGCTCCGCGGATTTGAGGGCTCGTTAAAACCCATACCAAAAACCCAATGAAACGAACCCAAGCGTGGCCGGCGTTTGCTGGTCTTGCCGCTGCTGCGGCGATTCAAGCTGTGTCGGCCTCTACGGTGGCCTACTTCAGCTTCGAGGAAGGAACGAACGGACTTGAGGTGAACTCGGTCGGCTCCTCCGGGGCCACCGGCAGCCTCACGGTCGATGGCGGAGGAAATGGCACCAATGGAATGGTGGCATGGAGCACCGCTGCCTCTCCGAACTACACGACGGCTTCGAAGCCCACCACAATGTACAGCAACAACGTGGCGATGGAATTCGATGGCGGCGACGACATCTATCAGCCCAACCCGGCGGGTTCGGCGCTGGCGACGACGACCTTCACCAACTTCACGTTGGAGATGTTCGTGAACGTGACGGACAACTCGGGCTGGAACACCTTCGTGGGCCGGGACGACAACGGGAATCCGGGGTCCGGCACGGGAGGGCAATCGCTGCTATACATGGGCGAGTCCGGTGGCGTGCTCGGATCGGCACCGACCAATTCCTTCCGCGTCGAGCTGATCACGGCCAGCAACACGAACATCCAGGTCAACAGTTCCTTCATTCCGGATTTGAATACTTGGTACCACTTGGCTGCGGTGGGCGATTCAACCGCGGATACGTTGACCCTCTACGTCGACGGCACCAGCGTCGGCCAAGTCTCGGGTTTCGACGGACTGTTGGTGCCAAGCACGCCGACCTCCTGGACCATCGGGCGCGGTCAGTTCAATGGAAATCCGGGGGACTTCTTCAACGGCTACCTCGATGAGATCCGCTGGAGTGACGAGGCTCTGAGCACGAGCCAGTTCCTCAATGCGATTCCCGAGCCTTCGTCGGCGATGCTGGCGGGGCTGGCGGCTCTGGGGTTGGTGGCGCGTCGTCGCCGCTCCGCTTGATGGAAGCTTCCGCTGCATTTTTCTCATGGCGACCTCTCGATGGGGAGGTCGCCGTTTTTCGTGCTTCCGTCGGAGCGGGGAAGGACCGGTTTCATCGGCGAGAACCGCCTCCAATCATGGCAAAATCTCCCATGGCCGCCTTGTCCGCGATCGGCTTGGATGGCACCTATGATCGAGTGCGTTCCCATCGGGATCTGTTCGTGGGACTATCGTTCGACGGTGACGGGCTGAGGGGGGCGACGTGGTTGAGGGGCTTTGGCGAGGAGGGTGGCTTTGAGGTGAACGGAGTGTCTTATGAAGTGCGGAAGGAGGGATTCCTTTCCGGGACGTGGGAGATGAAACGGGCTGGGACAACGGTGGCAGTGGCAAAGAAGAGGAACCCGTTGACGCGGACGTTCGACATCGATTGGAACGGCCAGAGTCGGGAGCTCCGTGCGATCGGGCTGGGGAGGACGATGGCGCTGGGCGGAAACCTTTCCATCCGGCCGGTGCATCCCATGACCCGCAGGGTTGTGATTGAGGGCTCCGTGGACGATCCGGGCCTGATGGGGCTCGCGTTCTGGCTGACGGTGTTGATGTGGAAACGTCAGGCGGGTGCGTCCGGAGGGGCAGGTTGAACGCCCGCCGGACTCTCACTGGCCGGAAGCCGACGCCACGTTCGGGATACGTTTCAGAAGAGGCAAAGCTCGGTCTCCGTGACGGGCCGGGGCTTGGGCCGGGCGAGAAGCAGGTCGATGGCAGTCAGCTCGTCGAGCGTCGGAGTGATTTCTTCCTCAAGCACACGGCGCAGCCAATCGGACCAGAAAACCGGGGAGTTGCCCTCGCGGCGACTCAGGATCAGTGCCAGCTCGCTGAGGCGGCCGCTGGGTGCCAGCTGCTTGCGCGTGCGGCGCAGCCAGGTGGCGAGAAACGGACGGTCGGGTCGGCTTGGAAGCACGGTGGGAAACTACGGAACGGCGAAGAGCTTGGCAAGGCGGCGGAAATCAATCGACTTGGGCGACGGCCATGGCGGCGATGCCCTCGCGGCGGCCGATGGCTCCGAGCAACTCATTGGTGGTCGCCTTGATGCCGACCCGCTCGGGCGCGATGCCGAGGGCCTTGCCGATGTTCGCCTGCATGGCCTCGCGGTGAGGCAGGACCTTGGGCGCCTCGGCGATGAGCGTGGCATCGACGTTGACGAGCTCATGGCCTTTTTCGCGGATCAGCGCTGCGGCCTTTTCGAGGATCTTGAGCGAGGAAATGTCCTTGCAGGTGGGGTCACCGGGCGGAAACCAGTGACCGATGTCCGGCAGCCCGAGCGCCCCGAGCACGGCATCGGCGATCGCGTGGGAGAGCACGTCCGCATCCGAATGGCCGTCGAGGCCGTGGGTGTGCTGGATCTCCACGCCGCCGAGGATGAGCGGGCGTCCTTCCTTGAAACGATGAATGTCGTAGCCGAGGCCGGTCATGGGACGAAGATGGCAGATGATGGATCGTAGATGGAAGCCGAGGTGGCCGGGCGGGATCTGTCACCTACGCTCTCGGAGCGTCAGAGGATTTCCTCGATCGGGATCAGCCCGTTGGTGGCGACGATGGCCCAGGAGTCGGTGGAGCCGGGGTTTTCCTGGAGGGTGACTTTTCCGCCGCCGGCCTCGACGAGGAGCTTGCCGGCAGCGATGTCCCAGAGGGAGATACGGGACTCGACGTAGGCATCGAGCCGACCGGTGGCGATGTAGGCGAGGCCGAGCGCGGCGCTGCCCATCATGCGCATCTTGCGGGCGCGGACGGAGGCCTTGCGGAAACGTTCGAGGCCGACGGTGAGAGCTTCCTCGTCCTTGCCGCAGCCGACGAAGATCGCGCACTCTTCCAGCCGGGCGCGTTTGGAGCAGGAGATGGGCTTGCCGTTGAGACAGGGCTTGCCGCCTTTTTCCACCGTCCAGGTCTCGCCGACGATGGGATCGTGGATGACGCCGAGGACGACGTCGCCGTCGACTCGCAGGGCGATCGAAACGCAGAAGTGCGGGATGCCGTAGTAGAAATTCACGGTGCCATCGATGGGATCGACGATCCACTGGCGGTGGGATCCCGTGTTTCCGCCGATGCCTTCCTCACCATAGAACGCGTCGTCGGGCCGGGCACCGAGGAGGATGCCCTCGATCAGGCTCTGCGATTCCTTGTCGAGGGCGAGCTTGATGTCATGGGCGGTGGCCTCATCGACGGCGGCTTCGGAGCCGAAGTGCTGTTTGAGGAGCTTGCCGGCCTCGGCGGCGGCGTGGACGGTGAGTTCGAGATCGGTCACGGGGGGGAAACTGGCGATGCGGGCCAGCGGATCAAAGCATGTTTTTTTGGGGGCCGGCGGGGAGAGGAGACCCGGTGATCTGACGATGACGGTTTCATAGCCGGCGCTCCACGATCTGGATGATCCGGTGGGCGAGGTGGTGTTTGTCGTCCTCCGGGAGGGACTCGATGCGGTCGGGGAAGACGAGGAGGACCTGATTGCGGTCGGAGTCGAAGCCGATGCCGGGCTGGGAGACGTCGTTGGCGACGATGAGGTCGCAGCCTTTCTTCTCCAGCTTGGCGCGGGCGTGGGCGGCGAGGTTTTCGGTTTCGGCGGCAAAACCTACTAGGGTTCCCGTAAATCCGAATTCGCTGCGGCAGGAGCCGAGGATGTCGGGGTTGCGGACGAGTTCGAGGGTGAGGGTCTCGCCGGTTTTCTTGATCTTTTGTCCGGCGGCGACGACAGGGCGGTAGTCGGCCACGGCGGCGGCGAAGATGGCGGCTTCCATGCGGCCGATGTGATGCTTCACGGCCTCGAACATGTCGGCGGCGGTTTCCACCGGGAGGAAGTCGACGCCATCGGGGATATCGAGATTCGCGGGGCCGGAGATGAGCAGAACCTGGTGGCCTTCGTGCGCGGCGGCGGCGGCGAGGGCGTAGCCCATTTTTCCCGACGAGCGATTGGTCAGGTAGCGGACGGGATCGAGCGGCTCGCGGGTGGGGCCGGCGGTGATGAGGAGTTTCAAGGTCCGGTTTATCCCGTGGTGCGAAGACCCGAGGAGATGGCGTTGATGGAGAGAAGGAGCTTGGGAAACATGGCCTCGGCTTCGGAGTCGCGGCCGGCGGCGACGAGTTTCCTCCATTGGCCGAGAAGCTCGACCTGTTGGCGGTGGAGGACGCGGAGCGGGGCTTCGCGGATGTCGAGGGTCTTGGCCATGCGGGGGCGGCGGGAACGCATGTCGCCATCGAACAGCTCGGCGAGGAGGGTGCGGGTGCGCTCGAACTCGGCGACGATGAGATCCATGAAACGCGCGCGCAGGGCTTCATCGGTGACGAGGCCGGCGTAGTCGCCCATCAGGTCGAGATTGGCGGAGGCGAGGTTGGTTTCGACGTTGGTGAGGGTGTAGCTGAGGAAGGTGGAGCCGGGCAGCGCGGCCTTGAGAGCGGCGAATTTGTCGGGGGTCCGGGCCTTCATTTCCTCCAATGCGCTGCCGACGCCGAACCAGCCGGGCAGGTAGAAGCGGGCCTGGGTCCAGGAGAAGACCCAGGGGATGGCGCGGAGGTCGGCGATGGAGTGGCCCTTCTTGCCGGTGCGGCGGGCGGGGCGGGAACCGATGCGGGAGTTTTCGAGCGCATCGATGGGCGTGGCCTGGCGGTAGAACTCGATGAAACCCTCGGAGTGCAGGAGTTGCTGGTAGGCGTGCTGGCTGGCGGCGGAAAGCTCGGGGACGAGCGCCTCGGCGGGGTCGGCGGCCGGGGCGGGCTGGCGGTGGTGCGCGGTGGTGATGGCGGTGCCGGCGAGGAGGAGTTCGAGATTGTAGGTGGCGTTGGCGAGATTCGCGTACTTCTGGGCGATGGTTTCGCCTTGCTCGGTCATGCGGAAGCCGCCGGAAAGCGAGCCGTGGGGCAGCGCGGCCATGAACCAGTGGGTGGGGCCGGCACCGCGGGAAATGGTGCCGCCGCGGCCATGGAAGAAGCGGAGTTTCACGCCGTGCTCACCGGCGACCTGGGTGAGGTTTTCCTGCGCGCGGTGGAGGGACCAGGCTGCGGTGAGGATGCCGCAGTCCTTGTTCGAGTCCGAATAGCCGAGCATGACCTGCTGGGTTCCGGCGGCGCGGCGTTTCACGAAGGGATGGGCGAGGTAGTCGCCAAGGATGCCGGGGGCGCGCTCAAGGTCGTCCATGGTCTCGAAGAGCGGGACGACTTCGAGCGGGCAGATCGGCCCCCCGGGGGTCATTTCCATGAGCCCGGCCTCGCGGGCGAGGAGGAAAACGCCGAGCAGGTCGGAGAGCTGGCGGGTCATCGAGATGATGAGCGCGCCGAGGCCGTGCTTGCCGTGGGCCGCGATTTCGGCACCCAGGACGCGGTAGGCTTCGAGCACGAGATCGGCCTGCTCGCCGGCGCTGGCGGTGTCGTGAAGGAAGGGCCGGGGTGACTTGAGTTCGCTTTCGAGCAGGGTGAGGCGCTCTTCCTCGGGCCAGGAGGCGTAGTTTTCACCATCGGGAATGCCGGCGGCGGTGAGCAGCTGGGCGATGGCGGCATCGTGGAACTCCGAGTTCTGCCGTACATCGAGGGTGGCGAGGTGGAAGCCGAAGATGTCGAGCTTCTGGCGGAGCGGCCGGATGTACTGCTCGTCGATGTGGGTGCAGCCGGTGGCGTTGATGGTGTCGCTCAGCAGCTTGAGGTCCTCGCCAAAGGCAGCGGGTCCGTCGTAGCCGGGGAGATCGTCGATCTGGCGCTTGAGCCGCGCGGCCATCAGGGCGGCGAGGTGGCGCCAGGGTTCTTCGTGGAAGCGGTTGTGAAGGGCGGTGGAAACGGTCTCGTCGCCGAGGGTGAAGGAGAGCTCGTCGATGCGGGTTTCGAGCTCGTCGGGGACTTCGTTGAGCTGGCGGGAAAGCGTGAGTTGGGTGCCCAGGGTGACCAGCTCGCGGTGGAGGAGCTGGAGCGCGGCCTTGCGCAGCATGCCGAGGGTTTCGCGGGTGATCGCCGGGGTGACCAGTGGGTGGCCGTCGCGGTCGCCGCCGATCCAGGTGCCGAAGGAAAGCCGGGGCACGTTTTCCGCGGCGCGGAGGACGTCCATCGGAAAGCCTGCGTCGCGCCAGGCTTCGGTGAAGTGGAGGTCGAGGCGGTTGAGGGCGTGCGGGAAGAGATCGCGCAGGTAGTGAATCGCGTCGCGCAGCTCGCGGAAGAGATCCGGCCGGACGAGGTGGATCTCGCCGGTTCGCCAGAGGGTCTCCAACGCGGTGACGATGCGGGCGCGGATGCGGCGCTGCTCGCGCTCGGTGTATTTCGGGTATTCGGAGCGGACGAGTTCGTCGTAAAGCGCGCGGTGGCGCTCGCGGACGGACGAGCGTTTGGCCTCGGTGGGGTGAGCGGTGAGCACCGGTTGGACATCGACATCACGCAGAACACCGATGATTTCCTCCGGCGAGAGTCCCATCTCGCTCATGTCCTTGAGGGCGCGGGGCCAGAGGCCGCGGATGGAGTCGGCACCGAGAGTCTTTTCCCGCTCGCGGCGGATCGCGGCGGCGACGCGTTCCTCGACCATGTTGAGGAGCTGGAAGCCGATCGAATAAAGCTGCTGGGTCCCCTCCGGTGGATGGTCCTCGGGCACGGTGCCGGACCAGGGGAGGTAGGGGATCAGGTCGTCCTCACCCAGCGAATGCAGGGCTTCTCCGAGGGATTCGATGAGCGTCGCGAGGGTTTCGTCGATCTGTTCGAAACCCTCGCGGCGGAGTTGTTCACGGGTAGGGGAGGATTCGGTCATCGGCGCGCCGACTTAAGCAGGGATCGCGCCGATGTCGAAGGTCCGGTTTGCCGAAAATCGGCGGCGGTTCAGTCGACCGGCGTCTCGTGGTAGAGTCCGAGGTCGATGAACTGTCCGCCCTGAGTCTGGTGGCAGTGCACGGCGATGACGTTCTTGCCGGATTTCACCAGCGAGGCGTCTTCGAGCGGAATCGACACGTAGCCTCCGGTATGGCCGGTCAGGTCGGCGACCTTGCTGCCGTTCAGGAAAACCTGCGCGTCCTCGTCATGGTAGACGGAGATCACGTAGCTGCCGTCGGACCGGGGCTTGGCGTTGAACTCCTTGCGCAGCCAGATGTCGGAGGACTTCCAATCGGTGCGGACCCGCGCGTTGGGCGTGCCGACCGTGCCGAAGCCGGCGGTGTCGGATTTCCACGAGGAGTCGTCGAAGCCGGCCTTCTGCCAGCCATCGCCGGGCTCGGAGGTCGTGTAGCGCCAGGTTTCCGCCTTTTCCACCGCGGTGGCGAGGACGGTGGTGCGTTCCACCACGTCCGGCGTGTTCAGGAGCTTGTCGGAGAGTTCCTTGAACCAGCCGGCATCGAGCTTCTCGATGCGGTCGTAGGTCAGCAGGCCGTTGATTTCGCCCTCGACGTCGGTCGTTTGCGTGTAAACGCCGGCGGCGACGCCCTGTTTGCGCAGCTCGCAGAGGATGTTGATGGATTGACGGTAGCGCTCCTTCCACTCGTCGATGTCTTTCGGCAGGCCGCCGTATCCCCAGTTGCGGGCATTGGCGTCCCAGAGGTGACCCTCCACGGGGAAACCATGGCCGCCGAATTCGCCGACGACCTTGATGTAGTCATCGAGCCGCTTCTGCTCGAAGGGGAATCCGGGATGCGGATAGCGGTGCTCGTCGGCGATGTCTCCGATTTCCCAGAAGTTTCCGCCGGAGGCGATGTTGATGAGGCGGGTCTTGTCGTAGTCGATGGCCATTTTGCCCATCGCGACGGTATCATGCTGGCCCCAGGCTTCGTTGAAGGGAGTCCAGACGACGATGCTCGGGTGATCGCGCAGGTGATCCACCATGCGCTTGTATTCCACCACCCACTGCTCGGCGTGCTCGGAGGGCCACTTGGCGTCCTCCGGGTTGCGGTCGAAGCGCGTCCAGCGGGGGCTCGGGCCGCCGCTGACCTGGTCCTGCCACAGCAGCATGCCGAGGCGGTCGCAGTGCATGTAGTAGCGGCGGGGCTCCACCTTGATGTGCTTGCGGATCATGTTGAAGCCCGCGTCGCGGAGGAACTCGATGTCGGAGAGCATCGCCTCGTCGGAGGGCGGGGTGAGCAATCCGCCGGGCCACCAGCCCTGATCGAGCGGACCCCAGTGGAAGATCACTTCATCATTCAGCGTGAAACGCCAGTGGCCATTGGCGTCCTTGGTTTTGCCGACTTTCCGCAGCGCGGTGTAGGACTTGGCGGAGTCGATCACCTTGCCGGAACGGTCGATCAGCTCGACCTTGAGATCGTAGATCTTCGGGTTCTTGGGCGACCAGAGCTCCGCGTTCGGGATCTTCAGCGTGAGCTTTCCGGTGCCTTCGGCGGTGGGGCCGCCCGCGATGGACACGCGGATTTTTTCGCCGGAAACGGCGTTTCCGCGGAGCTTCGGCGTGACGGTCACCGTACCGGCCTTGATGTCGCAGGCAAAGTCGAGGTCTTCCAGCGAGCGCTGCGGGACGTTCTCCAGCCACACCGTCTGCCAGATGCCGGTGACGCGGGTGTACCAAATGCCTTCCGCTTTGCGGCGTTGCTTGCCGTTGAGCTGGAACTCCTCGGTGGCGTCGTAGCAGCGGACGATGAGCTCGTTGCCGTCGGCCTTGAGCGCGTCGGTGATGTCGAAGCTGAAGGGTGTGTTGCCGCCGCGGTGCTTGCCGATTTCCCGGCCGTTGACCCAGACGGTGGTGTCGTAATCGACCGCTTCAAAATGGAGCAGCGTCCGGTTTCCGGAAACCGGGGCCGGCAGCGGACGGCGGTACCAGGTGGCTTCATCCGCCTCGATGATCCGGCCGACCCCTGACAGGGCGGCTTCCGGAGCGAAGGGCACGAGGATCTGCGTTTCCCAGCTGGAGGGTTGGCCGTCGTCCTTGCCGGTCACCTGGAAATCCCAGAGGCCGTTGAGGTTGCTCCACGACTCCCGCTCAAGCAGCGGGCGTGGATATTCGGTCCAGACCTCGTCGGGCGAGAGGTCCTTCGCCCATCGGGTCATGATCTTGCCTTCGACCGGTTTCCACTGCGCATGGAGTGGAGCTCCCAGGCCGCTGGCGAGCAGCAGTGTGAGGATATGTTTTGCTTTCATCGGGTTGATACGTGGTCTCCGCGGGAGTGGGTTGACTCTGGGTTCCGCGGAGGAGGTTTCATGGAAACCGCATCTGTTACTTGGCGCAATGCCGGCCTCGTTCAAATGCCTCCGTCATCCGGGGCAAGGTGCGCGCGTTTCCGCGGTCGTGGTTCCCGCTTGACCGGCTGCGGCGGGGGTGGTTCGTTCCGCCCGCCATGCTTCGTCAGGTCTTGAAATCCAAGCTCTACCGCGCGGTCGCGACCGACTCGGTGGTCGACTACGAGGGAAGCATCGAAATTCCGCGTGATCTGATGGAGGCCGCCGACCTGTGGGAGGGCGAAAAGGTGCTGGTGGCGTCGATCGATACCACCGCCCGGCTCGAAACCTACGTGCTGGCCGGTCCGCCGGGCACCGGGAAAATCCTGATCAACGGCGGGGCCGCCAACCGGATCAAAAAGGGCGAACGGCTCACCATCATGGCCTTCGCGTTGAGCGAGGTTCCGGTCGAGCCGGTCAAACTGGTGCTCGACGAGACGAACTCGATCGTTCGTTCCGGCAAGTGACCTGCGACGCAGCCCGGGCTGGCCATGTCGTGAGCCTGTGCTAGGGGTGGGATCTTGTCGTTGACCGATGATTCGTTTTTCCGCCCGAAGGTGGCGTTGCTGACCTGGGAATACCCTCCGGAAGTCACCGGAGGGCTCGGCGTGGCGTGCGAGGGGATCGCCCGCGCGTTGGACCGGCTCACCGGCGTGGACGTGATCACTCCCGGAGGAGGGGTGGCTGATCCTTACGATTGCGATCCCACGGATCTGGAAGGCGGCGAATTCGGTCAGCTCGTGATGGCCAGGGCCGCGCAGCATGACGTGGTGCATGCACACGATTGGATGACTTTCCCCGCTGCCATGGCATGGGCGCGGAGAACCGGCAGGCCGTGGGTCGCTCATGTCCACTCGTTGGAGATCGATCGCTCCGGCGGCATGGCGGTGCCGGAAATCCGGGAAATCGAGGGTGCCGGCGTGCGTGCGGCGGATGCGGTCATCGCCGTGAGCCACCGGACGGCCGGTCGCTGCGAGGATGAGTACGGCGTGGACCGTAGCAAGATCCACGTGGTGCACAACGGGATCGATCCGGTGAAGCCGTGGCGGCGGGAAACCGGCGTGCCGCGGGTGAGTTTCATCGGCCGCCTGACATGGCAGAAGGCACCGGATGATTTCGTCGAGATCGCCGCGAAGATCGCGCGGATGAATCGGGTCGTGCAGTTCACCCTCGCGGGACGCGGCGAGATGCAGCCGGAACTGGTCGAACGGATCGTGAAGCTCGGGCTGGCACCGCGCTTTGAGATGCCCGGCTTCATCGGCCGGGAAGCGGTGAGGGCGCTGCTGGCGCGGACCGATGTACTATGCATGCCGTCGCGGCAGGAACCCTTCGGGCTGGTGGCGCTGGAAGCGGCCGCCTTCGGTGTGCCGGCGGTGATTTCTTCGCACGCTGGCGTGGGCGAGGTTCTGCCCGCGGCGCGGCATGTGGAAGCCGGGGATCTCGAAGGTTTCGCCGGCAGGATCTGGGGACTTGTCGTCGATCCTGGATGGCGTGTCGAGCTGGGGGAAAGAGCCCAGCTCCAGGCGAAGTGGGCGACCTGGGACCGCACCGCTGCCGGGGTGATGGAGGTGCTGCGGGAGGTGATGTGAGGAGAACCGGAATGCGAGCCCCTTCAGCGCTCGCGGACGCGCTCGACATTGGCACCGAGGGCGAGGAGTTTTTCGTCGATGTGCTCGTAGCCGCGGTCGATGTGGTAGAGGCGGTTGATCTCGGTGGTGCCTTTGGCGACGAGACCCGCCAAGACAAGCGCGGCGGAGGCGCGGAGGTCGCTGGCCATGACGGGTGCGCCGCTGAGGCCGGAGACGCCTTTGATGACGGCCCTGCCATCGGCCACGTGGACGTCCGCACCCATGCGCTTGAGTTCCGCGCAGTGCATGAAGCGCTGGGGGAAAATGGTATCGACCACCACGCTGGTGCCGGGCGTGAGAGCGAACAGGGCGGTCATCTGCGCCTGCATGTCGGTCGGGTAGCCGGGGTAGGGTTCGGTGACGATCTCGACGGGCATCGGGGTATCGCCGCGGTGCACGGTGCAGGCGTCGCCGCTGCTGTTGAAGTGAACCTGGTGACCGGCTTTCCGCAACGCGGCGGTGATCGCTACGAGGTGGCCCTCGTGGACGCGGCGGAGGGTGACGCCCTCACCGGCCAGGGCGGCGGCGACCATGAAGGTGCCGGCCTCGATGCGGTCGGGGATGACGTTGTGGACGGTGCCGTGAAGCTTGGGCACGCCTTCGATGGTGATGACGGGCGTGCCGGCACCGCTGATTTTCGCCCCCATCGAGTTGAGGAATTCGGCAAGATCGACGACCTCCGGTTCGCAGGCGGCGGAGGTGATGGTGGTGGTGCCCTCGGCCAAGGTCGCGGCCATCATCACGTTGTCGGTGCCGAGAACGGTCGGGCCGTTTTCACCGCAGAGGTCGATGGTGGCACCTTTGAGCCCGCCCGGAGCGGAAAGGATGACGTTTCCGCCCTCGAACTCGGCCTTCGCCCCGAGCGCTTCGAGACCGCGGATGTGGAGGTCGATGGGGCGGTCGCCAATCACGCAACCACCGGGAAGGGCGACGACGCAGCGGTGTTTCCGCGCCAGCAGCGGACCCATCATGCAGACCGAGGCGCGCATGCGGCGGACGATGTCGTAGGGCGCGGTGTCGGAAATCTCCGCCGCGGTGATGCGGACGGTGCCGGAGAAGCGTTCCACATCGGCTCCGAGGCCGGTGAGGATTTGCACCATGTAGTTGGTGTCGGAAACGTCGGGCACGCGACGGATGACGACGTCCTCCTCGGTCAGCAGCGCGGCGGCAAGGATCGGCAGCGAGGCGTTTTTCGATCCTGAAATGGTGATGGCACCGTGGATCGGGGTGCCGCCGTGAACGAGGAGTTTGTCCATCCGGAAAGGTTGCTAGTTTTCAGTTTTCAGAGTTCAGGACGGCGGGCGACCGGGAAGCGGGGGATGCCAGAGAGGTCGTTGAGGGTCAAGACGTCCGTGAGTCCAGCGGCACGGAGGAGGGATTCGACTTCGGAAGATTGATCGATGCCGATCTCCATGGCGAGCCACCCGCCGGGCTGGAGATGCCGTGCGGCTTCGGGAATGAAGCGGCGGATCAGATCGAGGCCGTCCTTTCCGCTGAAAAGGGCGAGTGCGGGGTCGTGGCGGACCTCCCTTGAGACCTTCTCACCCTCGGGAACGTAGGGGAGGTTGGCGGCGATGAGATCGAAACGGGTGTCGGACGGGACGTTCTCGAAGAGGTCGGTTTCGAGGAGTTCGGCATGTTCGAGTCCGGTCGCTGCGGCATTCTCGCAGGCGAGGGAGAGGGCATCGGGGGAGAGGTCGGCGAGGGTGACGCGGGCGTTGGGGAAATCGTGGGCGAGGGAGAGCCCGAGGCAGCCGGTTCCGGTACCCATGTCGAGGATTCGGGCGTTTTCCGGAAGGGTGACGTTTTTGGCGATCCACTCGGCGAGTTCCTCGGTCTCGGGGCGGGGGATCAGGGCGCGGGCGTCGGTTTTGAACTCGTGGTGGCGGAAGTGGACGCTGCCGAGGAGGTGTTGGACGGGAATGCCATCGGCGCGCTGCTTGAGGGACTCGCGGAGCGGAGCGAGGTGGGTTTCATCGATCGGCTGATCGAAGCGCAGGTAGAGGTCCATGCGGGTGCAGCCCAGCTGGTGGGCGACGAGGATCTGCATGTTGCGCCGCGCGTCCTCGATCCCGCGCTTTTCGAGGTAGGCGGTGCCTTTGTCGAGGATGTCGAGGACGGTGGTCATCTGATTTCCGATGGGGGATTCCCGATTGAAGATTGGCAGATCGACCGGACGAAGCTGGATAGAAATCCGGCGCCTTCTTCGAGGGCGGCGACTTCGATGAATTCATCGCAGGTGTGGGCCTGGTCGATGCTGCCGGGGCCGAGGCAGATGGAGGGAATACCGGCTTGGGAGAGGTGGGCGGCGTCGGAGAACCACGGAGCACCGACGCAGCGGGAGGCGGGGCGGACCTGCTGGAGGTGCTGGATCCATGGATGATCGGCGGGGGTCTCCATGGGGGGCTTTTCGTCGTCGTCGAGGATTTCCACGGAATGACCGTCCAGGATTTCCCGGAGCAAACGCAAGGCTCCGCCGGCATCGCGCAGGGAGGGGGTGAGGCGGATGTCGATCTCGGCCTCGGCGAGGTCGGGGACGATGTTCGGTCGCGAGCCGCCGCGGATGACGCCGACGTTCAGGGTGGAACGGCCGAGAACGGGGTGGGTGAAAGAGGCGAGGCGCTCGACGAGCGGGTCGTGGATTTCGCACAACGTGCGGGCGAGCTTCATGGCGGCGTTGTCGCCGCGTTCGGGGAGGGAGGAATGGGCCGCTCTACCGGTGGCGCGCAGGGTGGCCCAGAGGGAGCCTTTGGTGGTGTGGACGATGTCGAGCGAGGTGGGCTCGCCGACGATCGCGAACTGGTAGTCGCCGGCGTGCTTTTCCCCGAACTGCCGCGACCCCCACTGGCACGACTCCTCGCCCATGAAGCCGACGAAATCGATGGCGACGGGGGCCTCGCGGAGGTCGGGGGCGTTTTCCTTGAGAGCCCACAGCATGGCGGCCATCGGGCCCTTGGTGTCGGAGGTGCCGCGGCCCCACATGCGGCCGTCGCGGATTTCCGCGGAAAATGGATCGATCGTCATGCCGCCGACGCCGACGGTGTCGAGGTGTGGGCCGAACAGGATGCGCGGGCGGCCGTCGAGCGGGGCGAAACGGGCGATCAGGTTCGGGCGCTTCGGGCGGATTTCTTCGAGGGTGACCTCGGCTCCGAGGTCGCGCAGCCATTGGGCGAGGAAGCCGGCGATCTCGGCTTCGCCGATGCGATCGGTGCCCGGGCTGTTGTCGGGATTGACCGACGGGATGCGGACAAGTTGCTGGAGAAGCTCGGTGACGGACACGGATGAAGCGTCGGGAAGAGACGGAAGACTGCAAGGCGGAAGACGCGAAGGTTCGCGCTCCCTGCCAGTGGCCTGACCGTCCCGGTCAGGAACCCGAACAGCGCTTCCCGCTTGAGGTGAGCGGGCGGAGAGGTAGAGCCGCTCCCATTCCTGACCGGGACGGTCAGGCCACTGGCAGGTGGACTTCCATTCGCCGAAATTTCCGAATCTCTACGAATTCGCCTATGGCTCGTTCATCGGAGGGGTGGACCGAGTAGGCGCTTCCGGCGGATGGGAAGGCAGAGGCGGAACCTCATCCAGCATGTCCGATTCCGCGAGATCGCCGGGGGCGACGGCGGCTTCGTCGAGGGGGAGGTTTCCCATGCCGCCGTATCGCTGCTCGATGAGGGCGACGACGGCCGGCTCATCGAGGTCGTAGTCAGAGAAGCGCTTCGGCTTGCAGAGCTCGATGCCGCCGGCGAGGTAGAATTTCCACACCAGTTCGGAGCAGTAGTAGGCTTCGTCACTCCACTGGAATTTGGCGTCGTAGGGCTGGCCGAGAAGTTCCTCGCCCCAGTCCTTGGCCTTGGCGAGCCAGGTGTCGTTGATGGGTTCGGCGAGGCGCATGGCCCGGAAGGTGCTGGGCTGGCTGCGGGCGATGAAATCTTTGAGAGGTGTGGTCTTGACGGGTTGGGAGGCTTCGAAGACGACGAGTTTTCCGCCCTTTTCCACGACGATACCGCAGTGGGTATAGGGTGAATCGGTGGCGGCGCGGATGGCGTCGCTCTGAGGGCCGGCGTTTCCTTGGAACAGGATGTCGCCCTCACGCAGCTCGTAGCGGGGTGGATCGGCGGCGGTGGCGGAGCCGAGGTGGAGGAGAAAGGGAGCGAGGAGGTGGAAAAGGGTTTTCATGATCGTGCCACCCTCGACCTGAAGCGGTGCGGGGTCGAACGGATTTCCGCGCTTGGAAGGGGGTGGGGGGTTCGTTTACCCTCCCTAACAAATGCAACCCAAGACGCGTCTCGACTACACCGTGATCACCCTGAGGGTCACGTTCGGGTTGTGGTTCGCTTACATCGGGGCGCTGAAGCTGTTCGTGACCGGGCCGCAGGTATTCTCCCGGCAGGTGGCGGAGTTCCTGATTCTGCAGGACCCCTACAATCTGGTGGTGGCCTACGGGGTGGCGTGGACGGAGCTGCTCTGCGGACTGTGTTTGCTGAGTGGTTTTTGGTCGCGCGGGGCGGTGCGGTGGCTGGTGGGGCTGACGGTGGTGTTCCTGTTCGTGAATGGCCAGGCGCTGGCGCGGGGGTTGAATCCCGACTGCGGGTGTTTTGGCGACGCGCTCGAGATCGGGCTGAGGCCGAAGATGGGTTTGCTGGTGGTGCAGCTCGGTGTGCTGGTGTTTCTGATCGTCGCGGAGCGGCTTTCGCGGCGACGGGTTTTCGGCGGCTCGCGGATGTCGCTGCCGGGGAGGTGAGTGGGATCGGCCCGCTTACCGGGCTTGGGTCAGAATCCAGTCGAAGGCCTCGCCTAGCTTTTCCGCGGAGGCAGTGACATGGGCCATTTCCGGGACATCGATGAAGCGGTAGTGGAGGCGCGTTCCCTCCCACGCCTCGGTGGTTTTCAGGATTTCCGGGTAGTTCGAGTCCTTGTTGCCGCCGATGACGACCCATCCGAGGTCCCGGCGGGGGCTACGGTTGAAGTCCTTGAGGGTCATCCCGGGGAAATGTCCGAAGCCGTCGTCGTGGGGAAGATAGCTCTGGGCGGCATGGCTGATCGCGCCGACAAAGTGCTCCGGGAACATCGCGGCGGTGAGCATTCCCATGTGCCCTCCCCCTGAAAGACCACCGGAGAACCGGCGTTTCGGATCGATCGTGTAGGTCTCGCCGACGGTCTGGACGGCGTCCATCGACAGCATCACACGGCGCAGCATCGGCTGATGGTTGCTGGTGCCGTTGGCGCTGACGGCGATCATTTTCCGCTCGTCGAAAAGCGGGAACCACTCCGAGGGAAGCCTCCCGTCGTCGCCGGGGGAGATGTGCAGGTAGAGGCCGTAGGGCTCGCTGCCGTCGTAAGAGTTCGGAACGTAGATGACGCAGGAGTCGGCAGCATCCCGCTTGAACCAGGAATCAGGATCATCTTTTCCCTCGATGGCGTAGGCGCCGTCCTCAAAAGCCTTCAGAACCTCCTTACGCGACTTTTCGTCGAAGTAGTCGTCAATCTCAGGATACAGCCGGGAAGTGATCGGCACTCCGGTCCGGAGCCCGGTCGTGACAGGAGCTGGCTCGGTTTTCCGCTCTTCTTGCCGGGCGATCCATTGACGATCTTCTTCCGAGAGATTCGCGATGGGATAGTCCACCTCCCGCGTCTCCATCTTCAGCCGGACCGTCTTGCCATCGCTGGAAACAAACTCGGCTTCGATTTCCCGGCCTTCCGCATTCCGCCAGGTGCGGGCTGGCAGGGAAAGGCTGGAGCACGCCAGCATCGCGAGGACCATCACCATCTTCATCGCACCGGAAGCTGTCGATGGAGAGCGGGGGTGTTCAAGAAGATTGGGGGAGGGAGGATGTCATGAGCCTGCCTTCGCATTGGACGTTTCGGCGCAGCCGGGCCAAGGTCCTGCCGATGCGTTACACGGAGCGGTTGCAAGGCAGGATTGAAGCGACGGGATCGAGGTTGTGCGTGGGGATCGATCCCCGGCCGGGCGAGGACGGGATCGGGGCGGTGCCGGATTTTCTGCGGCGTCTGGTGGACGAAACCTGGGAGAAAGCGGCGGCGTTCAAGCCGAACATCGCTTACTTTGAGGCGATGGGTCTGAAGGGAATCGAGATGCTCGGCGAGCTGATGGAGCGGATGCCGGAGGAGGTGCCGGTAATCCTCGACGCCAAGCGCAGCGACATCGGGGAGACGCAGAAATATTACGCGCAGGGCTACTTCGACCACTGGGGCGTGGATGCGGTGACGCTGAATCCTTTTCTCGGATATGATTCGATCGAGCCCTTCCTGAGCTGGGAGGGGAAAGGAGTCTACCTTCTGGCGGTGACGTCGAATCCCGGTTCGGCGGATTTCCAACGGCAGGAACTGGCGGACGGTCGCTCGGTGTTCCAGCTGGTGACGGCTCTCGGTGAACGGTCGAAGAGCGAGGGAAATGCGACCGATGTCGGCTACGTGGTCGGCCTGACGAACGCGGCCGATGTCCTCGCGAAAATCCCAGAGGCTCCCTTGCTGGTGCCGGGGCTCGGCGCGCAGGGCGGTGACCTGGCGGCGCTTGCCGGGGCCAAACGGATGGCTCCGGATGTGATCAATGTTTCCCGCGGGATCTCCTACGCGGACGATGGGCGGAGTTTCGCGCAGCGGGCCGCGGAATGGGCGGAAAAGATCGCGGCGGCCTACGCGTAAGCGGCGGAACGATGGCGCAAGAACCTCCAGTGCGACCGGCGGCCCACTATTCGGGTCTGATGCCCCAGAAAGGATGGCCGCAGCGGAACTACAAGTTCTTCCGCCATCGCATCGTGCCGGGGATGTTCCGCCGACCGGACGGGGCCACCCAGGCTCCGATCCTGAAGCCGCCCACGAATGGTACGGTGCGCGTCACCTGGATCGGCCACGCGGCGTTTTTCATCCAGTTCGAGGGCCACTCGCTGATGGTCGACCCGAACTGGGCGAACTGGCACGGCATCGTCCGCCGCCGCCGTCGGCCGGGCCTGCCGTTGCAGGAAATCCCGGAGCTCGACCTGGTCCTCGTGACGCATGCGCACTTCGACCACCTCCACAAACCCAGCCTGAAGGTCTTGCAGTCGCGCGACGGCATCGTGGTCCCGCGTGGCAGCGGATCGCTGGTGCGGAAGCTCGGCTTCCCTGCCGTCCATGAGGTGAAGATCTGGGACGAACTCGAATTCGGTCCGCTCTCGGTCGTCCACACGCCGAGCCATCACTGGGGCGCGCGCTATCTCCATGACACCCATCGCGATTACGGCGGCTATTTGATCCACGTGAATGGCAAGAGCGTCTTCCACTGTGGGGACAGCGCGTGGTTCCCCGGTTTTTCGGAGATCGGCCGCCGTCATCCGAACATCGATGTGGCCCTGATGCCCATCGGTGCCTACGACGCCCCCAGCGGCCGCGACGTCCACATGAATCCGGAGGAAGCCGTCCGGGCCTTCGCGGAGATGGGAGCCAAGGTGCTCATTCCGATGCACCACGATACCTTTCCGCTGGGAAACGAAGCTCCGGGCGAGGCGGTGGACCGGCTCTTGCAGGAAGCCGATCGCCTGGGCGTGAGCGAAAAGATCCTCATCCCCGAGGAGGGGGTGGGCATCGAATGGTGAGGAAGCGTGTCTTTTCTGCCAGTGGCATGGCCGTCCCGGCCATGAACGTTGGAGCCGGAATCAAGACAGCGCGGGATCCATGGGAGGCCCCTTTTAGGGGGGGGGCACACATCCACCTTTCATGGCCGGGACGGCCATGCCACTGGTAGGCGGAATGAGCTTTTCCGTGGGAGTCGTCCCCCTTCCCTCAATTTCCGCTCGCCCCCGCCGACTTCCTTCGCAAACTCCCGTCGTTTCCCATGCCGACCACTCCGCTTCCCTATCAAGCTTCCGATTTCCCCGGCACCCTCTGGTTTCTCCTGGGGCTGATTCTGTTCCTCCAAGTCATCGGCTTGCTGCACCGGCTCGTGCTGGGTGCCCGGCTGCGGAGGATCGAGCGACAACTCGCCTCCGGCCGCAAGCCGTCGTCCGCTGAACCCGAGCCCGCGGAACCGGCCTCTTCCGAATCCGAGCAGGCGGGCTTGTTCGAGGAGTTCCTCTCCGAAGACCCCCAACGCCGTCTTCTCAGCAAAAAAGAGCAGTTCGAGGGCTTCCGGAAATGGCGGAAAGAAAGAGGGCTGAACTGGTCCAAATGAGACCCTGTCTCAGTAGTTTTGGACGGCATTCCGGCTAGGCGGATTTTTCCGCCGACGGGGTGTTTTTCCGGTTGCCAGTCGGAAGTCGGTTTGCAAACTCGCCGCTCTCTGGCGGCACCCCTGCCCGACAACCCGCATCGCTTGTGAAAAATTTCACAAGCTCTCTGATTTTCTCGACGAGAAACGATTTCACCACCGTCATGGCCAACTTCTTCCCGCGCTGGACCAACGTTCTCCCGTTCAAGATCGCGATCTGCGTGCTGGCGCTCGGAGCCGGTGTCGTGGCGGCTTTCACTTACTACGCCACGCCGAAAACGCTCGTCGTCGGCTATCAGCCCTCGCAACCGATCCCGTTTTCCCACCGCATCCACGTCGAACAGGTCGGTCTGGACTGCCGCTACTGCCACTCGTTCGTCGACGTCTCGCATCACTCGAACGTCCCGACCTCGAACACCTGCTGGAACTGCCACCAGCACGTGCAGAAGGAGAGCCCGAAGCTCCAGCCGCTGCGCAACCGGATGGATCCGTTGCTGAAGCACCCGGACTTCGGCAAGCCGGTCGAGTGGGTGCGCATCCACAAGACGCCGGACTACGTCTACTTCAACCACTCCGCCCACGTGAACCGCGGCATTTCCTGCCAGAGCTGCCACGGCCGGGTGGACCAGATGGAGGTCGTCTATCAGGACCAGAGCCTCTCGATGGGCTGGTGCCTCGATTGCCACCGTCAGCCGGAGAAGAACCTCCGTCCGCTCGAGGAGGTCTACAACCTTTCCTATGACGCCGAGGAATACCTCGCCGCCCACCCCGAACTCGGCATCACGACCACCGAGGATCTCGGCAAAAAGCTCGTAGAGCAGTGGCAGATCCACGCGCCGACCTCCTGCGCCACCTGCCACCACTGATTCCTTTCCGTTTCGAAAATCTTTCCGTCGACCCATGAGCAAACGCATCTGGCAACACCCCGACGTTCCCGCGGACGAAACCACCGTCTCCTGGCGCGGTGTCGGGCAGCTTGAGAACACGGCCGAGTTCCGCGAGTGGCTCGAGCGCGAGTTTCCCCGCGGCGCCGCGGAGATGGAGAACCAGGAGGAGATGGAGACATCCCGCCGGTCGTTCCTCAAACTCATGGGCGCCTCGACCGCCCTCGCCGGTTTCGGCATGGCCGCCTGCCGCCGCCCGGAAAGCTACATCCTGCCCTACGCCAACGCGCCCGAGTGGGTCATTCCGGGCAAGGCGACCTACTACGCTTCCAGTTTTCCCCGCTCCGGCGGTGCCACCCCGCTGGTGGTGACCACCTACGAAGGCCGCCCGACCCGGGTCGGCCCGAACGAGCTGCACCCCGAGGGTGCCGGCACCGACGCCTTCGCCCAGGCCTCGGTGCTCGATCTGTATTCTCCCAGCCGCTCGCGCCAGGTGCTGCACCACGGAAAGCCCGCCACCCGCGGTGAGTTCGAGGGCGTGCTCGCCGGAATCGCCAACGATCCCGCGGCGAAAGTCGGCGTGGTTTTCGGTCGCGATGACTCGCCCACCCGCAGCCGTCTCCTGAAGGACTTGCAGGCGAAGTTCTCCGGCCTCAGGGCCTACGCCTACGAGGCGCTTGAAGGCGAAGCCGACGGCCTGTTCGGCGACGGTGTGCGTTTCGTGGCCGATTTTACCAAGGCCGACCGCATCGTTTCGCTCGACTGCGATTTCACCGAACTCGACTCCGTCGGTCCGGTCCGCGCGTTCTACGACCGCCGCAAGCCCGAGGGTGGAGGCTACGATCAGGCTCCGGATTCCTCGCGCATGAACCGGCTCTACGCCGTCGAAAGCGCTTTCTCGCTCACCGGCGGCATGGCGGATCACCGCTTGCGCGTGAAGCCGAGCCAGCTCGTCACGGCGGCCGCGGAAATCCTCCGCGCCCTCGGCGATAGTGGCTCCGTTGGAAACGCACCTGCCGCCGATGCCCGCATTTCCGATTGGGTCGCGGAACTGGCCAAGGACCTGCAGGCGAACCGCGGACGTTCGATGGTGGTCGTCGGCAGCCGCGCGCCGGAAGCCGTCCATCGCATCGCCGCCGCGATCAATCTCCGTATCGGGGCGATCGGTGAGGACGCCCCGCTGCGCGCCGTGGTGACTGGCAACACCGGCCTCGGCGGTCTGGCCGAGCTCGTCGCCGACCTCAACTCCGGCGCCGTCGAGCACGTCCTGTTCTTCACGCCCTCGAATCCTGCTTACGACGCCCCGGCCGACCTCGGGTTCAACGAGGCGCTGGCGAATGCCGAGACCAGCATCCATTTCGGTCTCCGCACCGACGCCACCGCGCACGCCACCACCTGGCACGTGCCGGCCAGCCACTACCTCGAAAGCTGGAGCGATGCCCGCAGCGCCACCGGCGTCTACACGATCGTCCAGCCGATGATCCTGCCGCTCTACCCCGACTGCGCGAGCGAGCTCGAGGTGCTCTCCGCGCTGCTCGATGGCGAAGGCCGTCTTCTCACCGGAGAAGGCGAGGAAGGCGGAGCCAGCCCGGCGATGGCCGCGGTCCGCAAGACCTTCTCCGCCCTGGCAGGCGAAACCGAAGAGGCTTGGAAAACCCTGCTGCGTGAGGGTTTCCTCGCCGGATCGAGCTATCCCACCGCGACCGTTTCCTCCGATGCCGCCGCGCTGACCGCCGCGATCGATGCCGCGCCCGCCGGCGGCGACCTTGAGATCATCTTCGCCACCGACTATTCGGTTTACGATGGTCGCTGGATCGACAACGGCTGGCTCCAGGAAGCCCCGGACCCCCTCTCGAAGCTGTCGTGGGACAACGCCGCCTTCGTTTCGCCCGCGACGGCCAAGCAATACGATCTCTACGACGAGCTGGTGAAGATCCAGACCCCGACCGCCGCGGTGCCGCCGGATGGGGAAGGGGAGAACCTCAAGGCCAAGATGATTTCCATCAAGGTCAACGGCGTCGAACTTGAGCTGCCGGTGCAGATCGCCTTCGGGCTCGCCGATGGCGTGGTCTACGTTCCTCTCGGCTACGGCCAGGGCTGCAATGCCGACGACGAACTCGGCCGCGACACCGGCAACGAAGCCCACGTCGGCCTCGTCGGTGTGAATACCGGTTTCAACGTCTATCCCGCCCGCACCAGCGCGACTCCCTACTTCGCGGTTCTCGAAGGAACTCCGACCAAGACCGGCCGGAAATACAGCCTCGCCGCCACCCAGGAGCATCACTCCATGTATGGCCGCGCGATTGCCCGGGAGGTTTCCACGGCGGCCGATGACGTGAAGGGCGACTTCGCCCACCAGCTCGCCGGTGTGAAGAAGCAGGGCATGGACTCCCACGCTCCGCCGAACATCTCGCTCTACAAGCAGGAGGACCGTCAGGGCCAGCCGCTCATCAACGACCCGCTTCACCAGTGGGCGATGGCGATCGATCTCAGCAGCTGCACCGGGTGCAACGCCTGCCTCATCGCCTGCCAGGCGGAGAACAACATCCCGATCGTCGGCAAGGAGCAGCTCGCCAAGGGCCGCGAGATGCACTGGATCCGGATGGACCGGTATTTCGCCTCCCAGGACGGCGACGAATCCGGCGACAACCTGGAGATGATCCCGCAGCCGGTTGCCTGCGTGCAGTGCGAGTCCGCGCCGTGCGAAACCGTCTGCCCGGTGAATGCCACCGTTCACACTGAGGACGGCCTCAACGCGATGGCCTACAACCGCTGCATCGGCACCCGCTATTGCGCGAACAACTGCCCCTACAAGGCCCGTCGTTTCAACTTCTTCGACTACAACAAGCGCAACCCGCTCATCGCCCACAACCTCTACCGCGGTCCGTTGGGTGAAAAGCAGGTCGGCACCGCCGCCCACCTCCAGCGCAATCCGAACGTCACCGTCCGCATGCGCGGCGTGATGGAAAAGTGCACCTACTGCGTGCAGCGCCTCAAGGACGCCAAGATCCGTCAGAAGCGCCGCCAGAAGCAGGAAACGCTCGCCACCGGCAACTCGCTGGCCGTCAGCGTCGGCACCGCGGAACTCCGCATCCCGGTCGATTCCGTCAAGGTCGCCTGCCAGGACGCCTGCTCGGCCGGTGCCATCACCTTCGGCAACAAGCTCGACGAGCAGAAGGCCACCGTGATGCGCGCCAAGGACGTCGCCCGGAACTACGATCTGCTCCAATACATCGGAACCCGCCCGCGCACCAGCTATCTGGCCCGCGTCAAGAATCCGAATCCCTCGATGCCCGGTGCCCGGTTCATCGGGAAAGCGACCATTCACATGCACTGATCGCTGCCCGCGATCCGATCCCAGTCACCTGCGAGAAACATGGCCACCGCCACTGAAACCTCCCAACGCCAAGGTCCGAAGCTTCCCGTGCTCAAGCGCGAGAAGCTGATCCTCAACGACCGCTCCTATCACTGGATCACCGAGCGGATCTGCGGCGTCCTCGAAAACCGCCAGCCCGGCTTGTGGTGGCTGCTCTTCATTCCGAGCGCCCTCATCGCCGCCATCGGCGTCGGCTTCGGCCTCTTCCACCTGGTTTCGACCGGTGTCGGGGTCTGGGGAAACACCAACCGCGTGATGTGGGGCTGGCCGATCGTGAACTTCGTGTTCTGGATCGGCATCGGCCACGCCGGAACGCTGATTTCGGCCATCCTTTTCCTGACCCGTCAGAACTGGCGGACCTCGATCAACCGTGCCGCGGAGGCCATGACGATCTTCGCCGTGATGTGCGCGGGGATCTTCCCCGCCTTCCACGTTGGCCGCGTCTGGATGGTCTGGTTCCTTGCCCCGGTTCCCAATGCCAACGGCATCTGGCAAAACTTCAAATCGCCGTTGCTGTGGGACGTGTTCGCGGTCTCGACCTATTTCACCGTCTCGCTGATTTTCTGGTATCTCGGCATGGTTCCGGACCTCGCGACCATCCGCGATCGCTGCAAGCCCGGCCTGCGCAAGTTCCTCTACGGCCTGTTCTCGCTCGGCTGGCGCGGCGGCAACCGCCAGTGGAGCCACTATGAAATGGCCTACCTCCTTCTGGCCGCGCTTTCGACCCCGCTGGTGCTCTCGGTGCACTCGGTCGTTTCCTTCGACTTCGCCACCTCGGTCGTCCCCGGCTGGCACACCACGATTTTCCCGCCCTACTTCGTCGCCGGCGCCATCTTCGGTGGCTTTGCGATGGTGCTCACCATCATGGTTCCCGCCCGTTTCATCTACGGCCTGCAGGATCTGATCACGATGAAGCACATCGACAACATGGCGAAGATCATCCTGCTGACCGGCACCATCGTCGGCTACGCCTACCTGATGGAGCTCTTCGTCGCCTTCTACTCCGGCGCGAAGTTCGAGATGGAAGCCTTCAAATACCGGATCGCCGGTCCCTTCAACTGGGCCTACTTCTGGATGATGGGCCTCAACGTCCTCTCGCCGCAGATCTTCTGGTTCAAGAAATGCCGGGAGAACCTCTGGGTCGTGATGGCCGTGGCGATGTGCGTGAACTGCGGCATGTGGTTCGAACGCTTCGTCATCATCGTCACCACGCTCTCTCGCATGTGGCTGCCGGGCGATTGGAAATACTTCTCCCCGAGCGGCCAGGACCAGCTCCTGTTCGTCGGCACCATCGGGATGTTCCTCACCTTGTTCCTGCTGTTCCTCCGTTTCCTGCCCTGCATCAACATTGCGGAAGTGAAGTGGACGCTGCCGGAGTCCGATCCGCACTTCGACGACCTCAAGGATCATCCCGACGAGGGCGTCACGGATCAGGCCGCCTATCAATACGAACTGCGCGACAAGTCGCCGTCGATCTGAAACCTCCCGCCGGAATCACCCACGCCTTTCATTACCTGTGAGCACGACTCGTAAACGCGTTTACGGCTACCTGGCCGAATTCAAAAGCGCCTCCGCCCTCTACAAGGCCGCGGAAAAGGTGCGCGATGCCGGTTTCCGCAAGTGGGACTGCCACTCGCCCTATCCGATCCACGGCCTCGATGGCGCGATGGGCCTCAAGCGCTCCGTCCTGCCCTGGCTGGTGTTCTTCGGTGGCGCAACCGGCACCCTCACCGCTTTCTGCCTCGCCTACGGCACCCAGGTCCTGATCTACCCGACCGTCGTCCAGGCCAAGCCGACCAACATCTTCACCGTGCCGGCCTTCTTCCCGGTGATGTTCGAGCTGACCATCCTGTTCTCCGGTTTCACCGTGCTCTTCGGCCTGCTTGCGCTGATGAAGCTGCCACGCCTGAACCACCCGCTGTTCGCCAGCAAGCAGTTCCACCGCGCCACCGACGACGCCTTCTTCATCGCCATCGAAGCCCGCGATCCGAAGTTCAGCCCCGAAGGCACCCGGAACCTCCTCCAGGACATCGGCGGCACCAACATCGAACTCGTCGAAGAAGAGGACTAACTCCCAGCTCTCCGCTCCCACCGTGAAATACTTCTTCCTCGCTTACGCGATCATCGCCGCGCTCTTCATCGGTCTCATGCCGATGCGGGGTGAAAAGCGCGCCGACACACCGATCTGGCTGCTCCCGGACATGGACAACCAGGACAAGCTCAAGGCCCAGAAGCCGGACGCTTTCTTCGCCGATGGCGTCGGTGCCCGTCAGCCGGTCGATGGCACCCATCCCCGGGGCTTCCTCGAAAGCGGCCAGACGGAACTCGGCGGCATCCCCGAGTATCAGTTCGGCGGAGGCACCGGCTACTACGCCACCGGTGTCATCAACGACCACTACTCCAGCGGCATGCCGGAGGAACTGGAGCTCACCGAGGAGAACGTCGATGCCTTCCTCCGCCGCGGCCACGAGATGTATCTCGTCAACTGCATGCCATGCCACGGCGCTTCCGGCGACGGCCAAGGCATGGCCGCGCAATACGGTGTCCCCGGTGTCGCCAACCTGACGCTCGAGAATTTCGGCCCCGCCGCGTATCCGGACGGACGGATGTTCGACGTGATCACCCACGGCAAAGGCAACATGGGTTCCTACAAGCACAACCTTTCGCTGCGCGACCGCTGGGCGGTGATCGCCTACGTCCGCGCCCTCCAGGCCGCCCAGAAGGCGCCGCTGTCCGATCCTGCCGTCAAGGCCGCCTACGACGCGGCTCAAGCCTCAGCCAACCCGGCCCAGTAAGCTCTTTTCCTCTCCGACCATGGCTTCCCACTACGTCACTTCCGCGGACGTCCCCGCCCAAGGCGAGCGACTCAGCAGCCCGATCATTCCGAAGATCAAGCTGATCGCCGGTGGCACCTCGGCGGTGCTCACGCTGGTCAGCTTCTTCCTGCTCTTCGGCCCGAATGAAGGCTGGGCCGCCACCTACTCCTATTCCTGGCTGTTCGCGGTGTTCTTCTTCTTCACCCTGGCCGTCGGTGGCTGCTTCTGGACCCTGCTTCACAACGTCTCCAACTCGGGGTGGGGGACCTCGGTCCGCCGCGTCATGGAGAACCTCGGTTCGGTGTATCCCTGGATGTTTATTTTCGCCGCGCCGCTGGCCTGCCCGGCGGTGCAAAAATGGCTCTACGAGTGGATGAACACCCACCGCGAGCTTTCCGGTTCCACCTTCGGCGTGGGCGCGAAGGATGCGCTCCACCACAGCCACGATCCGCACCACCACCTCATGTATCTCAAGTACTGGTACATGAGCATCCCGTTCTGGTACGTCCGCTTCGTCTTCTACTTCGTCGGTCTCAGCCTCGTCATCCGCGGTCTGCGGAAGCTCTCCGTCGAGCAGGACAGCGATCCGAACCCCGGCACCAGCCGCCTGTTCCGCGCCCGCTTCCACTCGACCTACACGTTGATCATTTTCGCGATCACCATCACCTTCGCCGGCTTCGACTGGTTGATGGGCCTCGACTACACCTGGTTCTCGACCATGTGGGGGGTGTATCTCTTCGCCGGTTCCGCGCTGAACTCGATGGCCGTGATCATCATCACCTGTGCGCTGCTCCAGCGGGCGGGCTACATGAAGAAGGTCGTCACGCCGGAGCACTACCACATCAAGGGCAAGCTGCTCCTCGCTTTCACCATCTTCTGGGCCTACATCGCGTTCTCCCAGTATTTCCTCATCTGGTATGCGAACATCACCGAGGAGACCCGCTATTTCCTGATCCGCAACACCGGCGGCTGGAACACCGGCATGATCGCTCTGGTCTTCCTCCACTTCGTCGTCCCCTTCGTGATCCTGCTGCAAGCCTGGCTGAAAAAGAAGCCGATGGCTCTCGCCGCCATGGCCGTCTACACGCTGGCGATGCACTTCCTCGATCATTACCTGATCGCCATTCCCGAGCGCTCGGTCTCGCTGATGAATCTCCTTCCGGAGCAGTTCGGCCACGTGACGACCACCGTCCCCGGTGCGTTCTGGGGCGACATCCTCGCCT
The DNA here is from genome assembly GCA_965652295.1 of uncultured Haloferula sp. Lineage (GTDB taxonomy): Bacteria > Verrucomicrobiota > Verrucomicrobiia > Verrucomicrobiales > Akkermansiaceae > Haloferula. Next base: position 12,008 of record CBFGTS010000024.1, on the reverse strand, counting down.
TCATCACGGTTGGCTCCGGCTTCGTCTTCTTCTACTTGCGCGCCCTCGGCCAGAACAACCTCTACCCCAACCAGGATCCCCGCATCCTCGAGTCCGCGAACGTCTCGAATTGATCATCCCGTTTCAGGTTTCACTATTTCAGCGCCTCAGCTTTTCCCAACATGGATCCATCCCGTGACAATCCCATGGCCCGCTTCACCGCCTTCTGGTGGGGGATCGGCGTCATCCTGCTCTTCTTCGTGGTGCTCTTCATCACCCGCCTGGTGGCTGGTGGCGGGGAGGCTCGCAATTCGCTTGAGGAAACCGCCCGGCTCAACCGCCTGAAGGTCCGCGCCCAGGTGGAGGAATCCCAGAAGGCCAATCTCCACGCGTGGACGGTGTCCGAAGACAAGACGACGGTGAAAGCTCATCCGGAGGCCGTGTTCGGCCTCGTCGGGAAGCAACTCGTCGCCTCCAAACCGACCGCTTCGACCGACGCCGCCCAGGTCGTTCCCGGATCTCCGACGGCTGAGAAACTGGCCGAGTCTCCGGAAGCCGACGCAGGTGCGGTGGATCAACTGACTCCCGCCGCGGGCACTGCTCCAGACCCGGCCGTGATGGAGAAAGGCAAAACGGCCTACCTGCTGTGCGCCGCCTGCCACGGGCAGAACGGCGAGGGCAACCCGGTCATCGCTCCGCCGCTCGCCGGTTCCGACTGGGTCACCGGCCCGGTCTCCAACCTGATCCGCATCCAGATGCGCGGCCTCGAAGGCCCGATCACCGTTTCCGGCAAGGAATACACTCTTCCCGCACCGATGGCACCCATGGGTGCCGCCAGCAGCGATGAAGACGTCGCCGCCGTGCTCACCTACATCCGCAATTCCTTCGGGAACTCCGCTCCGCCCGTGCTCCCCGAGCAGGTCAAAATGCTCCGCTCCGAGGTCGGCAAGCCGATGCTCAAGCAAGCCGACCTGATCCCCGTCGCTCCCTGATTTTCCTGCCATGGCCTCCCTCGAAAACGACCAAGACACGATCCTGCGCGCGTCGATCGACCGATCGCTCCGCCATCCGGTGATGTTCTTCTTCACCAGCGGCGCGGCCTGGCTGGCGGTGGCGATCCTGCTCGGCATCGTCTCCTCCGCCAAGGTCCACAGCCCCGGCTTCCTCGACCAATGTGCCTGGCTGACCTACGGCCGCGTGTTCGCCGCTCACCAGACCGCCTTCATCTACGGCTGGGGCTGCCAGGCGGCCTTCGGGATGGTGATCTGGCTGATGGCCCGGCTTTCCCGCCAGACCTGCCGCAACCCCGGAACGATCCTCACCGCCGGCCACGTCTGGAACTTCGCACTTTCGCTCGGCGTCATCGCCATCCTCGCCGGTGGCGGCACCGGGATGCCATGGATGGAAATGCCTTCGTTCGCCTGGTTCCCGATGCTCCTCGCCTACATCGCGATCGTCATCGGTTCGATGGTCCAGTTCAAAGTCCGCCCGGAGGGTCACACCTATGTTTCCCAGTGGTACCTGATGGCCGCGCTGATCTGGTTCCCGTGGTTCTTCGCCTCGTCGAACCTGCTGATCCACGGCTTCGATGGCAGCCCGCTCGGAGCCACCGGCGTGAACGCCTGGTTCCGCTCCGCCATGCTGCTGATGCTCTTCGCCCCGATCGGCATCGGCATGGCCTACTACCTGGTGCCCAAGGTGCTTGGTCGTCCGGTCTACAACTACTCGCTTTCGATGATTGGCTTCTGGTCGCTGGCGATCATCGCTCCGTGGGCCGGCCTGCAAACCCTTGCCGGGGTGCCGCTGCCGAACTTCCTGCCCTACCTCGGGGCCTTCGCGACGGTTCTCTTCGCCATCCCCGCCGCCGTCGCCGGCATCAACTTGCTCAAGACGGCCGCCACCGATCTGGAAACGGTCAACACCAGCCCGACCCTGCGTTTCACCGTCTGGGGCTTGATCTTCCTGCTCGTTTTCGCCCTCGCCAGCGTCTTCCTCAATCTCCCCGGGGTGCTGAAACTCACGCAATTCACCATTTCCGGATACGGATACGAGGTCCTCGGCGTTTACGGCTTCTTCAGCTTCATCGCCTTCGGTGCGATCTACTTCATCGTCCCGCGCATCACCCGCCGCGAGTGGCTTTCCCGCCGCCTCATCACCTCGCACTTCTTCCTCTCGATCTACGGAGCGGGCGGCATCGCGGTGATCACGCTGTTCGGCGGCCTGATGCAGGGAGTCGGCCAGGAGGCGATGTTGACCGGCTGGGAGGACGCGGCCGACCGCAGCCAGAACTACGCCGTGTTCAACACGATCGCCTGGTGCTTCCTGCTGGTCTCGAACTTCTTCTTCTTCATGCACCTCACGCTGATGTGGCTGCGCCTCGGCCGCCGCAGCTCGCATCCGACCCTGCTGGTCCACGGCCACGCCGAGAGCCCGCACGGGCCGGAAGGCGACATCGACAACACCGGTCCCATCGTCCACTGACCCGCCTGATTTTCCCCGCGACATGAACTTCCGCACTTTCGCCATCGGACTCACCGCCAGCTTCGGCCTCGCCTGGCTTGCCGTGGTGGTCGTCCCCTTCTTCAAAATGCGCGCCCTTTCCCCGGTCGCATTCCAGGAGGGCATCGACACCCAGACCGGGATCTATCACCCGAAGACCGCCGGCCGCGTGGTCAACGGCTACGAAGTCTACGCCGAGAACGGCTGCTACCTCTGCCACACCCAGGTCATCCGCCCGACCACCGCCGGCAACGACCTCGGTCGCCCGGACTTCGCCGGTCTCAGTGACGACCCGGAGCGGGGCGACACCCGCCGCGAGTCGAACCCCTTCGACTACGTCGGCCTCGACTTCGCCCCGATCGGCGTGACGAGGACCGGCCCGGACCTGATGAACTACGGTCGCCGGCTGCTGCGTGACCACGGTGCGGATGCGGAAGACTACCTTTACCTCCGCCTCTACAATCCACGGCTCGACCCCGAGGTCGCCGCCTGGACCAACTGCCCGTCGCTGCCGTTCCTCTTCGAGAAGCGCGAGCGCCACGGTCCGCCTTCTGATGCCGCTATCGACGTGGCAACCGAAGAGGGCATCGAAATCGTGCCCGGCCAGCAAGCCCGCGCGCTTGCCAGTTATCTCCTTTCCCTCCAGCACGACGACACCGTGCCGGCCTCGATGAACTACGCTCCGGCGCCCACCAACCCCGAAGGCTGAACCCGGTTTCCCGCATCCGATGCAAGATCCTCACAAGCCCGATCTCGACGATTCGCTGAACGTCACCGAGTCCCACGACCGCCTCCTGCGCGATGCCGCTGCCGTGGCCCGCGAAAAGCGCGTGGACGATGGTGGACGCGAACCGGTTTCCAACTGGATTTTCGCCACCGGCGGGGTGGTCGCCATCGCGGCGGGCCTCGTCCTCGGCCAGGCCGGCGGGATGTTCGACTACAACCAGATCGTCGCACCCGACTACACCCGCAAAGCTCTCGACAGCGGCGAGGATTCCGGTCCGCCGCCCGTCGATGCCCTCAAGGCCTACATGGCGAAGGGAGAGAAGGTTTACTCGAAGTGCGTCGGCTGTCACGCTCCCGACGGCAAGGGTGGGGGAGCCTACCCCTCGCTCGCGGGTTCGGAATGGGTGATGGGCCCGACCGAACGCTTCGCGATGATCGTTCTCAATGGCCTCACCGGTCCGACCAGCACCGGCAAGACCTTCGGTGTGATGCCCGCCCAAGGGGTCGGCATGAGCGCGACCGATCTCGCTTCGGTGATGACCTACGTCCGCAACTCGTTCGGTAATGATGCCGGCGGGATCGTCACGACGGAAATGGCCGCCAAGGCGCTTGAAATCTCCGAAGCCCGGTCGGCTCCGGGTACTCCACTCGACCAGCAGGAATTGCAGGCCGACCACATGGAGGAACTGCCCGGCGAGCCCCTCGACCCCACCACCAAGGTCGATCCCGTATCCCTCTCACCCGTGGAAGAATAAGCCGCGGGTCGCTGCCGGCAGCCCGCATTTTTCCCTCCTATCGCTCTGAGCCCTATTCGTCTCTTCAACTCCGCATTTTCTGCTGTTCATTGACCGCCTTTTGCGTTCACTCCAATTTCTGACCTGCCATGAGCGCCCACGCTGACGCACACGATCATCACGATCACCACGACCCGGGTTTCGTCCGGAAATACCTTTTTTCCACCGATCACAAGATGATCGGCCTCCAGTATGGAATCACCGCCGGGCTCTTCCTGCTCTTCGGCTTTTTCCTGATGATGGTGATGCGCTGGAGCATCGCCTTCCCGCACGAGCCGCTGCCGGAGTGGATGAGCTGGATGTTCTCCGATACCTGGAAATCCCGCTGGCTGCAGGATGGCAAGGTGACGGGTGAGACCTACAACATGTTCGGTGCCATGCACGGCACGATCATGGTGTTCCTCGGTGTCGTGCCGCTCGGCTTCGGGGCCTTCGGCAACTACGTGACCCCATTGCAGATCGGCGCCCCCGACATGGCGTTTCCGAAGCTCAACATGATGAGCTACTGGATCTACCTCGCAGGTGGCCTGGTGATGTGCGCCTCGTTTTTCATGGAGTCCGGAGCCGCCAAGTCCGGCTGGACGAACTACTCGCCGCTCGCCGGCATTGCCGACGCCCAGATCGTCAACCAATGGCTCGCAGGGCAGACGCAATGGCTGATCGGCCTGGTGCTTCTCATCACCTCTTCGCTTCTGGGCTCGGTCAACTTCATCACCACAATCATCAACCTGCGCGCCCGCGGCCTGACCTGGATGCGCATGCCCTTCTTCGTATGGGCGATGCTGGTCACCGGTTTCCTTCTCCTGCTCGCCTTTCCTCCGCTGGAAGCCGCCGGCATCATGCAGTTGATGGACCGGGTGACCGGTTCCTCCTTCTTCATGCCCTCCGGCTTGGTGACCAAGGCGGAAGGCCTGCTTGAAATCTCCGGTGGCGGTTCGCCGCTGCTGTTCCAGCACTTGTTCTGGTTCCTCGGCCACCCGGAGGTGTATGTGCTTCTCCTTCCGGCCATCGCCTGCGTGGCGGAAATCATTCCGGCCAACACCCGCAAGCCGCTGTGGGGCTACAAGGGCATGGTCTACGGCGTGCTCGTGCTCGGCTTCCTCTCCTTTCTCGTGTGGGCTCACCACATGTACATGACCGGCATGGGCCCCGGCGTTTCGACCTGGTTCCAGACCACCACGGTGCTGGTTTCCATCCCCTCGGTGATCCTGCTCACCTCGCTGATCATTTCACTCTGGCAGGGATCGATCCGGTTCACTCCGGCCATGATCTGGGCCTGCGCATTCCTGCCGATGTTCGGTATCGGCGGTCTGACCGGTTTGCCGCTCGCGTTCAATCTCGTCGGCCTTCACCTGCACGATACCTACTACGTCATCGGCCACTTCCACTACGTCGTCGCTCCCGGGATCCTCTTCGGTCTCTTCGCCGGGGTGTATCACTGGTATCCGAAAATCACCGGACGCCACATGAGCACCTTCCTCAGCCACCTCCACTTCTGGCCGAGCCTGGTGTGCATGAACCTGATCTTCTTCCCGATGCTCACCCAGGGCATGTCCGGTTTCCACCGCCGCTGGTACAATGGTGGCGATGCCTATCTGGCCAAGGTGCCCGACAGCCCGAACGTGTTCGGCTCGACCGTTGCCCAGCACATCGACCTCAACATCCTCATGTCCTACGCCGCGTGGGCCATGGCGCTCGCCCAGCTTCCGTTCCTCATCAACCTCGCTTGGTCGAAGTTCTTCGGCAAGAAGGTCACCAGCGACAATCCGTGGAATGCCACCACGCTCGAGTGGGCCACGCCGACGCCTCCGGGCCACGGGAATTTCGAGACCGAGCCGGTCGTCTACCGCGGGCCCTACGAATACAGCCGTCCCGATCACGACGAGGACTACCTGCCACAGTGGATCGCGCCGAAGCGCACCAGCCCGCAGCCGGAAGAAAAACCCGCCGAGTCGCCTGCCCACTGAGTCTCCACGGTTCCAAGTCTGAAAGCTTGAAACCGAAATCTTGAACCTTCTGTCATGGAAATCCCCTACGTCGTCACCCCGCGCAAGGACACCGGTCTCTTCAACTCGAAGATCGCGATCTGGCTGTTCCTCGCGTCGGAAGTCATGCTCTTCGGCGGCCTGTTCTCAGGCTACGTTTTCCTCCGCCTCGGGGCCGACTACCCGTGGCCGGAGCGGACGCTCCCGGTGCTGCCGGGCCTGCTGAACACCTTCATCCTGATCGCGTCCTCCGTCACGGTGGTATTCGCGTGGGCCTCGCTGAAGATGAGGAAGTGGGTGCAGTTCCAGATCTTCATGGCCATCACGGTGCTCTGCGCGCTGGTCTTCATGGGCTTCAAGGGCCTCGAGTACAGCGTGAAGTTCCATCACCAGGCCGCACGTCTGGCGGACTACTCGGTGATCGAGGGCCACATCGATTACGAAAAGCCCGCCGGTGCCGGTCACGACGACCATGCCGGAGAAGGCGGCCACGCCGAGCATGCGGTGGACGCCATGGGCGAGGAAATCGAGATGAACGTCCAGCGCTTCCAGCCGGAGACGATGACCTTCGACCTGCTGCGCGCCTACAAGCCGTGGGTGCAGTCATTCGTCGCGGAAGCCGATCAGGCCGGCGCCACCATCGCCTTGGCCCATGACCTGAACTTCAACCGGCCGGATGCCGAGTCACCCGACGCCTCCAAGGTTTTCGCCGCGGGAGAAAAGCTGAGTGTGGATCTGTTGGAGAAGCTCTTCGCCGCCCAGACCGAGAACCGCGCCTTCAATCAGACGATGCGCGCCGACTACCTGCGCAAGGCGTGGGAAATCAAGTGGGCCGACGTGGAAGAGAACGACCTGCTCGGTGAGGCCGCGTTCGTGGCGTCGTTCCCCGCCGGTTCCGAGCTCCCTCCGGAGGAGCGCGAGGAAGCCTACGTCCGCTGGAAGGCCGGCATGCGTGCCAACTTCGCCACCGATGTGAACGTCGAATCGGTCAAGCTGGGCAGCGGTGAGACCGTGCCGGTGCTCATCGACACCAAGAAGTTCTCCCAGATCGAACGTCCCGAAACCACCGCCGCCACCTTCAACGTCGCTGCCGGAGCCGAGCCGCTCACGCTCCGCTTCAAAAGCCACGACGTCATCACCGACTACCGCGAGGGCCTCACCAGCATCATCCTGCGGGATGGCACCACCCTCGCCGGCGAGCAGGGGTATTCGGCGCTGGATTTCCACTACGTGGACGGCATCGACTTCCAGCACCTTGTCATGAAGGCCGAGGAGAAAGGCATCGATCCGTTGGTCGCCATCGAGAACAGCTGGATCATCAAGAATAACCCGGAGATCGCCGACCTCTGGGAAAAACATCAGAAGGCCGTGGGGCAACTCGCCGCAGCGCTGGCGGAGAAGGGCCGCGAGCCGACCCACAAGGACCGCTACCGGATGGGCTGGCAGGAGATCGCCTACTACATGGACACGCCGCTGGAGGAAGTGCAGATCGAGGAAGGAGCCTTCACGCCTCCGCGGGTGACGATGACCCTCACGGAGCACTTCAAGGGCCCGGATTACGACCACCGCAAATTCCCGCACATTTCCGTCCCGCGGGCGGAAGTGGCGATGGACTCCAAGTTCACGCCGAAATGGAACACCTACTACGCCATCTATTTCACCATCACCGGTCTCCATGGTCTGCACGTGGTGGGCGGGGCGATCGTGCTGGCTTACTACCTGTTCTTCGGTCGCAAGATGTATCTTTCCAATCCCGAGTGGCTCGCCAACCGGGTGGAGGTCGGCGGCCTGTTCTGGCACTTCGTCGACCTCGTCTGGATCTTCGCGTTCCCGATCTTCTACCTCATGTAATCCCCAACTTCCGCACCCATGGCTGACACCGCAGAAGACATCAAGAAATCCATCCGCCTCTACCTGATCATCGGCGCGGCGCTGTTCGTCGGCACCATCGTGACGGTGCTGGTGGCCACGGTGCCCGCCCTCGATTTCGGCAGGCACGGCTTCGACTCGGCCGACATGATCCTCGGCCTCCTCATCGCCACGACCAAGGCGTCGCTGGTGGCGGCGATTTTCATGCACCTCAACCACGAGAAGAAGGCCGTCTACTGGCTGTTCTCCAGTGGCATCGTGTTCGCCATCTTCATGGTCTTCCTCATCTTCTGGGCCAAGGATGACCCGATCCACTACGACCGCTTCTCCGACGGAGGACAGGCGGCCGCCGTGCTGCCGGCTCCGGAATCCTGACCGATTTGCCAACCGCCGGATCCCCGCGATCTTCCCGCCATGTCACTTCGCGCCTTTCACATCGTTTTCGTCACGCTGAGCACGCTGCTCTTCGTGTTCCTCGCCGTGTGGGCTTTCGGCTTTGCCGGTGAGAAGTCCGTGATGGTCACCGGTCTCGGCGTCCTGGGTGCCATCGGTGGGGTGGGGATGCCGGTTTACGGCGTCTATTTCTATCGCAAGTCCCGCAAGCTCCTGCTCTGACCGACCATGATCGACTCCTTGCTCGCCTGCTCGACCTGCTCCGCCAATTTCCAGGACAGCGCCAACGCCGCCAGTTGGTCCATCCTGTTTCTCCTCGCCGTGATCGTGCCCGTCCTCGGGGGCGTGGTGTGGTGCATGATCCGCATCGCCCGCCGCGGCGAACAGACCCTCGATCCCGAACTTCGCGACGACTTCGATCCCCGCGGCGAACCGCAGGCCAGCGGCTCCCACTGATTCCCTTTTCTCCATGAACTCCCTGAGTCCTTCCAAATTCCTCGGCATTCCCGATAGCTTCTCCGCCCACGGCGGACGCGTGGACCACGTCATCGATGTGGTGCACTGGCTGATGATCGCCCTCTTCGTCGGCTGGACGCTGTTCTTCCTCTTCACGATCGTGCGCTACCGCCGCGGGGTGCAGCCGAAGGCGTCCTATCACGGAGTCCGCAACCATCTCTCCACCCACCTGGAGATCGGCATCATCATTCTCGAGGCCGTGCTGCTCCTCGGCTTCGCGCTCCCGATGTGGAAGGACCGCAGTGATTCCTGGACCCAGGTGCAAAAGCGCGACCCGATCCGCGTGCGGGTGATCGGCTGGCAGTTCGGCTGGACCTATCACTACGCCGGCGCCGACGGCCGCTTCGGTCGCATCGACCACCGCCTCAAGACCAGCTCGAGCGATCCGGGGATCGACCTTGCCGACCCGAACGCCCAGGACGACTTCACCACCTCGGTGCTGCGTTTGCCGAAGGACCGCCCCGCGATCCTCAACATCGGGTCCAATGACGTGATCCACAACTACTCGATCGTCCCGATGCGCATCCAGCAGGACGCCATCCCTGGCCGCGAGATCCCGATGTGGTTCACGCCCACCCGGAACCTCGAGACTTCCGTCGTCTGCGGCCAGCTCTGCGGCGAAGGCCACGCCAACATGGCCGGGCAGATGGAAGTGATCAGCCGCGACACCTTCGACGAGTGGTTCAAGGCCCAGTCCGACGCCGCGATCGAGCGCAACAACACCGCTCCGGCGACCGCAGCGCGCTGATTCGCAGGAGAATTGACTTTCCTCCGGAGGACGGGTGTGGAAACCATCCGCCCGCCCTTCGGCCCATTCAAGGCCGGCTTAGCTCAGTTGGTAGAGCAGTTGATTTGTAATCATCAGGTCGCCGGTTCGAGTCCGGCAGCCGGCTCCAGTCGAAATCGGAGGGTTTTGCCAGTTCTCCAAGACTGGGTGATCAAGTTGGGGAGATCCAACCGCAGATGAATGGGGATGGACGTAGATAGAGAGGGAGGTGCGGTCAATTTCACACGGAGGAGAAATCGCCCCGAACGGCCTTGAGGCCATCTTTTGTTCGCGGACGTCGGCGTCCATCCTCTGAAAATCTGCGGCTATCTGCGTTCATCCGCGGTTCACTTCATCCGTTTCCCGGCACCCGATTGCCCTGCCTCCGACGTAAGATGAAGGCGTCGCGGCTCCGGAATCGGCTCACGCCGCACCCTGCTCATCGACCCTGGCGGCGAGTTCGGCTGCGGCGAGGGCGGGGATGCGGATGGTGAAGCGGGTGTCTTCGCCGGGAACGGAAGTGACCTCGATCGTGCCGCCATGCGCCTCGATCGCGCGTTTCACGATCGAGAGCCCGAGTCCGGTGCCCTTGATCTCCTCCTGGGAGTGGTGCTTCTCGACGCGGTAGAAGCGGCGGAAAATGTGCTGCAAGTCCTGCGCGGGAATGCCCACGCCATCGTCGGCCACCCACAGGGTGAAGCCGCCCGCATCGCGCCGGGCACCCACGTGCACGTGCAGGCCGGAACGGGGGTTCTGCTTCAGGGCGTTCTCGATGAGATTGAAAAGAACCTGGGTCCAGTAAAAGCGATCGCCGTTGAGCTGGAGGTCCTCGTCCTCCATTTCCACATGGATCTCCGCCTTCTGGTGGCGGATCATCGACTCGAGACGTTCGAGGACATCCTGAACGCACGACCGCAGCCGGAAGGGCTCGATCTTCAGCGCGGCGGCTTCGCCGCTTTCCAGCCGGGAAATCACCAGCATGTCCTCGACGATCCGGGCGATCCGCTCGGTGTGCTTGCGCATGATCTTGAGGAACCGGCGGGCGATGTCGGGATCGTCCAGCAGGTCGTCGTCGATCAGGTTCTCCAGATAGCCATTGATGATCGCAAGGGGGGTGCGGAGCTCGTGCGAGGCGTTCGCGACGAAGTCCTTCCGGATCTGCTCGGTCTGGTGCTCCACGCTCACGTCACGAATCACGATACGGGTGAAATCCTCCTGATTGGGCATGCCACCCAGCCTTGCCGCATCGAGGTCCCACACGACCTGGCCCTTGGGGCCCGCGGGCGGCATATCGCCATGGGACCGGTGGTAGTGCAGCGGGATGCGCCGGGTGATGGGATTTCCCTCCTGCACGCACTCGTTCACCGCCGCCGCCAGATTGCGGTCGAGCATGACCTCGCTGACCGGGCGTCCCACCAGCGAGCGGCCGTTGAAAAACCGTTCCGCCGCGCCGTTGGCGATGCGGATGACTCCCGAGGCGTCGACCAGCAGGAAGGCGTCCGAGAGGGCATCGAGCATCTTGTCGCGCTCGGCCCGGGCGCTGCGCAGCTCGACCTCCAGCTTGGATTTCCACGCATTGACCTGCTCCGCGAACTCGCGACGGGCGCGGCGGAGCCGGAGGGCGAGCAGGGTGAGAGCGGCCACGGCAGACAGGGCCGCAGCGACCGCCGTCGTGACGACGAAATCGGACATGTTCAGGGCGTAACGACACGGTACCCGACTCCCCGGACGGTTTCAATCATCTCGGCGTGATGGCCGAGCTTCTGGCGGAGCCGCTTCATGTGGGTGTCGAGCGTGCGGCTGTGGACGTCGTCGCTGTATCCCCACACCGAGCGCAGCAGGTCGTTGCGGTCCTGCGGGAGGCCGGGGCGCTCGGTCATGTAAAGGAGGAGCTTGAACTCGGTCGAGGTGAGGTCGATCGGTTCCCCCTCCAGGTAAAACTTGAGGTCGTTCTTGTTGAAGCGGAACGGGCCGTGCTCGACGACCACCGAGCCGGGCGCGGCGTTGGAGCGCTTGAGGATGGCGTGCACGCGGAGCATCAGCTCCTTGGGCGAAAAGGGCTTGGTGAGGTAATCGTCCGCCCCGGCCTCAAGGCCTTGGATCCGGTCCTCGGTCTGGGCGCGGGCGGTGAGCATGATGACCGGGGTTTCCCGCGTGCGGGCGTCCCGGCGCAGCTCCTTGAAAACGGCGTAGCCATCCTTTCCGGGAAGCATCAGGTCGAGGATGACCAGATCCGGCTGCTCGTGGATCGCCATCGAGGCGCCATGGATCCCGTCGTGCGCCTTGAGGATCTCGTATCCGGCGCGTTCGAGATTGAAGCCGATCAGGTCCGCGATGTCCCGTTCGTCTTCGACTATCAAAATGCGTTGCATGCGGCGTCCCGATTAGAGCGAAGCCGTCACCTGGCAAACCAGCGCAGAGTGACGAAATCGTCGCATTCGGTCCGGGATGGATCGGAGGTGGGACGCCCTCGTCCCACAA
>CBFGTS010000023.1:0-44809 GCA_965652295.1 uncultured Haloferula sp. | reverse complement strand
CCAAAGATCGTCCGATCGGAGTGAGCGACCGCGTCGTCGTAGTCGAGACCCGTGATGTTGAACCCGGTGTAGGTCGCGAGGCGCTCCGTCCAGCGGAAGCCAATCGAGTTGTCGGTCTGCCAGTAGAGGTAGGCATCGAGCTGACGGGAAGTGGCGAAGCCGTAAGCGTAGTCCGGCTCAAGCTCGTAAGCCACGAAGTTGCGGCTGCTGAAGCGGAGACGCTCCGTGAAGCGGTGGGTCCAGTTCACTCCCACGCGAGCCTGAGGATACACATCGTCAGCACCGCGGGCGGCGGGCTCGTCGATGTAATAGAGCAGACCCAGGCGGGCATAGACGTCGAGAGTGGACTGAGGCGTGATGTTGACGAACGACACGCCAACATAGGGATTGAGACTGAACGCCTCATCGTCGTGACCAACGGCACCGACAGGAACGGTCGGGGTGACGTTGTCATCCCAAATCGCATTCAGGCCGACGACCCACTTCAGCGGGAGGCTTTCCTGAGCTTCGGAGCCGATGTAGTAGAGACCTTCGGCGGCGGATGCCGAACCAACGGCGGCCACAGCGGCAAGGAGGGCGGAGAATTTTGATTTCATGGCAAAAATAGGATCGATTGCAAGGAGAGGGGTACCGGCGACTCAGGATTCAGCAGAGCCGACGGCGGTCCTACAAGAACTCAGGAAAGCGGAGGATTGGTAAGAGTCCCAACCGGCGGCTCGATCACAGGAGGAACGACTTGCGGCGGCGTGGTCAGCGGAGGACCCACGGGAATGAGCGGATTGCCACCCGGGCCACCCGGATTCGGGCCAATGCCCTGACCGGGGAAGTCGAGAGGATTCCAAGCCGGCTTGACCTCGATCGGAGCCTTCGGGCTCTTGGCGTCGGCCATGACGGGCTCGCCGCTGCTGGGCTCGATGCGGGCGACAACCATTTGCACCTCGTTCAGTGCATCCGGTGCCACGGCAACCGCGCACTGGGCGACGAGGCGAAGCTGGTCGGGAGCGACGGAGCCAGCGACTTCGACGATCGAAGCCACGGTCTTGGCGTCGGCCTCGGAAGAGGTGATGGCGGCCTTGACGACTTCACAAGCGCAATTCGGATTGGCGGCAACTTGTTTTTCCACCACCTCAAGAACCTTGGAGGCATCGGCTGTGACGGCGTGCTTGACGGTGACGGAAAGCTCAAGGCAATCCGCCGCGGAAGCCACGTGCGCACCGAAGGCGGCAGCAGCAAGGACGAGGAAGCGAGACGTTGATTTCATGACGCTGATTATGGAGTGATCTTGGTTTGGAGCGGGTAGCGGGAATCGAACCCGCATAGCTAGCTTGGAAGGCTAGAGCTTTACCACTAAGCTATACCCGCGCACGGATGACCCGTTACTAACCATCCGACCTTTGGGACGGCAAGGCTTTTTTCAAAATGCTTGCGGGATTTCCCGAGACCCGCCGTCGGCAGAATCCAGTTGCTTTCCTCCTCGCCGGGCGGTAACCGGCTGCCGGCACCGACGCGGGTGTAGTTCAATGGTAGAACGCGAGCTTCCCAAGCTTGAGGCGTGGGTTCGATTCCCATCACCCGTACCACCCTTCAAATCAAGGGTTTGCTCATGAAGGGCGAGCCGGCTTCGGCGAATCGCCAAAGGTTTTCCCGGGCTTGGGAGATGCCGATCCGGGGACCCGTAACCACCGCGGTGGGTCCGGTCGCGGGGCGGATTCCTGTCAATCCGCACCCGAGAAAAAATTTTCCGTGGGTGCGTCCCTGGATGCCCAGCGCCTGGGTGAGCTTTCCCGGGCCCGAGCACAGATCCCGGTCTTTGCTTGAGCCCCGACGTTCCTTCATTCTCGCCAAGCCGGACAAAGGCTGGAGCGCGCGGAACAGCACGAAACCCGCTCCCTCAGGCCCCTTGGTCAGGACGTTGAACAACCAATGCACGCCGTAGTTCAGGTACACGTAGGCGGTTCCTGGCGCGTGGGCGGCCACGAACGCACGGGCGCTGGGCCGGCTGAAGGTGTGGCAGGCCGGGTCGCCGTGCTCCAGATAAGCCTCCACCTCCACGATGCGCCCGCTGCAGCCGTGCCAGAAGAACTCGGCACCGATCAGGCTCCGGGCGCATTCGACCGCCGGGCGCTCGAAAAAGGATGCCGTCAGGAACTCCTCCACGTCACAGCCCCGTCGGATGATCCAGAAACAGCGGTTCCACTCCGAACCGCTCCGCCAACACGCCGGCCAGCTTCCTCACCCCGAAGGTTTCGGTGGCGTAGTGCCCGGCGAAAAACAGATTGATTCCGAGTTCCTCCGCAAGCGGGTAACTCCAGTGGGGGCCTTCCCCGGTGATGAAGGCTTGCACGCCCGCTGCCGCGGCTTCCGCCACTTGGGAGCCGGCACCGCCGGTGCACAGGCCCACCGTTTCCATCTCCGCGGGGCCACCCGGGCAGACGTGCACCGGTCCTCCCACCGCCCGCTCGAGGCGATCGCGGAGCTCGTCGCGACTGATCCGCATGCCCCCCTTCAAGCCCACGGCCAGCCCCTTCCATTCGAGAAAGGTGTCGTCCGGTTGGAAACCAATCGCGGCCGCGAGAAGTGCGTTGTTCCCCCACTGCGGATGCACATCCAGCGGGAGGTGGGCGGAATACACGGCCAGTCCGCCTTCGATCGCCGCCTTCAACTTCCTCCACTGCCCGCCGACGATCGGCTGAGCGCCTTGCCAAAACATTCCGTGGTGGACGACCAACAGATCCGCCCCAGCCTCCACCGCCTTGAGAACCACCGGCAGGGAGGCATCGACGGCCACCGCCACCTTGCGGACCCCGCCGCTGTTCTCCAGTTGCAGACCATTGACCGCCCCGGGGTAATCCGGTGTCTCCCGGATCTTCAGCTCAAGGTCGAGAAAGTCGCATATCTCACGCAGCTCAGCCATGCCCCTCAGCTAGGCCGGGAACTTCGGAAAACCGAGCCAAATCTGGCGGCAGGGGGCACGTCCAACGGACTCTCGCCCCCCTCCACCCGACCTCCAACTCCCGCGCATGCAAGGCATGCCGCGGCAGCATCAACCGCTCCCTCATCTCCGGCGTGAGCCCGTCCTCCATCTGGGCCAGGTAAGTGGCACCGTCCGCGCCGTAGATCTTATCGCCCACGATCGGATGCCCGGCGTGCTCCAGATGTACCCGGATCTGATGCGTCCGGCCCGTCACCGGAAAACACTCCAGCCTCGAAAACGACGCCCCGCCCCGTTGGAAACGCCCGATCACCCGGAACCGCGTGCAGGATTCCTTGCCCGCAGGGTGCACCCTTTGGCGGAGCCAAATCTCCGACTTCCCGACCTCCCCGGCACGCAGGATCGGCTCATCCACCACCCGCTCCTCCCATTCCGGCCAGCCATGAATGATCGCCTCGTAAACCTTGTGAGCCGTCCGCCCCGCCAGCTGATCGCCCAGCTCCTTCGCGGCCCCTGGACTCTTCGCCACCAGCACGATGCCGCTCGTTTCCCGGTCGAGCCGGGTCAGGATCGACAACCGCCCGCCGCCCGCCAGTTCCGCCGCCAGCAACTGCTCCAGCCCACCAAGCAAGGTCGGCTCGATTTTTCCATTCGCCGGATGAACCACCAGTGGCGCCGGCTTCCCGACCACGATCCAATCCTCCGATTCATCGATCACCTCGAAATCACAGACCGCCCTCACCCGGACAAGTAGCAGGTAGCAGGCAGCCGGTTGCGAGGGAAATCCACCCTCGTCAGGCGCGCCTTTGCCCTTGCTACTTCCTCCGCGCTACTGGCTACTTCCGCGTCATGCCCGCCGACGCGCAACACACCCTGGCCGCAGCTGCCACCCTTGAAGGCACCTCCTTGCACACCGGTTCCAAGGTCACGCTCACCATCACGCCCGCTCCGGAAAACCACGGCTTCAAGTTCCGCCGCACAGACATCCCCGACCAGCCGTTCATCGATGCCGATGTAGACAAGGTCCAAACCGTCGAGCGCGCCACCACCCTCGCCGAGGGCTCGGTGAAGGTCCACACCGTCGAACATGTCCTTTCCGCCCTTTGCGGCATGGGGGTCGACAACGCCATCATCGAGATGGACGCCAACGAGCCGCCCATCGGCGACGGCTCCGCCGCCCCCTTCGTCGAACTCATCAAGAAAGCGGGCATCGTCGCCCAGAACGCTCCGCGGAAAACCTGGGAAATCCGCGAGCCGATCCACCTTGAAACCGGCGACGGCTCCCTCCTCAGCGTCGTTCCCTCCAAGACCTTCCGCGTTTCCGTCACCAACGTCGGCCCCGAGGGCCGCTTCACCCAGTATTTCTCCACCGAGGTCACCCCGGAGATCTACGAGAAGGAAATCGCTCCCGCTCGCACCTTCGTATACTACGAGGACGTCAAGCCACTGCTCGACAAAGGCCTCATCAAAGGCGGCTCGCTGGAAAACGCCGTCGTCGTCCGCGGCGATCAGGTCATGAGCAAGGAGGCGGTCCGTTTTCACAACGAGTTCGCCCGCCACAAGGCGCTGGACGTCATCGGCGACCTGATGCTCTCCGGCAAACGCATCCTAGGCCACGTCATCTGCGTCAAGCCCGGCCACGGTCCGAACACCAAGCTCGCCTCCACGCTCAAGCGCGAATACAGCCGCATGCGGTCGCTCGCCGCACCCTTCGCCATTCCTTCCGGCGAGGCCGTCCTCGACATCCACGACATCCTCAAGATCCTGCCGCACCGCTACCCCTTCCTGCTGGTCGACCGGATCGTCGATTTCGAAGGCGACACCAAATGCGTCGGCATCAAGAACGTGACCATGAACGAGCCGTTCTTCCCCGGCCACTTCCCCGGTCACCCGATCATGCCCGGGGTGCTCCAACTCGAAGCCATGGCGCAGGTTTCCAGCGTGCTGATGCTCCGCAAACCGGAAAACGCCGGCAAAATCGGCTACTTCATGAGCGCCGACAGCGTCAAATGGCGCCGCCCCGTCCTCCCCGGCGACACCCTCTACATCGAGTCGGAAGTCGTGAAAATCCGCGGCTCCATCGGCTCCACCCGCTGCCGCTGCCTGGTCAATGGCGAGGTCGCTTCCGAGGCCGAACTCAAGTTCGCCCTCGTCGACAAGTAAGGCGACAGCCGCCGCGCGCCATCTGGAAAACCAAAACGGCACCTCGCGCGAGGTGCCGTTGCAGTTTGGCCGGAAGACCAGCGGAGCGAACCGAAAGGAAATTTCAAAAAAGCCAGATGCCGACAGCGACCACCGAAGTCACCGCGGCGGCGAACATGCCGGTCGTCACCAAAAGTAGCTTGCTCAGCTTGGCCTCCACTTCCGCCGAAGCCGGGCGGGTGACGACAGCACCGCCGCGAAGCGCCGCGCCTTGAGCGGCGGCGTAAGCAGTGCGGCAATCGTTGATTTGGGCAGCGGAGGTCATGGACGGCTTTTGGTTTGGCTGTGTGTATTACCAATCGGCCTTGGGGATCGCAAATTCCAAATATTACGAATTTCCCACGGGATCACGTAAGGCAAGCTCACCTCGTCCGCCGCGCCCTCAAAGGGAGCCTTCCTCCACCCCACCTTCGATTTTTTCGTTCGAAAGCTTGTTGTGGAACTCGAACAAGTCCCGCCGCCGGTCGCTCACCGGCGTCACCGCGCCGCTCTGCCGGGAACGGTACAGGTCGGAAATGTCGAGGTCGGTCACCAGCATCGTCTCCACATTCGCATCCGCCTGGCTCTGGATGCCGTCACGCGCGAATTCGAAATCACTCGGCGTGAAAACCGCCGCCCGTCCGTAGTGAATGTCCATCGCCGGCACGTCCGGCAGATTTCCGACCACTCCGGCGGTGACCACGTAGATCTGATTCTCGATCGCTCGCGCCGCCGCACAAGTCGTCACCCGCAGGTAGCCCTGCCGGTTGTCCGTGCAGTAGGGCACGAAGAGGATCTCGATACCCCGGTCGGCGAGGTAGCGCGCGGCTTCGGGAAACTCGACGTCGTAGCAGATCAGCACCCCCACCCGCGCTTTCGGAGTCTGCACGACGACCAACGAATCGCCTCCCGAAATTCCCCACCAAGTCTTCTCGCTCGGCGTGATATGGAGCTTCGGCTGGCAAATGTAGGTTCCGTCCGGCTTGAAGATCATCGCCGTGTTTTCCAGACGCCCGTCCGGCTGCTCGACCGGATGCGAGCCCGCGATCAAATACAGTCCCTGCTCGCGCGCCAAGGTGCCCATCAGCTCGACGAACTCGGAGGTGAATTCCGCCAGTTTGCGGATCCCTTCGCGCGAACCCATCGGTTTGAGTCCGCTGAGCAGCTGCACCGTCAGGAACTCCGGGAACACCACGAACTCCGCGCCATAGTCCTCGCCCGCCGTTTCCACGAAATAGCGGACCTGGTTGGCGAAGTCTTCGAAGCCGTCCACCTTGCGCATCGAATACTGCACACACGCCACCCGGACCTTCGCTCCATCCTCGCCGTCTTTCGCCTGGTAGTCCGGATTGATCCACTCGATCAGGCTCGCGTAGTCCTTCGACCTCGGATCGCGGATGTAGTTCGGCATCACCCCGCGCACCGCGAAACCCTGGGAGATCTGGAAACCCAGCACCGGGTCCTGGATCTTCCCATCCTGCACCTGCCACACGTACTCCTCCGGCGTCAGCCGCTCGGCGTGGTCCACGTAGTTCGACAGCCGCCCGCCCGCCAGAATCCGGCGCAGGTTCAGCCGCCGGCACAGCTCCCGCCGCTCCTCGTAGAGCACCTTCCCGATCCCGCGCCCCTGAACCTGCGGGTCCACATACACTTCAGCCCCATAGAGCGTGTCGCCCTGCGGGTCATGATTGTAAAAATATCCGTCGTCGGTGATGCCGTAGTAGGTGTGCTTGCGAAGCGGGTTGCGACCCATCGAAACGATCAGCGATGAGGCCACGCCCACGATTCTCCCGTCGATCACCGCGACCAACTGGCCGTCCTCGAAAACGTTGAGATGCGAACGCAGCTCGTTTTCCTCCCACGCTCCGTCCGCCACCACCATGTGCGGGAAGCAGCGACGGTGCAGCGCGATCATCGCCGGAATGTCATCCACCCGCGGGTTCCGCACCAGAACCGTCCCCTTCTCCGTCTCGTATTCCTTCGGTAGCACAGCTGGAGGGTCCCCGCGGATCGCCGGGTCTGCAAGCCCCCCTTCATTCAGCCGGTCGGCACGGAAACGGTTTGACGAGGATTTCCTCGCAAGGATGCTTCGTGTGCCCATGAAGAACCCTTTCCTTGCCGCTGTGGCACTGCTCTCCTGCCTGCCGTCCCTTTCCGCCGCGGACGAACCCGTCAAGATCCGCACCAAAGAGGAAGTCCTTGAGGTCATCGAGCGCGTCAACGACCACTGGCAGGACACCCACCGCAACCACGGCAACGCCTTCTGGAACCGCGCCGTTTACCACGTCGGCAACATGGAGGCCTACGACGTGACCCAAAAGGAAGCCTACCGCCGCTTTTCCGAAGCCTGGGCCCGCAAGAACGATTGGGAGGGGGCGCAGTCCGACAAAAAGGACGAATGGCGCTACGACTACGGGGAAAACGACCGTCACGTCCTCTTCGGCGACTGGCAGGTCTGCTTCCAAGTCTACCTCGAACTCTACAAGCTCGACGAGGCGGAGAGGAAAATCGCCCGCGCCAAGGAAGTCTTCGCCCACCAGCTCACCACCCCCGCCAACGACTACATCTGGTGGTCCGACGGCCTCTTCATGATCATGCCGACCATGAGCGAGCTCTATCAGGTCACCGGAGAAAAAACCTACCTCACCAAACTCCGCGAGTACTTCGATTACGCCCGCAATCTGATGTTCGACGAGGACGCCGGGCTGTTCTACCGCGACGCGAAGTACATCTACCCAAAACACAAGTCCACGAACGGTCTCAAGGACTTTTGGGCCCGGGGCAATGGCTGGGTTTTCGCCGCCCTGCCCAAAGTCATCGATGACCTCCCGGCCGACCACCCCGACCGCGAGCACTATCTCTCCATTTACAAGGCCATGGCCAAAGCTCTTGCCGATTCACAACAGGAAGAGGGCCACTGGACCCGGAGTATTCTGGACGCCGAACACGCCCCCGGCCCGGAAACCAGCGGCACCGCCTTCTTTACCTACGGCTACCTCTGGGGCCTCCGCCACGGCGTGCTCGACTCGGAAACCTACAATCCCGTCGCCCAGAAGGCCTGGGATTTCCTCATGAACACCTCCCTGCAGGAAAACGGAGCGGTCGGCTACATCCAACCCATCGGCGAAAAAGCCATCCCCGGCCAGGTCGTCGACGCCAACTCCACCGCTGATTTCGGCGTCGGCGCCTTCCTCATGGCCGCTGCCGAAATGGCCCGCTACGTGGACAAGCAGTGAGACGGCTCCTCAGCAGTCCTCCGCTCCAAGCATCTCCCTCGCCATCCGCCGCCGCCGCTGCCACAGCCCCCACGCCAGCCACGCCGCCGAGAGCCCCGAAACCAGCGTCCAGAACTGGAACGCCTTCGGCACCGCCCGCGCCACCAGCGGCGGCAGCTCCGCGATTTGAAGCAGGCTGCCCACCGCATAGACCGGCAGCGTCAGCGGTGACATCCCCATCACCCACACCGCCAGCGGCCACATCCGGTCGCTGATCGCCCCCATCACCGATCCCACCATCAGCGGCACCACGCCGATCAGGATCGACGACAGAAACACGGTCTTCCGACCCATCCCCTCCAGCAAAGCCTGATGGCCCAACACCAGCGCCAACAGCACCACGGTGAAATAACCCCACACCACCCGCGGCACCTGCTGCCCTGGAAACCAGTCGGACTCCACGATGCTCTTCGTGAAATAGAACCACGAAAACGCGCCCACCCCCGCCATCAGCGCCATCCAGCCGAACCCCGTCGCCGCATCGCCAAAGAACGGCAACCGCCGTTTCCCCTGCTTCCGCGCCCGTCGCCACCCCGCCCGCTGCTGATCCGGCGGGGGCGTGATCATCGAGGTGAAAATATACAGCAGCAACAGGGTGAACACCCCATACACCGCCGCCAGTGCCACCGCCTCCGCCCTTTCCGGCGCACTTTCCCCCACCATCGGCACCAGCCGACTCATCCCCCGCGAAGGGAAAATACCGCCCGGCTCGATCTCCGGCAACGCCGTGCCAAGTAGCAGCACCTGGATCCACACGAAGAATCCCACGGCCCACGCCTTGCCCAGCAAGTGCGATTCCGCCCGCTGCCAACGCCGGCACAACATCCGCAGAAACGTCAGCACCAGCCCCGCCTGTGCGAAGACCGTGAACCACGCCTCCGAGAAATCCAGGTTGAAGAACTTCACCGTCGGCAACAGCCGCTGCGAGAGCTTCACCATCGACGCCGGCACCTCCGGCAGCAGCGCCGGCAACGATTCCTCGAAAATCGGCACGATCGTCAGATAGCGAAACGTCACCAGCCCCAGCTTCGCCAACTGCGGCACCACCGTGTAGAGGCAGAAGACCAGCCCGATCGACGCCAGGAAAGCCCACCGCCGGTTCTTCACCACCGTGCCCGTGATCAGTCCGGTGAAATGATAGAGAAGCGCCGAGGAAAACAACACGCCGTAGAGCTTCACCGCCACGCCCCACTCCACGCCGCCCTTCCACAGGCTCCACAGCGTGAACGGCAGCGTCGCGAGGAACATCGCCCACTCCCGCACCGGCAGGCCGAAAAGATAGCCCATCACCTTCGCCAGCGGCGACATCGGGATCAGACGCTGGTAATCGATGACTCCCTCGTCCCGCTCCGCCGTCATCCCGCCCGCCACCTGCGCGGTTCCGAGTATGAACAGAATCACCCCCTGCAACACCAGCAGAGGAATCAACGGCCCCCGCTCCGCGTCCGCCAGATCCAGATGCACCCGGTGGATCGCAATCGAGCGGAACATCGCGAAAAAGAAGCCCGACCCCAGCACCGCCAGCAGGATCGCCACCCCACCCGCCGCCGGCCGCAGCCGCGACCGGCAGTAGCGCCGGAAAATCGGATTGCTCCACACCGCCCACCACGGGTGCCGCCTCGTCCGTTGTTTTTCCACGCCGCTCATGATTTCCGGTTCGATTCCGCCACCTCCACCAGGATCTCCTCAAAGGACGACCGCTTTTCCTCAAAACTCATCATCCGGAAACCCTGCATCACCAATGACGCCATGAGTTCGGATTGCAGGAAATCGTCGCCCTCCAGATCCACCGTCACCCGCGCTCCCTCGCGCACCATCGCGCCTACTTCCGGTCGATCCTCCAGCCAGCGCATCGCGCCTTCCACCTCGGAAACAAAATGCAGCGTCAGCTTGCGGCCGGCATTCCCCAGCAGCAGCCGCACCTCCTCCGCCGTCCCCGCCGCCAGCAAACGGCCACGATTCATCACGCACAACGAAGTGCACATCTCCGCCAGCTCACTGAGAATGTGCGAGCTCACGAACACCGTCGCGCCCGTCCGCGCCAGATTCCGCAGCGCCGTGCGCAACTCCCGCCGCGCCAACGGATCCAGCCCGCTCGCCGGTTCGTCCAGAATCATCACCCGCGGCCGGTGCAGCAGCGTCTTCGCCAGCACCACCCGCTGCGTCTGCCCGCGCGATAATTTGTGGCACCATGCGTTGCGTTCGTCGGTCAAGCTCACCTCCTCCAAGCACGCCGCCACCCGTTCGCGGCGCTGGGATCGACTCCCGATGCCATAAGCCGCCGCATGGAAATCGAGGAACTCCCACACCTTCAGATCCGTCGGCACCGGTGCCAGATCCGGCATGTAGCCGACGATCCGCCGTGCCTCCTCGATATCCTCCTGAATATCGACCCCCTCCAAAAACACCTCGCCATAAGTCGGCTCCATCAAAGTCGCCAGTACCCGGAACGTGCTCGTTTTCCCCGCCCCGTTCGGGCCTACCAGGCCGAACACCTCACCCGCCGGAACCTTCAGCGAAACGTCATCCACCGCCACGAAATCGCCGTAATCGACCCGCAGGTCGCGGATCTCGATCGCCGTCGGCCGTGCTGTCGCGTCCACCGTCATGCTCACCAATCGAGCGGGTCCCAATCCGCAGGCAGACTCAGACCGAAATCCGCCATTTCCTTGTTCGCCTCCTCCCGCTGCTCCGCCTTGTAGGCTTCGTAGGCCTGCCGCTGCGCCGGCGTCAGCACCGCCTCCACAGCCTGCTCGCGATCCACCCCCGGCCGCGCTTCGATAGCTCCGCTCGATCCCTCGAACTGCATCGCCGGATCGTAGTCCGGCGAGCCCGCCGCCATCACCCCGAAAAGCCGATCCCGCTGGGAGTCGTCAAGGTCCACCACGTCATCGATCCGCTGCACCCGCATGTCCGCGAAATCCTGCACCCGCCCTGCCTTCTCGTGCAGCCGATCGGAGCGGAACTGAGCCAGCTTTTCCCCCTGCAACACCGAGCCCATGAATTCGTCCAGTCCATCGTCCGCCCGCGCGTTCTGGGCCGCCTCCGCCAAGTCCCGCATCGTCGCACCCTCCCGGCTCACCGTGTTCATCCACTGCTCCGCCTGGTCCTGCGCGTGCGCCTCGAACCAAGTGGCCACCTGCGCCTGCTGCGCCTCGGTCAAATCATACTTCCGCGCCACCTCGCCCGCCAAAGCGTCGTACTGCCGCTTCAACTGCTTCGCATGCATCCTTTCGAACACCGGTGCAAGGTCCCGCGTCAGCGGCTGCGTCGCCCGCAGGATGTCGTCCGGCGTCACCGTTCCCCCCTCGCGCAGCCGGCGGGCGATGTCGCCCATCCCCTCGCGCAGCGTCCGTTCTCGCCGACCCGTCTTCCCGCTCGCCTCCAGCGCCGCGATCCGGTTCTCCGCCTTCTTCAGCTGAACCTCCAGCTCCGCCGCCCGCTCCTCCGGCGAGCCCTCCTCGCCCGGCAGACTGTCACGAAAAAGGGAAGCCCCCACACCCCCGATCACCAGACCGAGAACCAGCGGGACCGCCATACGAAGTGGAGAAGCCATGGGTTTGAAAATACGGGTTCAATCGAAACTGCGATGATCCTGCCGCGAAGACTTCGTGAAGCCAAACCAATCCTTGCGTCGCGCCAAACCTGCCAGTGGCCTGACCCCGCGCCCCGACCTGTCGGTGGTCCCAGTCAGGAAAGGGGGTGCCGCTTCCGCCTCCGGATGCCGCCTGATCGATAGGATCAGCACCATGGATTCCTGAACGGGACGGTCAGGCCACTGGCAGGCTATATCCTCACCTGACCTTCGACCACCTCCCCCTCCTCCACCCGCGCCCCCGGCCAAACGACCGAGTCTTTCACCACCGCTCCGGCCTCCACCATTGCCCGCGGGCCGATGACCGACCGCTCCAGCACCGCCTCCGGCGAAATCACCGCCGTCACGTGGATCGGATCCGCCAGAGCCAGCTCGCGGTGGGCCGCCAAGTAGCTCGCCTCGTCGCCCAGATCGAACCAATCCCCCTCGTCCAGCAGCACCCCGCCGATCCGACCCTGTTTCGCCAGCTCGAGAAACGCGGGGATCACCGACACCTTTTCACCCGCCGGGATCCGCTCCAGCAGCTCCGGCGAAAAACAATAGACCCCGCTGAAATGATGCGTGCCCTCACCTTGGCCGATCATGTTCCGGATGTCCCGCACCCGCTCGCCATCGAAAGCAATGTGCCGCCCCGCTCCCTCCGACCGCAGAGCCAGCGTCACCGCATTTCCTGAAGCCTCGTGCGCCGCGATCAATGCCGGCAGCGCCATCGTCGAAAAAATGTCGCCGTTGTGAACCAACACATCCTCTCCACCGGCCCACTCCGCGATGTTCCGGATCCCGCCACCCGTTTCCAGCAGATCCCGTTCGTGGAAAAGATGTGTCGGCCTGCCATCCCAATCCCCCTCCACCGCCGCGATTCCGTTTCCGCCGCGAATCGCCGACTCCCGCCAACCACCCAGGCACGGCACGCCCCAGTCCGGGTCCTGCCATTTCTCCGGCAGGTGATGCGTGTTCACCGCGAATGCCTCGATCCCCGCTGCCATGCAGCGCTCCGCCGCCCAGCCGACCATCGGCTTGTGGAACAGCGGCACCAAGGGTTTCGGCAACACATCCGTCAACGGCCGCAACCGCGTCCCCAGCCCCGCACCTAACAAAAATGCTTTCCGGATCATATCAGCGCATTGGAACGCGAGCTTCAGCTCGCACGATCGGCGGAACGAGCTGAAGCTCGCGTTCCGATCCCATCCATCCTATTCATCCTGGTCCAAAATCTCCCGGCAGCGGCTCCCTCCCGGTCAGAAATCCAACCCCAGCAGGTGCTTCGCCGCCTGCGCCACGTCCTTGTCGCCGCGGCCGGAGAGGTTCGCGATCAGGATCGAGTCCTTCGGCAGGCTTCCCGCCACCTTCGACACGTAGGCCATCGCGTGCGAGCTTTCCAGCGCCGGCAGGATGCCCTCGCAATGCGCCAGCTCCTTGAAGGCCGCCAGCGCCTCATCGTCCGTCGCGTAGGTGTACTCCGCCCGCCCGATGTCCTGAAGATACGCGTGCTCCGGCCCGATCGCCGCGTAGTCGAGACCCGCCGAAATCGAATGCGTCAGCTCGATCTGACCATCGTCGTTCGCCAACAGCCAGGTCTTCGTACCTTGCAACACTCCCAGCTTTCCGCCTTGGAACCGAGCCGCATGTTTCTCCGGCAGGATGCCCAGTCCACCGGCCTCGACGCCGACCATCCGCACGTCCGCGTCGTCGAGGAACGGATGAAACAAGCCGATCGCGTTCGACCCGCCGCCCACGCAGGCGACGAGCAAGTCCGGCAGCCTGCCCTCCTTTTTCAAAATCTGCTCCCGCGCCTCGACCCCGATCACCCGGTGGAAATCGCGCACCATCATCGGAAACGGATGCGCTCCCAGCGCCGAGCCCAGGATGTAGTGGGTGTGATCCACCGAAGCCACCCAGTCGCGCATCGCCTCATTCACCGCCTCCTTCAGGGTCGCCTGCCCGGCGGTGACCGCGCGGACCTCCGCTCCCATCAGCTGCATCCGCGCCACGTTCAGCGCCTGCCGCTCCATATCGACCTTCCCCATGTACACCACGCACTCCATCCCGAAGCGCGCGCACACCGTAGCGGTCGCCACCCCGTGCTGGCCTGCACCGGTTTCCGCGATGATCCGCTTCTTCCCGAGCCGCTTCGCCAGCAGGATCTGGCCGATTGCGTTGTTGATCTTGTGCGCGCCCGTGTGGAGCAGGTCCTCGCGCTTGAGGTAGATTTTCGCCCCACCCAGCTTTTCCGTCCACCGCTCCGCGAAATACAGCGACGTGGGTCGCCCGCAATAGTTCTCAAGGAGGTCGTCGAGCTCTGCCTGGAACGCCGGATCCTTGCGAGCCGCAGCATAGGCCTCCGTCAGCTCGGCCAAAGGAGCCATCAAGGTTTCCGGCACGAACATGCCGCCGAACTTCCCGAAGTGTCCGGTGGCGTCTGGAACAAGCGTGGTTGCCATGGCGGCGGGACGAAAACACAGCCAGCCCGGGAAATCAGCTGAAATTGTCGCAATCCCCCGGCTCGCCGAGACCGGATAGCCGCCACCTCGCTCCGTCTGCTCTCTCAAGGTCCGGTCCGCTCCACCTCCATCCGGAAGAAACCTGAAGCCTCCTCGGTCGGCCAGACCACCCGGCGATGCTCGAAAGCCGCGTCTTCCTCCATTGCCTCACTTGGAAGCCCCTCGTCCGCCCACTCCGTCAGGTTCGCTGAACGAACGAAGCGGATCGAAAGATCCACCGGCGTCTTGGAGATCCTCCAGACTTCCCCCATGGGAGCCGATCCCGCAGTGGAGAATCGGGTCCGCGCCTGCGCTAAGCTTGAGACTTCCCGCGGCCTTAGGCCCAAAGCGAATTTCACACCGTTCGGGATACCATCCGATGCCGGACTTGCCTCCAAGCTTCGCTCATTTTCCGCAAGCTGATGAAAATCGCACCAATCGTCGAAGCTCCCTCTGACTTCGATGCGATGAGCCAAGCTGTCCGCCGTCGGGCCTGAGCCATTCTCATCTGTGGCTCGCACCCAAACATCCGTTCCCAGCTCCAAGGGACCCACCTCCACCTGCGGCCCGTCCCCGCCAGGAATCGGCTCCGAGGTCTCACCGGCAGGTCCCAGAAACCACTGGAAGTCAGGATCGCTGAAATCGCTGTGCACCACCAACGACCGTGATCCTCCGATCTCGCTTGGCTCCGAAGCGTCCTCCCGAACGATACCGGCCGCCACGAACTCCACAGCCCCGATATCGGGATTTCCGATCCGGAGAAACCCGCGCTGGTCCGTCTGCGGGGCGAAACCGATACCCCCGCCCTTGAGGTATCGCGGGTTCCCCGCGTCAATGGCAGGACTTCCTGACATCAGGCGCATCGTCGCCGTCGCTCCGCCGTAATCCCCCAATATCTGCAACTGCGGGTCGTCGGTGAACACGTTCGTGCCCGAGCGCCCGCCTTGGACAATGCAGTCCCTCACCGAGCCTCCCGACACTTGGGTCCCAGAGTTCCCCCATACGATGGAGTTGACCACGGACGAGGAGGAGCCCTCCGGGCTGAACTGCATGCTGGCCCCAGTAGAGCTGGTGTTCTCCGCGACCGTACAGTTCAGCACCAAAAGTCCCGATCCCATCATGGCCGCTCCATCGACCCCCGAGTTCCTGGTGACGGTGCAGTTGATCAATCTGCTCGACCACCCGCCTGATAACACCGCTCCGCCTTCGGGAGCTGAGCAATCCCGAAGCAAGCACGACGACAGCAGCAACCCGCTCCCCTCATGGCTAAAAAATCCGGGTGTGTGAAACACCGCGCCGCCCGCCGAAGTCGCCAGGTTTCCGATGAAATCAGATTCTTCTATGGAGCAGAGGTACCCGTCGGTATCTGCAAAAATGGCACCTCCATAGGCAGCTTCGTTGGCGTCCCAGACGCAACCGGCGGCCGTAAAGTCAGAGGATCGGACATGCACTGCTCCTCCTTGCGGAGCGGTGTTTCCGGAAAATCGGCAATCGACAAATTCTGCCCCGACCTGGCTTGCCACAGCTCCTCCTTCCGTCGTCGCAGAGTTTCGTTCGAACAAACAATCGGTGAAAACTGGCAGTCCCGTATTGAAAACCGCGCCTCCTTTTGGTGCCGCGTTTTCCTCAAAAATGCAGCCTGAAACCAGAAAGGGTCGGGATCCTACGGTAAAAACCGCCCCTCCGGATGTCGTGCCTTGATTCCTCTGGAATCTGGAGTTGCTAAGCTGCATGACACTGGCGAATCCGTAAACTGCTCCTCCGCCTGTCGCTGTGTTTTTTATGAAGTCGCAGTCGTCGATCAAAAATTCTGAGGCAAAGTCCGCTCTGACGGCACCGCCAGCCGTTGCCTCGTTGTCGACAAAGGTGCACTGGCAGAATGACAACGAAAGCGACGACTCCAGGGAACCGATGAGATACACAGCTCCCCCCCTGTGGTCAGGCGATGATCCGTCAGCCCGGCCGCCTCGGATCGTCACCGAGTTCACACTGGCCTCAAGCTCGCTGGCATCCGCCTCATCGACCTTGATCACATGATAGGCATTGTCTGAAGTCGCCTCATCCATCAGCCCGTCATCATCCGAATCGACATCATTGCTCCCGAGATCTCCCGACAACACCACCGGATTGGCCAGCGGATCCCGGTCCTCCACCGCATCCTCTGAGCCGGAAAACCCACCGAAGATCGATACCCCATTCTTCAGCGAGAAGGATTGGGCGCGATCCAGCTGGCTTGGATCAGCGTCGTTCGGTCGATACGTGCCCGCTGCGATCCAAACCTCGTCGCCAGTGGAGGCAGCATCAATGGCATCTTGAAGATGGAGAAAAGCGCTCTCCCAGGTGAGACCATTATTCCCACCTCCCGCAGAGCCGTTCACGTACCACACCGACGCACTGGCCTCAAAAGCTCCGGTAGAGAGGAGCGCGATGCTCCAGGAAATCATGCGTTTCATCGATTCAAAGCAGGAGATCTCGGTCGCCGGACCTGCCTCAAGCAAACCCAGCCGTCACCGACCGAAGACTGCGGATCCAAGCAGGCACTGCCTCTGCAGATCGAGCGAAAATACCGTCTTGGATCGGCCCATGACACGCCAGCGGACCCTCCGGCTCCCGTTGGCAAAAAAGACGCTGACGGGCGGGGTCGATCACAACCCCGCCGCGCCAGCGCCCTTGGAATTTTCTTTGCAGCGGCCTCAGTGCACCGCCGCTTCGTTCACTCCGTCGCGGAGCAGGCCGCCGGTGGCGATCTTGGTCACCAGCTTGTCGGCCTTCGATTCCTCATCAAGGGTCTCGTCGAGCTGCTTCACGTCGTCGTCGAAGCCGAGCACGTCGGCGTAGGTCTTGGCGGTGCCGTAACCGGCGATCTCGTAGTGCTCGACCCGGTTCGCCGAGGCGATCAGGACGGCGTCGCGGACGGCACCTGCTTCGGTCTCTCCTCCGTGCTTCTCAGCTTCCTTGACGAGGCCTTTCATGGCGTCGCAGACCTCCCCTTCGGGGGAAATTCCGTGACGTCTGCAGATTTCCACGAGCCTCTCCTTGTGACGGCGGGTCTCTTGGAGGTGATCGGAGAAGGCTTCCTTCAAATCGGCGTCGGTCGCCTTCTCAACCATCTTCGGCAGCGCGTCGATGAGTTGCGTTTCGGCGCTGTAGAGGTCGCGAAGTTGGTCGTAATAGAGTGCTTTCAGGTTTTCGATCATGGCTTTTTCGGTTTCGGATTTGCGGGCAAATGCCCGCCTGTTACCGGCAGGCTTCGTTCCAACCCACGAGCCCTTGAAAACCAACGGATCCGCCCACCCGGCCAAGGGCAGGCTCTTCGTTATGCATTCCTTCCGGCGGTAAACTGCATTACATGCCGGGCGCGAAGAACCGGACGAGGGTCCGTCTTCTACGACGACACGCACGCTTCCCCGGCCAGCTCCACATCCACGGTCACATGACGGAAATCGTGCGGGTCCAGACCGGCACGGACCCCCTCCTTCACGGCGACGACGTCCTCGCGGCTTGCATCGGCTGACATCACGAGGTGCAGGGTCAGCACGTGGGTTTCGCCGTCCAGTGACCAGACATGCAGGTGATGCACGTCTTCCACCTTGGGCTGACGCAGGAGCTCGGTTTCGAAAGCCTCTGGATCGAACGATGCGGGCGTGGTCTGCAGAAACACCGCCATCACTTTGGACAGGTTCCGGCCCACGTTCCACAGGATGAAAAGCGAGATTCCGATCGAGAGCAGCGGATCGATGATCGGCAGATCCCACACCGCCATCACCCCGGCACCGATCAAGACCGCCACCCAGCCCAAAGTGTCCTCGAGCAGGTGCCAACTGACGACTTGCTCGGTCAGCGACGACCCACGCCGCACCCGCAGCACGGCGGCCCCGTTGACGACCACACCGAGCACCGCGAGGGCGATCATGCCGTGGGCATCGACGCTCTCCGGCGACCGCAACCGCCCAATCGCCTGCCACAACACGAAACCGAGCCCGACGAGCAGGATCACCCCCGTGATCAGGCCCCCGAGCAGCCGGAAACGACGGTAACCGTAGGTGTGCCGCGCGGTCCGTCCGCGGCGCGACATCCGCTCGAAGTACCACGCGAGGCCGAGCGAGGCGGTATCGCCCGCGTCGTGCAGCGCGTCAGCCAGGATCGCGATGCTGTTCGTCCATAGGCCGCCCGCGATTTCCACCACCGTGAAGGCCGCGTTGAGCAGGAAGGCGACCTTCAGGTTGCCCTCGCTGGCCTCGTCATGGTGATGGTGATCGTGACCCATCAATGGTCGTGATCGTGCTCGCAGGTGCAGGCGTATTCCTGATGCTCACACCCGGGGCAATCGGCGAGGTTCAGGCTGAAACGCTCATACACTGTCTTCGCGTCCGGCGAGGTCTTGATGCTTACCACCACCGGCAGGTTCTTTCCTTCGGGAAACGCCTTGTCGGAGATCAGCGCGTCGCCGTCCTTGGAAAAGGTGAGCTTGGTCGGGTTCGAGCGCTCGCCGCCGGTGACGGAGACCACGGTGTCGCCGATCGGCCGGGGTTCGCCCTCGTCGTTCACCGCGGTGATCTTCACCTTGCCGTCGTCCCTGCGGAGAAACTCAAGGTGGGGTTCCACCGAGGTGATCACGCGTCCCCCGTTCGGTCCCGCGATCTTGTGCCCGTGGTCGTGATCGTCGGCGGCGAACGAAACGGAACCGAGGACGAAAGCCGCGATGGCGGCGAGGATGGATGTCTTTTTCATGGATGGTCGTGGGTTGGAGTTCGCGGTTTCAAGCGGCCGCGGCCGCATTGCGTTGCAGGGCTTTTGCCGCGGCGCCGCGGCAAAAGCGGAAGAAGAGAGCGGGCGTAACGGCGAGACCGAGCAGCGTGGAGCTTACCAAACCTCCGACGATCACGATCGCCACCGGATTCAGGATTTCCTTCCCCGGTTTTTCCGAAGCCAGCACCAGCGGGACCAGCGCGAGCCCGGCGGAAAGCGCGGTCATCAGGATCGGCACCAGGCGCTCCTCGGTGCCACGGATCACCATCGACCGCGTGAACTGCTCGCCCTCGTGGCGCATCAGGTGCAGGTAGTGGGAAATGAGCATGATGTTGTTCCGCGCCGCGATCCCGGCCACGGCAATGAAGCCGACCAGCGTGGCGATGCTGACGTTGTCGAGCGTGCGCTCGGTGGAGAGCACCGCCCCGATGAGCGAAACCGGGATGATCGTCAGCACCAGGCCGACGAAGCGCAGGCTCCTGAAGTACGAGTAGAGCAGTACCACCACCACCACCAGGATCACCGAGGACATGACGAGGATTGTCCGCGAGGCTTCCTTCTGCGCCTGGTATTCGCCCTCGTAGGAAATCGTGTAGCCCTCCGGCAGCGCGACCTTTTCGGCCACCTCGGCCTTGAGCCGGTCCACGGCGGAAACGAGGTCGCTCACGGTTGGATTGATCTGCACGACGAAGCGCCGGCGGGAATTCTCGCGCAGGATGTTGTTCGGCCCGCTGGCCATCCGCAGGTCGGCCACGGAGCCGAGCGGCACGAGCTTTCCGTCCAGCGTATCGACGTAGAAATCCTCCAGCCGCTCCGGGTTCTCCCGCCATTCCTCGGGCAGGCGGACCACCAGGTCGTAAACCCTGACCCCCTCGTAAACTTCGGAAACCTTCTCCCCGCCCATCAGGCTGGCCATTTCCCGGGTCAGCGCTCCGGGCGTCACCGCGTAGGCCGCAGCGCGCTCGGGATCGGGCTCGATCCGGAGCTGTGAAACGGGTGCCTGTTGCTCGCCGCGCGCCTCCTCCAGGCCGGGAATCTCCCGCGCCACCTCGACCACCTTTTCCCCCAGGCGCCGCAACTCATCGAGATCCGGCCCGTAAATCTTCACCGCCACCTTCGCCGACACGCCGCTGAGCATGTGGCCGATGCGGTCGGCCAACGGGCCGCTCATCGCGCTGAAGGTCCCGGGGATGCCCTTCATCGTCTCGCGGATATCGCCGATCACCTCGGTGTGCGTCCGGCCGGATGATTCGTCGAACTCGACATCGATCTCCACGGTGGAAACCGGCACCACATGGTCGCCGCGTTCGGCCCGTCCGGCGCGGTAGCCCACGGTTTTGACTCCCGGGATCCGCAGCAATCGCTCCAGCGCCACGTCGGCCAGCTCGGTCGTCATTTTCAGCGAGGTTCCCGGGCTGAGCGTCGTCGCCACCAGCGCCGTCGGCTCGCGAAAGGCGGGCAGGAAATTGCGACCCATCCCGGCATAGGCGACCCAGCTCAGCCACGCCAGCACGCCGGTGATGGCGATGACCAGCAGCGGCTGGGACAGCGCCACCTTCATCCAGGTGACGCGGAACGCGGTCTTGAGCCAGCGCACGAAAATGAAGTCGCCATGCTCCTTGCCGGGCTTCGGATTCAGCAGGAACGAGCTGAGTACTGGAATCACCGTAAGTGAGACGACGAACGACGCCGCCATGCTGACGATGGTGGCGATCGCGATCGGCGTGAAAAGCCGGCCTTCCACGCCGCTCAGCGCCATCAGTGGCAGGAAAACCAGAATGATCAACACGGTGGCGTAGAGGATCGACGACCGCACCTCGCCTGAAGCGCGAGCGATGACCTCCAACTTCGGCAGCGGTTCATGACGGGCGGCGTTTTCCCGCAAGCGACGGAAGACGTTTTCCACGTCCACGATGGCATCATCGACCACCATGCCCACCGCCACGGCGAGGCCGCCGAGGGTCATGGAATTCACACTCAGGCCGAGCAGGTCGAAAACGAGGATCGTGATCCCCAGCGAGAGCGGAATGGCGGTCAGCGTGATCGCGGTGATACGGAAATTCAGCAGGAAGAGAAACAGGATCACCGCCACCATGATCGAGCCGTCGCGCAACGCTTCCTTGAGGTTGTCGATGGAAAGTCGGATGAACTCCGACTGGCGGTAGAGCGGGGTCAGCTCGACGCCTTCCGGCAACGCGTCCCCCAGCTCCTCAAGCGCGGCGAGCACCTCGCGATCCAGGTCGAGCGTGTTGAAGCCCGGCGATTTCCTCACGCTGAGGATCACCCCGCGGCTCGAGAGATTCCCCTCCTCATCCGGCGGGCCATCGGCGGTGCCGAAGGCTGCATCGCCACGCATCGCCTCGATGTCCCAGGTCACGGTGGCAACGTCGCGCAAGTGCACCGGGCGGTCCTGGCGATAGGCCACCACCGTTTCACCGATGACCTCCGGGTCGGTGGTCATCGCGAGGTTGCGGACCATGATCTCCTCCGGCCGCTCGGTGAGGAATCCGCCGGTCGTGTTGCCGACCGCCTTCGAGGCGGCCTCTCGGATGTCCTCGAAGGTGACTTGATGCAACAACATCCGCTCGGGATCGGGCTGGATCTGGAGCTGCTTCACGCCGCCGCCCATGGCGAGCACTTCGGCGATGCCCTTGATCGATTGCAAACGCCGGGCCACGACCCAGTCGGCGGTTTCCCGGAGATCGCGCGCCGGGATGTTTCCGGTCGTGTCGCGCAGACCGACGAGCATGATGTCGCCCATCAGCGAGCTCACCGGCGTCATGTAGGGCGTCACGCCTTCGGGCAGCGTTTCGGGGGCTCCCATCAGCCGTTCCTGCACGAACTGGCGCGCCTTGTAGATATCGGTGCCCCAGTCGAATTCGACGAAGATGAGTGAAAGCCCGATGTCATTGGTCGAGCGGATGCGATCGACGCCGGTCACGCCCATCAGCGCGTTTTCCAGCGGGATGGTGACCAATGTTTCGACCTCCTCCGGTGCGTAGCCCTTGGCCTCGGTGAGCAGGGTGACGGTCGGTTTGGTAAGGTCCGGCAGGACATCCACCGGCATTTCGGTCGTCTTCCGGATGCCGAATACGAGCAGCACCACGGCGACCACCAGCACCAGCCCGCGCTGGGCCAGCGAAAAACGGATGAGGGCGTTGAGCATCAGGCTTCCTTCCTCTTCGAGTTCCACCAGAGCTGCGCGAAGACCAGCGCGGCGATGCTCGCAGCGATGGCGTACCACAGCACCCAGCCGGAGGCTCCGGCTTCCCCGTGATCATGGTCGTGCTCCTCCTCGCCGTGATCGTGCCCGTGCTCCGCCTCCTGCTCCGGCGTCACCTCGGAGCCGTCCTCGTTGTGCTCATGGCCGTGGGCGGCATCGAGCGCTTCCTTCAGCGACATTCCGCTGGCCCCACCGACGAAGCCGAGCGAATACGAGCCGCGGGTGACCACCTCATCGCCCGGGAAAAGCCCCTGTTCCACCTCCACCCAGCCGCCGCCGCTCTCGCCGAGCACCACCGGGGTGCGCTGGAAGGCGTTGGGCAGATCGAAGTCTTTCACGAACACCACCCGCGAGGCAGGGTCGCCCTGCACCGCTTCTTCCGGGATCGCCAGCACGTCGGGCCGCGTTTCCACCACGATTTCAAACTCCGCACGCATCCCGGGCAGCAGCCGCCCGTCCGGGTTCGACACCTGGAACACGCCCTCGATCGCGCCGGCCTCTCGGTTCGCCTGCACGCCGAAGCGCAGCAGCTCCGCCACCACCGGCTCACCTCCCAGCGCCGGGAAATGGATGCGTGCCTTGGTGCCCGGGGCGATTCCCGCCACTACTTGCTCGGGGATTTGCGCCACCACCCACATCTCGGAGCGGTCGGTGATATCCAGGAGATCCTTGTCCGGCTCGACCGGTTGGCCTTTCAAGACGTGGGAGTCGGTGATGAGCCCGTCGTGCGGCGCGCGCAGCTCGATGGTCGGAGGTGGATTCCCGGGCTGGCGGCTTTCCACCCGCACCAGCACCTCGCCCTCCTCCACCGTGTCGCCGAAGAACGCATTCACCTCGACGGCCCGGCCGGAGATGCGCGACGAAACCGAATAGCGGTTCCCGGGGATCTCCTCGACCCGTCCTACGGCAAAGACCGTACTTTCGAAATCCCGCTCTTCCGCGACCACTGTTTCGAGCCGCAGGTTCTTCACCGCCACCTCGTCGAGGATGATGGTTTCCGCCGCCTGCCCGATGGTGAGCATGATCATTCCTGCCAGTGGCATGACCGTCCCGGTCATGAGCCGGAGAAGCATTCCAGACGAGGCGGGCAGCTTACTGTTTTGAGCCCAGCTCTTCCTTTCATGACCGGGACGGTCATGCCACTGGCAGAAGATGCGAAGTTGATTCAAAAAGTTCATCGATGGGAGAGAGTTAAAAGTTCCCGAGAGCCGTCCGGTAGCGGACGCGGGCGAGATGGAAATTCTTGAGGGCGTCGAGGCGGGCGGCGGCAAGTTCGAGGCGTTGCTCGCGAGAGCGGAGCACGGTGAGCAGGTCGCCCTGGCCCTCGCGCCACGCCTGCTCGGCGAGGTCGGTTTGCTCGGCCGCCTGCGGCAGCAGCGTGTCGCCCACCTCACGGGCGAGCTTCGCCCATTCGAGCATCTCATTCCGCGCGGCCTCGGCTTCCAGCCGGATCGTCCGATCGAGCGCGGCGGCCTCCTTGCGGCGCCGCTCGGCGCGCGCTTCGGCGGCTTCGATGTTGCCCTCGTTTCCATCCCAGAATGGCAGCGGCACGGTGAAACGCAGCCCCACGATCGCTTCCTTTTCCGCCGCCTCGGGCGCATCGACGACCCGCTCGCCGGCGGCGAAAAACCCAGCTTCCACGTCGCCGTAGCGCTTCGTGCGCTCGATCGCCGCCTGCTGCTCGGCCTCCAGCACCGCCAATCGCGCGACCTCCAACGCCGGACGTCCGGACGGGTCCGCACCCGGGGGCAAGGCCAACTCCGGCAGACTGCCGGAGACGGTCAGCGACTCGCCCGGCACCATCCCCAGCAGCGGCTTGAGCTGCCCGAGCAGACGCTGCTCTTCCGCAGCGAGCCGGCGGATCTCGGTGGAAAACCTGGCGGTCGCCAGACGCGCCTGGCCGGCATCGAGCACCGAGCCCTCGCCCTTTTCCGCAATCTCCGTGGTGAAGCCGGCCAACTCGCTCGACAACTCCTCCTGTTGCCGCACGAGATCGCGACGCCCGCGCAGCGCCAGCGCCTCGATTACCTTCGCGCGCGCCTCACCGATGAGCTGATTGGCCACCTCGGCCACCTCGCGTTGCGCGGCCTGCACGGCGGTGGCTCCGAGAGCTTTCTCCCGTTTCAGCCGGTCCGTCACCGGAAAGCGCTGACTAAGGCCGATCTCGAGCCGCCTTTCCGCGAAGCGCTCGTTGTGCTCGACCTCGATCTCAAGTTCCGGGTTTTCCAGTCGCCCCGCCTGGCGGGCACGTCCGAGCGCTTCCTGGATCGCGAGGTTCGCCGCGGCCAGCTCCGGGTTGTCGGCGCGGACGCGGCGCGCCACCGATTCGAGCGTCACCACCACGCCCGGTTCCGACCAGACGGGCAGGATGAGTCCTAAAAACGATAAAAGCAGTAGTTTCACAAAAGAAGACGTCAGGAATGATCCCAAAGGTCCCGGCACCCTGAAATGCAGGCGCACGGAAAACAGGAGCGGAACCGCCAAGGGCTCCGCGACATGCGGCGGGCGCGTCAGATCAAGGGCGGCGCGTCTTCCTCAAAAACCGGCGGATCCGGCATCAACTCATCGGCCAAACCCACGCCGAGCAGACTGCCCGCCGGCGGGCAAAGGCGCACCGATACAAGGGTCTCGGCCGTGAGATTCAGCGGTGAACAGCCACAGCCATGATGATGGTGTCCCGGGCAAGGCTGCCTGTCTTCCGCCGGGGCCGTGTGGTCATGGCCGCAGGAATCATCGTGCTGGTGATCATCCGCCGCCACGACGCCCGTCTCGTGCGAGCAATGCTCGTGGGTGTGAGTCATTTCCTGCAGTTCCGGCACGGCACGCACCGTGAGCCCGGCGAGGACGCCGAACAGGAGCAGCCATGTCAAAACACTGCGGAGCACGATCCCGACTAAGCCGTCTTGAAACCGGTTCGCAAGGGAAAATCCCCTCAGGGCTGCCCGGAGGCCGCGTCGAGCCAGCCGTCCTTGAGCGCTTCGGCACGCTGAAGGCAGTCGCCGATCTCGCCCCCGAGAACGTTGGCGTGACCCATCTTCCGGCGGCCGCGGGCGTGGCGTTTGCCGTAAAGGTGCAGATAAGCTTCGCCGTCGGCGAAGAGCGACGACCAGTCCGGCGGGGTGGTTTCCTCCGGCCACATGTCACCGAGAAGATTCAGCATGACC
Source organism: uncultured Haloferula sp. (assembly GCA_965652295.1). Lineage (GTDB taxonomy): Bacteria > Verrucomicrobiota > Verrucomicrobiia > Verrucomicrobiales > Akkermansiaceae > Haloferula. The sequence goes on along the minus strand of CBFGTS010000023.1, from coordinate 19,210 downwards.
ACCGGCGAGAGCAGCCGGGGTGACCCGAGCGGCAGGCCGCAAACGGCACGCAACTGCTGTTCGAACTGCGAGGTGGCGCAGGCGTCGAGCGTGTGGTGGCCGCTGTTGTGCGGACGCGGGGCCATCTCGTTGACCACCAGCGAGCCGTCCGGGAGCATGAAAAACTCCACTCCGAGGATGCCGCGATAGTCGAGCGCCTCGGCCACGTCCCGGGCGATCCGGCGGGCGTTGGCGGCAACCTCCGCGGTGATCCGGGCGGGAACGATCGAAACATCCAGGATGTGGTGGCGGTGACGATTTTCCGCGGGATCGTAGCAGGCGAAACTCCCGCCGCCATCGCAGGCGACCATCACCGAAAGCTCGCGCTCGAAGGGTACGAAGGCCTCCAGCACGGCGCGTGCGCCATCGAAGTCGCGCCAGATTTCCACGGGGTCGTCGCCAGCCGAAATCTTCACCTGGCCTTTGCCGTCGTAGCCGAAATCGGCCGTCTTCAGCACGGCGGGCCTGCCGATCTTACGCAGCGCGGCCTCCAGCTGGTCGGCGCTGGTGACCACGGCGAAGTCCGCGCAGGGGATGCCGTTGCTGCGGAGAAAGGTCTTTTCGCGCTCGCGGTTCTGGCAGATCGCCAGGGCATCGGGCGAGGGATGCAGCGGGACTTCCGCGGCCACGGCTTCGAGCGTCCCGCGGGGGATGTTTTCGAACTCGACGGTGGCCACGTCGACGCGGCCGACGAAGTCATGTAGGGCGACGGGATCGTCGAACGGCAGGTCGATCGCTTCGTCGGCCACGACCATCGCCGGGGCCTCAAGGGCTCCGGTCCAGACGACGGTGCGATATCCCATGCGGCGGGCGGCCATGCAGAACATGCGGCCGAGCTGGCCGCCGCCGATGATGCCGACGGTGGTTCCGGGCAGGAAGGCGTCCATGGGCATCGGGTCAGGAAAGACGGGGAAGTTCCGCGGCTTTGACGGTGGCGTTCTGGTTGGCCCGGAAAGCCTGGAGCTTTTCCAGCAACGCCGGGTTTTCCCCGGCGAGCATGGCGGTGGCGAAAAGCGCGGCGTTGATCGCCCCGGCCTTGCCGATGGCGAAGGTGGCGGTGGGGATGCCGCCGGGCATCTGGACGATCGAAAGCAGCGAGTCCATGCCCTTGAGCGCCTTGGATTCCACCGGCACGCCGAGCACCGGGAGATCGGTCAGGGCGGCGGTCATGCCCGGTAGATGGGCGGCTCCTCCGGCACCGGCGATGATGCACTTCAGGCCGCGGCCGCGGGCTTCAGCGGCGTAGGCATAGAGCTTGTCGGGCGTGCGGTGGGCGCTGACGACTTCCGCCTCCCAAGCGATGCCGAAATCCCCCAGCGTGCGTGCCGCGTGTTCCATGGTGGGCCAGTCCGAGGTGCTGCCCATGATGATGCCGACCAGTGCGTCTGCCATGGCCGGAGCGTGGCGGCGGGAGCTTCCCGCGTTCAAGTGCCAAAGTGAGGCCGAGGTGACGTGAATGGCCCTGCGTGGGCAGGAATTCCCCGACCAGAGGCCAGGCTCCCCTTTCTTCAATAGGTCGGCCGATCGGGGAGGGCGCGGTATTCCTCGATGAGCTGCAGGGCTTCGTCGCGGATCAGAGAGCCGGACGGAATCGAGCGCTGCGCTTCGTCAAGCTGGAACTGGGCGTGGAATTCGCGGTCGTCGAAGCCGATGGTGGCGGCGTCCTCGATGCGGAAGCCGTAGTGGATCCGGGAAATCCGAGCCCAGAGGATGGCACCAAGACACATCGGGCACGGCTGGCCGGTGGTGAAAATCTCACACCCGGTAAGGCGGAAGTCGTCGATGCGCGAGCAGGCGTCGCGGATCGCGAGGACCTCGCCATGGGCGGTGGGATCGTTGGAGGCGACGACACGGTTCCAGCCCTCGCCGATGATCACCCCACCCCGCACCACGACCGCACCGAAGGGCCCGCCGGCACCGGCGAGCATGCCCTGCCTCGCCAGCTCGATCGCCCGCCGCATGAAGCTTTCCCGCTGTTCCATGGGCGCGATGGTCGGCCGGTGATGGCCGGGTGTCACTGATTTCCGCTCGCGACCCCGGGAGGGCTCTGCGAGACTCCGGCACGATGCGAAACCTGCTTTTCTCCGGACTGATCGCACTTGCCGCCGTTTCCTGCGCCCCCGCTCCGAGTGGTCCGGCGACGAGCTGGAAACGCGACTACTGGGGGCATCGCCCCGGCCCGAAAGGGTTCTCGACGGTAGTCCTCGACGCCGGCCACGGCGGACACGATTCCGGGGCGGTCTCGCGCACCACCGGGACCCGGGAAAAGGACCTCGCGCTCGATACGGTGAAGCGGGTCCGGGCGAAGCTGCGGGGCCGGGCGAAGGTGGTCCTGATGCGTTCGGACGATACCTTCGTGGACCTCGATGAACGCGTGCGCCGCGCCAGCCGGCGGGATGGCGCGATCCTGGTCAGCATCCACTACAACGCCGGTCCTTCGTCGATGCGCGGGCCGGAACTCTACTGGTGGCGGGTCGATAGCTGGGGCCTCGCCACCCGCCTCCAGCGCAATCTGGAAAAAGTGGTGCCTGGCGAAAGCGGCAACCGTGGGCAGGTGCGACGGCGCCTGCGGCTCACGCGGAATCCGAACGTCCCCAGCGTGCTGGTGGAATGCGGCTACCTGAGCAATCCGGCCGAAGCCCGCCGGTGCGACGACGCCGGCTACCGCGATCAGCTCGCGTCGGCGATCGCCGACGCCATCCTCGACCAGCAGCGGCTGGGCGACCCGCCGGGCTCCCTGCCGCGGGCCATCAACGCCCCGCCGAGCCGCCCGACCGATCCTCCGGGATCATAAGGAGTCACAGCGCGTGATTGACTCGACGTGCCAGGGGATGGAGCATGTCAGATAACATGAAAACGATAACCATCGCCGTATTGGCGGGAATGACGGCCTTGGGCGGCGGCCTCGAGGCAAAGGACGTGGAGATCCGCGGGGTCTCGATCACCCAGGGATACCCGAAAGGCGAGGTGTTCCTCCATGAGGAAGGCTCCAAGTCATCGGGTCAACCGATCAAGGTGCAACGCTATCTCAACCGCGACACCAGTGCGGTGGACGTGGACAGCGCCAAGCTGGTTTTCACCACGGACTCCAAGGCCAAGAGCAAGGAAGATGCCACGCAGCAACTGGGCTCGGTGGTCTTGCCCGCGGGCTTCAGCCGCGGGATCGCCCTGTTCATGCCAGCCCAGGGTGACGAGCCGGCGACCGTGCATATGGTGGACGATTCGGCCAAAGCCTTTCCGGCGGGCTCGTTCCACGTGCTCAACCTCACGGAGGGCGCGGTGAAGCTCGTGCTCCAGGACAAGGAATTCGAATGCCCGGCGGGAGGAACGGCGCTGATCCAGGACCCGCCGGTCGGAGAGCGCCAGGCTTCGGCCATGCGCATGTTTCATGCCGGAAAAGATGGCGAGTGGGTGCAGGTGGCCTCAGGCAACTGGCCACACCCCGGAAAGAAGCGCGTCCTCCAGATCGTGACCGCCACGCCCGGCACCTCGCAGATCCAGATGCGCGGCCTCAGTGATATCGCGGAAGTGAAGTAACCCGCTCATTCCCCCAGGCCTCTTTTTCCTGTCGCCCTCGCACGCGACCGGCTCTCATGGGCGCGCCGATGCTGAAAAATCCGATGCTTCGCAGCCTGGCCGCGCTATGCCTTACCGCGACCGCCCTTGAGGCACGCACGTGGACCGATGTCCAAGGCCGGGAGATCGAGGCGGAACTCGTTTCCCACGACGACCGCGAGGTGGTGCTGCGGCTGCCGGGAGGGAAAAATGCCACCGTGGCCCTCACGCGGCTCAGCGAAGAGGATCTCGCCTTTCTTCGCGGAGAGACCGACGAGCCGGAGGCTGAGGAGAAAAAAGAGAGCGAGACGAATGCCGGTGACGACGCACTCAACTGGAGCGTCGCCTGGCCGGATGCGGTGGTTTACAAGGCGGACCCCGAGATCAACATCGCGGAAGAGGACGAGGAGAAGAAGCGCTGGGTTTACGAGTCGTCCCACTACCGCTTCATCTGCGACGTCCGGCTTTCGAAATCGGTCGTCAGCAATTTCGCCGAGATGTTCGAATCGGCCTATCAATACAGCCGCGCCCTGCCGCTCGCGATTACCGGTGGCCGGGTCCGCGATGGGAAGTTCGAGATTCTTCTCTTCGAGCAGTTCGATGACTACGTGAAGGCTGGGGGGCCGGCCTCCAGCGCGGGGGTATTCATGCCCGGCGAGAATGTCGTGATGGTCCCGCTGAAAAGCCTCGGCGTCCGGAAGGTCGGCAGCGGCTACATGCGGGACCGGGACAAGAGCGACCAGGTGCTGGTCCACGAACTGGTGCACCAGCTCACGCCCGACATTTACTATCGCGAAGGCTCACGTGGATGGTTCACCGAGGGCATCGCCGAGTATTGCGCGATGACCCCCTATCGCAACGGCCGCTTCAACGTCCGCAGCGCGCTGAGAACCATCGAGGAGGACGTCACCGCCTACAACCGCAAGACCAACCGCGGCCGGGCGCTGGGCACCGAGATCGATGCCCCGGACCTGAAGCAGTTCATGGGAATGGACTACTCGGATTTCACCGGCTCGAACGCCAATTTCAACTACGGCTTCGCCGCGTTGATGACGACGTATTTCATCCACCTCGACGGCGAGGGCGATGCGGCGCGGTTGAAGACGTTCCTGAAAAAGCTCCGCGAGATCGGGCATGGCGACATCGAAGAAGCTTACAAAGTGCTGCTCGACGGGCGGACCTGGGATGAGCTTGAGGAAGACGTGGCCAAAGGCTGGGGAAAGAAGGGCGTCGACATCGAATTCGAGTAGCGGGTGGGACGCCCTCCTCCCACAACCGCGGCTCCCGCTATCCCAGCCGCTGGACGAACCACACCAAGGCCACCGCCGCGAGAGCACAGTTCGCCGCGGCGCGAAACGGCTTCCAGGCCCGCGATTTTCCCCACCCCAGGGTCAGCCCCCACGCCGCGGCGAGCACAACAACCTGCGCGACCTCGACTCCGAGGTTCGCGCAGAGCAGCCGCGCCAGGAATCCGTCGCCCTCCCCCAGCCCCTTCGTCAGCACGCTGGCAAAGCCCATGCCATGCACGAGCCCGAAACCGAAGATCACCGCCAGCCGCCACGGGTGGAACTCACGCACGAAAAGGTTTTCCACCGCCAGGGCCGCGATGCTCAGGGCGATGACCGGCTCGACCCACGGCGGCGATGCGATCACCCCCGCCGCCCCCAACCCGAGGGTGATCGTGTGGGCCACGGTGAAGGCGAGCGACGACCACAACAGCGGCTTCCATTTCCGCACCAACAGGAAGATCGCGAGGATGAACAGGATGTGATCGAGCCCAGCCGGCAGCACATGAACGAAGCCTTCGCGGAAGGCATGCAATAGAGCCGGCGATCCTTCGGGAGACGAGGTGAGATCGATCGATTCACCGGCCACAAGCGTGCGGTAGGTGCCATCGGGCAGCCGCAGGGCGAGGTCGGGGAAATCGCCTTCGTTCACCTCCAAGGGGCCGTCCAACGCGATGCGGATGCGGTAATAGGCACCGCCGGAAATCAGCCGCTCGAACTCGGGCGGCTGGGTCTCGAAGTCGGGAAAGGCGAGGTTTTCCCCCCGCGACAGACGGAGGTAATCGCGCAGGTACGCCGCGGACTCCTCGCGCAGCGCTGCGTGTTGGGCGGGCGTCCGGGAAACCAGCCAGTCGCGCGTCGGCTGCGGCTCGAAGGGGTCGTCGCGCGTCGCCGGATCGGCATAGCCGACGTCGAACAGCAGCTCGACGCCACCCTCGAGGACCTCCGCGTGGAATTGCTCGACGACGTGGCCATAGGCCAGCGGGACGGCGACAAGAAATAGGAAAACACGGCGGAACATCGGAGCGGCGGCATTCTTGCCGCCGGACCTTTCCGGCGACCAGCCTTCTCGCGAGCTTCTTCGCGACCAGACCTGACCGATCCATCGGCAGGAATGCCGATGCTCCTGATATCACTGCCCGTTGAGCCAGTCCTTGAAAGCGGCTTCGTCGGTGCTCATCGGGTGGGCGACCTTTTGGCGGTCCGCCAGGATGGCGAGGCGGTCGGGGATTTCGACGGCGTTGGGGCCGAGTTCGTCGCGCATCACGTCGAGGAACTTCGAGGGATGCGCGGTTTCCAACGTGATCGTCGCCGTGGCCGGATGTTCGGAGCGCCACTGGCGGGCGGCCAGCCAGCCGACGGCACCGTGCGGATCGATCTCGTAGTCGTGGAGCGCCTTCACCTCGCGGATCGCGGCGCGCGTTTGGTCATCGGTGTAGGAAACTCCGGCGATCATTTCGCGCATCGCGTCCCAGGATTTCCCGAAAAGCGCCTCCAGGCGGGCGAAGTTCGAGGGCGCGCCGACGTCCATCGCGTTCGAGATTGTCGCGGCGCTCGGGCGTGGCTCATAGCTGCCGCTTTTCAGGTAGGCCGGGACGACGTCGTTGATGTTGGTGGCGGCGACGAATTTCTCCACCGGCAGTCCGAGCTGACGGGCGAGCAGGCCGGCGGTGAGGTTGCCGAAGTTCCCGCTCGGCACCACGAAGACCGGCTTCACGCCCTCGGCGAGCTGACGGGCACTATGGATGTAGTAGAAGCTCTGCGGGACCAGGCGGCTGAGGTTGATCGAATTCGCCGAGGTCAGGTTCATCCGCTCGGAAAGCTCGCGGTCGAGGAAAGCGGATTTCACCAGCCGCTGGCAGTCGTCGAAGGTGCCTTCGACCTCCAGTGCGTGGATGTTTCCGCCGAGGGTGGTGAGCTGCTTTTCCTGCAGACCGGAGACCTTGCCCTTCGGGTAGAGGATGAAGACCCGGGTGCCGGGGACGTTGTGGAAGGCGGAGGCTACCGCGCCACCGGTGTCGCCGGAGGTGGCAACGAGCACGGTCAGCTCGCGGTCCTCGTCGCGCGTCAGCCACGCCATCAGGCGGGCCATGAAGCGCGCGCCGAAGTCCTTGAAGGCGAGCGTGGGACCGTGAAAAAGCTCAAGGATGTGGTCGCCCGGGGCCAGCGTCACCAGCGGTGCATCGAACGCCAACGTGCCCTCGACGATGTCGGTCAGCGCCTCCTCCGGCACGTCTTCGCCGAAGAACGCGTCCGCCACGGCGTAGCCGATTTCCTGGAACGAGAGGTCGCGCCAGATCTTCCAGAAGTCCTCGCCGAGGGTCGGCAGGGTGTCCGGCATGTAGAGCCCGTTGTCCGGCGGCAGCGAGCGCAGGATCGCTTCCTTCAGATCGACCCGGTGGGCGGGATTGTTGGTGGAGTGGTAGAGCATGGCGGAGGCAGGCGCTTTTGGTGCCCCGGATCGGGACGATGGGCAATCCGCAAGATTCGCTCCGTGTCCGGCGCTCTCGCCATCATGCCTTTGCATCGAGATTGACGGAGCGGGACGGACGGTGATAGAAACCGGGCTTCCCTCCCTTTTATGACCCGTGCGTCCGGGGTCCGCATGACAGGCGTCATCGGATCCGTCGCTTTGCTCGCCTTGGTGCTCATCCGGCTTTTGGTCGGCGGAAACCACGCGCCCGAAGCGGATCTCCCGAAGACCAGCGGGCAAACGCCGGCGGCGGCAGCCGAGGCGGTGACGGATTCATCGGAGCCGGACGCGGGCACAGACGGCGTCCCGCCTGCCCCAAGCGAACCGGTCGCGCTGTCGGTTCCCCCGACGATCATCCCCGCGGCCGGGGTAGAGCCTCCTTTTGAATCCGGTCATTTCCCGGGAATCGAAGTCCGTTTCGAGCCCGGAACCCATCGGCCGACGCCGCCTCCCGGCACGCCGCGGACGCCTCCCCGCGAAACCGAAATCATCCTCCCGGACGGCCGGCGCTTCACCGGCGCGACCGTCGATGAATCCTGGCGCATTCCGCTCAAGTCACCCCCAGCCCCCACGGACCCATGAAAACCCTGGCCATTTGGTTGTTTCTCGCCTCCTCCGCCCTAGCCGTGCCGATTCAGGTGATCTACGGCGATGCGGCGAACACCGGCTTCTTCGATCCGTCGCCGCGCACACCCGTCGGCGGCAACCCCGGCACCTCCCTCGGCGAGCAACGGCGGATCGCCTTCGAATACGCGCTTTCCCGCTGGTCCTCGCAGATCGGGGGCAGTGTCGCCATCCGCGTGTCCGCCGGCTGGTCGAGCACCGCACCGGAGGCCGGTGGCGGGATCACCTTCGCCAGCGCATCGCCTCTCAATTTCCTCCGGAACGGAGCCACCACCTCCGAGCTGCCTCGCGACAACACGTTTTTCCCGAGCGCTCTGGCCGATCAAGTGGTCGGCCAGGACCTGATCGTCAACGGCACTTTCACGGACATCAGCGTGGATTGCAATTCCTACCTCGACGAAAACCCGGGCTTCAGCTGGCAGTGGGACTATGCCCTCAACAGCGCCGGCTCGGCGAACACCTCGTTCGTCGGGGTCGTGCTGCACGAGATCGGCCACGGCCTCGGCTTCATCTCGGTGCTGGGGGGCACCGGCAGCTACAACCTCGCCAGCCCCACCATCTGGGATGCGCTGATGGTCGATGGCTCGGGCAACGCGGTCACCGCCATGAGCACCGCGAACCGGGTGGCGATCCAGACCAGCAACAACCTCTACCTCGATGGCCCCACCATCCGCGAATACAACGAGGATGCCGCCGCCCGGCTTCACGCCCCCTCCACCTTCGATCCCGGATCCTCGCTCCATCACTACGACGACTCCACATATTCCGGCAACGGCAGTGTGAACGAGCTGATGACTCCCTACGTGAGCTTCCGCACCCAGGTGTTCGGCAACTTGGTCATGAGCACGCTGCAGGACATGGGCTACACGCTCAGTGACGAGCTGCCGCCCGTTATCGATGTCGTCAGTCCCACACCGGGCCGCGCCTACACATCCGCCTCGATCGCCGCCGCTGGGATATTCGGCACGACCTCCGACACCGCTGCGGGCGGCTCGTCGAAAGCGGCGGGGCTGCTGCGGGTCCGTCTCGGCCTCTTCAGTCAAAGCCAGGGGAAATGGCTGAACTGGACGACCAACCTATTCGACTCCCCCACCTTCCAATACGCCGCTCACACCAAACCGGCGGAGATTGAAAACCTGATCCCGATCGCGACCGGGAGTCACCAGTGGAACTTCGCCATGCCCCCGCTGACGGACGGCGCCTACGAGATCCATGTGACTTCGGTCGATCAGCGCGACCAGGGAACCGAGTTCGTCAGCAGCTCGTTCACCATCGACAACGCGGCGCCCTCGCTCGTGATCGAGCCGTGGGCGGAAGGCGCGACCATCTTCAACCTCGACGGCCTCGCCATCCTCGCGTCGGACGCCACCAGCGTCACCTTCGAGCTGATTCGGATCGATGGGGGCACCCACTGGTACTGGACCGGGACGAACTGGTCCACGACCTCGTTCACCTTGGACACCATGCAAAGCGGCGGACGCTGGCGGCCGACCGCCGCGCTGCCGGGGCGGAACACCTGGCCTGCTGGCCAACCGGTGGTCATCACCGCCCACGCGGTGGATGCCGCTTCAAACACCACCGACCGCAACCTCAGCGTGCACCGGACCGCGGCGGATACCACCCTGCCCGTGGTTGAAATCGACACACCGGTGAGCGGCTCGATTCTGGCCAACCCGGCGCTGCCCGCCCTCCAAGGCACCGCCAGCGACCCCGAGTCGGGGATTTCCTCGGTGACGCTGAGCATCGCCCGCTTCACCTCCGGCGGGCCGGAGTTCTGGAGCGGCACCGGGTGGTCAGCCTCCGCAGCGGATCTTCCCGTCATCCACGATCCGGCAACCGGCCGCTGGACCGCCCCCGCGGCCTGGACGCTCCCGAGCGGTTCGTTTTTGGCCAATGGCGGCTATTCCATTCAGGTGACGGCGACCAATGGCGAAACGCCGGCCGGCACCCGTGGCGTCGGCACCTCGTTCACGGTCGACTACCACCCGGTTTACACCTGGACCGGCTATTCGATGCGCGACGAGAATCCCGACAACAACTCGCCGTTCTGGGGCACACCGCTCAACTGGAGTCCGTACGGGACGCCCGGCGCGGATGACATCGTGGTGATCGGCAATGGCGACACCGTCCGTAGCACGGTCAGCCGCACCGTTTACGCAATGCATCTGGAGGCCGGCGGGCTCAGCTTCGACAATGGCCCGGGAAGTTTCGGCACGCTCACCACCACCGACGACTCCGAGTGGAACGGCGGCGCACTCTATGGAACCTGGGTGAACGAAGGCACCCTCACGCTCGGCGGGACCTTCCGCGAGTTGTGGGTGAACAGCCGCTTGGAAAACCACGGTATGGTCGTCTGGGACTCCGGCGTCACCCAAGGCCGCGAGACCGCGACCATCACCAACCATCCCGGCGCGACCTGGGAGCTGGCCGCCGATGGCGACGCGTTCTCGAACTACTTCGGCGGCAACCACTTCCTCAACCAAGGGACCTTGCGGCGCACCGGAGCGGGCACCGCGGTGTTCGACGACTGGCGCTTCACCTTCGGCGGGACCGTGGAAAAAACGACCGGCACCCTGCAGCTCACGGCCGACAGCACCCTGTCCGACGGCGTCCAGTTCACCGGCCCCGCCACCTTCATCCAAACCGGTGGCACGGCGACGGTCGATGGCTTGGTCTCCAATACCGGAGGCACCTTCCAGACCACGGGCGGAGCATTCAACTCCACCGCCGCGACCTTGACCGGCTCGTTCGTCTGGAACGGCGGCAGCCGGGGCGGGAACTTCACGCTCCCCGCAGGCTCCCAGCTCGCGATCACCGGCGGCTGCACCCTTTCCACCTCCACGGTCTTCAACAACGCCGGCACGGTGAACTGGAACTCCCCCGACCCGCTGACCGGGCACGAAGCGGTCACGGTCAACAACACCGGCACCTGGAACCTGCTCACGCCCGGCGTGCCATTTCAGAACTACTTCGGTAGCAACGTTTTCAACAACCTCGGCCTGCTCCACGCCTCGGCCGCGGGAAACACCGAGCTGCGCGACTGGACCTTCAACCTGGCGGCCGAAACCCGCTCCAGCCTCGGCACGCTGCAGGTGAACGCGAACTCGATGCTCCCGGCGGGAGCCGCCTTGACGGGCGCGGGCACCATCGAGTGGCTTTCGAGCACCTGCTCGTTGGGCGGAGAGGTCACCTCGACCGTCGCCACGCTGCGAAAAACGGACGGCACCTGGAACGCCGCCGCCGGCGCGCGGATCGTCGGCGACTGGTTCTGGAGCGGCGGCTGGATCCACGGGACGCTCGAAAACCCGGCCGGCAGCCAGTTGACGATCGATGGCTGGAGCATCCTCGGCACCGGTACGACCTTTGACAACCTCGGCACCGTGGTCTGGAACAGTGCGACGCCGCTCCAAGGCCGCGAAAACGTGACGATCCAGAACCAGGGCCTGTGGGACCTCGCCGCCCCGGGCAAAGCCTTCGAAAACTACTTCGGCGGCAACCAGTTCTTCAACACCGGCGAACTCCGGCGCAGCGCCACCACCGGCGAATCGCTGCTCGCCGACTGGACCTATCGCCACACTGGCATCCTCCACGCCGCCGGCGGCACGGTCCGCTTCACGTCCTCGCTGGTCCTCAACGCCGCCGGCTCGTTCACCGGCGCTGGCGCGTTTTCTTTCGAAGGCTCCACTTCACTGATGGGGGCGACCACTTTCAACGCCGACTCCACCCTGACCAGCGGGACCCTGACCGGCGACCCGGCGGGATCGATCCTCGGGGTGCTGGGCTGGAACGGCGGCTGGATCGTCGGCACCACCACGGTGACTCCGGCCGGCACGCTGGTCATCGGCGGCACGGGCGACAAGACGCTCGGCGTCGGCGCGCTCCTCGATGTCGGTGGAAACGTGCGCTGGGAAACCGGCAGCGTCACCGGGCGAGAGAACAGCACGCTGGCCGTCCGCTCGGGAGGCGGCTTCTCGATCGAAGGAGCCGGCGATTTCGTGAATTACTTCGGCGGCAACCACCTCGTCATCGATCCCGGTGCGACGCTTGTCAAAACGGGCTCCGGGGACAACCGCATCGACTGGGCCTTCGACAACGACGGCGAGGCCACCGCGTCCAACGGACTGCTCCTGCTCCATGGCGGAGGCAATTCGGCCGGCGAATTCCTCTCGTCCGCGCCCGGAGCCATCCGTTTCACCGGTGGCAACCACACGCTCGATGCCGGCACCGTCCTCGCAGGCCCCAACGAAATGACCGGCGGCAGCCTCGTCGCCCTGGGCGACGCCTCGGCGCGCATCGCCATCACCGGCGGCACGCTCGGCAGCACGCCGCCCGCGGTGCTTTCCCTGACCGACGCCTCCTCCTGGACCGACGGCTGGTTGACCGGCCTGGTCGACGTCCATCCGGCCGCCTCCCTCACCGTTTCCGGCGCGGGTTCCCGGGTGATCGCGCCCGGTTCGCAACTGACGGTCCACGGCACGCTCGACTGGCAGGGCGGCGACCCAATCGTCGGCCGGGACACTTCGACGATCCGCGTCGAGACCGGCGGCACCATGAACGTCAGCGGAACCGGCGACGTGTTTGCGAACTACTTCGGCGGCAACCGGCTGGAAGTGCTCGGGACGCTGAAAAAATCGACCGCGACCGATCCCGCGTGGCTCGACGAATGGTACATCGACCTTTCCGGAGTCTGCCTCGCAGAGACCGGCGATCTGGAAATCCGGAGCGGCGGCGCGCTGCGCCCGGGCGTTTCCTTCCAAGGGGCCGGCCGCACCCGCTTGGTGGGCGGCACGGTCGCCATCCAGGGAACCGCCTCGATCGCAGGTGGTGCCACCCTGGACTTGGGAGGATCTTCGGTGGCGGCGCACGAGGACGGCAGCGCGACCTTGTCCGGCGGCACCACCACGTGGTCGGGCGGCTGGATCTACGGCACGCTGACCAACGCCTCGTCGTTCAGCACCGCCGGGACGGGCGAAAAAACCCTCGCGCCCGGAGCGCACCTGCGCAACGCCGCGACGCTGAATTTCGGCGGCACCGGGGTGCTGACCGGCCGAGATGCCTCGACGCTCCGCAACCTCGCCGGTGCCACCTTGAATGCGGGCGGAACCCACCACCTCGGCAACTACTTCGGTGGCAACCGCCTCATCAACGAAGGCACGGTAACCATCGGCTCCCCGGTCGGGCGGCAGACGATGGACTGGGCCTTCCAGCAAACGGCGACCGGCACGCTGTCGATCGACATCGGCGGTGAAAACGCGGCGGCACCGGATTTCGACATCCTCCAAGCGACCGGCGGCATTCAGTTGGCAGGCACCCTTTCGGTGCAGAAGATCAACGGCTATCTCCCCGCGGAAGACACGCTTTTCACCGTGCTCAGCGGCTCGGCCCCGAGCGGCACCTTCATCCAGCTCATCGGCGGCGGATTCACCGCCGAGTACACCGGGGCCGTCATCCTCCGGGCCGGGAACTCAGGCATCGGCTTCGAAGAATGGGCCGGGGAACACTCGCTCAGCGGTGCCGACGCCCTGGCCGGGGCGGACCCGGATCACGATGGCATCAGCAATTTCCTCGAATACGCTTTCAACCTCGATCCGACCGTCGCCACGCCGAAGCCGTTCACCGCGGCCACGGAAACCATCGACGGCCAGGAGTGGATCGTGCTCGGCTACCGCGTCTGGCAGGACCGGGTGGATGCCGGCCTCGGCTACTTCGCCGAGAGGTCATCGACCCTGGCCGGCTGGGACACCGAGGGCCTGATCGATGAGGTGGACCCGGACGCTCCGGTGATCGAGGGCTCCGAAGCCCGCCGCTGCCGAGTCCCGCTCGCCGCCGCCCAGCAGTTCCTCCACCTGCGGGTGGAGTGAGGGGATTGCTTCACTTTGCCGCCTTCTCCTCCACCACATGTACCCCGTGGGGGTTGATCCGGGAAACGTAGGCCTGGTTGCCGAGCGGGACGGCGTCGAAGACCTTGCTGATGGATTTGGCGACCTTGTGCGCGCTTTCCTCGCCCTCACACAGGGCGAAGACGGACGGACCGGCACGGCGTAGCCGATTTCCTGAACAAGAGGTCGCGCCAGATCTTCCAGAAGTCCTCGCCGAGGGTCGGCAGGGAATCCGGCATGGAGAGTCCGTTGTCCGGCGGCAGGGAGCGCGGAATCGCTTCCTTCCGATCGACCCGATGGACGATGTCTCCGCTCCGGAGCATCCGGCAGCGCTTGAGTTTCTTGAGGTGGTCGATCCACCGGTAACTTCAACCCGGGATGATGACGGTCGTGTAAATGACCGGAGGAGTATACTTCGCTTCCACCGACTTTCGGAAGACAACCCGTTGGGTGTCTTCCTCATACACGGTCCAGACGTGATGAGGAATCTGCGGCCCGCCAGTGGCCTTCACTCGGTAGATGACGCCTTGCCGGGCATCGAAACCGAGATCCACCTTGGAAACATATCCGCTGATTCCAGTCCACGCGGAGATGGTGAAATCACCCGGAACGAGCACCAGGCTTGCCTTGGCCGTCTCACCGTAGAATCCCTTCCGAACACTCTTGTTTCCGACCAACGGTGTGTAGGCGTTCTGGAAGTTGATTTTACCCATCGTGTGGGTGGCAGCCAGATCTCCCACGGGAGGGTGCAGCGGACGCAGAATTGCCGAATGAGCGAGGATCTTCGCGTCAGCCGGAGAGCGGGTGATCTCCTTGGTGACGAAAGTCACGCAGCTGGTCAGTGAGAACACCAGCAGCAACAGGGCAAGTGAGACGCAGGTCTTCATGATCCCTACTTCTCCTCCACCACATGCACCCCGTGGGGGTTGATCCGGGAAACGTAGGCCTGGTTGCCGAGCGGGACGGCGTCGAAGACCTTGCTGATGGATTTGGCGACCTTGTGCGCGCTTTCCTCGCCCTCGCACAGGGCGAAGACGGACGGACCGGCACCGGAGATCGAGAAGCCGAGGGCCCCGGCGTTGATCGCGGCGTGCTTGGCCTTGTAGAAATCCGGGATGAGTTTCTGGCGGCGCGGCTCGGCGATCACGTCGTGCAGCGAGCGCGCGATGAGGCCGTAGTCCTCCTGAATGATGCCGCACAGCAGGCCGCCGAGGTTGCCGATCTGCTGGGTCGCGTTCTGGAGCGGGATTTCCTTCGGCAGGATCTCGCGGGCGACCTTGGTGAGCACCTCGATGTCGGGATGGACGACCGCGGCCCACAGGTCCTTCGGCGGCGCGAGCTGGGCGATGTCGAGCTCCTCATTGCTGCGGATGAAAACGATGCCGCCGAGCAGGCAGGGCGCGACGTTGTCGGCGTGCCAGGCCCCGTCGGCCGAGGCCTCGCCCGCCATGGCGAAGGGGAGAAGCTGCTTCTTCGTGAGCGGATGGCCGATCAGGCAATTCACCGCATAGGCACCCGCCACGGCGGAAGCGGCCGACGAGCCGAGCCCGGAGCCGAAGGGCATTTTCTTGTGGATTTCCATCTCGATGCCGCGGTCGGTCATGCCGAGGTGGCGGAGCAGGTCGAGCGCGGCGACGCCGGCGGTGTTCTTCTCGGGTGCCTTCGGGAGCTTGCCCTCGTCGCCGGTGATGGCGGTGATGTGCAGGCCGGGTTTCGAGCAGTGGCGGACGACGATTTCATCGCCGGGCGAATCGATGGCAAACCCGAGCACGTCGTATCCGCAGGCCACGTTGGCAACGGTGGCGGGGGCGAACACGCGCACTTCCTGAACGGCTTCTTGAATCATGGGGCGCGCGGAGTAGCAGGCGGGGGGCGGATTGTCGAACTTTTGGAGACGGGGCGCACGCAGGACGATCAAGCCCGGAAGGGAAAGAACCGCAGATGCAGGGGATGAACGCGGATGGGGTTCCGTTCAGCGGGCTTCGCCAGAATCCTTCGAGGCTGTTCCCGATGGGACAGGCATTCTTCTGGACACTGAGGAACTGAGGAAGACGGAGGCCACTGAGCCGGAACGTCCTGATTTTCAGCGTGTCGGGTTGCCGAGATCGGCTCGACTCCGATTAAATCGTTCCAGAAACATTCAATACGTTCTTGAATTCTGCAATCCACCCGCCAAGACTTCTTTCGATGAAGGAAAAATCGCTAACCCTCCGGGCGAACCAATTCGAGCGCTATCGCTCCAAAGTCGCGGATCAACTCGGAGCGAAGGACAACGAACGCCTCATCCGGCTGCTGTCGATCCTGGACCCGGCGACCGGCAAGGCGAACCTCGCCGAGTGCTATAGAGGGGTCTTTCCCGATTTGAGTGCCGATGCAGCAGCGGGCGCATTGAGGAAGTTCCGCCTTAATTTCAACCATGCAGCCAAGGAAGCCGGCCATCCCGACATCCGCTTTGTCGCGGACACCAAAAAGAAATCGCCGAACGATCAGCGCGCCTGCTGGATTGAGGGGCCGGACGCTATCGTCGCGGAAATCGAGGAGCTGTCCCGGGTCGGAACGGCCAACACGGACAATCACGAGCCGCTTCCTTCACGTCTGATCGCAAAAGACAGCCGCATCCCCGTCCGCTTCTTCGTCTCGTTTTCTCACGACAACGAGAAGGAGCGAGATCTGCTGCTGAGTCTCCTGAAAGAGGAGCTGGGCGCGTCCGCCAAATACAACTTCACCCTCTGGGTCGATGGTCGGATCATCCTTGGGGAAAAATGGCACGCTGCGATCCAGCACGCCCTCGCGTCCTGCGATCTGGGGCTCCTCCTCCTCAGTCCAACCTTCCTCTCCAGCGAATACATCACCGATCACGAGCTACCCACCTTCGTCAGCGCTACCAAGCCATGCATTCCCGTCGAACTGAAGAAGATCGACTTCAACAACCACAACACCCGGGGGCTTGAGGAGCGGCAAATTTTCCGCTTCAAGAAATCCAACGGCAGCTTCAAGGCCTTCTCCGGGCTTCGCTCCAAGCAGGACCGCGAGGAATACGTGAGGAATCTCGCGCAAGGGATCTACCAACGGCTCGAAACGCACCCGCCGACGCCACGGCCCGACAAGCGCCCCACGCCGACCAAGCCACAGCTCCACCAGATCGCCGAGGAGGCTGCGTTGGATTCCGACTGTCGCGGGCCCTTCATTGAAACCCGAGCCCGGCCATGGGCGATCCATCGCAAGGAAGCCCTCGACACCAAGAGGGAAACCTCGGCCACGGAGGACGATCACGATGCTGTCCAGTTCCTCCGCGACTGGGCGCTCAAACCAAACGAAGCGCCTTTCTTCGCTCTGCTCGGCGAATACGGCATGGGGAAAACGACCACCCTCAAGCAGTTCACCCGCAGGCTGCTTGATGAACGTGAGACAAATCCGAGCCTGCCGCTGCCGATCTACATCGACCTCCGCCACCGGATGACCCCGGTCAACGGGGTGCCTCAACTGGAGGAGATCCTCAACAATGCTTTGCGACGAAACTGGAAGAAAACCGAGTCGCTATCCGTCACTGCCTCCGAACTCATCAACCTCGTCCGGAAAGGTCAGGCGATCGTCCTCTTCGATGGCCTTGACGAGCAGATCGTCCACTACTCGGAGGCCGACGCACAGACCTTCATCCGGGAGCTGTGGTCGATCACCCCGCAGGCCTTGATCGGCGGACCGAATCCTCCGCCGACCAAGGTGCTCATCTCCTGCCGCTCCCACTACTTCAAGGACCTCCGGCAGCAGGACAACATGCTCACCGGCGAGCAGCGCGAGGGTCTGCGGCCGTCCCACTACAAGGTCGCGTTCATCCTCCCGTTCACCGCTGAGCAGATCCGCAGCTATCTCGATCAGGAACTCGGCGAGGAGGCCGGGAAGCGGGCTTGGAACCTTCTTCTCGAAATCCACGACCTGAAGGACCTTGCTTCCCGCCCCTATCTACTGAGCCTCATCACCAGCCACATTGAGGCGCTCGAAAAGCTTAAGGCGGCGGGCCGGAAGATTCAACCGGTCACGCTCTATCAAATCCTCACCCGCAGTTGGCTGGATCGCGACGCGGGCAAGCACCACCTCGACCCCGACCACAAGCCGGTGATCATGGCGGCACTCGCAGCTGACATGCACCGGTCAGGTGCTCGGGAGTGGCCTTGGGTGAAGCTGGTGAAATGGTTCGACACTTTCTTCCTCCGGCACCCGGAAATCAGCCATGCCTATCATGGCAAGGACCGCGCCCTCTTGCTTGAAGATCTCCGCACCGCCACCTTCATCCTCCGGCCGGATACCGAGGAGCAGAACTTCCGCTTCGCCCACTCCTCGTTGTTGGAATACTTCCTCTCGAGCTACCTCTTCGAAGCACTTCGGGAAAATAGGGTGGAGGACTGGAGCCTGCCACAGCCCTCACGGGAAACGCTACGCTTCCTTGGCGAGTGGATCGACACTGCGGACGACCGCGAAAAGGCCCTTGATGCGCTTGCGACGCTTCTCGAGCAGAAAGACCAGCCAACGGCCTGCCTGAACGCCTTTCATTACTACCTGCTGGCCGCCGGCGATTCCCTACCACTGCCCATCCCGTCGCGGTTCTCCCTAGCCGGGCAAGATCTGTCCGACTTGGAGGTCCGAGGTCGGGAAAACTACCCGCCCTTGCTTCTCCGTGCCGCGGATTTCCGTGCGGCCAACCTGCGGCGCACCCGTTGGTCTCACGTCAATCTGGCGGGGAGCGTGTTTAGCGATGCCGAGCTGCACCAATCTGAATTCGACCAATGCCAGTTGGATGATTGCGATTTCACGAACGCCAATCTTACCTCCGCCGATTTTACCGACTGCGCGGCTCAGAATCTGAACCTCGCCGAGGTTCATCAGCTCTCGACGTTCGCCCATCGGTGGACGGGGCCCTCCTTCCTTTCACGACCGGCCAAGCGATCGCCGCAGCTCGATACAGAACTAGCTCTGTTTCCATGTAGGACATTGATGCAGTCGGCCGCCTATGCTCCCGACGGCCGGACCATCGTCTCCGCAGGCTCCGACGGCACCGTACGCCTGTGGGACTCAGGGAGCGGCAAATGCCTCCTCACCTTCGAAGGGCATGAGGGTGGGGTCGCCTCGGCCGCCTATGCTCCCGACGGCCGGATCATCGTCTCCGCAGGCGACGACGGCACCGTGCGCCTGTGGGACTCGGGGAGCGGCAAATGCCTCCTCACCTTCGAGGGCCACGAGGGTGGGGTCGCCTCGGCCGCCTATGCTCCCGACGGCCGGACCATCGTCTCCGCAGGCGACGACGGCACCGTGCGCCTGTGGGACTCGGGGAGCGGCAAATGCCTCCTCACCTTCGAGGG
>CBFGTS010000022.1:0-52981 GCA_965652295.1 uncultured Haloferula sp. | reverse complement strand
TCACGGGTCTCGACTACGACGACGCGGTCGCTCACTCCGATCGGACGATCTTTGGGCTTTACCAGCAGTTCCGTTACCAGCTCACGCCGCAGTCCGTTGTGACCTTCGATTACCGTTACCGCCAATCCAATGCCGATGGTCTCGCTGCGGATTCGGAATCCCACTTCTTCCTCCTCGGTCTCGAACATCGTTTCAGCCCGAACACCATCTTGGTTGCCAAGGCTGGTGCCCAGGTTCGCGAGTCGGATGCCCTGAACGGCAACGACGGAACGAATCCCTACGCCGAACTGGCCCTGCGCTCCCGCGTCAGCGACGTGTTTTCGCTCCGCAGCTTCATCCGCTACGGATCCGAGCCGTTTGACACCGTTCGCCAGCTCGTTCCGGCGGGACCACTGTATGACTTCGATGATCGGCGCACGCTTCGTGTCGGAGTTTCCGGTGAGTATGTGATTTCCCCGATGCTCAGCCTCTTCGGTGGCGTCGATTACATCGCGGCTCAGTTTGACGAAGGTCGCCTCGTCGGCGGTGCCGGTGCTTTGACCGCTGGTGGGATCGATGAGAACGTGTGGAACGCTCACCTCGGGCTCTCCGTCAAGTTCACCGAGTATCTCTACGGCACGCTCAGCTACAACTACACCGACAGCGATTCGGACTTCGTGGGTTACTCCTACGATCGGAACCGCGTCAGCGTCGGCGTCCGTGCTGAATTCTGATCCTGACGATCAAGGGGAGATGCTCTTCATCCACTGATCCAAGCTCTCCTCTTCTTGTCGAAATTTCAAAGAACTCCCGCAATGGTGACCATTGCGGGAGTTTTCGTTTGAAAAGACCCCGCGCCCTCCGCAAATAAGAGCCACTCCTTTCTTCATGAATCCGTCCACTCCTCAGAACTCGGAAGCCGGCCTCCACGCGATCGACTATTGGCAGGTGATCCGAAACCGTTACGGGATCATCCTCCTGGCGTTCCTGTTGGTTTTCATGACCGCGTTGGTGATCACCTACGTGATGCCGAAGCGGTATGAATCCATTGCGGTCCTTCAGGTCAGGCCCAGCGTTCCCTCGTTGGAGGTGATGCCTGGGGTTGTGACTCGCAACGCCGCAGGCTTTACTCAATCGTTCCTTCAGACGGAGTTCAAAGTCATCACCTCCCAGAAGACCCTGGACATCGTGATCGATGAGCTGGATCTCACGAATCACTGGAACCTGGATCGTGAACAAGTTCGCGAGCGGTTGTCGGGGATGATTGACGCCCAGAACATCCGCGGCACCGACCTGATCGAGATCGAGGTTCGTGCCCCCAATCCGCAGGATGCCCGAATGATCGCGGATCGGGTTTCCAAAGCCTACCGGTTGCGGCGGGCCGAACTGGAGAACAAGCGATCCGATCAAGCCCTTGCTGAGCTTCGCGACGCGGTGGTTGCCCAGGAGGACTTGGTGGAGGAGAAGCGCCAAGCGCTGACGACCCTGATCCGAACCGAGAAGGTGATTTACCAACCTTCTCGCTCGGGGGTTCGTTCCGAGGGCTTCACCGAGTTCGACAAGGCGAGAGACGCGGCCCAGCGTTACGCTGAGCTTGAGGCGGATCGGATTCGTCTTGAGAGCCAGATTGAAACCCTTCTGCGCTATTCCGGAGACCAGCTGATGACGTACGCCTCGGGTCTGAATCTGCCGGAGAACGTGATCCGATCCCTTCATCCTCAGTACCTTGAGGCTCAACGGACACTCAATGGACTGGAGGTGGGCGGTCTGGGATCGCAGCACCCGAACGTCAAACAGCAGCGGAAGATCGTCACCGACCTCTTTCAACAGCTTGAGGAAGGGGTGATCGCGCTCCGTGAAACCCTCCGGGCCCAGCTTGAACTGACCAAAACCCAAGCGGAGCGGCTTAAGGTCGACGCCGATTTGAAGGAAGAGGAAGCGATCAAAACGGGCATCGCCCGCCAGAGCTTCGAAGATGCGAGGACGGATTTCGAGACGTCATTGGCGTTGTTGGAAGACCTCAAAATCAAGGAGATCGGAGAGCAGATGCAGCGTCGCATTTCCGAAGACCCCGTGATCGTTCACGAGGACCCGGTGGAATCGCAGACGCCTGTCAGTCCGAACATCACGCTGAACCTCGCGCTCGGGGCCATCGTCGGTTTGGTCTTCGGCGTGGGTATCGCGTTCCTCCTCGAGTATCTCGATACGTCGGTGAAGACGCTTGAGGACGTGGAGCGCTACCTTCAAGTCCCGGTTCTGGCGGTCATTCCGAAGGATGTCGGCGTTCTCTACAAGCAAAGCGGCATGAGCCCGGACGCTGAGGCTTACCGGATTCTCCGAACGAACATCGAGTTCAACCGCAAGAATCCCGAGGACAACGCCATTACGGTGGTCTCCGGCGGTGCGGGTGAGGGCAAGTCCACCACCTTGGTGAACCTGGCATACATCTGTGCGCAAGGGGGCTACACCACGCTGATGATTGACGCGGACCTTCGGCGCCCGCGGCTGCACACGTTCTTTGAAATCAACAATTCCGTCGGCCTGACGAATTACCTGACGACGGATCTGATGCTGGAGGATGTGATTCTCCAGACTCCGGTGGACAATCTTTATTTCATGCCTTCAGGGATCCTTCCGGCCGATGCGGCGGGCATTCTCAACTCCCGCCGGATGTCGGAACTGATCCAGGATGTGAAGCAGCGTTTCGATCTCGTTCTGATCGACTCGCCGCCGATCCTCGGTGTCAGCGACGCCTCGGTTCTGGCGAGTGAGGTGGACCTGACGATGATCGTGGTCCAGCACCGCAAGCTTCCCCGCAACATGCTTCAACGCGTGAAGACGACGGTGGAAGGCGTGGGCGGCCACGTGATCGGCGTGGTGCTCAACAACGTGGATGTCCGCAGCGACAGCCAGTATCAGTATTACACCAGCTACTACACCTACTACGCCCCCTCCGAGGGGCCGGCTCCCACGAGCAGCTCCAAGCCGAAGAGTTCCGCGAAATCGGATACTCCCAAGGCGGCCAGCCGTTCCGGAAGCGATGATCTTTATTGAGTCGATCCGGGTGATCGAACCCCAAAACCATTGATACCATGAAAACGTTTCTGCTTCTTCTGCTCTGCCTGTTCACGCTGCAGGCACAGGGCCAATCCACGATCCAAGCTGGACGTGCTATCGAGATCCGCATCCAAGGCGTCCCTCCTGAGGAGGCTGCACGGGTCAACAACACTTACCCGGTCTCCGAGGCGGGCCATGTGCGCATGCCATACATCGGCAACGTGCGGGCAGCCGGACTGAGCCCGACCTCGCTCGCCCAAAGCATCGAGGCCAGCTATCGGGCTGCCGAGATTTACACGAATCCGACGGTTCAAGTGATCTCAAGCAGCGATGACACGGTTGCCGAGCTGATGCTCACTGTCGGTGGCTATGTTCGCCGGCCCGGGCCGGTGAAGTATTTCCGCGGTCTCACGCTCTACAACGCCATCCAGGCGGCGGGTGGGGCCAATGAGTTCGGCAGCATGTACCGGGTGGAATTGCTGCGCGACGGCAAGGTCCGCCAATACAACATGTTTGAGACCCAATCCAAGACGGTCCTTGTGGAGCCGAACGATACGATCACGATTCCGCAGAAGAACATCCTGGGTCGCTGACCTGTCGATGAGTGGGAGCATCCAACACAGGTGCTTCGAACGAGTCCTTCAGGGGATCGTCGCGATGGCGGCGATCCCTGTTTTGTTGGCGGCGGATCCCGCTCCTCCTGCCGGGGTGATCGCACGATTGGGGAGCGAAAGCTACCCTGAGCGGGTCGCGGCGCAGAATGAGTTGCGCGGGTGGTGTGGTGAAGCAGGTGGCGGTGTGTCGGGAGCGCTGTTGAAGGTGGCGTCGGGAGTCGGGGACCCCGAAGCTCGAGAGCTTCTGCTGGAGGTGGTGAAGGACGAAGTCCTGAGCGAGCTGGAAAAGGGACGCCCGGGATTTCTGGGAATCCTTATGAGGGACGCCGAGGAGGGCGTGTTGGTGGGAGGGGTGGTCGAGGGTATGCCCGGCGGGGCGGCCGGGTTGAAGGCTGGAGACGTCATCATCTCCGTCGATGATCAGGAGTTGAACGTGGCCGCGCCGCGGGAGATGTTCGGGGAAACGGTGGGAGCGAAGACTCCTGGTGAAGAAATTCACCTGAAACTCAAGAGGCAGGACGAGGTGATCGACCTCCGGGTGCGACTGGCGGCGCGGCCTTGGAGCCCGCTTTCGCCGGATGGCACGCTCGATCCCGCGCTGGAAGCCGCCGAACGCGAGCGGCTGTTCCGCGAGTGGCTTGAAGAAAAGGCTCAGAAAGAAAAGCCCGGGCCGCGCCGCTAGTGAGGGGACGGCCTCCCGGTTTTGGATTCGACAAGCGGGTCCGGTGTGCGAGGCTGCCCCGACTCTCCTTACAATGTTCAAGAGCATGTCCCGGATGAAATCCCAAGCCGCCGCCGCCATGGCTGTCACGATGGCTGGAACTCTCGTCGCCTGCGCCCAACAGACCGATTTCAATCAAGTGGGTTGCCAGATGGCGATCATGCTTCAGAACAGCCATTTCGATCGCTCGAGCCAGTCGTTCAAAGAGCTGAGCGACGACTTCCTGGCCACCTACCTGCGGGATCTCGACTACGGCCGCGTCTATTTCACGCAGAAGGACGTCGATCGCTTCGAGACGGAGTACGGCGACCGGCTGGCGTCGATGCTTTTGGAAAAGGACAGCATGCGGGCGGCCGAGGACATCTACGGAACCTTTGTGCAGCGCGTGGAGGCGCGGGTGGCCCAAGCCAACCGGATTCTCGACGAGGAGGAATTTGATTTCACCAAGCCGGAAACAATCATGCGCTCGCGCAAGGATGCGGCTTGGCCGGCCGACGAAGAGGAGGCTTCGGACCTTTTCCGCAAGCAAATCAAGGAAGCCCTGCTGTCCGAGCGTCTGCGGCGCGAGATGGTGTTGAAGCTGGCGAAGGAACAGGACAAGGAGGACCTCTTCAAGGACGAGAGGACGCCGGAGGAGAAATTGAAGCTCCGGTATGAGCGGTTCCTGCACACCGTGCGTGACGTCGATGACGAGGATGTCGCGACGTATTTCCTCAGCGCGGTCGCCAAGACCTTCGACCCTCATACCGACTACCTCAGCTACAAGCAGATGGAGCGTTTCCGCGATGACATGCGGAATCAGCTGGTCGGCATCGGGGCTCTTCTGGCTCCGGAAGAGGACGGTGCCACCAAGATCATGGGCATCGTGGTGAACGGTCCGGCCGACCGCGCCGGGCAGCTTCGGTTGAATGACAGGATCGTGGGAGTGGATCCCAACAACTCGGGCGATCCTGCGGACATGGTGGACATCATGTTCATGAAAATCGACAAGGTCGTCGACTTGATCCGCGGAAAAGAAGGCACCGAAGTGCGTCTCAAGGTCGAGCCTGCGGGAGGAGTGCCGGGAGAAGCCGAAATGCTCGTGATCCGGCGCGGCAAGGTGGAACTCAAGGACGAGCAGGCCACGGCCGAGGTGATCGATCGGATCAGCGGGGATGACGAACGCCAGCGGATCGGAATCATCACGCTGCCGTCGTTTTACGCCGATTTTGAAGGCGGCGATACCCGTTGCTCGGAGGACGTGAGACGCTTGCTGGAAAGGCTGATCGAGGAGGACATCGATGGTCTGGTTCTGGACCTGCGCAAAAACGGGGGTGGTGCCCTCGAAGAGGTTCGCAGGATGACGGGCTTTTTCACCAGCCGGATGCCTGTCGTGCAGGTGAAGAACACGCTCGGCCAGGTGCAGGTGAAGGAGTCGGAGAACCGCCGGCCGATCTATGACGGGCCGATGATCGTTTTGACGGACAAGAGCAGTGCCTCGGCCAGCGAGATTCTGGCGGGTGCCCTGCAGGATGACAACCGGGCGGTGGTGGTCGGCGAGTCCTCCACGTTCGGTAAGGGAACCGTGCAGCAGCCGATGGACATCGGCCGCCACATGCCGCTCTTCGCGGATCGTCAGCGTGCCGGCACTCTGAAGGTGACCATCCAGAAGTTCTACCGACCTTCCGGATCATCCACTCAGAACCGGGGTGTGATTCCCGACATCGTCCTGCCCAGCCTGATGGACGCGTTGGAAATCGGAGAATCCTATCTGGATCACGCGCTGGATCACGATGTCATCCGCCCCGCTCCGGGCTTCGATCCGCTGCCGAAGGACAATCTGTTCCTGCCCCGTCTGCGCGAAGAGAGCCAGGCCCGGGTGGAGGAGTCGCAGGATTTCCGCTACATCGTTGAGGATGTGGTCCGGGAAAAAAAGCGCCGGGCGGAGAACGAGATCTCGCTCCAGCTTGAGGAACGTCGCGAGGAACTGGCGGAAGCCGATCAGCTTCAGGACGATCGCAACGCCGAGCGACGCGAGCGTTTCGCCGAAATCGAGAAGCAGGACGAGGAGACCTTTACCTTCTATAAGTTGACCTTGGACGACGCGATCGCCGAGAAGCCGCTGGCGGTGTATGACCCCGCTGAAGAGGGCACCGGCTACATGCGCCGGGCCAAGGACAAGACGGAGGAACTCGACACCACCCCGGAATGGCCCAGCGGCATGGATCCCCTCAAGCGCGAAACTCTCGCGATCATGAGCGATTTGGTGGATGTGACGCGCAACGCCAAGATGGCGGGCATGCTGAAGTCGTCGAAGCTCCGTTGATGGACGTTGCCTCGAATCTTGCGGAGATCGAAGCGCAGGTGGACCGGGCGTGCCGGTCCGCCGGGAGGCAACGCGAGGACGTGAAGCTTCTCGCGGTTTCCAAGACCGTCGAGGCCACCCGCATCCGGCAGGCGTATGATGCCGGTCAGCGCGCGTTCGGCGAGAGTCGACAGCAGGAGGCGGAGGCCAAGGTGGGCGAGCTGCCGGGCGACGTGGAGTGGCATTTCATCGGTAACCTGCAGCGCAACAAAGTCCGTAAGGTCCTCTCGCAATTCAGGGTGATCCACAGCGTCGATTCACTTCGACTGGCTGGCCATATCGATCGGATCGCTGGCGAAATGGGGGTGAAGCCGGAAATTTTCCTGGAGGTGAACATCGCAGGCGAAGCGAGCAAGGGCGGCTTTGCGGTTGATGAAATTCGGGAGGCGGCGGGTGAAATCGCGGCTTTGCCGAACCTGGCATTGCGTGGCCTGATGGCGATTCCTCCGGACGAGGAGGATGCGGAGAAGGCGACGCGGTGGTTCCGCGAGATCAGACGGCTGCGCGACGACTTGCAGGAGCGTCATGGAATCCACCTCCCGGATCTGTCCATGGGGATGAGCGGAGACTTCGAGGCGGCGATCCACGAAGGCTCCACCATCGTGCGGGTCGGCTCCGCGATTTTTGGTGAACGAAGCGATCCCACTCACTCATGAAACTTGCACACACCGCGGTCATTGGCGGCGAACTCGCGCTGGCGTTTGATGACGGCGTCGAAGCCTACATCCCTCTGCTCCTCCTGAGGCGTGCCTGTCCGTGCGCGGCATGCCAGGGCGAGCCGGATGCCCTCGGCCGCGTGGTGGTCCCGGAGAGCCGGATCGGCGAGCGTGGATGCGAAATCGTCGGGATGGAAACGGTGGGTGGCTATGGCCTCCAGATCCGCTGGGCCGACGGCCACGCCACGGGCATCTACAGTTATCCGCTGCTGCGCCAGCTCGCCGCGGCGACGGAGAATTGAAGCTCCTTCAGTTCGACGAACCGGGAAGGATCCTCTCCGTCATGCGCTCGATGCCTGTTTTGGCGAGCGAGCTGTCGGGATAGATCGAGCGGGCCTTGAGATACCAGCTCAGGGCGGAGCCGATTTGAGAGTCGGACCGCTTTTCGAAGGTGCGGGCACGGTCGAGCGCCTTGGTGAAGTCCGCGACGTTCGGTGCGAGCTGCTCCAGCTTTCTGCCGAGCTGCGGATCGTCGGGAAACTCCTCACGCAGGGTGGCGAGCTGCTCCCAAGCAGCGTAGGATTGGCCCATCTTCTCGAACTCGGAGGCTTTCTCCAACGCGCCGTCGATGCGGAAGATATTGCCGATGATCTGCTTGAAAGCGTCCTCGCGCGTGGCGTCGCCTTGAATGGCCGGGGCCAGCTCATACTGGCGACGGTGGATCTCGCGGAAATTGCTCTCACTGAGGAGTCGGTCGAAGTCGTTGCGGGCTTGGGCGAGGCCGCTGCCTTGGGCGACGAGTTGGTCGAACTCGGACAGCTTCGGGTTCTGCGGCCACACTTCCATGGCGCTCTTGATCTCAGCCGCCGCCTTGTCGTTGTCACCCTGCGAGGCTGCGAGTTTGGCGGAGTCGATGTGCATGTTGCTGACCCGCGTGTAGGTGGCGATCGCTGCCTCCGCCTTGGTCGGATCGAAGTCGGCCGCCGTCTCCTTGAGCTGGACGACGAGTTCCTTGGCGGTGTCGTAGTCCTTGGAATCCAGCGCTGCGATCAGCTTGTAGGATTCGCGCACGAACTCGAGCACGCGGCGCTTTTTCTCGCGGGGAAGCGTCTGGATGGAGGGCATGAACTCGCCGACCATGTAGGCTTCGCTGAGCCGCTTGGCCGCGCTTTCCAACTCGCCGCGCTCGGAGAGGAACAGGAATGCTTCGACGCCTTTGTCGACGTCGCGGATCGCCTCGCTGGCGAGGGAGTCGAGCGCAGCGACCGTCGGGCTGGTGCCAAAGGTCTCAAGCAGCATCTTCGAGATGTCCGAGTCCTTGTTGATCCGCAGCTTGTTGTCGCCGTCGCGGAAGATCTGATGGTAGAAGCGCGCGGCCATCAGCACGTGCTGGAAACGCCGCTGGATGAAAAACTGGACCATGAGGGCCTGATACTGCGCCTTGGCTTGGACGATCTGGAGTTCGCCTTTGGCCCGGTTCGCTTTGGTCAGCGCATCGATCTCGGCGGCACGCTTCACGGTGTCCTTGTATTCCAGCGAGTCGGTCCCCGTGCCTTCCTTTGCGAGTTCCTCCCGGGTGGTTGTATTGCCCTGTTTGACCTCGCGTTGCTGGGTGATCCGGGTTTTTGCGGCCATCACATCGGCATTGTGGATCATCCGCTGTTTCTCCTTCTCCAATGCCTCCATCATGCTCTTGGTCGCATGGACGTCCTTTTTCGCTAGGACGGCGGCGTAGATGGCTTGCGAAAGGGAGTCGCACAGGTTCGCGTCGCCCGGGTACGTGGAAGCGCGGGGGAGCATCGCGACCGCAGCAGGAAAATCGGGACCGCCTGGGTGGTGGGGCGAGACGTGTTCGAGGATTTCGGCGATGGTTTCCCGGTATTCGGTGGCCTCCTCGGAGTCGTCGGCCGGCTCGTTGAGGTAGCGCTCGAAGCGCGCGGAAAGCAGGCGGTTGTCGGTGGCCGACCAGCTATGGCCGTTCCACGTGATCATCTCGCTGGAAGGATCGAGGAACGGCAGCTCGTTGCCAGCGACGGGAGCGTTGTTCTGGGACCGAGGCTCACGGCGGACGACGGTGTCCTGCGGCGTCGAGTCGCCCTGCGGCCCGTCGGCTGGCGGAGGCACGTAGACCTGGGCGATGGCCAGCGTGGCGGTGAGGGAGAAAAAGAGAGCGTGTTTCATGGCAGGGCTGGCGGTCAGAGCGGCTGGACTTCCTCGGCCACGGCGATGCCGCCATCGCGGAACCGGACGCGGAAAGCGTAGTTGCGGCCGCGTTCGATGTTGATGCTGGCGAGATTGGCGGGGACTTCGATGCCGAGGAATCGGGCGGAAGGTCCGTCGCCGACCTGGAGCGAAATGACCTGCCCGCGGTCCACGGTCCAGGTGAGCTTGCCATCGACTTTTCCGTCCACGACGTAGGCGTTTCCCCGCAGGGAGTTGGCGTTCTCCTCGACCATCGTCATGTCGAGCGGGGCCCCGTCCAGCTTCGGCCCTCCCGAGCGGGCACCGAGCAGCAGCTTGCCGCCGAGGAAGGCGGCGATGATGACGACGACGACGCCGATGATGACGGCGGGCTTGGGTCCGGAACTGGCGCGGCGAGGCATGGCGTTGAGGGAATCAAACAGGGGATGGAAAGGGAAATCAATGTTGCCAGTGATGGCGGCGCGTGCCGATCCAGGCGGCGAGCAGACCTGCCAGAACGTGAAGCCCCAGCGTGAAAAGGCAGGATTCCCGGCCGGAGAGCGAGGTGTCGATCACGGACTTGACGGCGTTCAGCACTTTTCCATCGAGCGCGCTGACGCTGCCCGACCATGACCAGTAGGCGGAAATGAACGGCCGGGTGAATTTCTCGATGTGCTCCGGCAGCGCCAGCACCGCGCCGGAAAGCGGAAGCTGGAAGCCAACCAGGTAGATGGAAAGCAACGACGCCTGCTCGGCGGTTTTCATCAGCGCCGAGATGGCGAGGCACACCGCGGTCATGGCGGCGTTGACCAGCAGGAGAAACAGCAGGTGCGTGCCGAAATCCCCGCGGAACCCGCCGAAGAAATTCACGAATGCCGCCATCCACACGGATTGCACCAGCACCAAGGCTCCGAGGAAAATGACCTTGCTGGTCAGATAGGCCGAAGGCCGGAGGCCACCGAATTTCTCCTTCTCGAAGATGTTCCGCTCGCCGGCGATCTCCCGTGCCGAGTTGTTCGAGCCCATCAGGGAGAGAAGGATCACCTGGAACATGATGATCCCGCTGACCGCCGAACCGACCTTTACCTGTTCCTGGCGGACCATCCGTTGCTCCTGCAATTCGGCCTGGATGCTTTCCTGGCGTGAGTCCGAAAGACTGGCGATGGGCCCCTCCGCCTTGTCAGAGAAGAGGGTGACGAGAATCGGGAAACAAAGAATGATCGCGAGTTGGAGGAAGATCTGCCCTCGGTCGCGGAAAAAGATCCGCCAGCGGCGTGAAAGCAGAGTGCCGAGCTGGGTGAGGAAGCCCGGTGCCCGCACCGCGACCGGCGCCTCCGGCCCTTCCTCCGGAGGATGCTCGTCCGGCGAGGCGGCGATCATTTTTTCCTCGTAGGCGTCCCGGTGTTTCATCCACGAGCTGAGCCAACGCTCGCTGGGTTGGGTGGCGAGCTTGGGATAAACTTCCTCGGTATCCGCGACGGAAAAATAATGGGTCAGATGCCCCGGTGGGCCGTGATAAGCAACCCGTCCTTCGTGGAGCACCAGGATGGAATCATAGAGTTCCAGATGGGCGAGCGAGTGAGTGACGGAAAGCACGATCCGTCCATCGCGCCGCGAAAGGTCGTGCAGCAGGCGGACCACCTCCCGCTCGGAGCGCGGGTCCAGGCCGCTGGTGACCTCATCGCAAAGCAGCAGTTTCGGGTCCGAGACCAGCTCCATCGCCAGCCCCAGCCGTCGCTTCTGGCCGCCGGAAAGCACCCGCACGTGACGATCGGCGATGGCGGTGAGGCCGGTTTCCTCCAGAACCCGGTCGATGCGCTGGTCGAGTTCGCCGGCATCGCCGGTGCGCACCCGCAGGCGCGTGGCGGCCTCAATCGACTCATCGACGGTAAGCGGTTCGTAGGCGATGGAGAACTGGGGGACGTAGCCGATCTCGGACGGGTCGAAATCCTTCTCCTCGGACAGGTTCCTTCCTTCCCAGAAGAGCGCGCCGGCCGACTCGGGATTCAGCCCGGCGATGGTGCGCAGCAGCGTCGTTTTACCACAGCCGGAGGGCCCGACGATCGCCATGAAATGGCCTTTCGGGACGCGGACGGAGACGTGGTCCACCAAATGTACCGGTTCCCCGTCCTTGGTGATTGAAAAGCAGACTTCTTGGAGATCCAGCACGATACGATTCCCTTAACGTTCGCAACGAAGGAAGCGGATCTTTCGGAGGGAAGGAAGGAAATCGAGGCGCAGGGCCAACTTTCGGCCGCGGACGTGTCATCATTGCACATTGCGCGGTGCAAATTGCCGCACCGCGACGGGTTGGCACGCTGATGGTTAGCCGGTCGCGAAGTCGTGGAACCGGGCAATCCATTGATAAACAAAGCGGTCGGGCCCACAGCTCGATCATCACACCGTGCGGCACGGGCATTGCTGCCGTTTTCGACAGCCATGGACGGTCACGTTAGTCACTCCAATGTAGTTACAAAAACGGAGCTGATTTTTGGAATAAATCCGGCCTCCGTAGCGTTTCACCAATAGAAACCCTCTCTTCAGCATTTCAACCTGAACCTCAAAAATGGCCATGGAAAGTGACTCAAATCTGAAGCTTTATCTGCGCGAAATTTCGAAAACCCCTCTGCTGACTCCGGATGAGGAGGTGGAGCTGGCCGCCCGCATCAAGCGGGGCGACAAGCAGGCGCGGACCCACATGATCAACGCCAACCTGCGGCTGGTGGTAAAAATCGCACAAGACTACGCCGGCTACGGATTGCCTCTCTCCGATCTGATTTCCGAAGGAAACATCGGTCTGATGAAGGCGGTCGAGCGCTTCGATCCGAACAAGGGCGGCAAGCTCTCGACGTACGCCGCGTGGTGGATCAAACAGTCGATCAAGCGTGCGTTGGCGAACCAGAGCAAGACGATCCGCCTGCCCGTGCACATGGTGGACAAGATCGCCAAAATGCGCCGGATTTCGACGATGCTCGCCGAGGTGCTGGGTCGTGAGCCCACCGACGAGGAATTGGCCGACGAAATCGGGCTGCCACGCCGGAAGTTGGCGATGCTCAAGCAGGCATCCCAACGGCCGACCTCGCTCGACGCGCCGGTCAATGAAGGCGAGGCCACGCAGTATGGCGAAATCATTGGCGACGATCGCGCCGAGAACCCGCTCGACGCGCTGACCGACAAGAACCTTCATGGCGAGCTGGACGATTTGCTGGCGATTCTTGATCAGCGGGAGCGTCGGATCATCGATGAACGATTCGGGCTCAATGGCAAAAAGCCGATGACTCTGGAAGAAGTCGGCCGCGAGTTCGGGGTCACCCGTGAGCGGATCCGCCAGCTCCAGAACGTCGCCCTGACCAAGATGCGCAAGGCGCTGCGCCGGAAGGAAGTTCCGCTGCCGAAGCCGGTCGAAGGTGCGGTGGCAGGCTGAAGCGGGTTTGCGCCGGATTCTCCAAGCCGCGATGGTTTTCCATCGCGGCTTCTTTCATTCCAGGCGGCTGGTAGGGTGCGGAAAACGGGGGAGTGGAGCCGCGAGGATGGGCGGCTTTCTCCGGGCTCTCAGTCGGACGAGTCCTTGTCTTCTGCTGAGGGGGACGATCCGCTTTGATAGCCGATCGAGGGGATCACCCGGCGGACCAGCCGCCGGATGCCGTTTTCGGCGGCTTCGAAGTCGCTTTCCGCGTCGCGCAGCGCCTTTTCCCATGCCGGTGCGAAACCCGGTGCCTGCTCCCGCATCTGCCGGACGGCGGCCTCCATGATCTGGTACTGCTTCACTTCCGCCCGTCCTGGCTTCGTTTGGAGCGTGGCGTTGGAAATCCTCAGGTTTTCATTCTGCTCCCGCAGCACCTTGAGTTCGTCCTGAAGGGCTTGGTTTCCTTGGGCGTTGATTTTGAGCTGGGTGTTCAAGTGTCCCTGCAGCTCTCGCAGCTCGTTCTCCAGGCGGCGGATATCGCGGGAAAGCCGGAGTTTGGTGGAGAGGCCGGATTTCCACGCAAAGAAGGCCAGCACCAGACCGAGTGCCAAGCCCCAGACGAAGGGGTGTTTGATGATTTCAGCGAAGTTTTCCATGGGAGGAGAGGTCAGGGTTCGGGCGTTGGAGCCGGTTCGACAATCTCGAAGTGGGAGAGGACTTCTCCGGTGATGTCCTCCGGGTCCTTGGCGTAGATGACGAAGGGCAGCGAGGTGTTGGTTTTCCCGGTGAGGTCGAGGAGGAGTTCGTAGTCCTTCTCTGCGGCGATTTCTGCGGCAGTGCTACGGATTCGCTCAAGCTCTTCATTCATTTCGCGGACCATCCGCGCGTTGATGCGCTTCATTTGATCGGCTTGATAGAGCTGCACCTCACGGCGGAGCGAGGCTTCTTCGTCCCGCTTCACGATGAACTGCTGCTGGAGGCG
Organism: uncultured Haloferula sp.; assembly: GCA_965652295.1. Classification (GTDB taxonomy): domain Bacteria; phylum Verrucomicrobiota; class Verrucomicrobiia; order Verrucomicrobiales; family Akkermansiaceae; genus Haloferula. The sequence goes on along the minus strand of CBFGTS010000022.1, from coordinate 39,041 downwards.
CTCGCGCGTCAGCCGGTCGAACTCTTGTGCCGCGGAAAGCTGGCTCTGAAGCGCCTCAAGCTCTTTGCGCACTTGCTCCAGAGCCGAAAAACGGGGGTCTTGGGAAATGGCGGCCTTCGACTCCGCAGCCCGGTCGGCGATCTCTCGGGCGGAAACGAGCTGGCGGTAGATCTCGGCCACCCGCACGCCTGCGACGCCCGGCGAGGCCGAAACCGCCGTGGTCAGGAGGGCGAGGAGGACGAGGGCGGAGCGCAACATGCGCGGAGCATGCACCCGGGCTCTTGAGCTGTCTAGTGCAGGGGTCCGGATTGCGAGTTACCCGCCGGGAAAAGCGCCGGTCATGCGAATTGCATGCAACGGGGCTTTTTACGGGCCGACTCGAATTGCCAGAAGGGTCTCGAAGTAAGGTGGTTATATGAAAATCATTCGGTGGGCACCGTGGCTGCGTGGAGGGAGTTGATTCAACGAAAGGACCTCAATGCTGAAATGGACACTTATCTTCCTCGTGCTGGCGCTTGTTGCCGGTCTCTTGGGCTTCACGGGCATCGCCGGCGCGGCATCGCAGGTCGCGCAGATCCTGTTCGTGATTTTCCTGGTACTGCTCGTGATCTCGGCGCTCAGCCGCGCGTTCCGCGGCGGCACCCCGTGATCCCCGTCTTTTCTCCAACCACTCAACCCGAACAAACCAATGATGATGATTATGAAATCCCAACTCCTTCTTGTAGGCCTTGTCGGAGCGATCTTTCCGCTCGTTTCCTGCGAACCCCGCAACTCGGCCGAGGATGCCGCCGATGACGTGGGCGACGCCGTTGAAGAAACCGTGGACGAGGCTGGCGACGCCGTGCGCGATGCCGAATAACCCCCAGGAGTCTTTCCCGGCCCATAGCACGGGGAGGTCTTGCGCCTCCCCGTTTTTCGCGCATGCTGTTTGTTAGACCGATGAAAACCTGTTTGCTGCTCCTCGCCCTGGCCGTCGGCCCGGGTCATGCCGCCTTGCCGGATCCGGCTTTCGATGACGATGGCTACCTGACGTTCTATCTGGACAACGATCTCTTCGGCGGGAAGGACCGGGATTACACCAACGGAGCCCGCCTTGCGTGGATTTCCGGCAGCGAGCGGATCGAAGACGTGGTGGGTATCCAGCGCTATCTGCGCCGGCTGACAGGTGACCCCAAAAGCTTCGGCGTCTTCCGGACGATCACCGGGTTCAAGCAGCCGGACAAGATCGTCTACAACTACGGCTTCTCCTTGACCCAGTTGATGTTCACGCCGCAGGACCACCGGCCGTACACGCAGCCGGCGTTCCAGCGACCCTACGCGGGGTGGGCGGGGCTCGGGTTTTCGCTGCATGCGAAGGACGACCAGATCCTGAACTCGGTCGAATTGAGCATCGGCACGACCGGGGACGACTCCTTTGCAGAGCCTATGCAGGACTTTATTCATGACTTGCGGGACGTGGAAAAATTCAACGGCTGGGACAGCCAGGTTCCTTCGGAGGTCACGGTCGACCTGAGTTTCATCCAGAAGCGGCGGCTCGACCTCGCGGGCGTCCGGTACGGGCTGGTGAGGGTGGACGGCATCGGCGAGTGGGGCGCGCGGCTCGGGACGTTCCGGACGGACGTGCACCTCGGCGGAATGTTTCGTGTCGGCTACAACCTGCCGCCGGACTTCTCGGATCCGCGTCTCTCCCCGACCGCATACACGCACCAGTACTTCGAGGCGGACTTCGATTACGACAGCAACTGGTCCGTCTTCCTGCTGGCCGGCGGGCGCCTCACGGGAGTCGCACACGACGCGACGCTGGACGGGCCGCTGTTCAAGGATTTCAACACCGGGGTCGATCGCCGGCCATTGGTGGCAGAGGTCTATGCCGGCTTTGGGGTCCGCTACCGTCGTGTTGAATTCAGCTACGCGCACACTTGGCGGACGGAGGAGTACGACACGCAGCGCGGTCTTGCACAGATCGGTACGGTGGGGATCAAGCTGAGGTTCTGAACGGGGCGCCGAGCGGTTCCTTCCAAGGGGTTCAGGACTCCGCCGCGTAGGTCCAGATCTCCACCAGTGTGGGATGGTAGAACGGGGATGAGCGGAGTTGATCCACGGTCATGCGGTTGGCGATGGCCATCTGCATCACGTGGGCGGAGTCGATGACGCCGGGGCCGACCGCATGGGCACCGACGATCCGGTTGGATCGCTTTTCAGAAACGATCCGCACGTGCCCGTGTCGGGCACCGAGGATCTCACCCTTGCCTTGGTCGGCGAAGCGGTAGCGGCGCTCTTCATGGTGCTCGTCCAGGGTGTCCGGGTCGTGTCCCAACGAGATGACTTCCGGTCGGGTGAAGATCGCCTGCATGCGAAGCTCCGGCAGCCATGAGGCGTGGGAACCCTGCGTCACGCCGAGGTGCAGCGCGGCATTTCGCGCGGCGGTCTCACCCTGCATCACCGCCAGGTGCACGACAGCCGGTCCGCCTGTGCAATCGCCCGCGGCAAAGACATGAGGCAGCGTCGTGGCGGTGTGGTCGTCGATGGGAATCCGCCCTGAGTCGTCCGTCTCCAGTCCAAGAGCTTCAAGGCCGAGCGAACGGGTGTTCGGGGAGCGCCCGGTGGCGACGATCAGAGCCTCCGCATCGAGCGAGCCGCCTGTGGAAAGGTTGAGGCGGAAACGTCCGTCCTCGTGGGCGACGTGGCAGGCTTCGGTGTGGAAAAGGATCTCGACGCCGCGCTCTTTGCCGGCCTTAGCGACGGTGCTTGCCAGATCGGCATGCAGGCCGGAGAGGATCCGTCCGGACCGGCAGAGGGCCGTTACTTGGGAGCCGAGGCCCTCGAAAAGGTGCGCGCTTTCCATCCCGACCGCGCCCGTGCCGATGATGGCCACGGATGCCGGGAGGCGGGGCAGGCGGGTAACGTCGTCGCTGGTCCAGTAGGGTGTGTCGGCGAGGCCGGGGATGTCGGGCACGGAGGGCCTGGAGCCGGAGGCGATGACGAATGCTTCACCACGGATCGTTTCACCGGAGTCGGCAAGGCGGATCGTGTGCCCGTCCGCGAAGCAGGCGTCATCGCGGATGAGGTCGTAGCTCGCGGTGATCATTTCCTTTTCGCGGTAGCTGCGGAAGCCCTCGATCAGCTCGCTCAGCCGGGCCTTCAGGGCGTCGAGATCCAGCTCCGGATCTCCGGCCCGCACGGCGAACTCCGAGGCTTGCCGTACTTCGCGCATGCGGTCCGCGGTGGCGATGAGGGTCTTGGATGGCATGCAACCGCGGAGGATGCAGAGCCCGCCGAGGGTGCCGGCTTTTTCCACCAGAGCGGTCTTCAGACCGAGCATCACGCCCTTCCGCGCTGCGGCATGGCCCGCACTGCCTCCGCCCACGACGATGAGCTGGTAATTTCTCATGGGAGCCGGTCCGATCGGTGGGCGAGCTGTCGAAGCATGGACTCGGAAAGTTCGAACTCGATTCGCTCCAGCTCGCCGGGGTGGTCGTGCATGGCGGTGAGAATCCGGAGCCACGAGGCTTCCCGCGTTCCGGGCTCGGGCTGGAGGCGGGAAAGCTCGGCGACCGCGGCATCGAGCCGGCCCTGACGCGCGAGCGCCAGGGAGCGTCGAAGAACGCCTTCGCCGCCACTGATCACGGCCTTCACCGCGCCACGCAGCTCGTCGGGCTTCACCGGCTTCATCAGAAAATCGACCACCCGGTGATGCATGGCGGTCACTGCCGAGTGGACCGTGATGTAAGCGCTGCACAGCACGACGGGGGTGAAGTCGCCCTTTTTCCGCAGGGTTCGGATGACCGACAGGCCGTCGATTTCCGGCATCCGGAGATCCAGCACGATGGCGTCGTAGGTCATGGTCTCCAGCATTTCCAGGGCCTCGGCACCGTTCGCCGCGGTGTCGGCCTGGGTCGAGGGGTTCGTCAGCGCGTAGGCAAACCCGAGCCGGAGGGTCGGCTCGTCGTCGACGACGAGGATCCTTTGCTGGCCGCGGGTGGTGGCCCGCGTGCTGTCAGGCATTCGGGACATCGATGAAGAATTCGGTTCTTGGGTTCTTGGGTGATTTTTCGGTGAGGCCGATGCGGCCCTCGTGGGCGCGCATGATCTCGCGGGAAATGAACAGTCCGAGGCCGATGCCATCGGTGCCTTGGTCGGGGGCGCGGTAGAACCGCTCGAAGATGCGGTCCTCGCACTCCTCGGGCACGCCGGGGCCGTCGTCCAGTACGGAAAGCCGAACAAAATCCGCACCGGAACGCGTGAGCCGGACGTCGATGCTGCCTCCGGACGGGCTGTGCTTGAGGGCGTTGGAGATGAGATTGTGCACGACTTCGCTGATCCTCATGGGGTCCGCCATGACGAAGGGGAGGTTCTCCTCGGCATCGATCCGGATGGATACGCGCGATGAGGCGGCCTTGCTTTCGAACAAGCCGGCGCTGTGGGTGGCGATGTCGGTCAGGGAAATGGGACGCAGATCGAGATGGGTGGAGCCGCTTTCCGCGCGGGAGATGTCGAGCAAGGTGTTGAGGGTGGTGAGCAGTCGCTCGCAGTCATCGTTGGCGGAGGAGAGCATCGTCCGCTGCATGTCGGTAAGCTGGCCGGTTTCCTCTTCCAGAAGCAGGTGCAGGACCATCCGGATGCCGGTGAGCGGCGTCTTGATCTCGTGACTGACGGTGGACAACATGTTCGTCTTCATGTCGTCGAGCCAGCGGATGCGGGTGACGTCGTGCAGCAGCACGGCCCATCCCGAGTAGGTGTTTCCCTCGCCCTGGCCGGCGGCGAAACGGAAGATACGGGGGAGATAGTAGTGCTCCGTTTCCTCGATCCGGAAGAGCAGTGCCTCGCGCGGATCCTCCGGCAGGTGGTGGGCTCCCTGGTCCTGGCAGTTGTGGAAGAGCCGGAGCACCTTCCCGGGCAGGCGTGTGCCGAGACCGAGCGCCTCGTTGAGATCCTCCGCGGCGGGATTGAGCTGCACGGTCTTGCCATGGGTGTCGAGGACGTAGACGGGCGAGGGAATCGCGGAGAGGAGTGCGCGGTTGACGAGGTTGTTCTTGAACAGGCGCTCGTCGGTTTCGCGGCGGCGGACGCGCAGCTCCTCCGCCATCGAGTTGAAGCTCCGGACGAGTGAGCTGAACTCGCTCCCGCTCGTTGGCGTGGGCAGGGTGAGTTCGAAATTTCCCATGGTGACCTGCTCCATCGAGTCGCACAGACCGGTGACGGGCTCGACGAGATGGCGGAGGAGCTGGAAGTAGATCAGCACGGCGATGGCGGTGCCGAGTACGACCAGGGTGGCGATGAAGACGGTGTTCTTTCCCGACTCCTGCGCAAGGGCTTCGCTCGCACCGAAAAGCCGCTCCTCGGCGAGGTGGATGATGCTCGTTCCGAGGTCGTTGATCCGCTGGGTGTGGGCTCCGAAGGTCCGCAGCAATTCGGCGCGCTCGGTGCGGTCGGTCACGGCATTGCTCAGGAGCCGTTCGTAATCGCTGAAATACAGGGTGAGCGCGTCCTGCAGGGTGCTGATGGTGCTCATCCAGCGTTCGTTGCGGATGCCGATGAGCTGCAGGGCCTTCACGTCGTCGGTGAGGCGGGTCTTCGTCTCGTCGAACAGGGCCCGGTCGAGCGGCTGCTCGGGGGGCGGCCCGGCGAGCGTGGTGATGTAGGTGGTGTTGAGGGTGGAGGTGTGCGAGCGCAGGCCCTGAGCGATCCCGATGGCATGATAGTCCTGTTTCAGCCGCGTCTGAAACCGGTCGTCAGCGTCGTGGAGGATCATCAGGGCCGCGGCTCCCGTTGCGCAGAGCAGGATGACAAGAGTGAGGAGGCCTAGGAGAAGTCGAACCCGGAGCATTGTGGGGGAGGGTCAGGAAATGCCGAAGCGCTTGCGCTTGCGATAGAGGGTGGCCTTGTCGATGCCAAGGATGGAGGCGGCCTCCTGCAGCGTGGGTGCCCACTCGAGGATCCGGCGCATGTGGGCTTCCTCAAGCTGCTCCAGGCTGTATTCGCCTCCGACCACGGGGCCACCACTGTTGGCCGCCTTCCCGGAGACAATGGCTTCGGACGCCTCCGGGCGGGGAAGGTCGGTGGGCTCGATGAACTCGGTGCGAGCCAGGATGGTGGCGCGCTCGATGGCATTGCGGAGCTCGCGCAGGTTGCCCGGCCAGGAGTGGGTTGTGATCACGCGCATCGCCTCCGGGCTGAAGCCGCGGATCTTGCGGCCGATCTGGTTGGAGAAATGAATCAGGTAGTTCTCCGCGAAACGGAGGAGGTCCTTGGGACGCTCGCGCAACGGTGGGACGCGGACGCTGATGACATTGAGGCGGTAGTAGAGATCCTCTCGGAATTCTCCGGCCACCACGTGCTCGGCGAGATCGCGGTTGGTGGCGGCGATCACGCGTACATTCGAGGGCCGGACCTTGTTTTCACCCAGACGCTCGTACTCCCGCTCCTGAAGCAGGCGGAGGAGCTTGGGCTGGATCTCCATGGGAAGTTCTCCGATCTCATCCAGAAAAAGGGTGCCTCCCTCGGCGGCGTGGACCTTGCCCCAGGTGTCTTTGACCGCGCCGGTGAAGGAGCCTTTGACGTGACCGAAGAGCGTGCTCTCCAGCAGCTCGCGGGACAGCGAGGGGCAGCTCACCGTGACAAAGGGTTTTTCCCGAAGATGGCTGCGGTGGTGGACTTCGCGGGCGATGACGCTTTTCCCCGTGCCGCTCTCGCCGAGAATCAACACCGAGGCGGGGGATGCCGCGGCGCGGAAGAGCGTGTCGAGCTCCTGCGCAGTGCGGGTGTCTTCCGATGCGAAATCGACCGGCGGACTATTGCGACTGGCCTCGGTTTTCAATTCGCGCACCGTTTCCTGAAGGCGGACGACCTCTCCCTCGGTGGCGAGGGCTTTGCGTGCCTTCACCAGAATCGCCCGCAGCTGGTCCGGCGTGAAGGGCTTTTCCAAGTAGTCGAACGCTCCGGCTTGCGTGGCTTTCACCGCCGTCTCAATCGAGGCGTGGGCGGTGAAGATGGTCACGAGCTGGCGAGGGTACTTCTCCAGAATTTGCCCCAGAATCTCCAGCCCGTCTTCGTCGCCGAGGCGAAGGTCGAGGAAGATGAGTTCGAATTTCTCTTCCCGCAGGCGCTTCATCGCTGCTTCGCCGCAGTCCACCGATTCGACGTAGTGCCCCTCGTGCTCCAGCGCCATCGTGGTGGTCATCCGGATGGAGCGTTCGTCGTCGATGATTAGGATATCCATAGAAGAAGGTTTGCGTTTCCCAACATGAACCGTGCCTTTCGCTCTCTACGACCCAAAGTTTAGGATCTAAGGGCATTGAAGGGACCCCGGTGTCCTCATCACTCTGTCGTGAATGGAGCAAAACGCAACGAAAGGAGCGGAATCCATGCAAAAAGCACCAGCGACCCAGAGGCTGCTGGTGTCAATGAGCGGGGAAGGGCGGGCTCAGCCCTCGTAGCTGCGCAGCATCCAGGCGGTTTCCTCATGTTTCTGCAGCAGGCCGGTGAGGAAGTCCTCGGTGCCGGCATCGCCGATGTCCGAGAGTTCCTCAATCGCGCCGCGCAACTCCCGCACCGCCGTCTCGTGGTCGGCCCGGAGGATGCCGATGGCGTCGAGGCCGTGGATCGACTCACCCGAGCATTCCTTGAGGGTAGCGGCGTCGAGAAACTCCTGCATCGACCCCGGGCTCACGTCGCCCAGCATGCGGATCCGCTCGGCGGTTTCGTCGATCACGATCTGCAGCGCGTTGTACTGCTTCTCGAAGAGTTCGTGGAGGGAGTGGAAACGCGGGCCGATCAGGTTCCAGTGGAAATTCCGGGTTTTGAGGTAGAGGACGTGCTGATTGGCGAGAATCGCCTTGAGAAGGTCGGTGGATTTCGACCGCTGCTTGGCGTCGAGTCCGATACGGATTTGGACCTGATCCTTGGAGCCGGAGGAGGAAGATTTTTTGGAAGAAGCGGAGGATTTCATAAACCCGACCTTACCAGCACATGCTGCTCCAGAGGGAGAGGGGCGCTCGGAACGCTGATAGAACGGGGATTGCGGCCGGCCGTGCATCCTGGCTCAGGACGCCCGAATCATGCAGCATGCATCTGTGGGATGTTAGTTTTTGCACTATCCGGTCATGCCCTCTGAGGCGGGACCCTTTGTTTTTCATGCAAAGCGCCCATGGCCCGTCGTTTGCGAGGAGTGAGTCGATGAATTCGAAGCAATACCTTGAAGCGCACTCCGGACGTCGGCTCGCGGTCATGAGCCTTCTCTTCGCCCTGTTCTACTTCATCGCCTTCGCCCTGACCTCCTGCTCCACGGTGGCCGGTGCCGGGCGGGACGTGCAAAAGCTCGGCGGAGAGATTGAGGAAGCAGCTTACGAGGCGGACTGATCCTTCCGTCCGCTTAGCGCCCCTCGCGGCCGTTGATGAGACCCGCTCCCGTTGCCTGTGGGGCCGGTACCGGCGTTTCGCGGTCAGCATGGAACTCCCGGTTGAGCAGGCGTTGCTTTTGGGGGGAACTCACGAGCGAGGTGTCCTGCAACCAGCTCGCGAAGTCCGCTGGCTGCTGTTGTTTCCACTCCATCGCTAGGGAGAAAAACAGCTCCTGACTCTTGGCGGGATCATGGACCAGCGTATTCGCCGCGTTCAGGGCGCCAGCCGGACTCGTCGTGGCCATGTTCTGGGCGTCTTGTCGTTGGGCGGGCTTCTGCGCCGCCGGCGCTGGACGCTGGCTTCGATTTCGCTCTGCTTCAGCATTCAGGAAACGCATTCCTTGCCGGGAATGCGTTTCTTCTTTTCACACACGTCTCGTGTGGAGGGAGCGGTCAGTAGTCGCGCTCCAGCAGGTAGGCCGCGAGTTGCCGCAGTCGGTCGGCTTTTTTGCCGAGGGGCTGGAGGGCGGCCATTGCCTTTGAGGTGAGTTTGGCTGCTTCCTTGCGGGCTTTTTCCAAGCCGAGGATGGCGGGGTAGGTCGCCTTGGCCACGGCCTCGTCTTTGCCTGCCGTCTTGCCGAGCTTTTCGGTGGTCTGGGTGACGTCGAGGATGTCGTCGATGACCTGAAAGGCCAGACCGAGGTGATAGCCGAAGTCGGTGAGAGCTTCGAGCTTGGCCGGAGTGGCGTTGGCGCTCATGGCACCGAGGCGGAGGCTGCTGGTGAGAAGTGCCGCGGTTTTCGCCTCGTGGATTCGGACGAGTTCGGCCTTTTTCAGATCGCGACCTTCACCTTCGAGATCGAGCACTTGGCCGCCGATCAACTTGGTGGAGCCCCCGGTGAGCGCGAGTTCGGCGATGAAGGCTGCGAGGGGATAGCGCGGCGTCGGGTTGGATTCGGAGAGAATGAGGAAAGCTTCCGTCAGCAGGGCGTCGCCGGTGAGCACGGCCATGCCTTCGCCGTAGATCTTGTGGCAGGTCGGTCGACCGCGGCGCAGGTCGTCGTCGTCCATGCACGGCAGGTCGTCGTGAACCAAAGAGTAGGTATGCACGAGCTCGACGGCGCATGCCGCGGGGATGGCCGCTTCGGATCCGCCGCCGCAGGATTCCGCCGCCGCCAATACCAGGACGGGGCGCAGGCGTTTGCCACCGGCGAAGAGGCTGTAGCGCATGGCCTCGTGGAGGGTCGCTGGCTGCTGCTTCGCCTTCGGCAAAAACTCGTCAAGGGCGGTGTCGATTTCCGCGGCCGTGACGGCGAGGTATTCCTTGAGATCCATGCGGGAGAGAAAGCCTGAAAGGGAAGTCAGAGAAGCTCGGCGATCTGGACCGCATTGAGAGCGGCACCCTTGCGGACCTGATCTCCCACGACCCACAGGTCGAGGGCGTTGTTGAAGACCAGGTTGCGGCGGATTCGGCCGACGAGGCAGTCGTCCTTGCCGGTGGTGTCGAGCGGCACCGGATAAAGGCGTTGCGTGGGGTCATCGCGAACGGCGACGCCGGGCTTGCCATCGTAGGCGGCGCGGGCGGCTTCGACGCTGACTTCCTTTTCGAACTGCGCCGTGACGGAGATGGAATGCGAGCGCACGACCGGCACCCGCACGCAGGTGCAGGAAACGCGCAGCTCGGGGAGGGCGAGGATCTTGCGACCCTCGTTGAGCATCTTCAGTTCCTCCTTGGTGTAGCCGTTGTCGGTGAAGGCATCGACTTCGGGGATCACGTTGTAGGCGATCTGGTGCTGATAAATCTTCTTTTCTACCGGCGAGCCGCTGGCGAGAGCGCTCATCTGGCCTTCCAACTCGAGGATTCCCTGTGCGCCGGAGCCGGAAACGGCCTGATAGGTCGAGGCGATGACCGACTTCAGCCCGAAGGCCTGGTGCAGCGGCGCGAGGGCCATCAGGGTGATGATGGTCGAGCAGTTCGGGTTGGCGATGATCCCGCGCGGGGCGTTGCGGGCCTGGTCACCGTTGATTTCCGGCACCACCAGCGGGACGTCGTCGTCCATCCGGAAGGCGGAGGAGTTGTCGATCACGATGGCCCCGGCCGCGGCGGCGGACGGCGCGAACTCCTTCGAAATCCCGCCACCGGCGGAAAAAAGGGCAATGTCGATGCCGGTGAACGAATCGTGGGTGAGTTCCTGCACCTCGATCGATTCGCCCCGGAACTCCATGCGTTTGCCGGCGGAACGGGCGGATGCGAGCAGGGTGAGGGACTTCACGGGGAAGTTCCGTTGTTCGAGGCACTCCAGCATTTCCACGCCGACGGCTCCGGTGGCTCCGACGATGGCGACGTTCTTCGGTTCGTTCATGGCTTTCGCGAAAGGGGCGACAGCATACGGATGGCCGCCGCTCTGGCAATCGAATCGTGTGTGCGGCGGGCAAGGCCTTCATTGCCTCGCGGATTGCACTTCGCGCTTGGCCGGGGAGCGGGGGCGGCTGATGCTCCCGCGCGTGTCGCCCGACTGGCATCAATGGTTTGTCTTCGCCCTCACGATCGCGATATTCGCGGCATTCTTGTGGGATCGGTGGTCCGTGGAGCTGGTGGCGCTCGGCGGTGCCGGCCTGTTGCTGCTGACGGGGATCGTGAACCGCGATGACCTGTTGGCGGCCTTCGCCAACCCGGCGCCGGTGACGATCGGGGCGCTCTTCATCATCAGCGCGGCATTGGAGCGAACCGGGCAGATCGCGCGGCTCGGGGAACTTTTCAACACGGTGGCGAGGGGCAGCGAGACCAGGGCGCTGGTGGCGATCCTGGTCGGATGCACGGTTTGCTCCGCCTTTGTCAACAACACCCCGCTGGTGGTGATCCTGTTGCCGGTGGTCCTCGGGTTTTGCCGCGATAGCGGCGCGAAGCCTTCGCGGCTGCTGATTCCGATGTCCTATGCGACCATCCTCGGCGGAACCTGTTCAATGGCCGGGACCTCGACCAACATCCTCGTCGATGGCATTGCGAGGGACAAAGGGGTGGCGGCATTCGAATTGTTCGCGATCGCGCCACTGGGTGCCGTCTATGCGTTAGTCGGAGGCACTTATCTGGTGTTGTTCGGGAAAAAACTGCTGCCCGCGCGGGACACGCTCGCCACGCTGCTCGATGCCACGAAGGGGCGGGAATTCTTGATTCAGGCGGCGGTCGCGGAGGGGTCATCCTTGATTGGAAAGAGCGTGGTGGAAGCCATGAGCGATCGGTCCCGGAAGCTGCGGGTCATGGAAGTCCGCCGCCGCGGCCGGGTGCTGGAGGAATCGCTCGGAGACATCACGCTGGAGGCCGGTGACCGTCTTTTGATCCGCACCGGTACCAAAGGGGTGGCCGAGCTGCACCGCTCGGAAGGGGTGAATGTGGGTCTCGGCGAGAGCGACCTGCAGCCGATGGAGCAGCGGGAAGCGGTGCTGCTGGAAGGGATGATCGGTCCGAATTCCTCGCTGGTTGGCCGGACGCTCAAGGAGATCGCCTTCCGCCAGCGCTTCGGTGCCTTGATCCTGGCGATCCATCGCGAGGGCCAGAACATCACCCGGGACTTTGAAACGCTGACCCTTGAGTTCGGCGATACGCTGCTGGTGGAGGGTGCGCGCGAGGGGATCGAGCGACTCAAGGCGGAGCGGGACTTCATCACGCTGTCGGAGCCGCGGCCGGAATCGTTCAATGTAAGGAAGGCCCCGTACGCTCTCGCGGGCATCGTGCTTTTCGTCTTTCTCGCTTCGTTCAACTTCCGCTGGATCGGGATCGATCTGGATCTGGACACCTTTGGCGCGGCGTTCATCGCGGCGCTTTTCGTGCTGTTCACCAAGTGCTTGCGCCCGCGGGAGGCCTATGAAGCGGTGGATTGGAAAATCCTGCTGTTGATCATCGGGATGCTGGTGCTGGGGATGGCGATGGACAAAACGCATGCCGCCCAGACCCTCGCGGAGCTGGTGGCGAACGGCCTGGAGCCTCTGGGGCCGTGGGGGATCCTCTGCGGGATCTACCTGCTGGCGAGCATCATGACCGAGATGGTTTCCAACAACGCGGTGGCCGTGGTGCTGGCCCCGATCGTGATCCGGATCGCCGAGGCGGTGGACGTTTCGCCGACGCCGTTTCTGGTGGCCGTGATGTTCGGGGCGAGCGCGTCATTCGCCACACCGATCGGCTACCAGACGAACACCTACGTCTTTGGTGCCGGCGGCTATCAGTTCAAGGACTTCGTGAAAGTCGGCCTGCCGCTCAACCTGATCCTGTGGGTGGTGGCCTCGCTGCTGATCCCGGTGATCTGGCCGTTTTAAAGCGGTGGCCGCAGGAGCTCTCCGGTCAAAGATCCAGCATGTGGGTGATGTGGGTGGCGGTGAGTTCGCCCATGCTTCCGCAGTCGCGGAAAATATCAGTGTGGTGGTACTTCGCCAGATCCTGGGCCAGGCGGGCGACGTGGGTGCGCGGGGCGAGTTCCTCCCTTTGCATCACGCCTAACAGGGCCTTGAGGCGGCCGCCCTCGACCTTGGCGCGGCGGGTCATCTGGGCGTGCTCTTCGGCGACGTACTGCTCGATGGCACGGCGGTTGAGCACGTCGAAGGCAAGGCGGGTGACGGCGCGGTTCGAGTCGAAGTGGTAGGCCAGGTAGATCTTGCCCTTTCCTTGATAGCTCTGCTGGTCGAAGTCGATCGGTCGCACGCGGTACTGGACTTCCTCGAAGTCGGGCGTGATCTCGACCACGTAGTTGACGCTGCGCATGTCGCCCAACAGGCGGATGAAGCAGCGCTCGTTGAACTTGGTGAATTCCTTGGCGATGCGGACCTTGTTGAGGTCCTTCCCTTTCATGTAATCGCGCTGATAGACATCGCCCGGAACGCCGGCGATGTGTTCCTCGATGAGGGTGTTGCCCTTGACGAGATAGTTGATCCGGCTGGGGGAAAGGATGTGCTCAAGCTCAAGACCGAAAATGCGCGAGGCATCGGCGTGTTTGACGTAGAAATAGTCCGAGTTGTCGTTGTCGAGATTGGTGATGCGGATGCGGAACGGGCGGGAGTTACCGAACTCACCGAAGTCGATGCGGTCGACCAGCAGGTGGTCGTGTCGCTCGGTGGCACCGCCGACTTTCAGCTCGGTGTAGATCTGGGTGAGCTTGGGGCGCAGCTCCTCCATGTGGTGAGGCTCGTAAAAGACGGTGAGCCACAGCGTTTCCGTGCCCGTGGGGTCTTCGTAGGGAATCGAGCCGGAGAAATGGAAGAGGTCGTCGTAGACCTGCGGGATATCCCGCATGCGGTCGAAATGGTAAAGGTATTGCCACAGAGGCGGGCTGACCGGGTAGCGCTGTTTGCGCCGGGAAATCATGGCCATGACGCGGCCAGCATGACGGTCCGCACCGGTGGTGGCCAGCCCGGGAGCGAATTTCTTCCCCCCAACGGAAGGTCGGGCACAAGGGATGCTTGCCATGGGCGGGATGGCGTCTTTCCCTCCCGCCCGAACATGAGCAAGGGACTCGCCATTTTCACCTCCGGAGGAGACTCGGCAGGAATGAACCCCGCCGTGAAGTGCGCGGCGGAATACGCCGCCAGCGTCGGCTACAAGCCGTGGGTCGTCTACGACGGCTTGCGGGGGCTGATCGACGGCCGTTTCGCGGAGGCCGACAAGACCCTGATGTCCGGCATTCTTCACCGCGGCGGAACGTTTTTGCGGTCGTCGCGCTCGAAGCGGTTCTTCGATATCGAGTTCCGTCGGCAGGCGTACGAAAACCTGAAGAAGCGGGGCATCGAAAAGCTGATCGTTGTCGGAGGCGATGGCTCGTTCCGCGCAATGAACCAGTTCTACGCCGATTTCGGCGTCCCCTTCGCGGGAATTCCGGCGACGATCGACAACGACATTCCGGAAACCGACTACTGCCTGGGCGTCGATACCGCGCTGAACATGATCCGCCAGTCGGTCGATTCGATCCGCGACACGGCGGATTCGTTTTCACGCGCGTTCGTGATCGAGGTGATGGGACGCCATTGCGGCTATCTGGCGATGGTCAGCGCCCTGGCCTGCGGAGCGGAAATCTGTCTGACTCCGGAGTTACCTTACAATCTGGACTCGATCGCGGAACGCCTGCGGCGTGATTTCAAGGAAGGTCGCAACTACATCCTCGCGATCGTCGCCGAAGGGACCAAGATGGGCGACTACCTGACCCGTTGGATCAACGACACGATCGGCATGGAAGCGCGGCTCACGGTGCTCGGCCACGTCCAGCGTGGCGGTTCGCCGACGGTGCGGGACCGCCTCATGGCCTACAAGTTCGCAGTGGGAGCCGTGGATGCTCTTGAGCGCGGGGAAAAGGACTCGATCATGATTTACCGGGATGGCACCTATGCCACCCGCTCCGTCCATCAGGTCTGCGATTCCAAGTACGAGCTGGACCCGGCGGTGCGGAGGCTCTGCAAACCGTTGTGCGAGTGAGGCGGTGAGTGGCCGCTTCGGGTTCGGTCACGGGTGTGCGATGTCCATCCAGTCGAGCAATTTCTGAAGTCGCCACGGCAGGAGCGAGAGGATGCTCAAATGCCATATGATCGCCAGGGCGGCGAAGGCGTAAGAGATCCGTTGGCGAAGGGAGTGGTCACGCTGCCAGAAGAGCGAAGCCAGGATGGAGATTCCGAGAACCATGGCCAGGGCCATGGAGCCGTAGGTGATCAGGGCGGGGAGTAGAGGGTCGAATCCGAATCGGAATACGGCTGCGCCGCGCTCGTATGAGGTGGTCATCACCAGGTAGCTCCACCCCAGCGAGGCGAGCACCAGCCAGCCTCCGCCCAGAGGGATGAGCATTGCGATGGCCATGGGCCGGGCGCGCGAAAAAGTGAGGACGGAAAAGAAGGTGGCGAGGGCGATCGACGCTGCAAGCTGGGCCCAGAGGGTCATCTGCCTTCGCAGGTTGTTGGCAGTGCTTTGTGACGACCGTGATCAGGCGTGCGCAGACCATGTCGAGCGACACGATGCCCCACATCGGATGGGTGGTTGGAAGCATGGACCATGACCTTGGGTGGGAGGCGGAGGGGGCCGTGCGACGAGCAGTCGGCCCGGCGGCGCTGCGTGATTCTGCGAAACGGCAGCGTCCCGCCTACTTCTTCCCTTCGTCGAGCTTCTCGCGGACTTTTTCGGCGAGTTCGTTGTAGAGTTCCTCGTTGTCCTTGAGGGCCTGCTTGGCGGCGTCCCGGCCTTGGGCGAGTTGTTCGCCGTTGTAGGCGAACCAGGATCCGCGCTTCTGGACGAGATCGAACTCGAGCGCGAGATCGAGCAGCGATCCGGTCGAGGAAATACCCTCATTGTACATGATGTCGAACTCGCAGTCGGTGAACGGCGGGGCGACCTTGTTTTTCACCACCTTGATCTTGGTGCGGTTGCCTTGGACGGTGCCGTCGGTGGCCTTGATCTGGCCGATGCGGCGGATATCGACGCGGACGGAGGCGAAGAACTTCAGGGCGCGACCTCCGGGCGTGGTTTCGGGGCTGCCGAACATGACGCCGATCTTCTCCCGGATCTGGTTGGTGAAAATGCAGACGGTGCGGGCTTTGGAAATGAAGCTGGTGAGCTTCCGCATGGCGGCGCTCATCAGGCGCGCTTGCGCCCCCACGGTGGAGTCTCCGATTTCCCCATCGAGTTCCTGCTTGGTGACGAGGGCGGCGACGGAGTCGAGCACGATCACGTCGATGGCGTTCGAGCGGACGAGGGCTTCGCAGATTTGCAGGGCTTCCTCGCCGGACGACGGCTGGGAAACGAGCAGGTCGTCGAGATTGACGCCAAGGCGTTTGGCGTACTGCGGGTCGAGGGCGTGTTCGACGTCGATGAAGGCCGCCAGGCCGCCTCTTTTCTGGGCCTGGGCGATGGCGGTGAGGGTGAGGGTGGTTTTACCCGATGACTCGGGGCCGAAAATTTCAATGATCCGGCCGCGGGGGAAGCCGCCGACACCGAGGGCGCGGTCGATGACGAGGTTGCCGGTGGGGATGACATCGATATCCATGCGGCGCTCGTCGCCCATCCGCATGATGGCGGCCTCGCCGAATTCCTTCTGGATCTGGGAGATGGCCAGATCGAGGTTGCGTTTGCGGGCATCGGCGAGTTTGGAGGAGTCGTCAGCGGTCTTGGCCATGGCGTGGATCTCTCGCAGGAGCGAAGGAGTCCGTCAAATGGAAAAGATGTTCGTGTGAACAAAAATGTGCCGCGGGATGGAGTTCACCGGGCGAGGTCCAGGATCAATCGTCCGATGATGGCCAGGGCTTCGAGGAAGAGGTTGGAGTTCGTCGTGTCCCAGGAGGTCTCTCCGGCGGACCATGTGCCGCCCGAGGAGGCGGGAAACACGGGTGGCGCGCTGCGCCTCAGCTCTTCGAGGGCGCGGGCCTTGTCCAGTTCATGGGCTTGGTGGATGTGCTTGCCGCCGGCGTGCCACCAGCCGAGGAGCCGGTTCAGCTCGCCGGCATCGAGCCAGACGCCGTGGAGTCCGCAGGAGTCGATGATCACGCCGCTGCGCCCGCCGAAGTTCAACCGCCTCATCCGGTCGTCGCACATCGGGCAGGCGCGGTAGAAATCGAGCCTGCGGTGGCCGGGCTCCAAAGCGATGGCGTCGATGCGGAAGGTGTCCATCCAGACGGTCGGATGGGTTTCGGAGGAGAGGACGGTTTCGAGTTCGCCGGGATTGAAGAAAATGCCGTGGCAGGTGCCGCAGGTTTCCACGTGGACGGGCGGGCGGGTGTCGAACTCGATGGTTTTGAGCGATGTGTCTTCGCAAAGCGGGCACGGCATCGAGGTGCGGCCGTCTCCGAGGTCGCGGTGGTTCACGACCTTGAAATCCACCTGCGTCCTGACCCCGCAGTAGGGGCAAACGGTCAGGTCACCGGTGAGGCGGCCGCCACAGTGATGGCACTTCATGGCTCCCATGCTCTGGTTCCACGGGCCCGCCGGACAAGGGCAAAGGCTTCGGGAATGGGGAAGTGGGACCCGGATATGAGGCCTTTCCGTAGCCCTGCGTGCTACATTCGGAAATCCTCGCCGAGGTAGTGCTTGCGGGCGGTGGGATCGTTGACAAGTGCTTCGGAGGCACCTTCGAGGATGACCTTGCCGTCGTGGATGAGGAATGCGCGGTCAACGATCGACAGGGTTTCCCGCACCGAGTGGTCGGTGATCAGGATGGCGAGGCCGTCGCGCTCGCGCAGTTCGCGGACGATGCTCTGGATGTCCTCGACGGCGATGGGATCGATGCCGGCGAACGGTTCGTCGAGCATCAGCAGGCGAGGCTCGGTGCAGAGCGTGCGGGCGATCGCGAGGCGGCGCTTTTCGCCGCCGGAAAGTGTGATCGCCTGTGACTTGCGGACCTTGGTGATCTTGAAGCGCTCGAGGAGTTGTTCGGCTCGTTCGATCCGTTGTTGGCGGTTGAGATCGCCACGGGTTTCGAGGACCGCGAGGAGGTTGTCGGTGACGGAGAGCTTGCGGAAAATCGACTCTTCCTGGGGCAGGTAGCCGAGTCCGAGGCGGGCGCGGCGGTGCATCGGCAGCCCGGTGATATCGGTTCCGGAGAATTTCACCGAGCCGGCATCGGGCGGGACGATGCCGGCGATCATGTAGAACGAGGTGGTTTTTCCGGCACCATTCGGTCCGAGGAGGCCGACGATTTCGCCCGGCGAGACGTTGATCGAGACGCCATCGACCACGGCGCGGCCGCCGTAGCATTTGCGAAGGGAATCGGCGCTGAGAAGCGGGGTAGGGACGGACATCTGCGGCTGGGTCACTGGTCAACTTGGTCGCTTTCCACAAACGCCTTCGAGTCTCCGACGAACGAGGCGTCGCCGGTCTTGACGTTCACTCGGATGTAGCCGTTCGGGTCCGTCACATAGCCGCTGAGGCCTTCCGAAATGACCCACGGCCGACCTCCGCGGATGATGAAAATGTCGTTTTCGACGTCGTAGATCATCTGCCGTCCGGAGGCTTTGGCGCTTTTGTCGCCTTGTTTGAGGACTTTCTTCTCCAGGACGAGTTCCCCGACGGCGGTGACCTTCGAAGCCTCGCCGAAGTCGACGTCCATTTCGTTTTCGCCCTTGGCCTCACTGGCGCCTTCCGGCGGTTTGGAGAAAAACACTTTTACTTCGTCCGCGCCCTTGAGGGTGAACTGCGGGTGATCGAACTCGACGTCCTTGAGCAGGACCATGACACCTTCTTCGGAATCGAAAAAGATGCCGTCCCGGGCGGTCACGGTCGCCGGATTCTTGAGGGTCGAGGTGTCCGGCGCGGCGACCTCTTTCGTCAGGTCGGCGGCGGGTCCCTGGGGCAGGTCGACCGCCGCTTTTTTCAGGAACGACTCAAGCGAGCCGCCGGCCTCGGCCATCTGGGCTTCCGTCCGCTCGATCTCCGCGTCCGCGGCCTGGCGGCGAGCTTCCATTTCCGGCTCCGCCGAAACAGCGAGGCGGTTGAGGCCCTCGACCTCCTCAGGGGTGAGGCGGGCCGGGGTTTCCGCCGCGGGGGCGGTCGAGACCAGCATCAGCGCGCCGGCCGCGGAAAGAAGCGGAGAACGGGTGTTCATGGAGGTTTCCTTCGGGGTTTCTGAGATCATCATGGTGGCGGTGGCCGGTCCGAGCAGCAAGCCGCGGCTGCGATCGATCTGATACACCAGGCCGGTGCCGTGGGCGGTGAGATCGTCGGACCGGAGCTCCACCGGATCGCTGGAGCGCAGCATGTTCGAATTCCGCAGGAGGGCGGTTTCCAGGTCGATCCGGCCGCGGAGGGTCTCGTCGTCGGAGTGGTAGAACTCGATCCGGGCCTCGGTGGCGTCGATGCGGTTCTTGGTGACGAGCACCAGCTTTTCGGCACGGAGGGCGGAAGCCAGTCTGCGGTTCTCGTCGTAGCGGGGGATGAGGACGTCCTCTAGAATGCTGCCATCCACGAGCATTTCCATGCCGGGCAGGGCCATCGGGGATTCGTCCTGGTTCTGCTGACCGAAGCCGAGTCCCTGTGAGGAAGCCGCAGTTGAAATCCCCAGCCAGACCCATCCCGCAAGGTGGAGGGTTGGCAGCGACAGGGATTTCCGAGGGCGGGTCATGCGGTCATGCGCCGTGGGCAGCGTGGTGCACGGCGATCAGTCGGACGATCACATCCTCCATGAATTCGAGCGGAATCTGGTTCGGGCCGTCGGACATGGCGTTGGCGGGGTCCGAGTGGGTTTCCATGAACAGGCCGTCGATGCCGGTGGCGACCGCCGCGCGGGCAAGCACCGGGGCCAGTTCGCCATCGCCACCGGTGGTGCCGCCGAGGCCGCCGGGGCGCTGGACGGAGTGGGTGGCGTCGAAGATGACCGGGATGCCTTCCTTGCGGATCCAGTAGAGCGAGCGCATGTCGGCGACGAGGTTGTTGTAGCCGAAGGTGGTGCCGCGCTCGGTGATGAAAAAGCTGTGGCAGTCGAAGGCCCGCAGCTTTTCGGCGATGTTCACGGTGTCCCACGGGGCGAGGAACTGGCCCTTTTTGACATTCACCGCGCGACCGGTCTTGGCGGCGGCTTCGAGGAGATCCGTCTGGCGGCAGAGAAACGCGGGGATTTGCAGCAGGTCGACGTGTTCGGACGCGATCTCGGCTTGCTCGGCGGTGTGGACGTCGGTGGTGACGGGCACGTTGAGCGCCTTGCCGATTTCACCGAGGATGCGGCAGCCTTCCTCGACGCCCGGGCCGCGGAACGACGTGACCGAGGTGCGGTTGGCCTTGTCGTAGGACGCTTTGAAAATGAAAGGGATGCCGGTTTTGTCGGCGATCTCCTTGAGAGAGCGGGCCATGTCCCAGGCGAAAGCCTCATTTTCGAGGGCGCAGGGACCGAGGATGAAAACCGGCAGGGAGCCGCCGACGGGCACGGAGCCGATCTGAAAGGGTTCGAAGTGCATGAGGGTCAATCTTGTGACGCTTTCTCGTAAAGCGGGCGGAGGTTGGCAAGCGCGGTCCGGAGCAGTTTGGCTTCCGTCTCGGTGAGGTTGCCGGTGGTTTTCGCCTCCAGCATGGCCAGCGAGTCGATAACCGACTTGGCCGCGCGCAGGTTGACGGATTTCTCACCGGTGGCGGGATTCGGCAGTTGGCCGAGGAAAAGCCCGGCGTTCTGGGCCTGGAGCAGGACGAAATCGTGGAACCGGGGATCGGCGGTGGGCATGGGAGGGAGCCTAGGACCGCGAAGTTCCAACTTCAAAGATTCAAGTGTCTGGTGCGCTCCTCCCTCAGTTGTTTTCTGAAAAGCTCCACTCGATCCCGAACTTGTTCTCGAAGTTCTCCAAAGAGGTTTCCCCGAAACGGGAAACCGCTCCGGTTTTGGGGCTGAGGTACCGATGTTTCACCCTCCGGATCCCCTGCTCAGTGCGAAACGTTTCGATTTCCATGTCAAAGCGGCCCATCGCGCCAATGAAACTGTCCACCACCAAGCTTTTCATCAGCTTGGTGGACAGTGTCTCACCGACCGACTCGCTGAGGTCGTCGGCGAGGGAGTCGAGAAGCTCTTTCCCCCGATCTTTCCGAGCACGGGCATAGTGGATGGTGGTTCCTCCGGGGTTGGCCGGGAGGCGTCGGAGTCGGTTTGAGAAATCTTCGGCCGCTTTTTGGCGGACTCGGGCGAGCGCTTGATTCACTCGGGAGGTTTGTTGGGCGTCGAGGCCCAGTTCGCGGATGGTGTGTCGGGCGAGGGTGCCATCACCGGAGATACTCACGAAAAACGGATCCCGGTCTGCGTGGTTCAGACTTTCTGGAAACGCATGGGGGATGTCCGGACGAGAGGATGGCGTCGTGGGTGGCGGCTCGGCTTCGGTGGTGCGGGGATGGAGGCGTTGCTGGGCGGGACGCGACCCCAGCAAGTCGTCGCGTTCTGCCGTCAATCGGCGCACCGCAAGGCTCTCCCGGATCACGGCGAAAACGAGGATCAGAAGGATAGCGGCAATGATGAATCTCTTCACGGATTGAATGGGTTACGGGCTGTCTGGGAACTCGAAAACTCCGCCGAAGCATTCTTCGAACGAGTCGATCAAGCCTTCCCAGGACCCTCTCAGTTCTCCGGTTTCGGGGTGGGTGGACACCCACTTCACCGACAACTCGCCCTTCCCGTTTCGGGTGAACTCGATCGCCAGATCGAAGCGGCCGACGCCTCCGAGGTACTCGTCCACGCCTCCGCTGTCCGCGTCTTGTTCCCATGCCGGACGCATCAAGTTGGCCCGTTGATTGCCGAGGATCTGTCGGAACGACTTGGCGAGGGCATTCGAATAACTCCGACCCCGGTCGGCGCTCGCTGGAACTTGATAGACGAATCGCTGACCTTCTGCCTCCGTCGGTTCGGTGCGGATGTGCTTGATCCTCGCGACGAAATCCTCGGCGGCCACCTCCCGGGCTCGCCAGACGGCGGTGGTCAGGGAATCGATCTCGTCGTCAGTCAGCTCCAAACGTTCCACCGCGTCGGTCGTCGGGCGGCCACGAGAATCGATGGGAGTGAAATCCGGATCCAGATCGAAGCCGAGCCACTCACCGTCCACCATGGCCCCCGCTACCACGGTTGCGCCGCTTTCCGCGCTTGGGTCGGAGGACTTCGTTGAAGTTGCGACTTGCCCGCTATCCGGCTCGTTCCCCGCCTCGGCGAGAAGGAAGGCCGGGGATGTGGTCTTCGCCGCGGCCTGGATTTCCCGCCGCAACTGGTCTGCCCGCGAGTGCTGAAGAACCCACAGACCCGCGATCAAGACCATCGCCGCCGGAGCGAGCATGTGGGGCAACAGGGTCGCGGTAGCGGCGGTCGAAACCGCCTGCTTCGCAATGACAACGGTGAAGCTCTCCGGTGCGGCCTGCACCGCATGGGAGGCGATGGTGGCCGTCACTCCGGTGGAGGCGGTAGTGATCCCGCGTCGGGCGAATGCCACGCGCAAGCTTTCGACAGCCCGCGAAACTCGCTTCTGGGCCGCCTCGGGCGTGATGTCTAGCAACTTGGCGATTTCATGCGCGGAGCGTTTTTCAAAATAGCGCAGGATCAGCGCGTCACGCTCTCTCTCGCGGAGTTCGCCGATAGCCTCGTCGAGGTGGGGAGCGATTTCTCCCCAAAAGTTTCCGGGGACTTGGTGGTCCTGCATGGCAAATGCCTGCCGTTCGCGCTCCCGGCGGCGGACGTCGGTGCGGATGGCTTTGGCTGTCAGGTTGCGTGTCGTCTGGTGGAGCCAGCCGGGGAGGGCGGGATGAGCGGAGAGTTTCCGGGCATTCTTCGCGAGAGCGGTGAACACTCCCTGCGCTACGTCCTCCGCCGTGTGCGGATTTCTGGTCATCCTCAGCGCTGCGGAGTGCACGAGACCGAGGTGACGTCGCACGAGTTCGGCGAAAGCGGCGTCGGACCGCGTCGCCGCGTACTGTTCCAGAAGCTGCTGATCGCTGGCTGTCTTCACTCAACCCCTAATACCCGGGGACGCAGGAATCGGACAGAAATGCTTGTTCCAAAGACAGCTCACTTGGGTATCGAAGTGCCCCTCACTTCGATTGCTCCAGCATGCGCAGGAGCGGGATCTCGGCCTTGGCGCGGATGGCCTCGGGGAGGACGACCTCGGGTTCGAGCTTGGCGAGGCAGGCGTGAAGCTTTTCCAAGGTGTTGAGCTTCATGTATTTGCAGTCGGCACAGGCGCAACGGTCGGTGGGTCCGGGAATGAGGTTCTTTTCAGGCACCTCCTTCTTGAGCCGGTGGAGCATTCCGCTCTCGGTGACGACGATGAGGTTGTCGGACGGCGCGGCCTTGCACCAGGAGATCATTTTTTCGGTGGAACAGACCTCGTCGGCGAGCAGGCGGACGGCCTGGGTGCACTCGGGATGGGCGACGACGAGGGCGTCGGGATACTCGTCCTTGATACGCTGGATCGAATCGCGGGTGAACTCGACGTGGACGTAGCACGAGCCCTGCCAGAGGTCCATTTTGCGGCCGGTTTGCTCCATGACCCAGGCACCGAGGTTGGCGTCCGGGACGAAGAGGATCGGGCGGTCCGCCGGAGCCTGCTGGACGATGCGGACGGCGTTGCCGGAGGTGCAGATGACGTCGCAGAGCGATTTCACGTGGGCCGAGCAGTTGATGTAGGCGATGACGTAGTAGTTCTTCTCGGCGTTGGCGTTGAGGAACGCCTCCAGCTCGGGGCCGGGGCAGGATTGCTCAAGCGAGCAGCCGGCGTCCTTGTCGGGGAGGACGACGGTTTTCGTGGGATTCACGATCTTCGCCGTTTCCGCCATGAAGTGGACGCCGCAGAAAACGATGACGTCGGCCTCGGTTTCCTTGGCCTTGTAGGCGAGGCCGAGGGAATCGCCGACGTAATCGGCGAGGTCCTGGATGTCGCCGGTCTGGTAGTTGTGGGCCAGGATGACGGCATTGCGCTCCTGCTTGAGCTGGAGGATGGCGTCCTTGAGGTCGAGGGCGGCGGCGGGCATGAGAGGAGCTTCAAGTTTGGAGGTTCAAGTTTCAAGGAACTTGAGGGGAACGAAAAGCGGCGGCTCCCGCAGGGGGAGACGCCGCTTCGCAAAGTGGGGTGAGCCGGATTCAGGCCTTGGCGGGCTCTGCGGGCTTCTTGATGTCGGTGCCTGCCGGGGTGGAAGGTGTGCCGACGGTCGACTTGCCGACGAAGATGGCACCGGCTTCGATGGCGAGGGTCTTGGCCTTGATGTCGCCCACGACTTCGGCGCTCGACTTGAGGTCGACGCGGTCGCTGGCGGCGATGTTGCCGTGGACCTTGCCGTAGACGACGACGGTGCCGCACTTGATCTCGGCCTTGAGACGGGCGTTTTCACCGACGGTCAGGTTGCCGGCGGAGGAGATTTCGCCTTCGATCTTGCCGTCGACCACGAGGTCATTGGTGAATTTGACGGTGCCCTTGATGTCCACATCCGTGCTGAGGACGTTGCGGGAAGGGCCGCCGGGAGAGCTGGGTTTGGCGGCGGGCGAAGGCGAGGACGCTGCGGAGGTGCCGGCGACCGGAGGGGTCGAGCTGTGCGCCGCAGGAGCGGAAGCAGGTGGGCTGGAAGGAGTTTCCGGGGTTTCATCGGCGCGGCGGCCGATGACTTTCTTGAACATGTTATCGCTCACGGCTCAACAAGGAGATGGGGCTGTGGGCGATGTCAATGTCATTCCCCGGCGGGAGCGGGCTCAGCGGCGTTTTCGCCTTCGGCCGATGGCTCGGCGTCTTCCGCGGGGACCGCAGGGGCTTCGTCGGTGGGGCCGAAGGAGTCGAGGAGGGGGTTGCTCATGCCATTGGAGGCACCGGGCTCCGAGCCGGGGGAGTCGGGGAGCTGGAGTTCTTCCATGGTGGGCGGAGCGGGAGCCTCGACTTCCGTCGGCATGGTGAAGTCCACGAAGCGGGCGGCTTCCTGGATCGAGTTCGAAAACGCGGTCATGGGATACTTCTCACGGGCTTCCTCGAGGTAGGACTCGGCCTTGGCGGCGTCGCCTTCGGCGCGGGCGATCTCGGCGAGGGAAACGAGCGCGTAGGGGGCGATCCAGTCGGCGGTCGGATCGGCGATGAGTTGTTCGAGCTGAGTCGTGGCCTCGGCGGTCTCTCCCATTTCGCGAAGGCGGGCGGCGAGGCGGGCGCGGGCGGGAATGGTGGCGGGATGCTCGGGGCGGGCGGCGATCTCGGTGCGCAAGGTTTCGAGCGAGGCGCTCTGCTGGCCTTCCTCCCACTGGCGGTCGGAGAGCAGCACGGCGGCGGAACCGGCGGCGGGGGTGGCGGCGTGGTTTTCGACCACGGCCTTCAGTTCCTCGGTCGTTTCGGCATCGACGAGGGCGTTCCCGCCGTCCTCGCGAGCACCGCGGTCGATGCCATCTTTCACGACCCACGCTCCGGCGGCGATGGCCAGGACGACGCCGAGGCCGATGAGCAGCTTCTGGTTCTTGTCCAGGAACTGTTCGAAGGCGGACGGGCCGTGGGAGATTTCGGCAATGGGTTTCGGATCGGCGTTGGAATCGGCCATGAGCGCTGAGGTTGGGCGGCGATTAAGGAGGGCAAGCGAGGGAAATCAATGACAAATGGGGATGTGGCATCGCGGTTGATCCGCAGCGCGGAAAAGCCTTAGCTTCCAGCCGATGAGCGGCCGGCTGTATGTCATCGCGGGGGAAATGAGTGGCGACGCGCACGCGGCGGGCCTGCTGCGCGAACTCTTGGCCCTGCGGCCGGGCTTGGAAATCCGCGGAGCCGGAGGGCCGAAAATGCGTGAGGTGGCCGGTGAGGGGGTCCGCGATTGGATCGATCGAGCGGCCGTGATGGGCGTGGTGGAGGTGCTGAAGCACTATTCGTTTTTCAAGCAGAGCTTCGAGGAGATGCGGGCGGAAGTCCGCGAATGGAACCCGGACGTGGTGCTGTTGGTCGACTACCCGGGCTTCAACCTGCGCTTCGCGGATGCGGTGCGGCACGAGCTGCCGCAGACGCGGATCGTCCAGTACGTCTGTCCGCAGGTCTGGGCGTGGAAGAAGGGTCGCATCCCGAAGATGGCCGCGGTGCTCGATGAGGTGCTCTGCCTGCTGCCGTTCGAGCCGGAGGTTTTCGCAGGCAGCGGGCTGAAGGCGACTTTCGCGGGCAATCCAATCATCGACGAACTCACCCATGAGCGTACGGGAAGCGGGGAGATCGCGCGCGATCCCGGGCTGGTCGCGCTGCTGCCGGGAAGCCGTCTGCCGGAGGTGGAGAAGCTTTTCCCCATGATGTTGGAGACGGCGGAAAGGCTGCTCTTGCGGCGGCCGGAGCTGCGGTTCGCGGTGCCGGCGGCCAATGCGAAGCTCGCCAGCCGCATTCGCGAAATGGCGGCGGCGTTGAGGTTGGGTGATGCTCTTGAGATCCGGGACGGCGGCGCGCATCGGCTGATGCAGGAAGCGGCCTGCGGCGTGGTGGCCAGTGGCACGGCCACGGTGGAGGCGGCGTTTTTCGGGCTGCCCTATTGCTTGGTCTACAAGCTCGCGTGGCCGACGTATGTGATCGCCCGCATGGTGGTGAAGATCGACCACATCGGCCTGATCAACATCCTGGCCGGCGAGACCGTGGTGGAGGAGTTCATCCAATCGGAGGCGGACCCGTGCCATGTTTCCCGCGAACTGGAGCGGCTGCTGACGAAACCCGATGAGGTCGCGGCTTTGCAGAAGCGGCTCGCCGAAGTGATCGCGTCACTTGGCGGCACCGGCGCGCACCGCAAGGCCGCCGAAGCGGTGGCTGCGTGGCTTCCGTAGGGAGAACGGGTTTTTCAAGCCGCTTCGATTCTCATCCACAAGTTGTCGGGCGAAGAGGCGGGTGGTCCGGGTGGACGCCGGGTCAGCTGAAAAGCAGCTCTCCCTACTCCCAAAAAAGAAGCCGTCCGGAAGATCGGGGGACGACCTGCCGGACGGCTCACACACACACACGTTAGGGGGAAAACGGTGTCCTGTGCTTCTCAAAGGTTCGGTCAGGGGGAGATGACCTCATCGGGGGAAGCGCCCTTTCGGGGGACGGGGAAACCTACGCAAATGCGGAGGCGCGGTCCAAGCAAATTTGAGGCTTCAAAGAGAATATTTTCAGTATTTAGGTTTTCCTAAATATCTAACAATCAGAATCTTGCGCGCTCCGCCCGGCGTGGAATCAGGATTTCTTCGCTGCCTTCTTGGCGGGGCGTGGAGGAAACTCGAAGCCGACTTTTCCGGTGGTGGGATCGAGGGTGAGGAAGGCGTCGAACGGGCGCTTGGTGCGGTTCGAGATGAAGCCCTTGATCAGGCCGGTTTTGCCCTCGGCGAGCATTTTGATGAACTCCTCCCGAGGGATTTCGCGCTGGAGGATGGTGCGGCCGATGCGGATGCCGTCGGCGTCCTTCTTGGTCTTGAGTTCGGGGATGAACCAGGCCTTCTCGGTTTCGTAAACCTTGACCTGTTTGCCATCGGTCAGCGGGAAGGTGCCGATGATTTGATCGTCGGTGAGGTCGGCGGCGGTTTCCTTCTCGCTCTCGTCGAAGACGAAGTTGACCTTGAATTTGTCGGTCAGTTCGAGACCGGCCTCGAAGGGCTGGTTGAACTTCGATTTGAAGCCTTGGAGGGGCCCGATGAACTTGGTGGTGAAGAGCTGCTTGGCCTCCTCGGGCGTGAGGATGCGGCCGGCGATGTGTTTCTTCGCTTGGAATTTGCAGTCGGGTTCGCGGCACTCGTAGGTGGCGTCGGTCTGCTTGAGCGAGGGCGCGCCGCAGGCCGGGCACGGGGTATCGAGGTCGGGGAAATGGCGGCTCTTGATTTCGGCGGCGAGCCCCTTGGCCTTTTGGACGATCTCGGTGGTGTATTTCTTGATCTCGGCCATGAAGCTGTCGCGATCGAGGAGCCCCTGCTCCATCTGGCGCAGCTTGTATTCCCAGTCGCCGGTCATCTGGGGTGAGGCAAGGCCGGCGATGTCCATCTCGGTGACGACTTCGATGAGGCGCATGCCGGTGGGCGAGACGTGGAGCGGTGAGCGGCCGCCATCGCCATCGCGGGCGATGTATTTCTGGCGGATCAGCGCCTCGATGATGGCTGCGCGGGTGGCCGGGGTGCCGAGGCCGCGCTCGGACATGGCTTCGGCGAGCGCCTCATCATCGACGAGCTTGCCGGCGCCTTCCATGGCGGAGAGCAGGGTGGACTCGTTGTAGCGGGCGGGCGGCTTGGTTTCCTCGTCGAGGATCTCGATGTCGCGGGTGTCCGCCTTTTCACCCGGCTGGACGGCGGTGAGGTCGTCCTTGCCGGAGGCGACGCCGGGCTTGCGGCCGTAGACGGCGAGCCAGCCGGGCTTCACGAGCACGCGGCCCTCGGTTTTGAAAACATCGGTGACGCCGGGAGTGGAGATCTTCGTCAGGCGGGTGGTCTGCTCGAACTCGGCGTTCGGGTAGAAGACGGCGACGAAGCGCTTCACGATCATGTCGTAGAGCTTCTCTTCGGCCTCGGTCAGCTTGACGACGCGGCCGGTGGGGATGATGGCGAAGTGATCGGAGACCTTGGAGGAATCGAACACGCGCTTGGATTTCGCGAGTTTCGCGCCGTCCTTTTCATCGAGCACCTTGCGGGCGAAGTCGGAGACGGGGAGATCGGACGAGGCGATGTCGCCCATGGTGGTGCGGACCGGGCCGGTGTAGTCTTCCGGCAGGTAGCGGGAGTCGGTCCGTGGGTAGGTGATCATCTTGTGCTTCTCATAGAGCGCCTGGGCGAGGGCCAGGGTGCCTTTGGCGGAGAAGGGGGCTTCGCGCTGGAGGGTGGTGAGATCGTAGAGCTGCGGGGCGATCTGGGTGGACGGCTTCTTGGTTTCCTCGATGACGCCGGTCTGCCCCTCGCAACGGGCCTTGATGGCCTCGGCGAGCTTGCGGTCCCAGAGCCGCTCGGGGCGGCCGTGGGGCCGGGCGGGGTCCTTCTTCCACGCTTCATCGATCCATTTTCCGAGGTAATCGCCGGCGGCGACGCCGAAAGTGCCGTGAACCTCGTGGTAGCCCTCCGGCTTGAAGGACTGGATCTCGGCCTCGCGCTTGGCGAGGATGGCGAGGGTGGGCGTCTGGACGCGGCCGGCGGAGGTGATGTTGAAGCCGCCGTGGCGGGAACGGAAACAGGTGAGGGCGCGGGTGGCGTTGAGGCCGACGAGCCAGTCGGACTCGGAACGGCAGCGAGCGGCATCGGCCAACGGCTGCATTTCATCGTCGCTACGGAGCTTTTCCCACGCGGCGAGGATGGCACCCTGGGTCATCGACTGCATCCAGAGGCGCTTGGAAGGCTTGTCGATCTTTCCGATGTCCATGATATAGCGGAAAATCAGTTCGCCCTCGCGGCCGGCGTCGCAGGCATTGACGATGAGGTCGACGTCCTTGCGTTTGGCGAGCTTTACGACCTGGCGCAGGCGGCTGGCGGATTGCTCGATGGGATCGAGCTCGAAGGTCTCCGGGATGGCCGGCAGGACGTCGAATTTCCAAGGCAGCTTCTTGCCATTCGGTCCGGTCGGCATGCGCAGCTCGACGAGGTGACCGACGGCGGAGGTGATGATGGCGTCGTCATTTTCGAACCAGGTATCGCGCCCCTGACCCTGTTTATCGAACTTCCCGAAGACCTTGGCGAGGGCCTTCGAGAGGTCGGTCATGACGGACGGTTTTTCGGCGATGATAAGAGTTTTGCCCATGGCTCGGTGGCGACGCACTAGACGGGGCGGGGCCGCCTTGGCAAGGGCATTCGGGAACGCGGCGGCCGATCCCCGTAGGGGATGAAATTGTGAAGGTGGGGAATCGGGCGGTCCTGGCTTCCGGGCTTGGAGGTAAAAACGGGGGCTGCTATCGGACGGACCGATGAGTGATGGGGAGCGGGAGAAATTCATCCGTCAGGCGATCGCGCCGATGGCTGCCAACGCCGAGCTGGAGCTGCTGGCGCGGGCGCGGTTGGTCGAGAGGATGGAGGGAAATCCCGAGCCGGCGGAGTATCCGGAGCTGCGCGGGAAACGGGGCTGGAAGTGGCTCCTGTGGCTGCTGGCGCTGGGGGCGTTCGTCGCGGCGCTGTGGAGGCCGGTGGAGGAAGTGATGTTTTTGAGATCAGCTCGGGAGAGCTTTTGGTTGGGCGACGGTCGGGATCTGGAGAGGAAGTTGGCCAAGTCTCTCGACGAAGGAGACCGGATCTTTGTGTTTGGTGATTTGGATCAGGAGAGAGAGGACTTGCGCTGGTTGCCATTGAGAAAAATGGAGCCGGACGACCCAGCAGTGTTGGCGCGCTACGCCTCTGCGATGACTTCGGAGGATCGAGAGTTTTCGAATGAGATTTGGGCCGATGTTGAGAGAATTGACCCTAGGAACGGGTGGTATGATTTGATTGCGGGCGGCCGCTTCGCCAACGACGCGGTTGAAGCCGATTTTCCCACTGACCGGGAACGGGCAGCTGGAAAGAAGACGGAATGGCGGATGCTGGATTCGGAAGCCTTTAGCGAGGCGCTCCGCTTTGCTCGGAATGCTTCTCAAGCTGATTTCATTTCTTCCCGGAGCCTCGAACTGCTTCGGCGGCAGATGGAGCTGCTGAGCCCCGTCCACGATCACCGTAGCTCCATAGAGAAGGCAATCATCGGTGCGCAGCTTCCTATATCCGGCGTTATTGCCGCGCGGAAATTGGGCGATTGCTTGTCCGTCGAGGCATGGAGACTCGCGGAAGCTGGCGATCACGACGGAATCAGGGAATTGGCAAAGATCCAAACTCGATTGAGTCGGATGCTGGTCGAGGAAGATGGGTCGCTGGTAAACCTCCTGGTAGCGCGTGTTTTCTACCGATCGACGCTGGACGAGCTTGTGGGTGCGGCAGGCCATGCAGGCTTGTCATCGGAGCATCTGCGCGAATTGGTTCGGCTTCGTGACGAGCTGAAAACCTACCAGGACATAGCATCGACGCGCGATACGGCCGATTCGGCTTTTGAAAACAGGCTCGTGGAGAGGGGGCCAATCTTGGCTTCGATGACGGCTCCCCTGCTTTCGCGTCAGGTCGCTGCGCCTCCCGCCATCCCAAACGAGGACCTTTTACCGGGCCGCCGGGCAGACCACGCGATTTGGACTCGAGTGCTGTTCATCGCGTTGGCAGCGCTCCTGGGGCTGGTCGCGGGTGCGGTTGCCTTGGTGGCCAAGATGACGAATCGATTGGACCGCTCCTTGGCCAGTTCAGTGGGGCGGGGGTGGACTGCTGCTGACCACGCCTGGATCGTGGCGGCGGTGTGCGTGCCGTTGGCTTGGTTCGCGTTGGTCCGCTATGGGACGCCGTGGGGAGGCTTGGATTGGAGTGTGAGGGTTTCGTGGCTGGAAGTGGGAGGCAGCCAAATTGCCTGCCTGGTGGTGATGCTCCTGGCGGCCGTGCTGGCGGTGGCGAGGTGGAGGATGACAAAACGCTTTGGGTTCCTCGGGAGCGGTAGGGCGCGGTGCCGGATTCCCTTGCTCGCTGCCATTTCCGCGGGAGCGGCGCTTCCTTGGATCGGATCGTGGACGCCGGATGATCAAGGCTGGGCGACCTGGCACCATTTCGGATGGCTGCTCGGCGGACTGGGCCTTGTCGCGCTCGTGGCGACGACGGCTCGTACGCTCATGAGGGGAAGTGGTGCGGCCTTGGACCGGCTGATGATTGCGCGGCTTTATCTTGCCGGCTTGGCGGGTGGTGTCCTGGCCGTGTCGCTTTTGACCTGGGCGCTTTATCAAGAGGAAAGGCACTGGGTGCGCCTCGATCCTTTCAGCGGCGGAGCGGAGGGCGGTCTCGGCTTTCTGGCCTACGAGGAAAAGGTGGTGGCCCAGGGGCGGAAGGAGTTGTTGGAGCTGCTCAACGAAGACGCGGGGATCGGCCCATAACCGCACCGGGTGATCTTCACGGGGCTCCAGAATACTGCACAGTCGGGGGATGTCGGCGTTTCTCCGAGGTCCCATGCTTTTGCTTTGCTGCCTGTGGGCGGCGACGGTGGCGGGAGGGGCTGAGTTTCTCTACGTGGCTCCGGATGGGGATGATGGAAACCCGGGGACGCTGGCGGAGCCCTTCGCGACGCTGGGGCGGGCGCAGCAGGAGGTGGAGCCGGGGACGACGGTGTATTTCCGCGGCGGAACCCATGCGGTGGAGGTTTCGGAGGTGGCGCAATACAGCGGAATTTTTGCGCGGGTGTTCGATCTGGGTAAGAGCGGCACGGAGGCGGAGCCGATCCGATACTGGGCCTACCCCGGAGAGGAGCCGGTGTTCGATCTGAGCGCGGTGAATCCGGCAGGCTACCGGATCTACACGTTCCACATCACCGGAGACTGGCTGCATTTCCGCGGCCTGACGGTGACGGGGGTGCCGGTGAACATCACGACGCACACGCAGTCGATCTGCTTCGAAAATTCCGGCAGCCACAATGTCTTCGAGCGGTTGGTGATGCGGGACAATCAGGCGATCGGCATGATGATCGGGGGAGGCAGCCACAATCTGGTGCTGAACTGTGATGCATACCGGAACTGGGATTTCACCTCGGACGGGGGAGTGGGTGGAAACGTCGATGGCTTCGGCTGCCACTACGGGATCGGTCCGGGGAATGTCTTCCGGGGCTGCCGGGCGTGGTTCAACAGCGACGACGGGTATGACTGCATCAGCGCGGCGAGCCCGGTGACGTTCGAGGGCTGCTGGGCGTTCTACAATGGGTTCAATAGTTCGTTCCAGAGCCTGGGCAATGGCAATGGTTTCAAAGCCGGAGGCTATGGTGGCACGGGGGCGGCGAGCCTGCCGGACCCGGTTCCGCGCCATGTGGTGCGGGGGTGTCTGGCGGTTCGCAACAAGCAGAGCGGTTTTTATTCCAACCACCATCCGGGCGGGGTGGACTTCGTGGGAAACACCGCGTGGCGCAACAAGCGGAACTTCAATCTGCTGTGCCGGACGGCGGACAACCTGACGGACGTGGATGGCTACGGGCATTTCCTCCGCAACGATCTGGGGCACGCGGCAACGCTGGTGGAGCTGGCCAACGCGGACCTGGCGGCCTGCGACTCGAGCCACAACTTCTTTGATCTGAGCGTGAACGTGACGGCGACGGATTTCGAAAGCCTCGACGAATCGCTTCTCACCACTCCGCGACAAGCAAGCGGGGCGCTTCCGGCGATCCCGCTGATGCGGCTGAAGGAGGGGAGCGATCTGATCGACGCGGGAACCGCTGTCGGCGCGCCGTTTACAGGCGGAGCGCCGGATCTGGGATGCTTCGAGCGGGACGTGATCGAGGTGGGGAATGCCGGATTCTCCTTACCGGCGCGGTCGCAGCGGGCGACGCGGCCAGCGGGGATGGTGTGGGATTTCTCGGGCGCGGCCGGGGCATCGCCGGAGGGCGGCTGGGTCGGAGTTGGCGGATCGATCCGGCAGGTCTGCGACGGCTTCGTGCCGGGGGAGCGCTACCATATGCGGGTTGCGGTGGTGCCGGTGGGGGGAAGCTCGGAGGTGCGGCTCGGTGGAACGCCGCGGAGTGTGGTGGCGGCGGGATGGATCGATGCGGCGTGGCTGGCGGAGGGGAGTTCGGAGGAGATCTCGATCGAGGGCATCGCCGGTGAAACGGGGGTGAGCGGAGTGGAAGTGAGGCGGGTGACGGCGGGCTCGGATGTGGATGGTGACAGCCTTGCTGACGGTTGGGAGTTCGACGCTTTTGGAGATCTGCGCGAAGGGCCGCAGGGCGACTTTGATGGCGATGGTTCGATCAATGCGGTC
This sequence comes from uncultured Haloferula sp., assembly GCA_965652295.1. Lineage (GTDB taxonomy): Bacteria > Verrucomicrobiota > Verrucomicrobiia > Verrucomicrobiales > Akkermansiaceae > Haloferula. The sequence continues at coordinate 5,521 of CBFGTS010000022.1, read as the reverse complement.
GAGGCGGCCCTGGGACTGGATCCTGCGTCTTCCTCCGAGTCGTTCCGCTGTCGTCTGGCGGCCAACGAGCTGCGGTGGCCGGGGGTGAGCGGGGTGACTTTTGGAGTTGAGAGATCGGGCGATCTTTTAGGCTGGGAGCCGATTGGCGAGGTCGCGGGGGAAGCACCGGAGACGGGTTTCACGGACCCGGAGCCGCCGGCGGGCGGGGCATTTTACCGGGTGAGGCTGGAGCTTTGAAGTTGGTGGTGCTCGGATGCGCTGGTTCAGGGAAATTCGATCAGGTCGATGAACCGCTTCAAGCGGGGTTGCGGGTTGGGGCATGGCGGATGAAATCCGCCGCCACGGGGGCTAACGCCTCACGTAGCGGAAGCCGGGGAGAGCGCGGACGAGGCGCTTCATTTCGAGCTTGAGGAGGGTGGTGGAAACGACGGGGGCGCTGAGGCCGGTGAGATCGACGAGGCGGTCGATGCCGGATTCGGAGTCGCCGAGGGCGTCGATGAGGGTCTGTTCTTCGGCGGGAAGCTCGGGCATGTCGGGCTTTTCCGCGGCCGCGGAGGCGGCCTGGGCGGAGACCGATGCTTTTGGGAGTCCGAGGTTGGAGAGGTCGTCGAGGAGTTCGCCGGCATCGGTGAGGAGGGTGGCACCCTCGCGGATGAGCTTGTTGCAGCCGCCGGAGGTGGGTTTGTCGATAGGGCCGGGGACGGCGTAGACGGGGCGGCCGTATTCGGCGGCGAGGTTGGCGGTGATGAGGGAGCCGGACCAGGCGGGGGACTCGGTGACGATCAGGGCGCGGGACCAGGCGGCGACGATCCGGTTGCGCTGGGGGAAGGTTTGCTTGTCGGGCTTGGTGTGGAGGGGGAATTCGCTGACGACGGCGCCGTGGCCATTGGCGATTTTCTCGGCGAGGGCGAGGTTCTCGGCGGGATAGATGCGGGCGAGGCCGGAGCCGATCACGGCGATGGTCCGGCCGGTGGCGGCGATGGCGGCCTCGTGGGCGGTGGTATCGATGCCGCGAGCGAGCCCGGAAAGGATGGTGAAACCGGAGCGGGCGAGCTGGTAGGCGAGCTTTTTGGTGCTGTTTTTCCCGTAGTGAGTGGCACGGCGGGTGCCGACGACGGCGATGGCGTGGCGGTCGCGCTCTAGGATCTCGCCCCAGACGTAGAGGAGGATGGGACAATCGTAGGAATCGCGCAGACCAGGCGGGAAGACGGGGTCGGCGGGGGTGATGATGGAGAGTCCGCGTTCGGCCAGCTCGGCGAGTTCGGTGGCGGGATCGGCGAGGGAGGCGTGGTTGCGGATGATTTCGGCGAGCTCGGGACCGACGCCATTGATGCGGAGGAGCGTGTCCTTGGGGGCGGCGAGAATTTTGTCGGCGGAGCCGAAGTGGTCGAGCAGCCGGCGGATGCGGACGGGGCCGATCTTGGGCAGGGCGTTGAGGGTGAGGAGGGCTTCGTGCATGGCAGTAGGCATCAACGCCACTGGGCGAGTTGTTCGGGAAAGGGGCAGCGGTGGCAATCGCTGAGGTCTTCGAGGCAGAAGTCGTGGTAAATCTGGAGGAGGGCTTGGTGGTGGGCGGCTTTTTTCAGCCAGGGAGCGGCCTTTTCCTCGCTGCCGAAAAGGCGGATCGCGCAGCGGCGGACGTTTTCGTTTTTCGCGCCAGCGGGGAGCTGGAGGTAGGCTTCGAGGTTGAAAACGGAGTCTTCGTGGAGGGCGAGGGGAATGAGGTGGTTGGAGAGCAATTCGATGGCCTTGGCTTTGCCGAAGAGTGCGATGGGGCGTGCCGCCTTGGCGGAGGAGAGGGTGTGGCGATTGTTCCAGAAGGGATCGGCGAGGGTTTCGAGGAACTCAATGAGGGGCTTCGGATGGAAGGGTCGGGCGAGAGCGCGTTTTCGGAACGCGGGCCATTGGCGGACGAGCTGCGCGAGGGCGGCGACGCGGCGGTGGGGGTGATTCGCGGGGCGCTGGCCGTGCATGCGCCACGGGATGGGGTGGGCGCATTCCCAGGGGCCGCGGTATTTCCACCAGCGGTCCCACATTTCCCGAAGGTGGAGGCGGGTATCGGGCGGGGCGGATTCGTGAAGATCGGGAGCGAGGAAACCGGCGATGCCGAAGAGCACGGCGTCGGGGTCCTCGACAGCCCGGAGCGGGGTGATGGGCGCGCGCTGGGCGAGAAGACGCATGGCCAGGGCGTTGGCGCGGTAGCCGAGGGCCTCAGCGGTGGCTTGGAAAAGGGCGGCGTCACGGCCGTGGGCGTCGGCGGTGCGGAGGAAACGGCCGGCCTTGATCGCGGCGCGGTGGGCGGCGGATTGGCGGAGCAGGGAGCGCACGGAGGCCTCGGGAAGGTGGGCGAGGGGATGGACGCAGCGGCCGGGGCGCCCGATGGCGGTGGCGCGGGCGGGCCGCTGGAGCGCGGCGGAAAGCTCGTGGGGCGCGATGATGACCTGCGGAATCAGCCGGTGGCCGGCATCGCGGACGAAAATATCGGCATGCGGCGGGCGGAAGGCGACGTGCAGGACGACCGAGGTGAAGGCGGGGTCGGCGCCGTGGCCGTGCACTTCCCAGTCGGCGGGATCGCGGTCGAGCTCGATCGCGCCATGCCGGGAGACGCCATCGATTTCCACGACGCAGTGGAGGAAATCGGGGCCGGCGGAGCGGTTCCACTCGCCGAATTGGACAATCCGGACCTTGCGGCGGTCGGTCGTCAGGAGATCGCGGCCGAACCCGCCTGCGAACCAGATCGCCTGGAGTTCCAGTTCGTCCGGAATGGGAAGGGGCGGGCCTTCCGCGAGGTGGCTGCGGGTTTCCCGGAGAAGGGACCGATAGGCGTCCATGACGCTGCCACTATGTTAGAAGGCTGTTCGGATGAGCAATGCAAGAATGCCGGAGGCGTCATTTCCTGGCTTTTGCGGAGGCGGGCGGTGGTTCGAGGACCTTGAGCCACTGCTCGGCGGCTTGTTTTCCCGGAAGGTCGGGATAGCGGACGATGGCGGTGCGCAGCCCCTGCAGGGCGGCGGCACGGAGGCCGCGTTCGCGGTCGAGTTTCACCGTCAGGAGCTCGGTGCGGAGCTGATCGGAGCGGTCCCGATAGAGTTCGCCGGCCCGGCGCAGCAGGGTGCCGGCGATATCGGGGGCGAGGCTCTCGGCATGGTCCAAGGCGAGGGCTTCCATCATTTGGCCGCTCTGCATCCGTTCGGCGGCGTCCTTGAGAGCTTCATGGCGCGCGCGGTCGTCGTCCTGCCACCTCATGCGGGCGATCCTCAAGGCGCGGAAAACCCGGTCGGTGTCCTGTTTCACCCCGGAGCCGTCGAGATGAGCGAAGGGCCGGTAGAGCGGATCGCCGATCACGACGCCCTGCCAGGAAACGACGGGCATCGCCATGTAGGCGGCTTCGACGAGTGTGTGTCCGCGCAGCAGGCGGTCGTTGAAGACATCGAGGTGGTGGGTGAGGTGAAGGAAGGGCTCGAAGGTGTTGCCGAGAGTGGCGGCGGCCCCGCGGGCGAGGAGGGGAGCGCACCAGTTTTTCCCGGGCTGGCGGAGCTGCGCGGCACTGAAGGAGTGGAGGTGCACGGCGATCGCGCCCCGCTTGAAACGAAAGCCCTTGGTGACAAACGGGCCGTTCACGTTTCCGGCATACCAGCCGTAATAGAGGGCGGTGGGCGGGAGGGGAAAGCCGTTGGGAAGGGTCTGGTCGAAACGGTCGGTCATGACCGGGATCCCGCGCGAATGGATGTCCTTGACGACATCTTGGAACCACGGGTCACCGTTCGGGTCACGCGGGTCGGACTTGTTGGCGATGTCCACGACGGCAAAACCCCAGAGGCCGGTTTTTTCCACCGCCACGGCGTCGTCGATCATGCGCCGGCAGACGTCGAAGCTGGGCCCGTCGATGCGACCGACGAGCAGGATCGGGACTTCCGCGGTGGCGATCGGGGTGATGCTTTTGAAATACGGGTTGTCCAAGGGACCTCGAGGCAGGGTGTCGGGAATGCCGAGCAGAGTGAGCTCGGAATCCACCGAGGCGCTGGCAGTGTTCATCATCCGGCGCAAGCCGGCCTGCGGATCGGATTTTGCTACTTGGGCGGGCTCGGGCCCCTTGGTGTCGGCATGGTAGATGCGGCTGGGAACGCCGCGCATGCACACGACCACCCGCACCTTGGTCGCGGCGAGCTGCTTTTTGCCATCGGGCAGGGGTTTTCTCAGCCACCACTGCCGGCGGTCGAATTCTTCAATGAGCGGCTCACGGAGAAGCGCGTCGAACTCCTTGCGGCTGATCTGTTCCTTGTCCGGAAGCTCAAGGCCGACGAGCTGCTTTTCCTCAATCCCCCGCTGCTGCGCGTAGTGGCGGGCGAGCTTCTCGGACTCGGGAAGGCTGGTGTTGTAGACGATCGCGATACGGTCGAGCGCGAGTTCGGCCGCCTGGCAGAGCGGGGCGGCGAGGAGCAGGAAAGCGATGAGAGGGTAGCGGATCATGGAAAGGAGAGCTTCAGCCCATCGTGGGCGACGCGGATGTGTTTCGGGAGACTGGCTTCGTAGCGGGAGTGGTCGTTTTCATGGCCGAGGTGGGTCAACCACGCCCGTGCCGCCCCCAGCTCGTCGATCAAGGCGATCGCTTCGTCATTGGAAAGATGGGTGGGGTGGTCGCGGGGGCGGAGGGAGTCGAGGATCAGGATGTCGATTCCCTGGAGGCGCTCGGCCGTCGGCGCGGGCAGGGATTTCACGTCAGGAATGTAAGCCAGCGATGGCGCGCGCGGGTGGTCCAGAAGAAATCCGTGCGTATCCACCGATCCATGGAGCACCGGCAGGGGGGTGATGAGAAGATCCCCATAGCGGAAAGACCCGCCGAAGGGTGCCGCCAGCGGCTTCACATAGCCGGGGTAGCGGTTGGAGGGATCGAACGCCCAGGCGAACATCCTCTGGATCACGCCAAGGGTTTCGGAGCAGGCATGGAGAGGAAGAGGTTCGTTCCTCCGCCAGCAAAAGGCGCGCAGTTCATCGAAACCCACCACGTGATCCACATGCGCGTGGGTGTAGAGCACGGCATCGACGCGCTCGAGCCGCTCCCTCAGTGCCTGCTCGCGTAGATCCGGCCCGGAATCGATGAGCAGCGAGTGGTCGCGGGTGCGGACGATGGCGGAGGAGCGGGTCCGGCGGTTCCGGGGGTCCGCCGACGTGCAAACCTCGCAGTGGCAGCCGATGACCGGCACCCCCACGGAGGTTCCCGTTCCCAGGAAAAGAAACTCAAGATCGGCCATCATCGTCGGAATCGAGGCTGGCACAGTGGCTGGCGGGCGGCAAAGAGGAATGCCGCCCCTGCCGGGAGAAGCCGCGTCGGGCGGAGGCGCAGCAGGGAGATGTCGGGGGGTATTGCCCGTTGCTATCAGGCGGCTGCGGGCCCGCTCCGTCCGCCAATACAGGGTTTCGGGGAGCCTTCTACGATGGGCATAGTATGTCGTGGGAAGGCCCCCTGAAGCTGCGTTTCGGTGTTCTCAAAATTTTTCTGAAAAAAGGTGTCGAAAGGAGT
>CBFGTS010000021.1:0-60781 GCA_965652295.1 uncultured Haloferula sp. | reverse complement strand
AACAACGCAGCCTGAATAAGAACAAAGGCTGTCCAACTTGGGAGGGGGCACTACAGCACGGCGGAGCACTTCGGATCAAAACGCAAGAGCGGGGCGCGGCGATTCGTGAGTTGACGGCGGAGTTGTCTTCGTTGAAGGCGCTGCGGGTGCAGGCGATGGAGTGAGGCTCGACCTGGCTTGGCCAATTTCTGCCTTGGTGAATCGAGCGCGGCTGCTAACAAAGACCTGTTCGTATGATTAGCCGGGTCTATGCAGCTGCACTCAGAGGGGTCGATGCCATTGAGGTCGAGGTGGAGGTGAACGTCAGCAGTTCGGAGGAACCGCGGATCGTGATCGTCGGGCTGCCGGACGCCGCGGTGAGGGAGTCGTCGCAACGGGTGGCGTCCGCCATCCGGGTCTCGCCGGTGCGGCTGGCGGATGGCGTGAAGACGGTGAACCTGGCACCGGCGGACTTGAAGAAGGAGGGGCCCTCCTTCGATCTCCCGATCGCGTTGGCGATGGCCGTGGCCTCGGAAGAGGTGGAGGTGCCCTCGGAGGAGATCTGCGTGGTGGGCGAGCTGGCGTTGGACGGGGCGGTGAGGCCGGTGAAAGGGGTGCTTTCGATCGCGATCGAGGCCCGCAACCGCGGCCGGAAACGGGTGCTGGTACCGCAAGCCAATGCCCGCGAAGCGGCGGTGATCGAGGGGATCGAGGTGATTCCGATCCGGAATTTTTATCAAGCTTGGCGCTATCTGACGGGAGAGGAAGAGATCGCGCCGCTGGTTCTGGACCGCCAGGCGCTGTTTGAAGAGACCTCCAGCTACGAGGTGGATTTCAGTGAGGTGAAGGGCCAGCACCACGTGAAGCGCGCTCTGGAGGTGGCGGTGGCGGGCGGCCATAACCTGCTGATGGTGGGGCCGCCGGGGACAGGCAAGTCGATGCTGGCCAAGCGTTTGCCGACGATCATGCCGGGCATGAGCGAGGACGAGGCGATCGAGGTGACGAAGATCCAGTCGATCGCAGGGCTCCTCGACCCGAAGCGTGGCTTTCTTTCCTCGCGCCCCTTTCGCTCGCCGCACCACACGATTTCCGATGCCGGGCTGCTCGGAGGGGGATCGAACCCGGGACCCGGTGAGGTTTCACTGGCCCACCACGGGGTGTTGTTTCTCGATGAACTCCCCGAGTTCCGGCGCCAGACGCTGGAGGTGCTCCGCCAACCCTTGGAAGATGGACACGTGACGATTTCGCGGGCAGCAGGGTCCATCACCTTTCCCGCACGGGCGATGGTCGTGGCTGCCTTGAATCCATGCCCTTGTGGCTACTACGGTGATGGCAAGCGTGAATGTCGTTGCTCGCCGCGGCAGATTGAAACCTATCGGCAGCGGATTTCGGGGCCATTGCTCGACCGGATCGACCTGCACGTGGAGGTGCCTTTGGTGGAATACCGCGAGCTGGCCGACGGCAGCTCGGGGGAGCCTTCCATGGTGATCCGCGAGCGGGTGATCGGCGCGCGAAAGGGGCAGCTGGAACGATTTCGTGGCACCAGCACGCGGACGAATGCGGCGATGACCCCCAGGCAGGTTCGGGACTATTGCGCTCTGGATTCCGAAAGCTCCGGCTACCTTGAGGAGGCGATGGAAACGCTGAACTTCTCGGCACGAGCGCACGACCGGATTCTGAAGGTGGCGAGGACCTTGGCGGATCTGGACGGGGAGGAAAAAATCGGCTCCTCGCAAATTTTGGAGGCCATTCAATACCGCTCGCTCGATCGGGCGCTTTTTCATTAGGCACGGTGGGAGGCTTGCCGGGAGCACAGGGCGATCAAGCTAGGGAAGATGATGGGCCCCAGCCATTCCGATTTCCCCGCAGATGAACGCTGATGCAGGAATCCAAGCCCGAAGCTGCCTTTTTCAATCACGGAGTAGCGGAGATTTACGGAGATCACGGAGAAAGGCAGGATGAGAGGTTTCGCGGTTCCGTGGCCTCCGTCTTCCTCTCGGTGCCTCCCTCCCCGGAAGAATGCCTGTCCGACCGGGAATCACCTCGAAGTATTCTGGCGACGAGCGATGAATGGGCGCTCATCGGTGTTTATCCCCTGCATCTGCCGTTCTCTCCCTCCCGAGCTTGATCACCCTGGCCCGGAAGGCACGCCAAGCTTTGCTGGACGGAATTGTTTGGAATCGCTAATAGATCTCAGCCATGAAAGCCTCTACGTTCCTCCTTCTCCCGGTCCTCCTGGTCACGGTACTGGGTTCATGCCGCCCCTTTTTCAGGACGGAGGTCGGTGTCCCCGGAGCGGGATACACCAAAAACGAGGCGTATGACCGCGGTTTCGCGGATGGGCGGGGCGACCGCCTTGCCGGACGCGCTCACAATCCCCACATCAACGAGGATTCATCGACGCTCCCTTCGGCCCACCGCCGGGATTACATCTGGGGCTACACCGAGGGATACCGCAGCCCGCATGGCGCTGCGGTGATCGTCACCAAGTGAGGCTGGGCCGACGGGCCGAGGGCGAATGCTCAGTAAGTGGGCAGGGGATCGGCGGGTGCCGGCTCGCTGCCGTCGAAGTTGCGGCCGTGCGCCTTGTGCTCCAAGCCGGTGCCCAGCTGGCGGAAGTCGCGGCCGAGGCCGATCATCGTATTGCAGGAGGTGAGGGCGACAACGAACAGGAGGGCGGTAGCGATCTTCGTCATGGCGTTCCTGATATCCGGGAAATCCCAGGCTGCAATACCGAAAGTATCCTTCACCGTCCGCTCAACTCACGCCGCATCTCGGTGATCTTGCCGCGGAGGTCGAAGATTCCGGAACGGAGGGACTCCACGGCGACCCGTTGCTCGGAGTCTGCCCCGATGCCGAGCAGGCGGGCGCAGGCGGAGAGGGCGTCATTCTGAGCGTCGAGACAACGCTTGAGGACGGCGAGGACGTATCCCTGTTCCCGCTCATAGTGTCCGTTCAGGGCCCCGGCGAGCTTGGCGGCGACGAGGGAGAGGGAGCTGACCACGGACTGGGCACTGGCGCTTTCGCCGGGACATTCACGGAGCAGATCGATGGATCGGATGGCCAGTTCCTGAGCCTGTTCCTGAAGCGGGTGGGAGTCGTAATCCTCGTCGTCCGATTCTTCGTCGTACCCCTCCTCCTCGAACTCGAAGAGCTCGTCTGGACGGGGGTGGGCGAGTTCGCGTTCTTCAGCCATGGCACCGAGAACGCCATCCCAGCCCATCACGAAGGCCTCCTTCCGTTCGGCATCAGGGTCATCCATGTACTTTTCCAGCACCTCCTGATAGGCATCGGTCAGGCGGTCGCTTTGCTGCAAGCGCTGCTCCCAGGCGAACTCGTCATCCACCGTGAGGGCTCCGGGCTCTGGCCGGGCGATCATTCCGGTGAGGAAATCCCTCATCGCCTGGAGGTTCGCCAGTTTCTGGGCCTCCTCGGCATCTTCGTCCATCGACCATTTCGCCTCGCCGAGTTCCACCTGATAGTCGCAGGTTTCAAGCAGCACCCGCCCCTGGGTTTCATCGAACCACTCGAGGTAGAGTTCGTTTTTCCACACGGCGGGAACGCGCTCTCCCTTGGCCTCGCGGGCGAGGCAGTCTCCGGGGTCGCAGGTCGGAATGCGGGTCTTGCGCGAGGCCGTCATGTCGCCGACGAGACCCTTCTGGAGCGCCTGGAGATCGACGGCCTCCCCCGGCGAGGGGTTGAGAAAACGCAGCCGGGCACCCGCGAGATCCCGCCAGCAGTCCCCGATCAGATCCAGCTCCACCGGCTCTTCCGCACCGACGAGCCAGAGGCGGCCGACGGTGCGGCCTTCAGTGGTGTTGTCGATTTCACCACGGATGATCGCGTTTGCGATGCGGAGGGCCATTGCCGGACTTTCTGAAAATCCGCACCGGGTCGTCAATCCTGTTGGGTTGCGAATCCCCGTAGGGTTTAACTGCTTGATGGGAGGGCCTCCGGCCGTAGTCTGCGCCCGACCTCGCCATGCCAGACGCACCCGGACCCCTCATGACCGTCTTTCTGATCTTCGTGGTGATCATGTTTTTCAACCTGATCATCTTCGTCCACGAGCTCGGTCACTTCTGGGCCGCGAAATGGAGAGGGCTCAAGATCGACCGCTTCCAGATCTGGTTCGGCAAGCCGCTTTGGAAAAAGCAGATCAACGGCGTCCAATACGGGCTCGGCTGGATCCCGGCCGGCGGCTTCGTGGCGCTGCCGCAGATGGCTCCGATGGAGGCGATCGAAGGCGGCAACCGGGAGGGCGGCAAGCCCCTGCCTTCGATTTCACCCCTGGACAAAATCATCGTGGCCTTTGCGGGGCCGTTTTTCTCGTTCCTGCTCGCATTCGTTTCCGCGGTGATCCTGTGGGTGATCGGCACCCCGGTGGACGTGATCGAGACGACCACGGTGGGCTGGGCCGCCAAGGACAGCCCGGCGGCGGAGGCGGGATTCCAGCGTGGAGACCGGATCCTCAAGGTCGGAGGAAATCCGGTGACGTCCTGGAATCTCCCGCTGGATAGTGTCCACACCGAGATCGTGATCAGCTCGGGCGAACGCATTGTGTTCACGGTCGACCGGCCCGGCGTCGGCGAGATGGAAATCGTTTCCACCTACGAAATCGAGCCGACCCCGTGGTGGAAGCGCCGTCAGACGCGAACGGTCGGGCTCGCTCCGATGTCTCCGGAGGGCGAGATCATCGTCACCGGGTTTCCCGATAAGGAGAACGTTCCGGCCAAGCTCGCCGGGCTGAAGAAAGGCGACGTCATCCTGGAGATCGATGGGCAGGAGATCGTCGAGTATGCCCAGATGATCGAGCTGATCCATGGCAGCGAAGGCCGCGAACTCACCTTCACCGTGCGCCGCGATGGTGAGACGGTTGAGGTGCCGATCCGCCCGGTCCGCCCGATCCTCAAGGATGCGAAACCGGGCGACGCTCCCATGGACTACGTGATCGGGGCCATGTTCGAGACGCCGTATCCCTATGAGGAAAAATGGCTTCACCCGACGCCCGGGCAACAGGTGGTCCAGACCCTCCGCCAGATGTGGATGACGCTCACCAGCGTGACCGATCCGAAGAGCAGCATCGGCATCCAGCACCTGAGCGGGCCGGTGGGCATCGGGAAAATCCAGTATTTCTCCCTCCTCATGGATCACCCGCTGCACCGCATCCTGGGTTTCATGGTGCTCATCAACATCAATCTGGCGCTCCTCAACCTGCTGCCGTTTCCCGTGCTCGATGGCGGGCACATCACGATTGCGACGATGGAAGCCATCGCACGTCGGCCCGTGAACGTGAAATTCCTCGAAGTCCTCCAGCTCGGTTTCGTGTTCCTGCTTTTCAGCGTGATGATCTATGTGACCTCGAAGGACATCTTCGACGACTTCGGCACGGGGGACAGCAGCCGTGGCGAGGTGATCTACCCCGCGCCCGAGCCGGGTCGCTAGACTGCGGCGATTCATCGCCGATTTTCCCCGGCAGCCCGCGCCGCCCGGCGGGAATGAACTCCCTCTCCAAAGCGCGGATGAATCCGCGCACTCGAAAGCCACAGCGCCGGCTCGTCCTCTACGTTTGAAGATTCCCGGTCTGGCGGACCGCTTCGTAGAGGGTGATCGCGATCGCGGTCGAGAGGTTCAGGCTGCGAGTTGAACCGGCGGCCATCGGGATGCGGAGCCCCTGCATGCCGGCTTCGCGGACCATCGTTTCGGGCAGGCCGCGGGATTCGCAGCCGAAGACAAGATAGTCGCCGTCGGCGAATCCGGCGTCCCAATGGGAGCGGGTGGCCTTGGTGCTGAGGAACCAGAATCGTGCCGCGGGATCCGCCTGGCTTTGCAACCCGGCGAAATTCTCCCAAATCCTCAGATCGACGTCCTTCCAGTAGTCGAGCCCGGTCCGGCGGACATGCTTGTCTTCCAGGGAAAACCCCAGCGGTTTCACCAGATGAAGGCGCGCGCCGGCGGCTAGTGCGAGGCGGCCGGCGGCACCGGCGTTGTGCGGGATTTCCGGGGCGAGGAGGACGAGGTGCAGCATGTTCAGGATCGGAAATGTTCCCAGCCGCCTTCCAGATCACCGCCATTCTCGGTCAGGCGGCCGATGGCGCGTAGCGGGGCGAGATCCGCGGGCCAATCGAGCACCAGCCGGTTCCACTTCGCGGGCGGCACGGCGACCAGCAGTTCGTAGTCCTCGCCATCCGACAAGGCGGCTGCGATCCCGGCTCCGCGGCTCCGGGGAATGGCTTCGCGCGAGATCTCAAACCCGCATCCGCTGGCGTGGGCAAGGCGCGGCAGGTCCATGGCGAGCCCGTCGGAGAGATCCATCATCGCACTCGCCCCGCCCCGCCCGAGCCTCTCGCCTTCGGCGATCCGTGGTTGGAAATCGAGGTGCTTGCCGCGGATCGAGCCACCGAGCTGGCCGGTCACCGCCAGAACGTCGCCCGGCTTTCCTCCGCTGCGCAGCACGCAGCGCCGTCGGTCTACTTCGCCCTCGCCTGACACGGAGATCACGACCGGTGCCCCGGCAGGCATGGATGTCGTTTCCCCTCCGGCGAGCTGCGCGGCGTGCGCTTCCAGGCATCGACCGATGCCGCGATAAAGCCCCCGGACCCAGGAAACCTCTCTGTCCGGCGGCAGGGCAATGGTCACGAGGAGGTGTTTCGGCCTCCCGCCCATGGCGGCGAAATCGCTGATCACGCGGGCGATCGCCTTCCAGCCGACTTTGACCGCGGGGGCTTCCCGGAGGAAATGGACGCCCTCCACGATGGCGTCGGTCTTCAGCAGTCGCAGCGGCCCATTTCCCTCATCGACCACCGCGCAGTCGTCGCCGGGGCCTACCCTCAGGGTGGTCTCGGGCAGCTGCCCCAGCAGCGTGGCGATCAGGGCGTCCTCGCCGATGTCGCGGAGGGTTTTCATGAGCCGGGAGGTTGCTGGACGTAGCCGAATTTCACCATCAGCTGACCGAGGACTGTCAGGCTGTTGAAGGCCGCGTGAATCGACATCGGCATCCAGATCGAGCCGCGGAACTCGTAGCTCAGGGCCAGCAGCACGGCGAGAAACGTGAGCGGGAGCATTGCCAGCGAGTTGTGGTGGACGGCGGCAAAAACCAGCGAGGTTACGATCACCGCCGCCGTCCGGCCGATGCGGCTCTTCGCCACCGGGTAGATGTAGCCGCGGAAAATCAGCTCTTCGGTGACCGGGGCGACCACCGCCGCCATCAGGACGAGCATCGCCAGTGTGAGCGGATCGTTGATTTCCTGGAATGCCCTCACCACCTCCTGCTGGCCATCGCCCCCTTCAACTTCTTGCAGCCAGGAAATGAAACCGGTGACGTAGAGCAACCCCAGCAGCATCCAGGTGGCGCCGATGCAGGCCGGAACCGAAATCAGCCAAATGCCCCACTGCGCGCCCGAGCGGCCGGGCCAGGTCAAGCCGAGCCAGGCATTCAGCCGGATGCGCCAGACGACCAGACCGATGATCATTGCGGAGAAAAACACCTGCATCACCATGGTTCCGAGGATGCTGGCCAGCTCGAGTTTGATCGGCTCGTCCGCCGTTTTGCCGAGCAGGGTCAGGGCCGCCGGCCAGAGGTAGAGGCAGACGACCAGGGCGACGACCAGAAAGTCGAAGCCCCGCACCCAGCCGGTGGGCACCCGGTCGAACGGCGCGGCGGCCGATGCCGGAAGCGGCGGAGGCGAGGTGCCTGCGAAGTCGGAGCTGGGTTCCAGCGGTCTCTGGACGCGCTTCATCACCAGCGCGATCACCACCACCACGAAGGCGGTTCCCAGAGCTCCCAGCTCAAGCCATAGTCCCAGTTCGGAAGGCATCGGGCGCAATCTGCGGAAGGGTGGCCGGGCAATCCAGCGGAAACAAACCGCGAGGTCTCGCGTATGGAAGGAGAGATGCGGCTGAGAGCTTGCCGGGCAGCGACATTCTGATGATGTTTCCCGCAAGTTCCCACCCCTGCCAGCCGTCATCAACCCCTACCGTCAACTCCGTCGCCGGCGCTTTCCCGAGCCGTTCCTCTTCATCCTCGTTTTCCTGTTGGGAATCTGGTTGTGGAACAATCATCTGGGCCGTGAGACCCGGGCGATCCCGGAGAGCGAGGAGATCGAGACGTGGCATCTCGCCCTGCGCAAGACCGACCGCGACCTGCGCCTGGCGGACGGCCTCCGCGAGATGCCTTCCTGGATGCGCGCGCTGTTCGGGATTGAGGCGCTCGACACCGCGATCGATCACGCCATCAGCAATCTGAAGGGACTCGTCACCCTGACACACCGGCATTCCACTTCGCCCGAACTCGATGCGCTTCAGCGGGAAGGGGCCTATGCGCTGGCCGTGCTGACCGCCTTGTCCGAGGGCGCCAGCCCGGCGGCGGGGCCGTTCCGCAGCTTCGGGATCGCGGTGCCACCGGATGAAAAGGAGATCAGCGGCCGGATCATCGAGGGCCGCGAAGCATGGTGGGATCTCGTGTATTTCCGGGCCCTGAAACGGGACGATGCCGAGGACTTCGCGCGGCTTGTCGATGCCCGGACCGGCCGCCTCATCTCGAACACCCTCAAGGCGCGGGGCGCGGTGATCGCGCTCACTCTGGGCGGGCTGGTGTTCGTTCCCGGCACCTTGCTGGCCTTTCTGCGCGCCCGCTCCTATGGCCCGCGCGTCAGCTACACCGAGCGCTGGAAAGCGTCCTACGGCATCGGCGTCTTCTTCCTCGCCTACCTCGCCTACCTCGGGTTCACGATCACCTTCAACCAGCTGCTGCTGCACCTCGCCTCGAAGTCGGAAGGTGGAGCTCTGCTTTCGATGCCGGTTTACATCGCGCTCGATAGCCTCACGCGTTTCCTGCCCGCCCTGCTCGCCATCGGGCTGTTGTTCCGGAACGGCCGTCACGCCATTTCCCGGCTCGGGCTCACCGGGCCCTTTGATGGCAAAATGGTGCTGGGTGCCTTCGCCATCCTGCAGGTCATCGACTTCGGCCTGCGGGTGGCATTCGACCGCTTCACCTATGCCGATCCCACCGGCGGGCTCTCGCCGAATGAGATGGGCGTCTGGGGGCTGGTGCTCGGAGTGGTGTCCGCCTGCATGGCCGCTCCGATCGCCGAGGAAATCCTCTACCGTGGCGTGCTCTTCCGTTCCCTCGCCAACCGCCTTCCGCTCGCTTTCGCCGCCCTGGTTTCCTCGGTGATCTTCGCGCTCGTTCACTTCGTTCCGCTGACCAGCCTCGTGCTCATCGGGCTGGTCGGCTTCATGTCCGCCATGACCTTCGCGGCATCGAGAACGCTTCTTACCGCCATTGTGCTTCATGCGCTCTACAATGCTGCGGTCAAAATACCGGAGTGGATTATTTACCAAACTCCCCTTTTCTGATTCGTCATTGCTGCACCACCCATGAGTGAGGAAACTTTCATCGCCCCCCAGCCCGAGCAGCTCTCGGAGCTTCTTCCCGCATTCGACTTCCAGTCATTCATCGCGCAGGGCGGGATGGGAGCGGTTTACAAGGCAAAGCAGCGCTCTCTCGACCGCGATGTGGCCATCAAGATCCTGCCGCGCGAGTTCGGCGAGAATCCCGAGTTCCGCGCCTCGTTCGAAACCGAGGCGAAGGCGATGGCGAAACTGAATCATCCGAACCTGATCGGAGTGTATGACTTCGGCGCTGTCGATGGCATGCCCTACATCGTCATGGAGTATGTCGATGGCAGCTCGCTCTATCATTCGGCCTGGGGGAAAGTGATCGCGCGCGAGCAGGCCGTGTCCCTCGTCAAGGCGATCTGCGAAGGCCTTGGTCACGCCCACGAGAACGGGATCCTCCACCGCGACATCAAACCGGCCAACATCCTGCTCACCCCCAAGGCCGAGCCCAAGATCGGTGACTTCGGCCTCGCCCAGTCGGTCGAGGGCGAAGAGGACGGCCTGATCATGGGCACGCCCGGCTACACCGCGCCCGAGGTGCTTCTCGATCACCGCACCGCGGACCAGCGGGCGGACATCTACGCCATCGGCGTGATCCTTCATGAGCTGATCACCGGTCAGCGCCCCGATCCCGAATACAAGGAGTCCTTCCAGCCCAGCAATGACCCGCAGCTCGACAAGATCTGGAGGAGGGCCACCGCTTCGGATCCGGCCCAACGCTATGCCTCGGCCTACGACATGGCGGCGGATCTCGGCGCGTGGACGGCCCGGCCGGCCGCGCGTCTGGTGACGCCGGCGGCACCGACGACCGGGAGGATGCCCGCCCGCACCACCAGTGTCCTGGCTCCGCCGCGGCCGCCGGCCATGTCGGGGAACCCGCGGCCCGCCGTGGTTCCGGCCCGGCGGAAACCCACCCCGGTTGCCCATGGCGGCGGCGGGAGCTTTGCGCGGAACCTGTTCATCATCGCCCTGCTGATCGGCGGAATCGCCATCACCTGGAAATCACTGAGGAAGGAGAAGGACGAGATCCGCACCGAGAATCAGGAGATCCAGCGCCGCAACCAGGAAGCTCTCGAAGCGCAGCGGAAGCTCCTCGAGGAGCAGAAGAAGGCAACCGCCGCCAAGGACCAGGAAGCTCCGGAATCGGTGCCCCGCGACGAGACGCCGGAACGTTCCCTTGCCCGTTTGCAGAAGGCCTTGTTGTCCGGCCTGCGCACGCAGATGCCCACCGGCTCCGAAACCCGTGGTGAGTCGAGTTTCATCGTCATCAACCGCCCGATGACCTGGCAGGCCGCCGCCGACTACGCCGAGCAGCACGGCGGTCACCTCGCCGTGGCCGGCACCTCCGCCGACCTCGCCTGGCTGACCAAGCTTCTTCCAGAAAACAGCTCGGTTTGGCTCGGAGCCGGCCGGCTGAATGCGGATGGCTGGGTGCAGGTGGATGGCTCCGCATGGCCGGTCGAGCAATCACCGGTGGGTGTGGGTGATTTCGCGACCCTCGACAGCCTCGGAATTGTCCGGGCGCGCTCGCAGAACTCCGAGCTGCCGTTCGTGGTCCAGTGGCATATGGACGGCAAGAATCCCGGCTCGCTCGAGGCCATGCTGCGCCGGGCGAGCGAGACCCTCGGCGAGCAGACGCCGGTTTTCCCGCCGGGCACCCGCTTCCAGGGCGCGCGCCGCTTTTGCGCCATCACCCGGCCGGTGCAGCGGGCCGAAGCGGTCGAGATCGTCCGCCAGTCCGGCGGCGTGCTGGCCGCGCCGGCCACCCGCGAGGAGCAGATCTGGATCGAGGAAACATTCGATAAAATCGAAGCGCCCGATGGCCTGTGGCTCGGTGGCGAGAAGGACGGGCTCGATTGGACCTGGCTGTCCGGCGATCCATGGGAGGCCACGGCGTGGAGCGAGCGGGCGCTGCCCGAGGTGGGCGGCACGGCGATGATCTTCGTGCCGGGCGATGGTTGGGTGGACGCCGATCCAAACAAGTATGCCGACGGCTTCATCATCGAGTGGAGCAGCGATGCCGGTGGGGCGGCCGTTTCCGACCTCGGCGAGGCAGCGCTGGAGCACAGCGACGTGGCGGATCTCCGCAGCAAGGCGGTGGACCTCGTCGCCAAGGCCGTTGAGAAGCGCGATGAGGAGCTGAAGGCGAACGTCTCGAAACTGGTCTGGGACCTCAACGTCTGGCTCCGTGGGCTGAACGCGACGGAGCGGGTCCGCTGGGAGGCCCATGTCACGGCGATGACGGAAGCGCTCGAAGGCCTGTCGAAGCCCCGCCTTCCGGCCGCCGACAAGCTGGGCCGCGGCGGCGAGCTGGTGCTTGCGCCGGACATGCGGAAGTCACTCGCTTTCTACAAGGCCAAGGAGGCGTCGATCGACGCCGCCCACGTCAAGGAGCTGCGCACCATCCAAGCCGCCTACGCCAAGCGCCTTCAGGCGATTCAGAAAGAAGTGGGTGCCTCGGGCGAGTCCACCATCGCCGCCTCGATCGCCCGCATGATCCAGCACTCGAAGAACGTCGAAGGCTGGGCCAAGGGCTTGCTGGGCGCGGCCCGGTGACTGCTTGGCGGTGACCCGGGAGTGCGGCCGGTGAAGAAGGGAGCGGTGTTACGGCGCGACGGCCAAGGCAGCGCCCCTTGAGGTCATCCTTTTCTCTCGGAGGTCGGCGTTGGCCTTCTGAAAAGCTGCGCCCCTCGGCGTTCATCCGCGGTTCACTTCATCCATTTCCCGGCACGCCCGATCCCTGGCTGGATCGCCCTGCATCAGGCCATGGAAAAAACCGGTTTGCATGGCACGACACCCGCCTAGGATGGCTGCGATGTTACTCGATCTGCTGGCTGCCGGAGGTTCCACGATCACCCCGTTTTTCGGTCTGCTGGCGATGGTGCTGGTTCTCGCGGTGCTGGTCTCGCTGTTGCTGGTGAAATTCCGCCAGAGCCTTTTGGTCGGCTATTTCGCGGTGGGCATCCTCATCGCGAACAGCGGCTTGTTGTGGATCGTGGGCGCGGACAAGAACGACCCGGTCATCGGCAACCTCGGCGAGCTCGGCGTGATCCTGCTGATGTTCACGCTGGGGATCGAGTTCTCGCTCGGCGAGCTGCGGCACCTCTGGCGGACGGCACTCTTCGGCGGGGGAATCCAGGTCGCCCTCAGTGGCGGCATCGCCGCGTTCGCCGCCTGGCTCGGAGGTCTTGGTGGCGCGGAGTGCGCGGTGATCGGCGTGGCGGTGGCGCTGAGTTCCACCGCGGTGGCGATGAAATCCTTCCAGGATCTCGGCCAGCCCCACAACCCCGGCGCGCGGGCGGCTCTGGGCATCGCGCTTTTCCAGGACATCCTGGTCATCCTCTTCATCCTGATCCTGCCGGCGATCTACGGTGTGGGTAGTAGTCCGCTGGTGGGCGTGCTTTCGGCGCTGGGAAAGGGAGCGCTGTTTCTCGGTGCGGCCCTGCTGCTGGGGAAATACGGGGTCACCCCCCTGCTTCACGCGGTGGCCCGGACCCGCAGTCGCGAGCTGTTCACGCTGACCGTCATCGCGCTGTGTGCGGCGGTCGCCTTGGGCGGCGAGGCGCTCGATCTCTCCCTTTCGCTCGGGGCGTTCGCCGCCGGTCTGGTGGTCAGCGAGTCGATCTACGCCCACCGCATCATGGCCGACGTGCTGCCATTCAAGGATCTGTTTCTCACGATTTTCTTCGTTTCCGTGGGACTGATGATCGATGTGGGTGCGGTCCTCATGAACTGGCCGTATGTGCTTCTCGGCACCTTGGTGCTCCTGTTGGTGAAGGGCGGAATCGTGGTCGGTGCGGTGCGGCTGCTGAAGCTTCCCATGCGGCCGGCCTTGCTGGCCGGGGCGAGCTTGGCGAGCACGGGGGAGTTCTCGCTGGTGCTGCTGAACTAGGCAGGTGAGTTCCGCCTGATGGCTCCCGCGGTGGAGCAGCTCCTGCTCGCCTGCACCGCCATCTCGATGGGTCTGGTGCCGACGCTGATGAAAAAGGCGGGACCGGCCGGTAAATGGCTGGAGGACAAGGGCTGGATCAAGGCCCACCAGCGTCCTCCCGCCGGGCTGTCCCTTGGGGCTGTGATGGGTGGGATCAAGGACCATGCGGTGATCTGCGGGTATGGCCCGGTCGGGAGCTCGCTCAACGAGGCCCTGCGCCGGTGTGGGATCGATACCCTGGTGCTCGAACTCAATGCCGATACCGTCCGCGAGCTGAAACGCGAGGGTCAGCCGGTGTTGTTTGCGGATGCGACCCATCCGGAGGCCTTGGACCTCGCGGCGATCGATCGCGCGCGGATGGTCGCGTTCACCTTCCCCGCGGTGGAGCTGACGCTGGCCGCGCTGCCGTTGGTGCGCGAGCGGAACCCGGGAGTCTGTGTGTTTGGTCGGGCGAAGTTCCCCAACGAAGCCGCACGGCTCGACGCTCTCGGAGTGAACGTCATCCACGACGAGGCGGAAAGCGCCGCTGCCATGATCCGGGCCGCCATGAGCGCTTATCAGCGGGCCGACCTTGAAGACGAGGAGGTGAAGGAAATCGTCGAGGAGGAGACGGAGGTGTGAGAGGAAGAGGCTGTTCGTGGAACTCATGGAACGCTTGGAAAGCAAAGGGGTGACGTGTCTCCGCAATCCGGAAACCCCCAAAGCTTGCGGTCGCCCGCGTAGGATGGATTCTTCGGCCCGATGCGTGTCCTCGGGTTTTTTGTCGCGATGCTGCTGCTGGCTCTCGCCGGCTGGCTGGCTTTCGGCGAGCGGTTCGAGCAACAGATGAATGCGGAAGGCTTAGCGGCTTGGCTGGCGGCGCGGCCGGTGACCGGGGCTGTTTCCGCCTGCGGACTCCTGATTTCCGACCTCCTGCTGCCGGTTCCGGGGACCGTGGTGATGTCGGCGCTCGGCTGGGTGTATGGGGTGGGTCTCGGCGGCGTGGTCGGGACGGTGGGTTCGGTTCTTTCCGGTCTCGCTGGCTATGGGGTGGGGCGATGGATGGGCAGAAGCCGTGTCCGGATTCTGATCGGAGAGCGCGACCTGCGGCGGGCGCACCGCTGGTTCGAGAAAGGAGGCGGCTGGCTGGTCTGTCTTTCCCGCGGCTTCCCGCTGCTCCCGGAGGCGGTGGCCTGCACGGCTGGTTTGGCGAAGATGCCGGTGGGGAAATTCCTGCTGGCCACGAGTTGTGGCAGCCTGCCGGTGGCCTTCGGTTTCGCCTGGATCGGCTCGCGGGGGAACGAAGAACCGGGCTGGGTTCTCGCTCTCAATCTGGTCATCCCCGCACTCCTCTGGGGCGGCGTGGTGATCGCCCGCTGGGTGTGGAGGAAAGTCCGCCAAGGAAAGCGCCTCTAGACGAGAAACGCCTGGAGTTTCTCGCGGATCGGCTCGGGAAGAGGTGTCGCCACGAACCGATCGCCTTCGCGTTTGACGTGGGCGATGACAAGCTGGCTCTCGGCGAGGAGGGTTTCGCCGCGCAGGATCTCGAATCGGTAGCGGACGGACGATCGACGGACATCGACCACGAACTGTCGGATCGACAGTTCCTCGCCGAAGCGCGCCGGCTGGCGGTAGTCACAGCTTGCGTGAACCCGTGGCCAGGCGCTCTCCGGGGTCGGCGTCAGAAAGTCGAGGCCGGGGTCGATGCTGCGGGCCAAGGCGTGCTCGCATTTCTCCATGTAGCGGAAGAAATTCGAGAAATGCACGATCCCCGCCATGTCGGTCTCGTGGAACTCGACAAGGTGACGGATTTCGATGGCCGGCGTGGACATGGGAACTGCCGAGGGGCGTCAAAGCACCCCGAGCATCCGCAAAACGTGGATGCAGGCACCGGTGAATGCGATGAGCAGGAGCACGATGAAAACTTTGATGCTCAGTTCGATCTGCGGGCGGGTCATGGCGGCGAGGTGATAGGATGGCGACCGGGATTAGGAAAGCGAAAAGGCGGGACCGGCAGGGCGATCAAGACCGGGCAAGGGTTGGGCGAACCCCCCTGGGGATTTTGAAATCAGGATGGAGGGGATAAGAAGGATGGATGGGATGGTGGTTGAAAAAGGGACGCTGATTTGAGTGGCAAGCAGTCAGACCCAGGCACACTGGTATCCGTCCATCCTATGGATCCCGTTCATCTTGGGCCATTACCCTCTCGAACTTGATCACGCTGCGGTAGGTGCTCCGGACCTGACCCGCTCGATCTGGGCCGCCGTCTTCTAATAGAGGAATTCCCCGAATTCGTAAGGCTTGCCGGAATCGGCTGCTTCCATGATGCCGCGGATCACGCGGATGTCGCGTCGACCCATCTCGCCGGGAACCCTGCTGGCCTCGCCCTTGAGGATGGCCAGCGCCTGACCGTCGATCTGGAGCGCCTGCTGGTTGACGTGCCTGAAATCCATCGACCCGTCCGGTGTGCTGCCTTTCTGGCCGCCGTATCCGTAGGCGGGCTGGATCTCGATCAAGCCCTCTTCGGTCTCGACCTTGAGCCAGTTTCCCGATTTGCCGTAGCTCGACCAGCCGTCGGCCTTGCGGCCGTCCTCGAATTCCAGCGTCCACTCGTAGGTCTCCGGCACTTCGTCGAAGATCTCCTTGCGCTCGGTCATGTGCTTCGCGGTCACGCGGACCGGCCGCGCCTGGGCACCGTAGAGCTGGCCCTGCACGGCGTAGACGCCGAGATCGTAGAGCGCGCCGGCGATGCCGAGTTCCTTGCCGATCCGCCACTTGTTGTGCCCGGTGAAGTTCTCCATGCGCGAGCCATCCGCCGCCGAGATCGATTTCCACGGGCCGAATTCCTCCTTCTTCATCGCCTCCATCAACCGCAGGTGGAACGGGTCCCAGTGCAGGCGATAGCCGATCTGCAGGATGACGTCGTTTTTTTCCGCCGCCTCGATCATGCGCGTGCAGTCCTCGACGGTTGCAGCCATGGGTTTCTCGGAAATGACGTGCTTGCCGGCGTTCGCGGCGCGGATGGTGAACTCATCGTGGAGGCCGGTGGGCGTGACCACGTAGACGATGTCGATGTCCTTGTTGTCGGCGATCTCGTCGAGGTTGTCGTAGTTGTAGACGTTGCCATCGGGGATCCCGTATTTGTCCTGCCACTTGGGGATTTTCTCCGGCGAGCCGGTGATGATGCCGGTGAGCCGGGCGTGCTTCGTTTCCTGAAGGGCGGGGGCGAGCTGGTGAGTGGCGTAGTGGCCGAGACCGAGCAGGGCGACGCCGAGCTTGCGGTCCCCGGTTTCTTGGGCGCGGAGCGAAAGATAGGGAGCCAGCGCGGTGGCGGCTCCGAGGCGGGCGAAATGGCGGCGGGACATCGGGTTCATGGAAAACGAGGGGTCAGGTGGGTACAAACGGCGCAAGATAGCGTGATTTTCCCAAGGGGAAAGGCGTTCCTTGGGTGGGACTGCCGCGGAGAGGTTTCCGGCTTTTCTCAGGTCACGGAGGAACGGAGCAGACGGAGGTCACTGTTTGGAACCTCCGTGTCGCCGACGTCCGTCCGATCTGTATGTAGTTCCCCGTTTACGGGGTTCCGTTGGTCCGGCCGACCCGTGAAACAGGCATCTTTTCCATCCTGATCCAGAATCCCCGGGACTCTCGCCTCCGCCCAAGTTTGTCCTTGGCCCGGCCGGGGGTGATCCGGGATGGTCGGGGGCATGCGGTTCGCGGTGCTCGGAAGTGGGAGCGGAGGAAACGCCACGGTGATCGAGGCCGGGGGCGTGCGGGTGCTGGTGGATGCCGGGCTTTCCGCCAAGCAGATCTGCCTGCGGCTGGCGGCGATGGGCATCGCGCCGGAATCGCTCGACGCCATCCTGCTGACTCACGAGCACGGCGATCACATCCGCGGCCTGCGGGTGCTGATGAAATCGCTGCAAGTGCCGGTGTATGCCACACCCTCGACCTCGCATGTGGTGCGGGAAGGGCTGGGCGAGATCCGGTGGAGGATTTTCGAAAGCGGCGGCCGGTTCTCGATCTCCGGGCTGGAGGTGGAGAGCTTCGCGGTCCCGCACGATGCGGTGGAGCCGGTCGGTTACGTGTTTCGTGCCGCGGAGCGGTCGTTCGGGCTGGTCAGCGATACCGGGCACATCACCGCTCAGATGATCCAGCGGTTGCGCGGGGTGGAGAGCCTTTTCGTGGAGGCGAACTACGATGACGCGCTGCTTGAGGCGGACATGAAACGCCCGTGGAGCACCAAGCAGCGGATTTCCTCGCGCCACGGCCATCTTTCCAACGCGCAGGTGGCGGAATTCGTCGGCGGCCTGGTGGCGGATGGCTTGAAGCGGGTGGTGCTCGGCCATCTCAGCCGCGATTGCAACAAGCCCGAGGTCGCGATCGCCGCCGTGGGTGCCTGTGGTTTGCCCGTGTGCTGTGCCGGCCAGGACGAACCCTGCGGCTGGCACCAGGAAGCCCCGCCCTGCGATGTCGCCTTCGAGCCCGACGAGCTATTCGGGGGCTTGCCAGCTGCGTGATCCATGGTTCGGCTTGGTTCACGGCGGATGAAGAGGAGGGGGGAACCACGGATTAAGGGGATTGAGGAATTGGGGAAGGGAATAAAGCGCGGGGCTTGCCAGCGGCGCGGGTCCCCAGCTCCCATCGGTCATGCAAGGAGCGCCGAATAGGAATTCGGCATCGCCTGGTCGTGGATCTTCTCTCCTCCTCGATAGGAAGCTTACCCGATAGGAGATGGGACGCCCCCGTCCCACAATCCCGGCAGCCCGCCTCCTCGTCCCTGAAGTAGAGCCGCTCAAAAATGCGCCTAACCTACTCTCTTGAAAACTGGCTTTCGCAACATTCCGAAGGATCCAGCGTCGGGAACCGATCGGGTCCTACCGGAAGTCGCCGGGATGGCGATGGAAATCGTTGATGCCCAGTGTCTCTTCTGTCACCCTCGCACCTCCGCAATCCCCGCCGGCGGACGCAGTCGAAGCCTCGCCCCGGTCAGGGTCCTGTGTCCTTTGATGCTCACCACAGAATGAAGCCTCTCTGCATTTCACTGCTCGCTTATATCGCGCTGGGATGGGCATTTGCTGACCCAGCGCCTGACCAGGCCGAGGCGCGACGCTTGCTGGAGCGTGATGCGGTGATGGAGGAGTATCCCGGTAGCATCTATGCCCAGGCGCGACTTGACGGCATCGACTATCGAATGACTTTCCGGAATGCGATCACGCTCAACCCAAAGGCGCTTTCAGAACTATTCAAGATGCAGTTTGTTGGTGAGGGCGGAGAGACCCACTGCGGGAATTTGATCAATCTGATGTGCCTTTGGGGTGATGCGGATTTCGCGAAGAGATTGGCCGCTGAAGAGCCCAAGATTCGGAAGCTGGTTTTGAGCAATATTGAACACGCATGGGGGAGACCTGAATGGGCTCGCTTTCCTCAGACTGACACGCTGAGAACGATCAGCCCAAGAGAACAGGACCAAAGCGAATGAAACGTCCGCCCAAACGCCTGAACCGCCGCCAGTTCCAGCCGTTGACCGGTTACAACCTCAACCCGCAGTCGAAGTCCATCCCACTCAGGCGTAGGAGGGGATCGACGTTGCTGGTAGGCGCAGCGCTTTCGATGCTTACGTCTTCCTGTGAAGTATACCACTACGATGATGAGGAGGTAACCCTGAGGAGAGGAGAGGTTTATCGGGGTTATGAACTATCACAGGTTGCGGCCGATGGGGTGAGCCTTCGCAGGCAATCGTCGGGTCCCACTGCATCCACATTCTATTCAACAACAGGCCGCCCGCACATGAAAGGTTCGCATCCCCTCGGGAACAACGAGAGCGTGCGTGTGATTTCCGTGGATCCGGCCGCGCAGAGGGCGGAGCTTGAGTTCGGCTGGCTTGATCGGGTGGCTCCTGTTGCGATGCCGCCATTCTAAACAAGAAGTACAGCAAGGCGTGGATGGACAACTGGCTTCCCCTTCTTGAGTCGGTCGGCGGCCGGTTCTCGCAGATTGAATTTCCTAGGGGGGGAGGAAAGGAGGGCGGATTGGCGGGCGAATCGCACGTCCCTATGCTGCTCCGGTTCCTCCGTGGAGGATCCGCGATGGTGCGAGGTTGATTGACGGGATCGGCGGCGCTGCGAGGGTTGTGGGACGAGGGCGTCCCACCTCCAAGGATCTCGTCCGTAGCAGCTGCGGGTGGCACGGAGGCTTGCCAGCGGGGCGTGCTTGGCGAAATTGGGGACGTGGCGGATGCGCGCGAGGACCGATGGACGCTGGCGGAGTTGATGGACTTCGAGGCGGCGGTGTCGGCGTGGGATGGCGCCAGGCCGGAGCGGGTTTCGGGGAAATCCCGGGCGGCGGCGATGAAGTCGTGGCTTTCCGGGCGGGAAACGGCGGGCATCGGCGGGCGGTTTCTTGGCGCGCTGGGCGGGATCGGATTTCTGCTGATGGTGCTGATGGCGGCGGTCGGAGCGGGGGCGGTGTGGGGAGTGCTGGATTTGGAAACGCGGGGGGTGAACGTGGTGTGGATGCTCGGCGTGACCTTGGTGGTGCCGTGGCTTTTCATGCTGCTGGCGGTCCTGCTGTGGTTGATGCGCGGGCGGATTCCGGGCGGCGGCGTGATCGGCTGGCTGGCGGAGAAGGGATCGTTGAAGTTCCTCGGCGAGGAAACGCGGGAAGCGATCGAGCGGGTGCGCCGCAGCGGTGAGCTGGCGCGGGTGATCGGCTGGCGGCTGGCATCGGTCACGCAGATGGTGGCGGCTTCGTTCCATGCCGGGGCGCTGGCCGGGCTGGCGACGATGGTGCTGGTGAAGCGGGTCGGGTTTTTCTGGGAATCGACGACGCAGGTGGCGATGCGTGGATTTCTCGAAGGCGCGGTGGAAGTACTATCCGCGCCGTGGAAATGGGCGCTGCCGACGCTGGTGCCGGATGTGGCGGCTTCGGAGGTGACGGCGTCGTGGATGAGGGGTGGCCATGGCTGGTGGCCGTTCTCGTTGATGGTGCTGCTGGTGTGGGGCGTGTTTCCACGGTTGCTGCTCTCGATCTGGGCGCGGGCGAACGAGGCGCGCGCACTGAAACGGCTGACGTTCCAAGCGCCGGCGCATCGCAAGCTGTGGCGGGCGATGACGCAGGTTTCGCGCGGGGAGGAACCGAAGGGACCGGTGGATGGCGCGTTGGTGATCGCGCTGGGCGCGGAGCCGGAGCATGAGGCGCTACGGCCGTTTTTGCTGCAGAAGCTGCGGATGAATCCGACCGGCTGGGAAACGCTGGGCGTGATGGATGAGGGACGCGAGGAGGCGGCACGCGCGGCACTGGCGAAAGCCCCGGCGGGGATCGTGCTGGTGGCGGAGGCGTGGTCGCTGGCACCGCGATCGCTGGAGAAGGCGCTGGAGGAGATCGGCAAGGTAGCGGAGGGGCGTCGGGTGGCGCTGGTCGTGGGGAATCCCGAGCCGGGCGGGATGACGGAGCCGACCGCGGCGGAGCGGGCGGAGTGGGAGCGTTTCATCGACGGCCGCAAGGCGGGCGAAGCGCCGGAACTTTGGTTTTTTGAAGCGCCATGAACGACGACTGGTGGCATCCCGAGATTCCCTCTTTCGTGGTGGTGGGTCGTGTGAACGCGGGCAAGACGTCCACCCTGGCGACGCTGCTGGAGGTGGACGACGACGCGGTGCTGCGGATTTCGGCGACGCCGGGGGAAACGACGGGAGTGCAGGCGCTCCCGGTGAAGTACGACGGGGAGGAATGGATCCGTTTCCTCGACACCCCGGGCTTCCAGCAGCCGGTCGAGGCGATGCGCGAGATCGAGCGGATCGCGGGCGGGCGGGTGCCGGGCCCGGAGGACGTGAAGGAGTTCGTCGAGACTTGCGGTGACCGGTTTCCCGATGAGGTGCGGCTGCTCGAGCCGGTGGTGCGTGGGGCGGGGGTGTTGTATGTGGTGGATCCTTCGAAGCCGCTGCGCGATTCGTTCCTGGCGGAGATCGAAATCCTGCGCTGGAGCGGTCGGCCGCGGCTGGCGCTGATGAATCCGCAGGCGGAGGAAACCGGCTATGAAGCCGGATGGCGTGAGCGGCTGGGCACGGCCTTCAATCTGACGCGGACCTTCGACGCCCATGCCGCGAGGTACGATGAACGTCGTAAATTGATGCTGGCGTTGCTGCAGATCGAGGAGCGGCACGCGGAGCGGATCGAGCGGGTGCTGGAGGCGATGGATGCGGAGTGGGACCAGCGGCGCGAGGATGCGGCCGAGGCTCTGGTGGATTTTCTGGAAAAAGCGCTGACGCTGCGGGCGCGGGAGGGGCTCGATGAGCGCGATCTGGGTGTCCCGGCGCGCCGCGAGCGGAAGATGGCGGCGCTGGTGGAGGAGTATTTCACGAAGCTGGCGAAGCTTGAGCGCGACTGTCTGGACCGGTGGCTTAAGACCTACCGTCACCATCTCCTGCAGGCCGACATCGATCCGGTAAGGCACCGGGGGTTGGACCTGGAGCAGGAGGAGACGTGGCGGAAGTTCGGCCTGAACCGGTGGCAGCTCGCGGCGGCGGGGGCGGGCCTCGGCGCGGCGGCGGGCGCGGCGTTCGACCTGGGCGTGGGGGTGCACAGTCTGGGGGCGGGAACGGTGCTGGGTGCGCTGGGTGGCGGAGCGGCGGCGTTTCTGAAGGGTGGGGCGCTGCCGGAGCTGAAGGTGAGCGGGCTGGGAAAAGTCGGCATGAAGTCCGGTGAAGGTCGTACTTTGGTGATCGGACCGCCGAGCAGTCCGAACTTTCCGTGGGTGATGCTGGACTCGATGCTGGTGCGTTACGCGAGCATTCTGGATCGCGCCCACGGCCGGCGGGACGCGGCGAAGATCGAGACGGGCGAGAGTGAAAGTCGGGTACGGGATTTTCCGCGCGAGCGGCGCACGTTGCTCCAGAAATGGTTCATCTCCTGCATGAAGGGGAAACCGGACCGCGGCTTGGAGCCGGAGGTGTTCGCCGCGGTGGTGGAGGCCTTGGGCGAGGCGGAACCGTAGACGGGCTTCATCACGCTCTCCGTGCTGTAATTGCGGTGTGGTTTTGGCCCTTGGCACCGGGAGCTCGGCGGCCTTCACTCCGCGGCATGTCTTTCCAGCGCCCCAGCGGCCGTCGTACCGACCAGCTTCGCCCGATTTCCTTCACGCCCGATATCGCCCCTCACGCCAAGGGTTCGGTGCTGGTTTCCTTCGGCAATACCAAGGTGATCTGTGCCGCGACGGTGGAGGAGGACGTGCCGCGGTGGATGAAATTTCAGAAGGTCCAGGGCGGATGGGTGACGGCGGAGTATTCGATGCTGCCCTACTCGACGCTGGACCGGAAACAACGCGACATTTCGCGGGGCAGGCTTGATGGCCGTTCCTCGGAGATCCAGCGGCTCATCGGACGCGCGTTGCGAGCGGTGGTGGACTTGAAAAAACTGGGGCAGCGGACAATCTGGGTCGATTGCGACGTGCTCCAGGCGGATGGTGGGACGCGTACGGCGGCGATCACCGGCGGCTGCGTGGCTCTGGCCATCGCGCTGAACCGGCTGATGGGAGAGGGCAAGCTGAAGGATTTCCCGCTGAACCAACTCGTCGGGGCGATCTCCACCGGGGTTTATGAGAGCGAGCCGGTGTTGGACCTCGACTACCCGGAGGACAAGGCGGCGACGGTGGATTTCAACGTCGTGATGACCGAGAAGCTGGAGTTCGTGGAAGTCCAGGGCAGCGGCGAGGAGGCGGTTTTCACCGGCGCGCAGATGAACGCGATGCTGGAGCTGGCGACGAAGGGGATCAGCGAGCTGTTCACGCTGCAGAAGGCGGCGATCCTCGAAGCCGACCGGCCGGACGGCCCGGCGCTCGCGGACCTCGCGGCGGCGTTTTCGAAATAGGTCCCATGGGCCCATCACATAGGTCCTATGGGACCCATAAGACCTATGTGATAAAAGCCGCGATTCCCCCTTTACCGGATCTCCTCCGCGCCGAAGTAGGGCACCAGTGCTTCAGGCAGCTTGATCGAGCCATCGGGCTGCTGGCATTGTTCGAGGATCGCGACGTAGAGGCGCGGAAGCGCGGTGCCGGAGCCGTTGAGGGTGTGGCAGAAGCGGTTCTTCTTGTCCTCGCCTTTGAAGCGCAGCTTCATCCGCCGGGCTTGGTAGTCGCCGAAATTCGAGCAGCTGGAAACCTCGAGGTATTTCCCCTGGCCGGGTGCCCAGACCTCGATGTCGTAGGTCTTGGTGGCGGAAAACCCGAGGTCGCCGGTGCAGAGTTCGATGGTTCGATAGTGCAGCCCGAGTTTTTCCAGGACCGCCTGGGCGTGGCCGAGCAGCTCTTCAAGTACGGCGAACGACGTATCCGGGTGGACGATCTGGACGAGTTCGATCTTGTCGAATTGATGCATGCGGATGATGCCGCGGTTGTCGCGCCCGGCGCTGCCGGCCTCGCGGCGGAAGCAGGGGGTGTGGGCGCAGAGCTTTTTCGGCAGCTCGTCCTCGGCGAGGATGGTGTCGCGGAAAAGATTCGTGACCGGCACCTCGGCGGTGGGGGCCAGGAACATCTGGCTGCGGCCGTCCTCGCCGGTGTCGGTGCCATACATGTCGTCCTCGAACTTCGGGAGCTGGCCGGTGCCTTCCATGCACTCGCGCTTGATGACATGAGGGACGTTGACTTCCTCGTAGCCATGTTCGCCGGACTGGAGGTCGAGCAGGAAATTGATGAGGGCGCGCTCGAGCCGGGCACCTTTTCCACGATAGACGGCGAAGCCCGAGCCGGAGATGCGGGCTCCGTCTTCGAGCGAGATCATCCCGAGCGCTTCGGCGAGTTCGAGGTGGTCCTTGGGTGCCTCAATGCCCGGTTTCTCGCCCCACTCACGCACGACCGGATTGGCGGCTTCGTCGCTGCCGACCGGGCACGCTTCGTGAGGGGTATTGGGAATGAACTGAAGCAGGCGCTCCTGTTCGGTGTTGGTGCGGGCGACGGTCTCTTCGAGCCTGGCGATCTGCTCGTTGATGCCGCGAACCTCGGCCTCGATGGCGGAGGTGTCCTCGCCCTTGGCTTTGAGGATGCCGATTTGTTTGGAGGTCTGCTTGCGCTGGGAAAGGAGGGCCTGCTGTTCGGTCTCCGACTTGCGACGGGTTTCGTCGCAGGCGAGGACGTCACGAACCTGGGAACCGAAATCGCCGCCGCGGGTGTTGAGGCGGGCGATGATGGCGTCGGCGTTGTCGCGGATTTCGCGGATGTCGAGCATGGCGGGACGCGCTTTAAAGCATCGGGCAGGGCTCGTCCAACGCGGAACGCCGGAGATTTGCTCCCTCCGGTCAAGCTGGGGCGGAAACGCGTCCCTGTGGAGCTTAGCGCGACTCCCTGACTTTGATTTTCTCGCGGATGTGGGCGGCGGCCTTTTCCGCGAGATCGATCACCTCGTCTTCCTCGGCGGTGGTGGCGAAGTGTTCGACCATCGCGAGGGCCCACGGGGTGGACTCGCTTTGGGCGAGGCCGCGGACCACGGAGGTTTTCTCTCCGGCCGTCACCGCTTGGTTGGCGAGCTTGTTCCAGAGCGTCTCGCGGAGCTCCTCGGGGCGGTCGCGGTCGGCGCGGACGAAGCGGTAGGCGGCGTCGAAAGCTTTGCTCCGGAGCTCGTCGGTGTGTTGGGTGAAAAACTCCACCAAGGTATCGAACAGTGCTTCATTCGGCCAATCGGCCATCGCCTCGATCGCCGCGAGCTGATCGAAGCGGTTGTCGCTGGCGAGGATGTCTTTGACGATGCCCTCGGCACGATGGCCGCCGGTGTGGCCGAGCAGGCGGATGAGCGCGCGGCGGGGGTCGTCCGCGGTGGTTTTCTTGAGGAATTCATCGATGATCACGGCTTGGCCGAGCTTGTCCTGCGAGCGGTCGATCACCTGCGAGGCGGAGTTTTCCGCAGCGCGGCGGAGGGAATCGGAGCGGGTGGAAACGAGGACGCCGAGGATGTCATCGAGCTGGGTGGATCCGCCGACGCCCGCCACGGCCTTGAGGGCGGCGGCGGCGGTGGCTTCGTCCGGGCCCGAGCGGATGTAGTCCATGAGATAAGGGATGGTGGACTCGCTTTTGCGGGCGACGAGGACGCGGCCGAGCAGGTCGACGCGGATGTCCGTGGAGAGCGGTTCGGTGGTGGCGAACTCGGCGATCCGCGCGTCGGCATCGGTGCCGTCGGTGGCTTTGGCAATGGCGAGGGCGCGGTAGACGGTCTCGCGGGTCTGATTGGTGCCGAGCCGGGTGGAGCCGAGCAGCAGCTCGAGGTCGTCCTTGGTCACCGGGAGACGATCCACTTCCAGGTCGCCGGCTTGGGTGATGAGGGCGTTGTAGCGCTCATTGACCGCATTGGCCTTCATCCGCTGGATGACGACCAGGCCGATGACGCCGACGAGGATGACGAGGGTGATGGTGAGGACCATTTTGCCCGCGGAGCTCATACCCTTCTTCTTTTTCCGCACGGGATGGGCGGCGAGGGGGGCCGGAGCGGCGGCGGGTTGCG
The DNA here is from genome assembly GCA_965652295.1 of uncultured Haloferula sp. Taxonomy (GTDB): domain Bacteria; phylum Verrucomicrobiota; class Verrucomicrobiia; order Verrucomicrobiales; family Akkermansiaceae; genus Haloferula. Next base: position 35,014 of record CBFGTS010000021.1, on the reverse strand, counting down.
CGGGCGCTGGGAGTGAGGCGGGTCCGGGAGCGGGCTCGCTGGCGGGAACGCCCGGCATGGATTTCCCCGGGTGGGCAACCGGAGCGGGCGGCGGCGCATCGGGAGCGGCCTCGATCTTGGTCGCCGCGGCGGACTGTTGGCTGGTGGTGTGGAGGCTGGGAGGCAAGTCGGACGGCGGCAGCAGCGGCTGCGGCATCGTCTGGGTCGCCGGCGGCGGAGGCGGTGCGACCGGCTCGGTGAGCTGCGGCGGTTCCGGCTCCTGGACGGCACCGGGAATGATGAGACGGGGGCGTTTGGGGGTGATCGGGACGGGTTCGGTCGGGGGCGCGGGCATCTGTTGGAGGCTGGATCCTTCCAGCTCGAGAAAACTGGCGAGCGCCTCGCGGGCGTTCTCCGGGCGGTCGTCCGGCTGGCGGTTGATGTGCCACATGACCCAATCGACGATCCACGCGGGGAGATCCGGGCGGATGCCGGCCAGCGGCACCACGCGGTGCTCGAGGTGGGCGGCCATCACTTGGGGGCCGGTTTCGCCCTCGAACGGGGATTTTCCCGCCAGGGCGAAATAGTAGACGCAGCCGATGGCATACATGTCGGTGCGGGCGTCGAGCATGGCGCGCTCGAACTGCTCCGGTGCCATGAAGAAAATCGAGCCGTAGACCGAGTCCGAGTGATCGACCGTCTGGTGGCTCGGCTTGGGGGAAAACTTGGCGAGGCCGAAGTCCACGAGCTTCACCTGGAATTTCCCGGAGGGCAGCCAGTTGACCATCACGTTGGATGGCTTGAGGTCGCGGTGGACGATGCCGAGGTCCTGCGCGGCGATGAGTCCCTCCTGGACCTGGCGGGCGAATTCGAGGAAGTCGGAGGTGGTGAGGGGGGCTTTCTCGATGATGGCATCGAGGGTATCGCCCTTGAGGAGCTCCATGACGACGAAAGGTCCGTCTTCGTCGGTGCCGACATCGTAGATCGTGACGATGTTGGGATGCTGGAGGGCGGCGAGGGCACCCGTTTCCTGCGTCATCTGACGCGCGGCCTCTTCGGTCTGATGGGTGTCGTCGGCGCTGAGGATGCGCTTGATGGCAACCTCGCGGTTGAGATTGCGGTCAAAGGCCCGGTAAACGGAGCCGAGGCCGCCTTGGCCGATCTTTCCTCGGATTTCGTAGCGTTCCTGCATGTCGTGGGCCTGGAAACACTACTGACGCCGATGTTCCGCCGCCGCAACGACGAAACTCGTCTTCGGGTCCGGAGATCAAGACGCGGCTTTCTGAAGCTGGTCCTGCCGCCAACGGGTGGGCGACGAGCCGACGATGCGCACGAAGCTGCGATTGAATTGTGAAAGCGACTGGTAACCCACTTGGAAGGCGATCTCGGAGATACGCTTTTCGGGTTTGAGAAGTTCCTTTTTCGCCCACTCGACGCGGCAGCGGTTCACGTAGTCGGTGAGCGTGAGGCCGGTGGCGTCTTTGAAGAGGCGGCAGAAATGGGACTCGCTGAGGCCGGCGATGCGGGCGACGGCACCGAGCGGCAGTGGCTCGTCGAGGTGCTGGTGGATGTGTTTGCGGGCCTTGGCAATGGCGGCAGGCTCGCTGCCTTCCTCGATGATCGCGAGCGACTCGGCATGCTGGCCGAGCTGGTGGGCGAAGCTTTCCAGCAGCTTCACCATGCTGGCGTAACGCTCGGGATTGATCGTGCGGGTTTGAAAATAGGCGTCGCGCAGGGTGTTCTCCGACTCCGTGGCCAGTTGCTTGCGGCCGAATTTGCCGAGAAACGTCTCGAAGTCCTCCTCGTTCGGGGTGCGGGTGAAAACCTGACCGGTGCGGAGAAAGCCGATGATGGTGGCTCCCATTTTCACCGGCACGGCGGTGGAGGTGAGGCCGGCGAAACAATGGCAGGTGGTGGGGCCGCCGACTTCCACCTCCTGCATCAGCTTGCGGTTGGTATCGACGCAGGCTGCGCAGGCCGCCTTGCAGAGGTTGATGTGCTCGCAGAAAGGGCTGCGGTTCACCGCATTCTCATCCAGGCACCAGTGGTCGGGATCGGCGCCGAGCAGGCGCAGTGGAAGCCCCGTGGCGGTGCGGAAGGCGTCTTGATAGACCTTGAACAGGTCGGACAGCTTCAGTCGCTCGTGGAGGGTGGATTCGAATCCCTTGGCGGCGTTCATGATGGCGATGCGGTGCCTAGGTATCGCAAATATCTGCGCACTTCAACCCTTGTAACACAGCCAATTTCAAGGAGCCTCGGTCTCGGCGGGAGGCTGTCCATTGACCGGTGCGGGTGCCATGGCAGGTTGCAACGATGGTCTCTGTCCACCTCCTGGCCCTGCGTTCGCCCACCGTTCCGGAAATCGTCCTCGGGTTGGCACTTGCGGTGATGATTTTCGCCTTCTGGCGGCTCACGCGGCATCAGGAGTGTGGCTACTCCGAGGTTTCGGACCTTTCGATCCGCGACGCCCTCCAGCCGCTCGCCGGGTTGACGCACGGGCATGTGTTCCGGGGGAACCAGGTGGAACTCATCCAGGACGCTGCCTTTTTCGACGCGATCGAGGCCGGTATCCGGGACGCGCGGCGGACGGTACATCTGGAAACGTTCCTTTGGCACCACGGCGAGGCGGCGGACCGGGTCGCGGCGGCCCTGGCGGAGGCGGCCTGCCGTGGACTGGCCGTGCGTGTCCTGCTGGATGCGGGCGGTACGTTCCGCTCCCGCAAGGCGGCGATGCGGCGCATGAGGGAAGCGGGCTGCGATGTGCGCCGGTTCCATCGGCTGCGTGTGGGGAATCTGGGTCGGCTCAACATCCGCGATCACCGGAAAATCATCGTGCTGGATGGCCGGATCGCGTTCGTGGGCGGGCATTGCGTCACCGACCATTGGCTGAAGGACCAGGAGGATTTCCCGCGGTTCCGCGACATCACCGCACGGATCACCGGGCCGGTGGTGGCGGACGTGCAGTCGTGCTTTTTCGAGAACTGGACGGAAGTCACAGGGGAGCTGCTGAACGGTCCCGGATGCTTTCCCGAACTGGAGCCGACGGGCGATGTGATCGCCCATGTGGCCTACGTGAAACCGGATCAGACGCCCTCTTCCGTGCAGGTGCTCCACCACCTCGCGATCGGGCATGCCAAGCGTCGTATCCGCATGCAGAACCCGTATTTCATTCCCGGCCGTTCGGCGGTGAAGGCCTTGGCGAGCGCGGCGCGGCGCGGCGTCGACGTGCGATTGATGGTGCCGGCGCTGAAGGCGACGGACTCACCGCTGGCGACCCGCGCCGGCCACCGGTTTTTCCGGCTGCTGCTGGAGGCCGGGGTGCGGATCTTCGCCTATCAGCCCACGCTGCTGCACCAGAAGGTTCTGGTCGTCGACGGAATCTGGGCTGGCTTGGGATCGAGCAATTTCGACGACCGGTCGTTCGAGATCAACGACGAGATCACGATCGGCTACGCGGATGAAAGGATCGCGCGTGAGCTGGAGGACATCTTCGAGCGGGACCGGAAGCAGTGCGAGGAGATCACTTTGGACACATGGAACCGCCGCCCTTGGCGCGAAAAATTCCTGTCGGCGGCGGTGGGCGTGGTCAACGAGCAGCTTTAGCTAATCTGCCGTGGGATTTCCATCGGCATTTGAGCGGCGAGCGAGTTCGGAGAGCGTGACGAGACCTTTGATTTCCTGAAACTCCGGCCCGCCGGAATTGTCCGTGATCTTTTCCCGTTTGACGAGCTGATCGCCTTCGAAGAACTCAAGCAACACCCAGGTTTGGGTGGTCGAGACGGCATCCTTCTTTTTGCGGTAGTAGTGAAGGAGGAGGTCGAGACCTTTGATGTCCCGAATCGACAGAGGTTCTTCGACTTCGACCTGCCGATCCAGTGGCGGGCGGGGCTTGGTTTTATCCCAGGACAGGTTCAGTTTCCGGAAGATCGTCACCCCGTCGGACTTACTGATTTCGTAGTAGAATCGATCATTGTGGAAGCAGCCTTCGGAGTCCCAGGTGATTTCCACGCGGTCGCCGTTCTCCATTTGCGAAAAAAACAGGTCGGAGCCGGAGGCAAAGGTCGCGAGCGTGAAAAAGGCGAGCAAGAGGTGCTTCATCAGCTTTGAGACTGGCCCCGAAATACCGGTTTGAGCAAGCGTCCCGTTGAACTGGAACGCGGAACCCGTGCGAAAATACCTTGTTGTTTCAGCGTTTTCCGACGGTCACCAGCACCACGGAGATGATCGAGCTGAGCGGCATGAGGATCGCGGCGAGCAGCGGATTCATGTGGCCGTGGAGGCAGATGGCGACGGCGACGGAGTTATAGGCGAGGGCGAAGGCGAAGGCGTGGCGGACGCCGCGGGCGCGCAGGTCGGCGATGCGGAAAAGCTCGGGCAGGAAGGCGAGGCCGGAGCCGAGGGTGTAGAAGTCGGCCTTGGCTTCAAGCAGGGAGCGATCGACCACCGGCGTGCCGGTGACGTGGGCGGCATCGAAGGCGAGTGAGTCATTCGCGCCATCGCCGAGGTAGAGGGTGTCGGCGTGGTCCAGTTCGCGGACCCGGGCTGCCTTTTGTTCCGGATCGAGGCCGCCGTGGGCGTGCGTTTCGGGAATGGAGAGGTCGGTGCCGAGGCGGGCGACCTTTTCCGGGGTGTCACCGGACAGGATGTGAAGCTGGCAGCCGCGGCGGCGGAGGGCGTCGAGCGCGGACCGGGCATCGGGCCGGACGGAGTCGTGGAAACGGAAGGCAGCGATGCGTTGACCGTCGCGGGAGAGGGCGGTCGAGCCATCGGTGTCGGAATCCGCCCAGCCGGCACGGCCGAGGGACCAGTTTGCCAGGTGGCAGTTTTCAGTGTTCAGGGAAGAGGAAGAAAGAGACACGCCGTGGCCCGGGTGGTCGGTGACCTCGGCGGATCCGTATGCGGCGAGGAGCCGCTGGCCGCGGCTGCCGAGGGCTTCGTGAAGCGTGCGGCCCACGGGGTGGAGCGAGCCGGCGGTGAGGCGGGCGAGCGCGAGCGCGGCGTCATCGGGCAGGGCGGCGATTTGCTCCGCGTCGAGCAACACCGGCCGCTCCAGCGTGAGGGTGCCGGTTTTGTCGAAGATGACCTTTTTCACCTGACGCAGGCGCGGCCACAGCGAGGTGGCGCGGACGAAGGCACCCTGGCGTTGGGCGCGGGAGGCGGCGAGTTCGTCGGCCAGTGGGATGGCGACGCCGAGCGCGCAGGGGCAGGAGACGACGAACACGGAAATCATCGCCTGCAAACCGATTGCCGGCTGGCCGTGGGCGAGCCACCAGACGAGCCCACCCAGGCCGAGGAAAAGCACGACCACGAGGTAGACGCGGAGGATTCTCTGGAGGAGCGGCGAGCCGCGCTCGGAATCATCCCGGCGCGCCAGCCGGGCGAGCAGCGAGTCCGCCCATGGCTCATCGGCCGTGACGGTGAGCGGCTGGCGGGAAAGGAGGATGGCCCCGCCGGGAAGCCGCGAACCGGGTCGTGCGAGCACCGGCTCGGCCTCGCCATTGATCCACTCGAGCGAGACCTCGGCCTCGTGGTCCGAAACGGTGGCGGCGACCGGCAGCGCCTGGCCGGGATCGATCTCGAACGCCTGCCCGGACTGGAGGGTCTCCAGGGCGATGCTTTCCCCACCGGAGCGCACGGAGGGCGGGATGGGCGAGGCGCGCAGCAGGCGGCGCCGGTTGCGGTCGACCGCAGAGGTCTGCAAATAGCGGCCACCGAGCATCAGGAACACGAAGGTGGCGACGAAGTCGAAATACATCAGGCCCTCCAGCCCGAGCGCCCAGCCGGCGATCGAGCCGAAGTAGGCGAGCAGCAGGCCGAGTGCGATCGGCAGGTCGATGTGGACGGTGCGGAAACGCAGCGCCCGCCATGCGCGGTCGATGAAATACGAGCCGCCGACGAGCATCGAAAGCGTCGCGGAAACGAAGGCGATGATCCGGAAAAGCCCGGCGAACTCGAAGTCATCCGGCATCCCGAGGTAGCCCGGCAGGCTGAAGGCCATGGCATTGAGCGCGAAGGCCCCGCACAGCCCGAGCCGTGCGCCGAGCCGGCGGCGTTCATGATCCGGTGCATCCCGCCGGACCGGCCCGGCGACGTAGCCGAAGCGCGTCAGCTCGCGGAGAAAGGCCTCGAGGTCGCACTGGCCGCTGCGCCATTCGAGATGGAGCTTGCCCGAGGCCGGGTGCGCGGCCGAGCGGATCGCACCGGGGTGAGCATCGAAGAGCTTGTCGATCAGCCACACGCAGCCGACGCAGGAGATGCCTTCAAGGCCGCAATCGAGCGATGCCGTGCCGTCGCTGCTCCGCGTTTCCGCCTCGGCGACCATCGGCTGGAGCCAGCTGAAATCGTGCTGCTCGAACGGTCGCGACCGGACCGGCGCGGTGGCGAGACCCTGTTTGAGATCGTAAAAGCGCTCGAAGCCGCTCTCGCGGATCATTTCCGCCACAAACTCGCAACCGCGGCAGCAGTAGGTCTCGTCCGGTTGAGACGGGGTGAAGGCAGTGCCGCAGTGCTCACAAGTGGCCATGGGCACCGAAGATGGTCGGTCGCCGATCGGCGGTCCATGCTCCGATTGCGTGAAGCGACGCGGGAATTATCGGGTTTCGGAGGATATGCGGAATTCGTTGGTGTTGAGCGCAGCACATAACCGGGATGAGTGCCGATGGCAGGCGTTCAGCTCCGGACCAGGCTTTTCAAATCACTGAGGAACCGAGGCAAATGGAGATCACGGAGAAAGGTAGGATGGGTGGGATTTTGACTCCGGCGCCTCCGTTTTCCTCAGTGCCTCCGATCGTATTGGCCGCAGGGCAGAGCTGCGAGGCCTTCCGGGCAGCCGAAGGTTGCCGTTCATGACCGGGACGGTCGTGCCACTGACAGGTGGATTCAGCCCATCGCCTTCTCGTAGCGCTGGCTGGCGGTGTCCCAGTTGACGACGTTCCACCAGGCGGTGACGTAGTCGGCGCGGCGGTTCTGGTATTCGAGGTAGTAGGCATGTTCCCAGACATCGAGGCCGAGGATCGGCGTGCCAAGCGCCTCGGGTGGCACGATGCCGGTCATGCGCGGGTTGTCCTGATTCGGCGTGCTGACCACCGCCAGCTTGCCGTCCTTCACGATCAGCCATGCCCAGCCGGAACCGAAGCGCGAGCCGGCCGTCTCGCCGAACTTCGTCTTGAAGCCGTCCATCGAGCCGAAGGCTTCATCGATCGCCGACGCAAGCTTGTCGCCCGGCTTTCCGGACTTGTCCGCGGGGGTGAGGGTTTTCCAGAAAAACGAGTGGTTCCAATGGCCGCCCCCGTTGTTGCGCACGGCGGTCTGGAGCTTTTCATCGGCGATGCCGGAAATGGCCGCCATCAGGTCGTCGAGCGTCCGGGAGGACAGCGAGGTGTCGGCGGAGAGCGCGTCGTTGAGCTTCGCGACGTATCCGGCGTGGTGCTTTCCGTGGTGGATTTCCATCGTTCGGGCGTCAATGTGCGGCGCGAGCGCGTCGAAGGAGTAGGGCAGCTCCGGCAGGGTGGCCTCGGAGACTTCGGCGGCCCCGGCCATGCGGGGGAGGGCGCCTCCGGCGAGGGCGGAGAAAGCGGCGAGTTGGTTGAAACGGCGGCGGGAAAGGGAGGTGTTCATGGTCCTTGTCTGTTAGCATGCCCCCGGCGAATGGCAAATGGAACACTCGCCGAAACGTCTGCGGCGGGTTAGCTTGCGGTCGATGACCGGGCTGTCGCCGAAGCGCAAGGAGCTGTTCTACACCGAGCTGGGGAAGCTGACGGGTGCGGGCTTCGGCGTCCGCGAGGCCGCGCGGGCGATGATCGAATCCGGCGTGCCGGCCGCGGAGCGAAGCCTCCTCGACTCGATCCTCGAAGGCCTTGACCAAGGAAAGAGCATCGGCGGGTCCTTCGCGGCGGCCGGGGTTTCAGAGCTGGAGCAAATGCTGGTGGAGGCCGGGGAAAAAAGCGGCAAGCCGGAGCCCGCCTTCGCTCACCTCGCGGACTATTTCGGCATGATCGCCGAGGCGCGGCGGCAGGCCTGGACGGCGATGATCTACCCGCTCGTGCTGCTTCACCTCGGCCTCATGCTCGCGGCCTTGCCGACGGATATCGCCATCCACGGCTTCCAGCCCGGCGTCATGATCGTGCGCTTTTTCATCGGCCTCGCCGTCACCTACGCCCTGATCGCCGTCGGCTACGGGTGGGTGAGGTGGATGATTTCCAAAGCTCCGGAGAGCGAAGCCATCGACCGCCGTCTCGGGGCGATCCCGGTGGTGGGCAAGGCCCGTGCGGCGCTGGCATTGGCGAGGTTCGCGCGGGTGTTCCACGCAGGCTTGCTGGCGGGGTTGCCGATGCGGGAAACCGTCCGCATGGCCGGCGAAGCTTCGCAGAGCGGCCGGGTTGGAGCGGCCTCGGCGCGGATCGCGTCGGTCGTCAAGGAAGGCGGCGCGGTCGGTCCCGTGATGGCGGGCGAGCCGGTGTTTCCGAAAGCCTTCGCCCGCTCGTATGCCACGGCGGAGGAATCCGGCACGCTCGATGCGGACATGGACCGCTGGGCCAAACATTTCGCGGCCGATGCCGCCGACCGGGTCAAGCGCCTGACCCTCGTCCTGCCGAAGATCGGCTACGCCCTCATTGTCGCCTTTGTGGTCTGGAAAATCCTCGCCTTCTACGCCGGCTACTACGGCGCGATCGAGAGGGAACTGGGGCTTTAGGAGCGCCTCTTAAGAAGCCGATTTCATAATCGGCGCTCCATGTCACCGCGTCACGCCCCGCTGGGAGGCCTCGATGAAGGCCACGAGGTGTTTCACGTGCGGGTTGTTCGCGGCCGACTCCGCCTTCAGCCCGGAGAGCGCGAGGCCGAGGTTGGCGTCTTTTTTAAGGAACAGCCGCTTGTACGCGGTGCGCAGCGCCTTGAGGTCGTCCTCGGTGAAGCCGCGGCGCGACAAGCCGACCTGGTTGATTGCGCGCGTCGTGGCCGGATTGCCCTCGACCACCGTGTAGGGCGCGATGTCCTGGACGATGCGCGAGCAGCCGCCGACGATCGCATGGCAGCCGACGCGGCAGAACTGGTGGATGGCCGAGAGGCCGGAAATGATCGCGTGGTCCTCGACCGTCACGTGCCCGGCGAGAGTGCCGTTGTTGGAGAGGATCACGTGGCTTCCCACCTGGCATTCGTGGGCGATGTGGGCGTAGCAGAGGAACAGGTTGTCGTTGCCGATCCGGGTGGGCGTGTGGTCGAAGGTGCCACGGTGGACGGTGGTGTTTTCGCGGAACACGTTGCGGTCGCCGATGACCAGCGCCGTCGGCTCGCCGGCATACTTGAGGTCCTGGGTTTTCCCGCCGATCGCGGCGAAAGGGAAGAACTCGTTGTCGCGGCCGATGGTCGAAATGCCCTCGATGACCACGTGGGAGTGGAGCTTGCAGCCATCGCCGAGGCGGACGTTTTCGCCGACCACGCAGAACGGGCCGATGTGGACGTTTTCGCCGAGCTCGGCCGTTTCGGAAACGATCGCCGTAGGGTGGATCACGCCCGGAGTGCAAAGGGCGCGACGCGAAAGATCAAACTTCAAAATGCGCCTCCCGGCCGGTGGGATCGTCCGTGTCAGGCGGGCGGCGTGTCATCGGGTGCCGGAAAACTCACCGAACCCGGCTTGATGCCGCGGAGGGAACCTGCTTGAAGCAGGCAGGATGAAACTCGCCTGCTCTCTTTTTGCTCTGATCGCCGCCACGACCCTGTCGCAGGCTGCGATCACCATCACCGTTCAGCCCGACGGTGCGGGAACGAGGTTCTCGGTGAGCCAGGAGGCCGACAATCCGTCGATTTTCCTCAACGCCGTCACGACCGGCGTCATGTCGAACATCACGCTCTCTTCCTCGGCATTCACGCAGAACGTCGCCGTGGTGGGGTTTGTCGAGTCGTTCGCTCAACCCCTGGGCGTCCTCACGGAAATCGGCGGGGCGGGAAGCTCGGACATCGTCGCTTTCAGCTTCGTCCTCGACAGCTCGGCGGGTCTCTGGATCCCGGGATTGGAACTCGCCGATCCGATCAATATGCCGCCCGGGGACTCCTATCGATTCGATCTCACCGAAGGCGAAACTTCGACGCTCTCGATCAGCTTCGAGCATTTCGTTCCCGGGACCTACGTCGAATCCAATCCAGCCTTCGGCACGATCACGACCATCGTCGTCCCGGAAACGGGATGTTCGGTGCTGTTTCTCGCGTCGATGGCTCTGGTCATCGGGAGAAGGTCGAGGTTGTAAAGAAAGGAGCGGCCGTCGGTGCCACCTGCTAACGTGACGCCAGGAGAAACACGTGTTCTGGTCAGCGGCGGCCCCGGGGTTGTCCTCAGGTCCGCGAATCAGCTGGTGGAGGCGACGTAGAGCGACGGACGGAGGTCTTGGGGCTGAAAAGAATCGACCCCGAGCCTCTGTTGCATGGGGGATGCGAGAGAATCGGGGTCGATGGGGGGTGGGGGGGATATCCGATGGGGGTCGGATGTGGGGCGGGAGATAGCGGGACCTCGTCGGCTTGTCCGCAAATTTCGAATACGCAATCGCGCAGGGTGGCCGTCGCTCGTCGTGCGGGTGCCGACCGGTGCCGGACATTCCCATCGTCGTTCGTGAGTAGGGAGCGGCATCGGCGCTTGAGCACGCGGTTCGGGGTGCTCGCGAACCCGTGTCCATGAAGGCGTATCCCAGATGACGTAGTTGTTAGTTGGGCGGGCTTGTCGAGAATGGGTCTCAGCCGCTGAGCGCGTGTGTGAGCTCAGAGGCCCGGTTCCCCCCCAGCCGGTGTGTCTCGATCCTCGTCCACCGCCCCCCAGGTGGGCGAGGGCGGAGGCACCTTCAGGTTGAAAGGACGGGTGCCCGATTTCCGGGGTGTCCGTACAAACCGCCGGTCATGCCGACCTATTTTCCGGGAACCGGAGCCTACCCCTCCAACTGAGGGAATTGCGGCGGGCCGAAATCGTGCGAATCTACGGGCGAGCAAAGGAAGCTCATCCCCCCACACACCACCGGTTCCCCCCAACCGGCTTCCCCCGAAAGGCCCCGCATCTCCCCCCAGAGAGCGGGGCCGTTCCTTTCCCTCCGGGCGGAAAAACAGAGCGCGCGAGTCCCCCCGGAATCGCGCGCTCTTGTTTTTGCGGTCCGCAAGATCGGCTTTCACCTGAATCCGAGAACCGGTCCCCCGACCGATCACTCTGAAAATCTCAAACGGACTTGCTTATATTCTCTCAATCGAAGCTTTCCGGGCTGGTTTTCAGAATCGGAGACTTTTTTTGCGACGCAGAAAGCAGGGGAGGGGTTTGGTCGGATTCGCCGCTTTTCGGGGGGGACTCCGCTGCGCTTCGTCCACGCGGATCAGCCTTACTTCGTTCGGATAGTCGGAATCGCCCTCAACGAGGGTCGGAGAGCATTCTCGTCCCGGTTCATAAGGGTGAGACGGCCTGTGCTGGAAGGTTCGAACTCTCAAAAAGAGAAAGTACGCGGACCGGGATTGACTCCGCTGCGCTGCGTCCATGCCGGTTTGGCTCGCTCCGCTCGCGAGGAAGGAATCGTCGTCATGGACGACGGAGAGCATTCAAACCCTTCCGGCTTCTCCTCCCGGTCCACGAGGGCAAGGCGAGGCGGCATGGAAGCTTCTCGCTTCCAAAGAGAGAAAGTACGCGGACCGGGGTTGACTCCGCTTCGCTCCGTCCATGCCAGTTTGGCTCGCTGCGCTTGTGGGAGTGATCGTCGTCACGGACGACGGCCGCATTCGAACCCTTCCCGGGTTCAAGTCCCGGTCCATAAGGGTGAGGCACCCTGGGCTGGAAGCTTCCTGCCTCCAAAGAGAGGAAGTACGCGGACCGGGACTCGAACCCGGGACCAATCGGTTAAAAGCCGAGTGCTCTACCAACTGAGCTATCCGCGCTTTGGCCGGCCGCAAGGGCGGGGCCGAGGGGGTAGGGAGGCAGACGAGGTTTGGCAAACCTTTTTTGTCTGACGGAATTCGGAGAGGGAGCCGGTCGAAGGCCGCACTACGAACGCGGGGCGGTGGGCAGATGGGGAAGGAGAACACGGAGGGTGGTGCGAGGGCGGTCAATGTGGACGGCGCGGAGACCGGCGGCGGTGGCGGCCTCGAAGTCGAGCGGGACGGAGTCGCCGGCGTGGAGCGCTTCTTCGGGTCCGACGCCGAGCCGGTCGAGCGCGTGGTGGAAGATGGCGGGCGCGGGCTTTCGCGCACGGGCGTCGGCGGAGGAAATGATGGCATCGAAGGAGGACGCGAGTCCGAGACCGGAGAGGATGCCGTGGAGGCGCAGGTCGAAATTGGAGACGACGGCGAGCTTCAGGCCGGCGGCGTGGGCGGATTCCAGAACCTGCGGGACCTCGGGAAAAACCCGCCACGCCTCGGGTCGGGCGTAGTGCCGGAAGAGCGCATCGAAGGCCTCCGCAGCGATCGTTTGACGCGCGGCGGCGTTCACGAGCTGACGCCACCATGCCCGCTCGGCGGCGTCGCCTTCCGGGGTGGCGGTGAAATCCGGCTCCGGCAGGGTGGCGAAGGCGCGGCGGAATCCCTGCTCGAGATCGGCCGGTGCGAGATCGATGCCATGCCCGCGGAGGATCCGGGCGTAGGTGGAACCGACCGGCTCGGCGAGCTCGATGAGCGTGCCGGCGGCGTCGAGGAGCAGGGCGCGGATCACGTGGCGACGATGACGCGCAGGACGTGTGCAGGGAAACTCGATTCTGGCGGGATGGCCCGGGATCCGCTAGACCGCGTCATCATGGCCGTTCTGGGGATTCTGATGCTGTTAGGGGTTGCGTGGGCGGCGTCGCGGGCCCGGGGTTCGATCCGCTGGCGGACGGTGGGGCTGGCGTTCGCGCTGCAGCTGGCGATCGGGGTGATGGTTTTCCGCGTGCCATGGGGACGGACGACGCTGGAGTGGCTGTCGGATCGGGTGGCGACGGTGATCGCGGGGGGACAGCAGGGGATCGCGTTTCTCTTCGGCCCGCTGGCCACAGGCGAGGGGCTTGGTTTCATCTTCGCCTTCCGGGTGCTGCCGGTGATCATCTTTTTCTCCTCGCTGATCGCGGTGCTCTACCATCTGCGGATCATGCAGGCGGTGATCGCGGTGCTGGGCGGAGGCTTGCGGAAACTCCTCGGCACCAGCCGGGCGGAGTCGCTGAGCGCGGCGGCGAACATTTTCGTGGGTCAGACGGAAGCCCCGCTGGTGGTGAAACCTTACATCAGCCGGATGACCCGCTCGGAGCTGTTTGCGGTGATGTGCGGAGGTTTGGCGAGCGTGGCGGGCTCGGTGCTGGCGGGTTATGCGGGGCTCGGAGCGGAGCTGAAACACCTGCTGGCGGGGTCGTTCATGGCCGCGCCGGGCGGGCTGCTCTTCGCCAAGCTCCTGGTGCCGGAAACCGGACAGCCGGAGGAGGTGACGCTGGACTGGAGCGAGGAGCGGCCGGCGAACGTCTTCGATGCGGCCGCGGCGGGCGCGTCGGAGGGCATGAAGCTCGCGCTCAACGTGGGGGCGATGTTGCTCGCCTTCATCGGGCTCATCGCGCTGCTCAACCTGATGCTGGGCGGCGTCGGTGGCTGGTTCGGGCAGGAGGGCTGGAGCCTGGAGGCGTTCCTCGGGTGGGTGTTTTCGCCGGTGGCGTGGCTGATCGGCATTCCGTGGCGAGAGGCGGGCCAAGGAGGCTCGTTGATCGGTCAGAAGCTCGTCCTCAACGAGTTCGTCGCTTACGTCCAGTTCGCCGAATGGCGGGAGGCGATGAGCGGCCGGACGCGGGCGATTGTGACGGTGGCCCTCTGCGGCTTCGCGAATTTTTCCTCGATCGCGATCCTGCTCGGCGGTCTCGGTGGGATGGCTCCGGCGAGGCGGGCGGAGATCGCGCGCCTCGGCCTGCTGGCGGTGATGGCGGGAACCTTCTCGAACCTCATGAGCGCCGCCATCGCCGGTCTCTGCTGGGCTCCGTGAAAGGCGGTGCTTTACGCCGGGGCTCCCCGTGACGCAGCCTGTCCTGCGGAAGTCCGGGCGTGACCGTCGCCATGCAGCGGGAGGTTCCTGCGACCGCCCTGATTTTGGAGCCCACCATGACCGGACCCACTGCTTATCCCGGCCTCGAACGCGAACTGGCCCGCCAGATCCGCGAGGCTGAACTCGACCATGCGGGGCTCGCGCTTCCGCTCCGGGTCTGCGAGCTCTCCGCCTGCCGCGCGACCTGTTGCCACGACGGTGCCTACCTCGAGCTCGAGGAAAGCGGGGTCATCCGGGATCTGATCGAAGGCCGCCGGAACCCACTGCGTGCTTATGGATGGGAGCGGGACGAGTTTCTGGAAACCGTGCGCGGCCGGGACCGGACCGTCGCCGTCGCGGCCCCGGATGCCGCGCTGGCGGACGATTTCCCCGCCCACTTTCCGCGGACCCGCTGCGTGTTTCTCGATGACCGGCATCGTTGCGTCCTCCAGCGGCTGGCCGTGGACGAAGGTCGCCATCCGTGGTTCTGGAAGCCGGTTTCCTGTTGGATGCATCCCTTGCTCCTGCGTCCGCGCGCCCGCGGCGGCCGACCCGTCCTCACTTTGGCCCGGCCCGGCACCGACCCCGCGGAAGGGACGGACTACCCCGGCTTCGGCTCGTGCACGCCTTGTGGCACGCCCTGCTCCGGGGGCGAGCCCGCCTGGATGACCCTCCGCACCGAGCTGGAACTGTTGTCGGAGATCAGCGGCCGGGACTTGGTGCGGGAGCTCGCGTGAGTTGGTGGAGCGGGCCTACTTGCTGGAGAAGTGGATTCACGCGTTGGGCGCAGATTTTCAGAGGATCGACGCCGACCTCCGAGAGCAAGGAATGGCCTCAAGGCTGATCCGGATTCCGACCTCCTCCAGAGTCAAATTGACTGTACCTCCCTCCTCATGCCCGTTCATCTGCGGTTCAATTTCCCTGGATTGATTTCGAAGACGTGCAGGGCGCTGCCCATTGCCTTGACACGATCCGCTTCGCGTGCATTCTCCCCGCCCCGCTGCGTTGGAACGTGGCGTTATCCCTACCTGCCATGAAAAAGGATCTGCATCCCAACTACGCGCCCGCCGTCTTCGTCGATATGACCACCGGCGCGCGTTTCATCAGCCGCTCGACCAAATCCTCCGACAAAAAGGAGACCATCGACGGCGTGGAATACAACGTCATCTCGATGGGCGTGACCTCGGACTCCCACCCGTTCTTCACGGGGCAGAAGCAGTTCGTGGACACCGAAGGCCGCATCGACAAATTCCAGAAGCGCTTCGGTTCGGTGCGCCGCGCCGGCAAGCCCAAGCTGGGTGCCTGATTCCGGAAGTCCGGAGTTTTCAAGAAAACGCCCGGTCGCGATCTGCGGCCGGGCGTTTTTTTACGGGGGGAGGGGGGAAGCAAGTGGGTTCACCATGGCCGGCCGTTGGCCGTCACGTAGTCGAGCTTTGAGATGAGGGCGAGGTCTTCGAAGAACCGTTTGAGCTCCTCGGCCCTGGACCCTCCGTCGTCAAAGTAGACGAGAGAGCCGCCGACAGGGGTCTTGTGGGTGATCATGGACCAGAGCATCACCCGCCACATCGCCGGCAGATCCTCCTCGGAGTCGATTCCCACGCAGAAGAATGTCGTCAGGGGCGAGGGTGGCGTGTTTCTCCCGCTGTGGGAGGAAGCGGGGTCGAAGCGGCTTCCCATCCCGCCGTCGCGCGCTGCGGCACTCCCTCCGTCGGCCAGCAGGCTGAGTTCGTAGTCCTGCATCGAGGCGATCGGAGTGAGGGTGGATTCGACGAAGTTGCGCGCCATCCTCACGAAGCGGATGTGGTTGTGGAGAACCAGAACGTGGACGGGAGTTCCGGTGGTTCGCCGTGCTGGGGCGGTCTTGCCGGTGGCAGGCAGAAAATCGAAGTTCACTCTCGGAAGTTGATAGATGCTCAGGGGGGAGAACCTGATCCATAAGAGCGGAAAGCGGACCGGAGGTAAATTGGTGTTCGGCCGGATTTTAACACAGCGCTATTTCCTAGGTAAGTACGCGTTTCGACTAGGGATGAATTTAGCTTTCGTCACCAGGGAAATTCCCCTGTTTCCCGGCTGGTGGCGATGGTAGGAGGTGGCGTATGTCGGGCGGTGGCTCCAAGGAGAATGATCACGGACTTACCCTGTGTCTGCTGGGGCTGGAGCGGACGGCTCCTTGGGAGCTGGGGAGTGCGTTGGTGAACGCGGGTCCGCTGCCTGTCGCGGCTCTCGGCGCGGAAACGAGGATCGAGGGGAGCCGGATTTATGTGCTTCCTGAAACGTGTTATCTCGAAATCTCGGACGGCGACGTCCGTTTGGCGAATAGCAGGATGGTCTCCCCCCGCACCGCGCTGGAGGCCTCCCACGAGGAGCTGCAAAGCGCGAACGAGGAGCTGGAGGCGAGCTGGGAGGAGCTTCAGGTCCTCAATGAGGAGCTGTCCGGGGTGAACGTGCAGCTGGAGGAGAAGATCCGTGAGCTGGAGCACGCCAATAACGACCTCAACAACCTTCTCTTGAGCACGGACATCGCGACGATTTTCCTCGATCCGGCCCTGCGTCTGCGTCGCTTCACCCCGGCCACGGTGCGGCTGGTGCGCTTGTCGCCCGGAGATCTGGGGCAGGAGCTGGCGCGGGTTGCTCCGGGCTTGGCGGACGCCGGCCTGCTGGAGGATTGCCGAGTGGCCTTGGAATCCGCGCAGGTGGTGGCGGAGGAGGTGACGCGGGAGGACGGCCGCGCGTTTCTGCGGCGCGTCGGTCCCTACCGTCTTGCCGACGGCGGACTCGGCGGGGTGGTGATCACGTTTTCCGATGTCAGCGTGCTGAGGCAGCAGGCGCGGCAGATCGCGGCGCGTGAACGACAGCATGCTGCGATCGCCGAACTGGGGCGGAAGGCATTGGGAGACATCGCCATCGAGGCCTTGTGCCAGGAAGCGGCGGAACTGAGCTCAAGCGTGCTGGACGTGCCGCTGGCGAAGGTGCTGCGGTTGGATGAGGATGGGAAAAACCTGTTGCTCCTCGCTGGCGTGGGCTGGGAGGAGGGGGCGGTGGGGACGTCCCGGATCGGGGCTGAGAGCGGCTCGCAGGCGAGTTTTACCCTGGTGTCGAAGGGTCCTGTCATCGTCCGGAGCCTCAAGGAGGAGACCCGTTTCTGCGGCCCACAGCTCCTCAGTAGCCACGGGGTGGTGAGCGGCATGAGCGTGGTGATCGGCACGGAAAAGGAGCCTTGGGGGGTGTTCGGGATCCACACGAGGGAGGAGCGGGTGTTCACGCAGGACGACGTGAACTTTTTGCAAGCGGTGGCCCACGTGATCTACGAGCGGGTGCGGCGGCACCGGGTGGTCCGCGAGCTGGAAGAGAGCCGCCGGCGCTACCGGCTGGTGGCGGACGCAATGCCGGTGCTGCTGGCGCTTTGCGATGCGGACGGTCGCTACGTTTTCTGCAACGCCGCCTACCGCGAGTGGTTCGGCGTGGAGCCCGAAGCATTGATCGGTCGGAAGGTGCGCGAGGTGACCGGCGAGGACGCCTACGCACGGGTGGAGCCGCACATCCGGCGGGTGATGGCGGGCAAGCGGGTTTCCTACCGCGGCAGTCTTCCCTACCGCAGCGGAGGGGCCCGGGACGTCGAGGTGAACTTCATTCCGGACGTGCGGGACGGGGAGGTGGCGGGATATTTCGCGATGATCCAGGACGTTTCCGAGAGTCTGAAGGCCGAGCGGATGATGGTGGAGGCGAAGGAAATACTGGAATCGGAGGTGGACGCGCGGACCGAGGAGCTGCGCGTGCTTTCGGACAACGTCCCGGCGCTCTTCGCCTACGTCGATCCGGATCTGCGCTACCGTTTCCTCAACCGGCTTTACGAGGAGGAGTTCCAGATGAAGCCCGGCGAGTTCGTGGGGCGGGAGGTGAAGGATGCCTTCGGGCCGGACAATTTTGTCGAGATCGAGCCCCACCTGCGGGCCGCCCTGCGGGGGGAGGAGCAGCATTTCGAGATCTCCGTGGACCTGCCTCGCGACGGCATTCGGGCGTACCGTGCCCACTATGTGCCGCATTTTGATGCCCACGGCGGAGTGCAGGGGATCTTCGTCCTCGCCGACGACGTGACGCGCTTGCGGCGGCTGCAGAAGGACGTGCTGGAGGCGGCGGAGCGGGAGAAGGAGCGGATCGGCCGCGAGCTGCACGACAGCCTGTGCCAGGAGCTCAGCGGAGTGGGCATGCTCGGGCAGGCATTGAGTCGAAAACTGAGCCTGAGCGATTCCCCGTTTGCAGGGGAAGTGGAGTCGCTGGTGGGACGGATCAACCGCATCACCCATCAATCGCGGGAGATCGCCCGCGGCCTTTGCCCCGTGACCCTGCAGGAAAGAGGGCTGGCCCAAGCGCTGGCGGACTACTGTGAACTGGTGCCGGATCTGTTCGGCGGGGTGATGTGCGATTTCGTGGACCATCTCAACGGGCCGGAGCCCGGCGAGCCGGTGGCCACGCAGTTGTTCATCATCGCCCGCGAGGCCGTGTTCAATGCCGCCCGACATGCCAACGCGGAGGTGATCACCGTCGAGCTATCCAGCCAGAGCCACCGCGTGGTGCTGCGGGTTTGGGACGACGGCGACGGGCGGCCCGATGCGCTCAAGGAGGGCCTCGGCCTTCGCTCGATGAGATACCGCGCCCAGACTCTGGGTGGCAGGCTGGTGATCGGCAAATCGCCGGCCGGGCGGGGCATCCAGGTGGTCTGCACCATCCGGCTGCCTGGCGTTCCCGAGCCAAGATCCTAACTCTATTTCCCATGTCTTCCGTTTCATCCACAAAGCCATCCGGTGAACTGATCGGCGTCTTCGTCATCGATGACCATCCCCTGATGCGTGAGGGACTGGCAAAAGTCGTGTCGCTTGAGCCGGACATGCGGGTTGTCGGGGAGTACGCCCAAGTCCGCGGCGCGGTGGATGCGGTGCGCTCCGCCGGACCCGATGTGATCCTCCTCGATCTTTCGCTGAAAGACGGAAGCGGCCTGGAATTGATCAAGGATCTCCGTGCGGCGGGCATTCCGGCACCGGTGCTGGTGCTCTCCATGCATGATGAATCGCTCTACGCCGAACGGGCGCTGAAGGCCGGGGCGAACGGCTACCTGATGAAGGATCAGGCCACGCATCAGGTCGTCGAGGGCCTGCGCCTGATCCTGAGCGGCGAGGTTTACCTGAGCCCGCGCATGAACCGCCTGCTTCTGAAACGGATGGCAGGCGGCAAGGGCCAAGGAGCCAAGGACCCCGGCACCACCCGCCTGACCGACCGTGAGCTGGAAATCCTTGAGCTGATAGGTCGCGGTCAACCGTCCGGAACGATCGCCCAGACGCTTGGCATCAGCCCGAGGACGGTGGGCGCGCACCGGTCCAACATCCGCGAAAAGCTCGGCCTCGCCACCGGCAGCGAACTCATGCGCTATGCCGTGAAATGGGTGGATTCCGACAGGTCCGACTCACCGGATTCCATGAGTTGAAGCACGGGTGGAATCGCCCCCCGGATCCGGCCTTGCCAGCTGGTCGGAGTCGTTTCTAATTACAGCCGTTTGACGGACCTTGGTAATACAGCGATGGATCCGATTCACGACCCGGCCCGACTTGAGTCCCTGCGCCAGACCGGACTGCTGGATGTGGTCCGCGCGGAGGAGTTCGATCGCGTCACGGAGATGGCCGCGGAGGTGTTGAAGGTGCCGGTGTGCCTTGTTTCACTCGTCGATTCCGAGTGCCAGGTTTTCGTCGGTGCGTCGGGCCTGCCCGCGCCCTATCAGGACAGCCGCCGGACGCCGCTGAGCCATTCCTTCTGCAAGCATGCGGTCCGCGCCCGCGCGCCTTTCATCATCCGGGATGCCCGGACCGACCCCCGCGTGGCGGAAAACGGCGCAGTCAAGGACCTCGGCGTCCTGGCTTACCTCGGCTTTCCGCTCGTCGGGCACGACCACCAGATCTACGGCACGTTTTGTGTCATCGATTCCCAACCCCGTTCGTGGACGCCGCGGGAAATCCGCCTGACCCGGGATTTCACCGCCATCGTGGCCGATTACATCGATCACCGCAGCGAGCGCCAGCAGTCCCGCACGGACCTCGACCTGATCATCCATGACCTGAAGAACCCCCTCTCCGGCGTGACCATGGCGAGTGCCATCCTGGAATCGAGGGTTTCCGAGCTTCCGGTGGACTTGCAGCCGCTGGTTGAGGCTCTGAGTGATGCCTCGCGGCGGGGAAATGAGATGTTGTCCCGGATCGCCGCGGCCGACCGCGGCCACGGTGAAGTTTGCGAGGATCTGCCCGGGCGTGTCAGCGAGGTCATTTCCCGTCACCTCGGCTCCGCACGGGAGAAGGGCCTGAACCTGGAATACGCCTCGCCTCCGCACCGGAACTCCGTCCGCGTCGCGGGTTGGGCGGTGGCGCAGATCGTCGAAAACCTCCTCAGCAACGCCATGAAGTTCACCCCCAGCGGCGGCACGGTGCGGATTTCCGTGGAGGAAACCGGTGGTCACAGCCGGATCGAGATCGCGGATCAAGGCCCGGGCTTTTCGAAAGGTGATCGCGACCGGCTTTTCCAACGATACGCCCGCCTCAGCGCTGAACCCACGGGGGGCGAGGAGTCCACCGGGCTGGGCTTGTCGATCGTCAAAAAGCTGGTCGATCAGGAAGGCGGCACCATCGAACTGGTGAGTGGGCCCGGGGAAGGTGCCCGGTTCCGGCTGGTCTTTCCGCACGCATGACGGCGCGGCGTGGCGTCTGGAATTTGTCGGGCGAACGCCGCTCCGTGAGCTATGCCGTGATTTTCGGCGTTTGGCTGGAGGTGGCGATCTATTGTCAGCTGCACAACCTCTACCTCGCTCCGCTCGCGCCGGAGCATTTCACCGTTTATCACGAGCCTTTGTGGGGAATTGAAAATCTCCGGTTGTTGGCGGCGGCGTGGGCCTTCAGGGCGTCGATCGAGCCGGGAATCCCGTTGGGCTTGGCGGCCCTGTTCATCGGCAGGGCGGGGAAACGCCCGCCGGTGCCGGTCCGGCGGATCCTGCTGGGCGTTTGGCCGGCGCTGGTGGTCACCGAGCTGTGCGGCCTTGCCGCCGGGGCCTGGTCGTGGACCACCGGCCGTCCGTTTTTTCCTGAAATCCTGTACCCCGATATGAGGCGGGAGTTGGTGACGAGTCAGTCGATCCAGCTCGCCTGCTATCTGGCGGGTGCGGTGGCGGGGATGGTTTATCTCGGCTGGCTGTGGCGGCAGCGCCGGCGCTGACGGGAGATGTTTAGCGTGCGCGGATTCGTCCGTGGGGTTCGGGCCGCCGGGAAAAGCGGCGATGAATCGACGCGGTCCGAAAGGAAAAGAAAAAGCCGGCCCCGACTGGCGGGACCGGCTTTGAAATACCTTGCGGTGTGAGGATCAATCCTCGTCGGACGGGCTCCACTCCTCGGCCGCAGCGGCGGCGAGGTTGAAGGCCTGCTCGAGGCCGACCATCTCGGAGGACGGGCGCAGGCTTTCGAAGCTGGCGCTCTCCTTCTTGAGCTCCTCTTCCGAGTAGCTGACGGCCTTGATCGAGAGACCGATGCGGCGCTCGACCTTGTCGACCTTGATGACGCGGGCTTCGATTTCGTCGCCGACCTTGATGACGTCCTTGACCTTTTCCACGTGGTTCTCGCTGAGCTGCGAGATGTGGATGAGGCCGTCGATGTCGCCGTCGAGGTTTACGAACGCGCCGAACGAAGCGATCTTCGCGACGGTGCCCTTGACCAGGTCGCCGACCTTGAAGCGGTCGTCGATGTGGCTCCACGGATCGTCCTCAAGCTGCTTGAGGCCGAGCGAGACGCGCTGGTTGGCCTTGTCGATGGAAAGCACGATCGCTTCGACCTCGTCGTTCTTTTTGAGAACTTCGGAGGGGTGGTTGATCTTGCGGGTCCAGGACATGTCGGAGACGTGGACCATGCCATCGATGCCTTCCTCGAGTTCGACGAACGCGCCGTAGGCGGTGAGGTTGCGGACCGGGCCCTTGATGGTGGCACCGATCGGGTAGCGGACCTCGATCTCGTCCCAGGGATTGGGTTCGAGCTGGCGAACGCCGAGGGAGATCTTCTGCTCTTCGATCGAAATGCCGAGAACGACGGCTTCGATTTCCTGATCCAGCTCGAGCACGTCGCTCGGGCGGGTGATGCGCTTGACCCAGGAAAGCTCGGACACGTGGACGAGACCTTCGACGCCACGCTCGATTTCGACGAACGCGCCGTAGGGCAGGAGCTTGGTGACGCGGCCCTTGACCTGGGTGCCGATCGGGAACTTGGCCTCGATGTCTTCCCAGGGGTTGTCGGTCATCTGCTTGAGGCCGAGGGAGACGCGCTCCTTCTCGCGGTCCACGTCGAGGATCATGACTTCGACCGACTGGCCGATCATGAGCATTTCCGACGGGTGGTTGATGCGGCCCCATGACATGTCGGTGACGTGAAGCAGGCCATCCATGCCCTGCAGGTCGACGAACGCACCGAAGTCGGTGATGTTCTTGACCGCGCCGGTGACCTTGTCGCCGACCTTGACGGTGCGGAGGAACTGCTGGCGCAGTTCGGCGCGCTCGGCCTCGATGACCTCGCGGCGGGAAAGCACGATGTTCTTCCGGTCGTCGTTCACCTTGACGATCTTGAACTCGTAGATGTTGCCGACGTATTCGGAGAGATCCTTCGGCGGAATGATGTCCACCTGGGAGCCGGGGAGGAAGGCTTCGACGCCGACGTTGACGGTGAGACCGCCCTTGACGACCGACTTGACCTTGCCGCGAACCAGGCCGCCGTCCTCGTAAACGCGGACGATCTTTTCCCAGTTCTGCTTGTGGGCGGCCTTCTCCTTGGAGAGGACGACCATGCCTTCGTCGTTTTCGAGCTTCTCAAGGAGGACTTCGACTTCGTCGCCGACTTCGATCTCCTCGTCTTCGAATTCGGAGGCCATGATGGTGCCCTCGGACTTGTAACCGATATCGACGAGGACGACCTGCGGACGGATTTCAATGATCGTGCCTTTGACGATCGTTCCTTCCTTGAACTCGCGGAACTTGGAGTCGATCAGATCGCTCAGTTCGGCGTTGGTGTTGTTAAGCACTGCGGTGCTCATTGGGGTTAAGGGTTGGTTGGTTTGGTTAACTCGCTTGCCTTTCCAAATTGCCCCGATTTTTCGTCCGACACGCCACGGGGCTCCAACTGCGTGCCAGCTTCAGGAAAGAGAAACGGGCGGCGAAACTAGGAGCTGGGGTGGCGATGACAAGCCGAAACCCAGTGATTTACACCGATTTGTGGCGGCGCTGCGGGTAGGCCACGTCCCATAGCGCCAGCCCGTGCGCTGGGGCGATGACACCGGCGCGGGTGCCTGGAGGCAGCAATTTGGGCTGGAGGAGTTGCGGAATTTCATCGGTCCTGCGTTTTCCGGTGCCGATCTGGACGAGGAGTCCGGCGAGGGCGCGGGCCATTTTGTAGAGGAAGCTGTCGCCCTCGATGACGAGGGTGATTTCCGGTCCGTTCTGCCGGATATCGCAGCGGCGGAGGGTGCGGATGGGGTCCTTGAGTTCGCCGGGGCAGGTGACGGTGAAGGCGAGGAAATCGTGGGTGCCGGTGAGGTGGACGGCGGCTTCGCGCATGGCGGCGAGGTCGAGTTGTGCCGGAACGTGCCAGGCGCGGTGGCGGTGCAGCGGGTGCATCGCGGGGTGATTCCAGAGGGTGTAGTGGTAGGTTTTCCCGGTGGCGTCGAAGCGGGCGTGGAAACCGGGCGCGACGGTTTCAGCGTCGATCACGCGGACATCGTCCGGCAGGAAATGGTTGAGCGCGGGGGGAAGCCGGTCGGGGCGAACGGAGGGGGCATCGACCTCGAAGTGCGCGGGCATGGCGTGGGCGTGGACGCCGGCATCGGTGCGGCTCGCGGATTCGAGGCGGATTTTTTCCCGGAAGATCTCGTGAAGGGCGCGCTCGACCTGATCCTGAACGGTGCGGCCGCTGGGCTGGGATTGCCAGCCGTCATAAGCGGTGCCGTCGTAAGCGATGTGGAGCAGGACTTTCAATGGGCTCGCTTCGGGGTTCGGGATCGCGTGGAATCAAGCATGCGCTTGCGGGTAAAGGCGACGCCGAATGCGAGGAAGAGCGAGGTGACGGGCTGGGAGGAGGATCCGACGGCCGGGCGGGTGCTGCGGGTGCGGATCGCCGCGCCGCCGGTGGAGGGGAAGGCGAACGCGGAACTCGAAAAATTCCTGGCGAAGTGGCTCGGCGTGGCGAAATCGGAGGTGCGGCTGGAAAAGGGTGGGACGAGCCGGATCAAGACCTTCGAAGTGCCGGAGGGCGTGGCGGAGCAATTGGAACGCGAACGTTAGTTCGCATTGCCGACGGACGGGCCGCACGGGGTCCGCGAGAGCGTCATCACGCACTCAAGGTGGCGGGTGTGCGGGAAGAGGTCGAAGGGCTGGACTTTTTCGAGCTGATAGCCGCCTTCGCTGAGGATCGTCAGATCGCGGATCTGGGTGGCGGGATTACAGGAAACGTAGACCACGCGGGCGGGGCGGAAGGCGATGAGTTGGTCGAGGAATTCCTGAGAGCAGCCTTTTCGCGGGGGATCGATCAGGATCGCGGTCTCATCGGCGGGAAACTCGATGCCCTCGAAGATCGCCTCGGCGGACGCGGCGAGGAAGGTGGCGTTATCGATGCCGTTCTGCTGGGCGTTGCGGCGGGCCCAATCGGCGGAGGTCTCGCTGACTTCGACCCCGGCGACTTTTTCGAAATGCGGCGCGAGGGTGAGCGCGAAGAGCCCGGAACCGCAGTAAGCGTCGACAAGGAAGCGGGTGTTTCCCTTCCGCGCCTCGGCGGCGGCGTAGCCGGTGAAATCGGGGAGGATGAAGGGGTTGTTCTGGAAAAAATCGCCGGCGAGAAAGTCGAGGGAGAGATCTCCGACGCGCTCGGAGGCAATCGCGTTGGGGTTGGTCTCGACGCGGTTTCCGACGGCGCGGATCAACAGGGTGGCTCCGCGCTTGAAGGTCTTGGCGCGGCGCCGCGCGTCCTCGCGGATGGCGGGGAGGGCGGTGTTGATCTGATCCATGGCGATCGGGCACTTCGGGACGTCGATCTGGCCGGAGCGGCGGGCGTTGGGGAGGAAGCCGATGGCGTCGATGACTCCGTTGCGCGGCTTGGCGAAGTGCGGGGTGATCTTGGAGCGGTAGCCCCAGATTTTCGGCGACGGGTGGCAGGGTTCGACGGCGTGCTCGATGCCGGCCATGTGCTGGAGAAGCTCGCCGACCTGGCGGGTTTTCCATGCGAGCTGGGCTTCGTAGGTGAGATGCTGGTACTGGCAGCCGCCGCATTCGCCAAAGAGCGGGCAGCCGGGCTGTGCGCGATCAGGCGAGGGTTCGAGGACCTCGAGGAGGTCGGCGCGCGAGTGGTTCTTGTCGTTTCGGAAAATCCGGGCGCGGACCTTTTCGCCGGGTAGGGTGAAGGGGACGAAGACGACCCATTTTTCGGACGAGGCCTCTGTGGTGCCGGGGGCAGGATGGCCCTCGCTCCCTATTTCAACGCGGGCGACGCCATCGCCGAGGTTGGTCAGCGACTCGATGTCGAGGACGAGTTCCTGATGATACTCGAAGGGATGGGCGTGGAACTTTTTCGACGGGCGCGGCATGGAGGCGGATTTAGGGCAGCTTGAAGTTCGGGCACTGCTCAAGGAACCGGCGGGGGTTCTCGAACAGCACGCGATCGACCGCCGCGGCATCGTGGCCGCGACGCTTCATGGCAAGCCCGCATTTCGCGACGGCGAGTGGGTCGGACACGCCCCAGTCACAGGCGGAGTTCAGCCATAGGCGCTCGCTCTCCGCGGTTTCGAGGATGTCGATGGCGCGGTCCGGCGTGCATTTGCTCTCCGGATAAAGCGTCATGCCGGCCCAGTATCCGGCGTCGAGGACGAGGCCCACGGTGTGCTCCTCGACGTGGTCGATGACGACCTTTCCGCGGTCGAGCTGCGGGTAGTCGGCCAGCGCGTCCAGGATCAGGCGGGTGCCTTTGAGTTTGTCCTCGAGGTGGGGCGTGTGGATGAGGATCGGCAGGTCGCGCTCGGCGGCGAGCCGGACGTGCTCGTGGAAGATGGCCAGCTCGTTGCGGGTGTTCTTGTTCAGGCCGATTTCGCCGATGCCGAGGACAGTGGGCTTGTCGATGAATTCGGGAATGAGCGACATCACCTCGCGGGCGAAGCCGGCGTCCTCGGCTTCCTTCGGATTGATGCACAGCCAGCAGAAATGCGGGATGCCGAACTTGGCTGCGCGCTTCGGCTCGTACTCGGTGAGCTGCCGGTAGTAGTCGAAAAATCCCTGCGGGGAGGATCGGTCGAAGCCAGCCCAGAAGGCGGGCTCGCAGATCGCCTCGCAACCGGCCAGGGCGAGCTTCTGGTAGTCGTCGGTGGTCCGGCTGACCATGTGGGCGTGGGGCTCGATGTAGCGCATCGGTCGGAGGAATTTCAGGAAATGGAGGGGGCTCCGAAGGCCCCTTGGAGGGTGGCGGCTTCGATGGGTTCCTCGGAATGATCCGAGAGCGCTTCAAGAACGGCTCGTGCGCGCTCCGGTTCCTCCGACAGCAGGATCGGCAGGGCTTTGAGCAGGGCGTCCAGACGGAAGTCGGCGGCGCCGGGATGGCGCTCGATCCGGTCGAGGAACGCGGCCAGATCGATGAGCTTGCAGCGCGCGTCCATGAATTGAAGGTCGAGGAGTTCTCGCTTCGTCGGCATGGCCGGACTCTGGACCCGGAACGGCCGTTGCCCAATGACAAAGCGCGACTGTCGATGACGCTCTAAGTCCTTTGGTAGTTAGGAGATTCGGCTTGCAAGCAGGGGATTTTCGCATTACGCCCCACGGCGATCAGTCATCCGGCGCAAGAACGGAGTGGGTTGGATACCCACTCTTTTGCGTCTCTGGACACCGCTTTCCGCCGCTTCCGCAGCCATGACCAACGACATCGTCGCTCTCATCGACTACTACGAGAAGGAAAAGGGTATCGACCGCGACAAGGTCGTGGCCGCCCTTGAGTATGCCTTCATTTCCGCCTACCGGAAAATGGTCCCGGGTGCCGATGCCATCGAGACCCTGCGGGCCGAGGTCAACACCAAGAAGGGCGAGACGCGGATCTTCGCGACCCTGCGGGTGGTGACCGACGAGGACTACGCGGACAAGTTCAACGAAGTCCCGATGAAGCTGGCCGCCCAGCGGAAGCCCGACGCCCAGCCGGGCGACGACATGGAGTTCAACGTGACACCGAAGGACTTCGGCCGCATCGCCGTGCAGACCGCCAAGCAGACCATGATGCAGCGTCTGCGCCAGGCGGAAAAGGAGATGATCTACGAGGAGTTCAAGGACCGTGCCGGCGACGTCGTCTCTGGCACCGTCCGTCGCTTCGACCGTAACGACGTGCTCATCGACCTCGGCAAGTTCGAGGGCGTGATGCCTTCCCGCGAACGGGTCCAGACCGAGGAATACAACATCGGCGACCGCATCCGCCTCTACGTCGTGGCGGTGGAAAACGAAGGCCGCGGGCCCGAGATCATTTTGTCCCGGAGCCACCCGAACTTCGTCCGCCGCCTGTTCGAGGCCGAGGTGAACGAAATTTCCGACCACACCGTGGAAATCCGCGGCATCGCCCGCGAAGCTGGCTACCGCACCAAGGTCGCCGTGTGGAGCAACGACTCGAAGGTCGATCCCGTCGGCGCCTGCGTCGGCATGAAGGGTGCACGCGTGAAGAACATCGTCCGCGAACTCAACAACGAGAAGGTCGACATCATCCGTTGGAGCGATGATCCGGACGAATTCGTTCGCGAGGCGCTCAAGCCGGCATTGCTCCGCACCGTCAAGGTGGACCCGGCAACCAAGGTGGTGCTTGTCACCGTGGATGAAGAAGACCTCAGCAAGGCGATCGGCCGCCGCGGCCAGAACGCCCGCCTTTCCTCACGCCTCATGGGCTGGGACGTGCAGGTCCGCAAGGACGAGAGCAAGAAGGAGGAATTCGAGGCCAAGGTCGCCGGTGCCGCCCACTCGGTGGCCGAGCAGCTCGGAATCGATGACGATCTTGCCGACAAACTTTTCCGCGCCGGCGGCACCAGCGTCGACATGGTGGTCGACATGCCGGTTGATTACATCGTGCCGATGCTCGAAGTTACCCCCGAGCGCGCCCGGGAAATCCTGATCCGCGCCCACGAGGCCGCCGGTCGTCCGGTCCCCGCCGAGCTTGCGGGGCCTGATGCCGCGCCCACCCAAACTGCCGAGGAAATCGTCGAGGTTCCGGCCGCCGATGATTCCGAGCCCGCCTCCGAGCCCGACGAGGCCTGATTTTTCGACCGAAGTATCCCGCCGAATCCGATTCCATTTTGCCTTTAAGAACGACCGAAAGCCACCGAATGCCTGCCGAAAGCGAAAGCAACAACCCCAAGCGTCCCAAACCTGTTCTCGATCTGATTGAGGAGAAGAAGGAGGGACAGTCGCGCCGTGAGCGGCAGCGTGCGGAGGCTTCGCAGAAGAGGACCGTCGAGGACGCGAAAAAGGAGGCCTACGATCCGTTCGCCGAGGGCAAGAAGCCGAAGGTCCGTAAAACCGAGCAGTCCGGTAAAGCGGTGCTGCCGTCTATTTCCAAGCTGCTCGACGAAGAGGATCCGGCCATGGTCAAGATCCCCGCCACGCCGGCTGAGCCCGCGAAGCCCGCCGCCGACTCGGCAGCCGAGAAGACCGAAGCGCCTACGGTCAGCGACGACAAGGTGATCAGCGTCAAGCCGCCGATCATCGTCAGCGACCTGGCGACGATGATGGGCCTGAAGCCCTTCCAGCTCCTGGCCGATCTCATCAAGCTCCAGGTTTTCGTGGCACCCCATCAGGCGATCGAGCCGGACGTGGCCGCCCAGGTTTGTGAACAGCACGGCTTCGTCTTCGAGCGCGAAAAGCGCGAGAAGGGCGGCGGCGTCCACAAGCAGGAAGAAGTCGTCGTCGAACCCGAGGCTCCCGAGGACGAGCCCGAAGATCAACTCATGCTGCGCCCGCCGATCATCACGATCATGGGCCACGTCGACCACGGCAAGACGACCTTGCTCGACCGCATCCGCGACTCCCGCATTACCGCCAGCGAGGCCGGCGGCATCACGCAGCACATCGGCGCCTACAAGATCGAGCACGAGGGCAAGCCCGTGACGTTCCTCGATACCCCGGGTCACGCGATTTTCTCCGCCATGCGTGCCCGCGGTGCCGACATCACGGACATCGTGGTGCTCGTCGTGGCCGCCAATGACGGTCTGATGCCCCAGACGCTCGAAGCGATTGAGCACGCCAAGAAGGCGAAAAAAACGATCATCGTCGCGATCAACAAGATCGACCTCGAGTCCGCCAACCCGATGCACGTCAAGTCGCAGCTCGCCGAAAAGGGCCTGCAAACGACCGACTTCGGCGGCGATACCGAGTGCCTTGAAATTTCCGCGCTGACCGGTAAGGGCGTCGACGATCTCCTCGATCTGCTCGCGCTGCAGGCCGAGGTGCTTGAGCTGAAAGCCAACCCGAAAGGCCACGCCCGCGCTTCGATCATCGAGGCGAAGTTCCAACAGGGCCGCGGCGCGGTCGCTTCGGTCATCGTCGAATCAGGCACCCTGAAGACCGGCAAACCTTTCATTTGTGGACCCTTCGCCGGCAAGGTGAAGGCCCTCATCAACGACCGCGGGGAATCCATCAAGGAAGCCACCCCGGGAACCCCGGTGGAGGTCGTCGGTTTCGACGAACTGCCGCGGGTGGGGGATTCGCTGGTCGAGATGGAAAGCGACCGCGCCGCCAAGAAGCTCGCCACCGAACGCCAGGACGAATTGCGTTCCGAGCGTCTCAAGATTCCGCAGAAGAGTCGGATGGAGGACCTCCTCGCCCACGCCAACGAAGGCGGCTCCAAGGCGGTGCTTCGTTTGATCCTCAAGACCGATGTCCAAGGCTCCGTCGAGGCGATCCGCAACGCGGTCCTCGACATCGAGTCCGACAAGGTGGACGTGAATTTCCTCTCCGCCGCCGCCGGCCCGATCACCGAAGGCGACATCCAGTTCGCCAGCTCGTCGGACGCTGTCGTCATCGGCTTCAACGTCAAGACCGAGGCCAAGGCCGCCCGGATGTCCAAGTCCGAGGGCGTGCAGATCAAGCTCTACTCGGTCGTTTACGAACTCATCGATCAGGTCCGCGAAGCGATGCTCGGCCTGCTTGAGCCGGAAACCCGCGAGAAGGTCATGGGTCATGCCGAAGTGAGGCAGGTGTTCAAGGTCCTCCGGGGCCGCGCTGCCGGGTGCTACGTCAAGGATGGCAAGGTCCACCGCAAGGCGCACGCCCGCGTCATCCGCGATGGCGTGCCGATCTTCGATGGCAAGATGTCCACCCTCCGCCGCTTCCAGGACGAGGTGCAGGAGGTCAAGAACGGCATCGAGTGCGGCATCCGCCTCGGCGAGTTCAACGAATACGTCGAAGGCGACATCATCGAGTGCTACGAGCTCGAGAAGGTCGCTCAGACGCTGTAAGTTGCTAGTTTTCAGTGTTCAGTTTTCAGGTCCGGGAGTTCGGCCTGGAAACGACCGACGACCGACATGTCTTTACGTCTTACCCGAGTCAACGAGCTGCTGAAGCGCGAGATCGGCACCGTGATCCAGCGCGATTACGAGTGGCATGGCGCGCTGGTGACGGTCAGTGGCGTCGAAGTCACGCAGGACCTCAAGGAGGGAAAAGTCTGGGTCAGCATCCTTGGTGGAAACGCCGCCAAGGTGATGGACAAGCTCTCCCACGAACGGGGTGCGATCCAGAAGAAGGTGATGAAACGGGTGGTGCTGAAATCCACGCCCGTGCTCTCCTTCCGCCACGATGCCTCCGCCGTGCGCGGGGTGGAGATCGTCAATCTGCTCGAAGAAGTGGACAAGCTGCCGAAGGCGCCGGAAGAGGAAGCGGAGGAGTGATCGTGGCATGGAGGATGCCCTCCGCCGTCACGGTTGACCGGTCCTCGGACGCTGGATAGATCTTCGGCATGAACTCGCTCACTTTAGGCGGTGTCCTTGGAGGGTTGATAGGGCTGCCGGTCCTGATCGCCTACTGGATCGGGGTCGTCGCTCTTCGCAAAAGTGGATCCAGGCCCGCTTGGTGGTGCATGCTGATCGGGGTTTCGTTTTCCACGCTCGGTATGATCTCGTCGGTGGGATTCGGTGTCTGGATGAGTTTCAACATGGCGGGAACGACCGGGTTCTCGGATTATTTCATCTGGTTCACCGTGCTTTCGGGATTGTCCGGATTGGGCAGCCTGCTCTTCGCGATCGGCTTTGTTTTGCACGCCCTCAAGCTCCGGAGGAGAGGGGATCGGGCTCGTGAGCTGGAAGCTATCGTCGAGGCGCAGAACGAGCAGCTTTCGCGGCAAGGTACATGAGCGGAGCCTTCGCATTCCTCGGTTGGACCGGAGGCAGGATACTGGTGGGGCGCGGGCCGTTCAGGGCGGCGGAGAACCCGCCTGAGACGGGCGCGGCATTCTATCGTAACGATTTTGGACTGTCCGCCGCGAAGCCATGGCTGGTCCCGGCTCGATGGGAACTGCTTGATCCGGCGGAGGCGCTGGAGGCGTTGCCCGCGACGGACACACCGACGATCGACTGGGAACCGCTGGAGGCCACGTCGTTCGCCGGGGTGTTCCAGGAAATCACCACCTCGATCCGTTGGGGTATCTTCGAGAAAACCGTGCCGGTGGTGGTCGAGCGAGGTTGCTTCGGAAAGGGGCGCGGGGCGGCGTTGGGCCGCCGCGCGGTGGTCACTTCCGCGCCCTTGGTGCCGTATGGTTTCCTCGATGAAAGCGGCGGCTTCACCGGCATGTCACCGGAACACCTGCTGAAGCTCGATGGTCGCACGTTGCGCTCGATGGCCCTCGCTGGCACGGCTCGAGCGGAGGAACGCGAGGTGCTGGCGGTCGATGAAAAGGAGATCCGCGAGCACGAGTTCGTGGCCCAGGCTTTGGTTTCGAAACTGGGGGATCTCGGCAAGCTCGAACGCGGCGCGCGTGAGGTTCTGGACCTCGGTCCCATTGTTCATTTCCACACGCCCATCGAGGTCGAACTCGATCATGACGAGTCGGTCGATGCGCTGATCCGCCGGCTTCATCCGACCCCCGCGCTGGGTCCGCTGCCGCGCACGGGCGAAACGATGTCCCGCCTCCAGACTTGGCGCGAACGGCTCGGTGCCCCGCCGGAATTCGGCGCGCCCTTCGGGGCGGTGGTCGATGGCCGGGCGAGGATTCTGGTGGCGATCCGCGGACTCTGGTGGAAAGGCGATGAAGTGAAGCTGCCCGCCGGCTGCGGCGTGATCGAGCCGAGTCGACTGGTCAACGAGTGGCGTGAGCTGCGCCTCAAGCGCGAGGCGGTGAAGGCGCGCTTCGGCGTTTGAGGTTCCGGCGCTGAAGCCGAGACCGGATTTCACGCTTTGAAGTTTCCTCCGTGCGACTAGAACTCCGCGCATGGCCGGAGGCAGTCTGTTGATGCTGTTGGACGACATCGCGTCGATTCTCGACGACGTGTCGGTGATGACGAAAACCGCGGCGTCGAAGACCGCGGGTGTGCTGGGGGATGACCTTGCGCTCAACGCGCAGCAGGTCAGCGGCGTGGTCTCGAAACGCGAGCTGCCGGTGGTGTGGGGCGTCGCCAAGGGTTCCTTCGTCAACAAGCTGATTCTGGTGCCCTCCGCGCTGGCACTGAACGCGTTCGCCCCGTGGGCGGTGATGCCGCTGCTGATGCTCGGTGGTGCCTACCTTTGCTACGAGGGCGTCGAGAAACTGATCCATTATTTCCAGCACCGGGGAAAAAAATCGACCGAGGAGGCGAAGCGCGAATTGCAGGCACTCGAAGCCGGAGTGATCGATGAAAAGGCGAAGATCAAGGGTGCCATCAGGACCGATTTCGTGCTCTCGGCGGAGATCATCGTGATCACGCTCGGTGTGGTCTCGGAGAAGTCGTTCGCGACGCAGGCGCTCACCCTGTCGGCGATCGCACTGCTGATGACTGTCGGCGTTTACGGACTGGTCGCCTGCATCGTGAAGCTCGACGATTTCGGGCTTTTTCTGAGTCAGAAAACCGGCGCGGCGCGGGTGGCCGGGCGTGGTATTCTGTGGTCGGCACCCTGGCTGATGAAGCTGCTGTCGATCGCCGGAACGGCGGCCATGTTCCTCGTCGGCGGGCAGATCCTGGTCCACGGCGTTCCACCGGTGCATCACTGGATCGAGCATCTCGTCCACGATGCCAACGGCTTTGTTCACGGGCTGGTGCCGGTGCTTTTCAACGGCCTCTTCGGCATCGCAGCCGGCGCGCTGGTGCTGACCGTTCTGCACCCGATCCTGAAGCGGTTCGGGCATTGATGGTAGGGACAAGCGGCCCGCTTGTCCGACGCCGGGCGAGGGCGTTTCTACCTGCCGGCGAATTCGAGCGCCCGCTGTTTCATCTGGGTGGCCATCAGATTGAGCGCGTTCGCCCGGGTCGGCGCGAGGTGTTCCTTGAGGCCGGTTTTATCGATGAATCCGAGATCGGCGGTGAGGATCTCGTCGGCGGGCTGGCCATCGAGGACGCGAACGAACAGCGCGATCATGCCCTTGGTGATGAGCGAGTCGGAGTCGGCGAGGTAGCGGACCTTGCCGTTTTCGGACGACGCATCGAGCCAGACCTGGGATTGGCAGCCCTTGATCAACCGATCCGGAGTTTTGAGGCCCTCGTTCATGGGCGGAAGCTGCTTCCCGAGGCCGATCACGTACTCGTAGCGCTCCTGCCAGTCCTGGAAGAGTGCGAGTTCGTCGAGAACAGCCTGCTGGTTTTCCTCAATCGTCATGCCGCCGGGATGGGAAGCGCGGAGAGCGGGAAATGCACGGGAAAAGTTTGAGTTGCCTGCCAGTGGCACGACCGTCCCGGTCGTGGACGGTGAAGCTCTTCGAGAGGAGCGAACCGCTTGGTTCTTCCAACTCCTCCTTTCATGATCGAGACGATCATGCCACTGACAGGAGCGCCGGCTCTATCGCAGCATCATCGCCGCCTTGGAGACGGCGGTGACGAGGGTCTCGACCTCGTCGAGCGTGTTGTAGCAAGCGAACGAGGCGCGGGTGGTGCCGGTGATGCCGAAACGGGCCATCAGCGGTTGGCAGCAGTGGTGGCCGGTGCGGACGGCGACGCCCATCTGGTCGATCAGCGTGCCGAGGTCGTAGTGGTGCACACCCTCCAGCTTGAAGGAAAGCGCGCCGCAGCGGTCAGGCGGTCCGTAGAGGTGGATGCCATCGATCATGGAGAGCTTTTCCGCGGCCTGGCGGATGAGCTTGTCCTCGTGGGCATGCACGGCGTCGAGTCCGAGGGTGTTGACCCAGTCGAGCGCGGCGGCGAGGGCGATGGCCCCCTCGATGTTCGGCGTGCCGGCCTCGTATTTGAAAGGAGGATCGTTGTAGGTGGTGCCGTCGAACGACACCTCCTTGATCATCTCCCCGCCCCCCCGCCAGGGCGGGAGCTGTTCGAGCAGTTCGCGCCGTCCCCAAAGTACGCCGATCCCCGTAGGCGCATAGACCTTGTGGCCGGAACAGGCGAGGAAGTCGGCACCGAGGCTTTGGACATCGATCGGAAAATGCGGCACGGCCTGGGCGGCATCGATCACCACGAAGGCACCGGCCTGTTTCGCGGCCGCGGTCATTTCGGCCACGGGGTTCACGGTGCCGAAGGAGTTCGAAACCCAGCCGATGGAGAGGACGCGGGTCTTTTCGGTGAGCAGTGTGCGGAAGGCGTCCTGGTCGAGTACGCCGGACTCATCGCAGGGGATGACTTTCAGCGTGGCTCCGGTGCGGTCGCAGAGGAGCTGCCAGGGGACGATGTTCGAGTGGTGCTCAAGGGTGGAAATCAGGATCTCATCGCCCGCGCGGACCGGCAGGATGTGGGCGACGAGGTTGATGCCATCGGTGGTGCCGGAGGTGAAGATGACTTCGTCCGGCGAGGTGGCGTTGAGGTGGGCGGCGATGGTCTGCCGCGCCTTTTCATGGGCCTCCGTGGCGGCGC
>CBFGTS010000020.1:0-66027 GCA_965652295.1 uncultured Haloferula sp. | reverse complement strand
ACTCCTTTCGACACCTTTTTTCAGAAAAATTTTGAGAACACCGAAACGCAGCTTCGGGGGGCCCCGGGAACCCCCTTCCGGGCCACCTCCTTTCTACTGGAATTATAGTAGTAAAGCCCTGCGTTGCCTCCCGGCCGGATCCGCGTTTCCCTGCCGGCGATGCAGACTCAAGTGCAAGCCTCCGACCCTGCCGAACTCTCCACCATCACCGATGTGCTCTCGGCGCTCCGCGCCGAAGGACTCCAGCCGCGGCATGAAGCAAAGAACTGGGGCGACTGGATCCATCTGGCGGGCAGCTCGACGGTGATCAGCATCGAATCGATGCGCGGGCTGACGGGATCCGCGACGATCGAGCATGGCGAGGATGATGACGACGGGCCGGCGATCCTCCGGGCATTCCATCAGCTCGGATGGGTGGGAATGGACAAGGACGGCGAGTTTTCTCTGGGCTGAATGCTCACGCGGCTTCGCACTTGAGGACGCCTCGATCGAGCAGGTTCTTGAGGATTTCGGTGCGATCGAAGCGTAGCGCGAAGGCACGGCCGGCGCGGGAGAGACCTTCCTTTTCCATGTGGCTCATGTCCGCGACTCGATCAAGGCAGGCGCGCAGGCCTTCCACGTCACCCGGGTGGTGTTCCAGGCAGTTTCCCCCGCTGGCTTCGGGGATTCCTCCGGTGCGGGTGGTAATGACCGGACCCAAGCCGCCGGCGAGCAGCTTTTCGGCGACGGCGATGCCGAAGGTCTCGACGAACTCCGCGCGCGGCTTGCTGGGCAGGCACCAAGCGTGACAGGCGTGCATCAGCGCCCCTTTTTCGGCATCGCTGATGTCGTTGAAGATCCTGACGTCGTCGAGATCGGCGGCGAGGTCGCGGATTTCGTCGAGAGACGGGCCGTTTCCACAAATGATCAGCTCCTTGGAACCACGGAGCTTGCAGTGCCTCCAGGCATTCACGAGGTCATCGACTCCCTTGGCCGGGGCGATCCGCGAAAGGAACATGACGTAACCATCACGCGTGAGTCCACGGGTTCGGAGGATTTCGTCGATCCCGGCCTCATCCCGCTCGATCGAGAGGTAGGACTCGGTATCGATGGCCGGATAGCTGATACCGACGCGACTCTTGAGCTGGCCGGCGAAGCAGGTGCCGAGGTGCTCGTCAACCTGACGCCCGGCGCTGACGATGAGATCCTTGGTGAAACGGCTGACCGCCACCGGATGGTCGTGTTCAAGGTAGTTGGACAACAGGATCTGGGCCGCGCCGAGGCGACCTTCCATCAAGGCGTTGCCGACGACATTGGTGATGTCCGAGCCGACCGCCTCACCCACGGTGAAGACGGAGGCGTTGGTGCCCGACATGCGGAAGCTGTTCACCGCGCCGATCATCATGAGGCCGTGGGGAACGAGGTAGAGGTCCATCAGCATCGTGCGGCCCGGCAGCTTGTAGAGCAGGTCCACGAGGTGGCCGGCGATGCCGAGGCCCAGCCGCCCATCGAGCACCTTGTAGTCGCCGAGAGGCTCCGGCCGGTCGACCCGGATGCCGGGCGAGTAGGGCGTGATCGTCGAAAGCGGCTTCAGCGGCAACCCGCTTCCCTCCAGGGTTTCCAAAGGATAGCTGACGATGTGAACGTTCTCGATGCCCATCGCCACCGCCGCCTCGGCGAGGTTGCGGGCCTCCGTCGAGTGCCCGCAAATGATGGGGTCGGCACGCACGAGGAACACGGCGTTCTGGATGCGGCTCTGTCGCTCTGAGGAAGTCATGAGGTCAGGGGATCGATTCGGGCTTGCAGGGACGATGGGAGCCGGGAGTGCATCTTCCGTGCCAAGGCCTGCCGGGTTCCGGCGACATCACGGTTTCCAGCTCGGCGGCAGCAGCCGGGTGCCGAACTCGGAGGGCTCGTCGCTCATGCTAAGCCGGAGGTGGCCGCCACTCCGGAACTCCTCCAGCCGCAGCCAGGCGCGGTCGAGCGGTTCGCCATTGAGCGTCGCTTCCCGGATGAAAACCCGCTCTTCGCCATGGCCCTCGCATTCCACGGTGAAATCCCCGCCCGGCAAGTGCCAGCAGGCTTTTACAAACAACGGGCTGCCGATGAACATCAGCGGCTGCCCGCAAACCGGAAAAAGCCCGGTGGCGCTCCACACCAGCCATGAGGACAATCCGCCCGAGTCGTCGTTTCCCGGCAAGCCGCCCGGTCCGGTGGTGAAGCGGCACTGCATCACCCGCCGCACCACCCGCGCGGTGCGGTCGTGTCGGCCGGCATAAATGTAGGCGTAGGGCGTTTCCATGTCCGGTTCGTTGTTGAGCCCCTCGAAGCGGAACAGGCGCTCACCGTGGGAGGCCTCGAAAAAGCCGAAGAATTTGTCGAGCAGCGCCACGAACCGCGGGTTCCCGCCCGCAAGATCGATCCGCTCCTGCATCTCGTGGAGGAAACGGAACGAGTAGTTCCAGTTCTCGCCCTCATAGTAGGTCGAGTCCTCCCGCAGCAGGCCGCTGGCGGAATCGAAGGCATTGCGCCAATGCACCGACAGCGCGCTCGCCCGATCGTGGATCAGCTGGTTTCCCAGCGCGCGCGCCATCCGCGCCATGCAGAAGTGCGCGTAGGCGATGTCGAGCGTGTGCGACAGCGGATCCACTACGAAACGCCTGCCGTAGTCGCCAAAGCGGCTCTTGCGACCCTTTCCGCTCTGACTGGTGCGCCACAACAGCGACAGCACCCGGTCCCAGTCCGCCTCGATCCCCCGCAGCCGGGCGTCTTCCAGGATCGCGTGGCACAGTCCCGTCGCCTGTTTCGTGAAGCGATCCGGCACGTTGTCCATCAGGTAGCTGATCGGGAAAACCCCCTCCCGTTCCGCCACCTCACAGAGGAATTCGACGAACGCCGCGCCGCGCTCCGGCCACAGCGTCATCATCAGCGGCAGCTGCGTTTTGTAGAGGTCCCACAGCGTCGAGAGATCCAGGAAAAACGGGCCGTCCCGCCGCGTGAACGGATTCTCGCCGCTGAAGTCCGCAGGCTTCAGAAGCGAGTGATACAGCGCCGTGTCGAACATCTCATGCTGCGCCGCCGTGCCCCCCTCCACCTCCACCCGCGAAAGCACCGACTCCCAGGATTCCGCCGCCTCGTTCGCTGCGATTTCGAACGTTTCCCGCGTCTCCACCGCCAACGCAGCCCGCTCCGCCGTCCGCAGCGAAAAGCCGAGAACCAGCTCCATTTCCCGCCCTTCCCCATGAAACCCGAACCCGAAAGCCGGGCGCGATTTCTGCCGTTCCAGCGTCAGCCCATACTTCTCTCCCTCCGTCTTCTCCTCGTCCTCCCACAAAAACGGCACCCCGCCCGGGCACCGGCATTGGAAGTGGATCGGGATGCCCTCCATCACCACCTCGCCCGACACCGTTTCGCCCTCGATCCAAAACCGCGCCCCCTGCGGGTACGCGCCCATCTCATCCACCTGCAAGCCGCCGGCGGACACCTCCACCGCCACCCCCGGCTTCCTCCCCTCCGGGAAACGATAGCGGTGCCGCACCCCGCGGAGCGTCGCCGTCACCTCGAAGGCCACCTCCGTTTCCCCGAAACGCCCCGCATAAAAACCCGGCCAAGCCCGTTCATCCAGCAACGGCCTCCGCTCCGTGCGCCCCGATAGCCCTTCTTCGCCCAGCGGCGTCGTCAGCAGATAGTTGTAATACATCCGGATCCGCCCGGTGCCGCTCTGCTGGAAATGGGCGATCCCCAAGGCCTCGTGTTTCTCAAAAGCCACCGGCGGCGAGCCTCCGTTCAACGACAGCCCGTATCGTCCGTACCCCGTCACATAGCCACCGGAATAGGCGCAGGCCGAAACCATCCCGAACGGCAGCGACGCCCCCGGATGCGTGTTCCCGACCGGTGGCTTGGCCGTCCACCACGTCGCCGCGATGCCTTCCGGCGGTGGCAGGTCCGCCTCGACGGTTCCAAGAAAAGGATCCACTGCGGCGACGCGCGGCAGATCCGTGGGTTTCTCCATCATCTTCCCCACCCAAGCAGGTGCCGGACCAAAGGAATGAAGGCCGCCAAGAGCTGTAGGTAGTTCCCCCTTCAGGGGGTGCAACTTGCAGGCGACCGGGCCCATGCCACCCCCTGAAGGGGGGACTACCTACAGCCTTATTCAAGCTTCTTGATCATTTCGACGAACTCCGCCCGCCGCTCTTCCGGATCGTCCGCCAGAGCCGGGCGGGCGATCTCGGCCACACGCTCCCAGCTCACGTCCGCCGCTTCCGGCAGGTTCCGTAACTTCATCCCGAAAAGCGCGACCGCCGAGGCCATGCGGAAGTCGTTCCCCGCATCCTCCCATTTAACCGCCTCACCCGTCACCGGTGCCTCGACCAACTGACTCACCTCGCCCTCGGGATGCTTGTAGCGCAGCTTCAGCGTGAACCAGTCGTCGCTCTCCACCAGCTCCTTGCGATCGGCCGGCTGCTGGTAACGCAGGCCGTCCACCTCACCCGTGTCCGGACCCGCCACACCCACCGGCACGATTTCATAAAACACCGTCACCGTGTGCCCCGCACCGATGTCCCCGGCATCGACCTTGTCATCGTTGAAGTCCTGATTGCGCAGCACCCGGTTCGCATAGCCGATCAGGCGGTAGGCCTTCACCTTGCCTGGGTTGAACTCCACTTGGATCTTCACGTCCTTGGCGATCGTCACCAGCGTCCCGCTCAGCTTCTGCAGGAAAATCCGCTCCGCCTCCCGTTGGCCATCGACGTAGAAATAATTGCCGTTCCCGTCGTTC
The DNA here is from genome assembly GCA_965652295.1 of uncultured Haloferula sp. Lineage (GTDB taxonomy): Bacteria > Verrucomicrobiota > Verrucomicrobiia > Verrucomicrobiales > Akkermansiaceae > Haloferula. Next base: position 61,268 of record CBFGTS010000020.1, on the reverse strand, counting down.
GTGATCGCCTCCATCATCGAGTCGTTGAGGTTTCCGGTGCCAAAGCCCAGCACGCTCAGGCTCACGCCTTTCGCCGCCTCCGCTTTCACCATTTCCACAAGCTGACCCTGCCCCGTGGTTCCGACATTGAAGTCGCCATCCGTCGCCAGAATCACCCGGTTCACACCGCCCTCGACCTTGTTCGCCAGCGCCATCCGGTAGGCCCGGGAAAGTCCGGCACCCCCGTTCGTCGAGCCTCCCGATTCCAGCTTCGCCAAAGCCGCAGCAGCCTTCAACTTCCCGGCCTCGTCCAGCAAGGTCGGCTCCAGTACGACGCCTTCCGTGCCCGCATAGACCACCATTCCCACCCGGTCGCGCTCGTCGAGTGAATCGATCAGCACCTGCATCGACTGCTTCAGCAACGGCAGCTTGTCCGACAACTGCATCGAGCCCGACACATCGATCAAAAACACCAGGTTCGAAGCCGGCCGGGCGTTCGCGGCGATCTCCCTGCCCTTGATCGCCACCCGCGCCAGCAGGTGCTGCGGCTGCCACGGGCAGGTCGCCAGTTTCGTGTGCGCGGCAAAGGCATTTCCCTCCGAGGGCGGCTCATAGCGGTAGTCGAAGTAGTTGATGCACTCCTCGATCCGCACCGCATCCGGCTGCACAGGGCGGCCCTCCAGAATCGCCCGCCGGATGTTCGTGTAGGATGCCGTGTCGACATCGATCGAGAACGTCGAAAGAGGATTCTCCCATGGCGACTTCCACGGCTGGTCGGTGAGCTGGTCGAATCGGTCGCGACTCAAGGATTCCCCCGCCTTGACCGCGTCAAAAAACGGCTGCCGGGCGACGATCTGCCGCTCCAATCGCATCTCCGTTCCCAGAGCAGCTGGCGCTTTCCATTGGTCCCTCTCCCTTGGAGGCACCACGATGCGCGGCCTCGGAGTGCGGGGCTGGTCACTGATTGAGTCTGTCATCTCCATCACCCGACCCAGCTCAAAAGGAACGTCCGCTCGACCTTCGTCGATCTCGTCAGAGAACATCCCCGACATGGGCGCTGCCGGGGCTTCGATCACGCTCGGGAGGGCGGAATGAGATGAGCCCGCTGCACGAGTCTCTTGAGAGACCACTCGCCCCACCTCCGGTCCTTCTTCCTGCAACAACCTCACCCCCTCCAGTGACGGAGCCTCGACGGCATTCCCTCCCCACGGCTCCACAGCAGGCACCGCCTCGTGATATGCCAGCTCGGGCTCCGGTTTGGGTCGGTTTTGGTAAACGAAGACCCCGCCGACCGCCAACGCGGCCGCAGCGGACAGCGGAATCCAGCGATGCCTCCCACCGCCGCCCGCCTTCTCCTCGTCCATTGCCTTTTCGATCGAAGCAAGAAGCTCCTCATCGGCTCCACGGCCCTGCTGCTTCAGCAGGGCATCCATCAAATCATCTTCGTGTTTCATCACTACAAAATCGGTTGGTGTTTCAGGCAGTGCGGGACATGCACAGGCGCAGCGCCTCGCGGGCCCGCTCCAGGCGCTTGCGCAACGCCCCGGCGGTGGTGGAAAGAAGCCCGGCGGCCTCGTCGGACGTACGGCCTTCATCGTAGGTCAGCCGCACCGCCTCGGCCATCGGCTCCGGCAGTTTCGAGCGGCATTCGGTCAATCTGGCGAAAAGCTCCGCATCCCCCGGCGATTCCTGAAACGGCTCTTCCAACCGCTCCAGCGTTTCCGCATCCAGCGATACCTCCCGCCGGTGCCGCCGACAGTATTCCCGCCACTTGTTGCGGATGATCCCCCGCATCCAGACGCCAAAATCACGTGTGGCGTCGAACTTCGCGAGGCTCTGCCAGGCCGCCACACAAGCGTCCTGGACCAGATCCCGCGCGGCGGCATCGGATTTCACCAGGGCCGTGGCGTAAGCCAGCAGCCCCCGGTGGTGACCACGGATCAGTTCGGAAAATCGGGCACGGTCCATGGTGACGGGGAATTCGAGAATGGGTGCGGCTTGCATGGCTTCACGGTCCATTGACCGCAGCCCGCGGGATTGTGACCACAAATCCCTTACGACAGAAAGCCGCCGACCTACCTCACCTCCCACTCCTCCTCAAGATGCTCCGCCGAGCGGGGCTCGAGGTGGGTGATCACGCGTCCGTCGGGCTCCAGCGAGGCCGCCACTTCCGCCTCGATCCCGGTCGCGATCTCGTGAGCCCGCGAGACCGTCATTTCATCGGGAAACACCAGGTGCAGCTCCACCCAGTGCGTCCGCCCGGAGTGCCGGTGCCGCAGGTTGTGGTAGGACAGCCCGAATTTCGCACAACCGGCGTCGAGCAGGTCGCGGAGCTGCCTTTCCACGATCAAATCCGCCTGATCCATCAGTCCTGCGAAACTCTCCCTCAGCAGCCGGAGGCCGGTCCATAGAAGCTTCGCCGCGGCCAACAGCGCGAAAACCGGATCCCACCACTGCACGCCCGTCAGCTTCACCAACACCAGCGCCACCAGCACTCCGGCACTGGTCCAAACGTCCGCCAGCACGTGCTCGCCGTTCGCCCGGATCAGCTGCGAATTCCGCCGCTTTCCCACGCGGATCAGCGAAATCCCAAGCCCGAGGTTCACCGCCGCAGCGGCCCCGGTGAGTGCCATCCCGATACCGAGCGATTCCAACTCCACGCCCACCACGAACTGCCGCACCGCCTCGTATCCGATCAGCAAGGCCGCCGCCGAAATCATCGCCCCCTCCAGCCCCGAGGAAATGAACGCCACCTTGTCATGGCCGAAGTGGTGGGTTTCGTCCGACGGCTTGTGGGAAAATCGCAGTGCCCAGGCCGCGAAACCCACCGCCAGCACATGCGTCACCGACTCCGCCGCGTCCGAATACACCGCCGAGGATCCGGTCACCGCCGCCGCCGCGACCTTCACCACCAGCAACACCACCGCCACGCCAAGTGACCAATTCATCACTCGCGTCTGATCATTGCTGGGAACGCCGCTCATCGGAGGCGGCAGCATCCAAGGCCCCGCCCCGCTCGGCAACCTCGGATCTCTTGCGAGGACGCGGATCGATGCCATCTTGGCAAATGGCCGCATCCACTTCCGACGATCAGAGAGTCTTCGAAATCCTCAAGCAACGCCTCCACGAGGCCGAAGAGGAAACCCGAGCCGCCCTTGAGGCCACCCCTCCCGATCACCCTCTGGCCGCCCCCGCCCGCAAGCTCCTCGCCGCGCACAACGAGATCCGCACCAATCTGCTCGAAAATTTCGGCCACCGCATTGATCCCGATCCCACCGCCACCGAGCACGACTCCGCCGTGGTTTCCGAGTCGGTGCAGATCGAACGGGACCAGCACCGGGTCACCCAAAGCGAGTTCATGGAAGCCGTGAAGGCGCTCTTCATGTGGCGCGACGATCCCGTCGAGCGCGCGCGGAAGAGTTCGATGTGACTTGCCCCTCTTTCGGACTACTCCGACGGGGCGGAGCACTCATGCCTCGCTACCCCGGCCGCACCGCACACCAGCCGTCCACCCACCGGACCCGTAGCGGCAGGCCGTAGAGCTCGCTCAGCTTCTCCGCGCCCATCACCGGCCGCTTTCCGCCGTCCGCGAAAACCCGGCCCTCCTTCAGCGCGATCACTCTCCTCATCTCCGGCGGAATCTCGGCCGGATGATGCGTCACCAGCACCACCGTGGTGCCGCTTTTCATCAACTCCCGGAGCAGCCGCGTCAGCTCCGTGGTCGCCGCGAAATCCAGCGCCGTCGAGGGCTCGTCCAGCACCAGCACCTCCGGTTCATGCGCCAGCGCGCGGGCGATCAAAAACCGTCGCCGCTCACCCGACGACAGCGCGGAGAACGGGCGATTCACCAAATCCGCCACCTCCATCCGGTCCACCGCCCGCGAGGCTCTCACCCGCTCCATCTTCGAAAACCGCATGAACGGCGTCCGTCCGTAGGCTCCCCGGAAACCCGAGAGCACCACATCGAATGCCAGCTCCTCGGGGTCGAACCTCGCCACCTCCTCCGGCATCACCATTCCGATCCGGTGCCGCAGTTCCTCGATGTTCCACAGGTCCTCGCCGAAAAGCCGGCACTCCGAGCCCACCCGCGCCTCGGCCCTCAACTCACCCGTCAACAGCTTCAGCAGCGTGCTCTTCCCCGACCCGTTCGGTCCCAGAATCGTCACGCTCTCCCCCGTCCGCATTTCCAGCGACACCTCCCTCAACGCCGGCACCTCCGCCTGCATCCCGCGCCACACATTCACCTTCCGCAGATTCAGGAAAACCTCGCCCATCGCGTGGAAACCCATGTCGAAATCCCCGAAATTCCCAGCTCAAAGACGGTCACACCCGCCTCCCCACATCCCGAAGTTTTGCCAGTGACGCCGACGTTTTCACTGTGTACCGTCCCGCCGCTGCTTCGAAAAAATGAGATTCCTCCTACCACTTCTGCTGTTGATCGCCCCACTCGCCGTGGCGGCACCTTCGACGCTGATGCTGGAGGTGGATTCTGAAAACACCCTCCCCGTCGGCATCGATGTCGATCTCCTCAGCGAGGGCGATCGCTCGGACAAGGTCGACGTCATCATCACCCTCGCCACCCCGCTCGATGGCGAGCCCGGCGAAGATCTCGGCATCGAAGGCGTTCTGGAGCTCTGGATGCTCGGCGAGCTAGTCGGCGAAGTCCCGGTCATCCGCACCGACGACTGGGGCACCTCCACCTTCCGCTTCCGCCTCTCCCGCGCCCTGCTGCCCGAGGCCGAGTTCTACCTCTCCTGCTATTTCATGGACGACTCCATCACCCTCGGCGGAGTCGAGATCGTCCGCATCCAGCTCGGCGGGTTCCCGATCAGTGCCTCCAGCACGGAAACAAGATAGCCCGTCCGGGCCGCAGAATTAGTCCGATTCTGCTGGCCGCGCCTGGATTTCTTCAAGCGCGGCGATTCTTCCCTTGAGTGGTTTGAGACGTGGATGCATTTCGCCGACCCATCCCGCCCGCTCCCCTTCCAGTTCAGCGCGTAGCTTCGTCAGCCGGTCCTTCGCCATCCGCACACAGGCATCATCCGGCAAACCGGGATACAGCTTCTCCAGCGCTCTCAGCCTCGTCTCCACCTGTCTGCGCTGGGGATGATCGCCGCCCAAGCCGCTGGCTTCCAAAACCGCGACCTCTTCCCGCAAATCCAGATAGTCGTTCGCCATCGATGTCTCCGCGGCCGCTTCCAACTGACCCGCCACATAGCCAAGATGAACATCCAGCGGCACGTCCTCCGTCGCCGCCCGCAGCAGACAGTTCTTCCAGCCCTCCTTCGTCTTCACGAAAAGCATCACCACACATTTCCCTCCCAGCTCGTCGCCACCGACGCACCTCACCGCACCCAGACCGTCCCTCACCTTCGACTCGCCCGGCCTCAACTCAAAGCCCTCCTTGCCCGTCACCTGCCGGAAGCGCTCGCGCAGCTCCAGCGCGAAGGTCGGCAGCGCCTCCTTCCAGCCTCCGATGCGATCGCTCGCCAGTGTCTTCAGTGCCTCATCATCCTTCTCCCGGATCGCCACGATCATCTGCAAGGCGAGGTCTGAGATGATGATCTGGTCGGTGCGGATGGCAGCGGGGACAGTGTCAGCGGAAGTGGTCACTGCCGCCTTCAACTCCCTCTCCAGCGCATTCGCCTCCTTGTCATCCATCACAAGGGGGATCGTCAGCCCATCCGACAGCGGCGCCTCCACCCTGAACACGCCGATCACCTTGCCACGCCAGACCGCGGCGAGATGCTCGCCACGCCGCTCCTCCGTCTCTTTTTGCACGGCGAGCATGTGGGCTTCGTTGTTCAACGTGAGAAACAGCGACTTGTCGGAGCCCCTCCACTCACTCCAGTTGACCGTGTCGATCATTGCCGGCTCCAGTAGCCAGGTTTGGGAAACCTTCAGGTGTTCCTCCTCGACCCGGCCGTCGGCATAGGTAACCTGACCTTTGGTAGCATCCGGCAGTTCCACCGTATCCGGCTCATCCTGCTTCGCCACCCAGCGGAGAGTGAACGAGGGGCCGGAAACCTCCGTTGACCCCGAGTTTCCATCCCGATCGAGTGCCGCTGGCTCGATCATCATGCGGAGGCCCTTGGGCAGTTTCCTCTGGCTCGCGGCTTCCAGCATCTTCTTCGTGGTCTCATCAGCTTGTCCGGCATCCACCAACATTTGCGCCCATTTCTCCGCCTCCTGGTATTTCCCCTGCAAAAGATAGAGCCGCGCCAATCCGAACCAAGCCGCCGTGGCATTCCGCTCTGCGGCTTTGAGCAGGTAGTCTTCAGCTTGTTCATATTGCCGCAGCGAAAAGTAGATCTGCCCCAGCCCATTGAGCGCCCCCGGGTGGTTGGGTTCGAGTTCGAGGACCTTCTGGAACGCATTCTCCGCCGTTTCGGAATCGCCGGAATTGAAGCATGACCAACCGAGGCCGTTCCATGCGTCCGCATCGCCCGGCGCTAATTTCACCACTTGCTCGAACTTCGATCTGGCTTCAGCTGATTGGCCCGCCCGCCAGAATTGCCAAGCTTCCTCGGAAAGCCCGACTACGGATGTGGAGGTTGCTGCCGAAGGAGGCGTCACTAGTTTGTAGCGGATGCGAAGCCCCTGAGGATTTGAGTTCGGACCGAATATTTCCAATACTCCCATCGTCCCCTCTCGGGTGACAAAAGCCATTGCTGCCGGACCGAGGGTGCTTGCGGCGTGATAGTAATCCCTGGCTTCGGAAAACTGCTGGCGGCTTTCGATTGGCAAAGTCCGGACCATATCCGCCACATCGGCGGGTGTAATCTCATCGAATTCAAGGGGTGATTTTCCGTCGATAGCGAGCCTGAATGCCATGCCTTCGAACATGCGCAGCCCGGGACCGACTTCCTTGCTCGGCATGTGCACCACGGCATCCGCGCCGGTTTCCCGCAGCCAGAGCAATGAAGCATCGTCCAATTTCACGATGCCCTTAGCTAGTTGCCGGGCAAGCAGATCGGGCGGAGTCATGAGACTCCCGCTTTCGAAATCAAGGATGCAGGATCCGCCCTCATGCGGTTCGGGAACGATCAATGAAACCGCCGGTGCGAAGCCGTAGGTGGACCCGCTTGTCGAGATCTGGAACGCACGTGACGTCGGTTGAGTCCACAACAGGGCGGCGAGTCCGGTAGCAATACCGCCGACAATCAGTGTCCGTACAAGAGGTGGAGGATTTCCATCACGGCGCTGGGGGCCTCGCGACAAGCGGTGGCAGGTCCAGATCACGCCGAACAGAATCGCAAGGATGGCGAGGATCTGGTGATTCATCGAGGTGTAACCCGATTCCCGGAGGAGCTTGAGCAGCCCCGACACGGCGACCACCAGTGCCACAGTGAAAGGAATGGACCACGGGCGGGCGAAATTAACCGTCCAGCCAAAGCCATGCAGGCGCCTCGGTACCACAATCCGTGGATCCTGACGACAGAAGTAGACAGAAGAGTAGAAGCGCCAGTTGGCCGGATCGTTCGACATCGCATCGAGTTCGGCTTGGGAGTAATTTGGGGGGTCAACAGGCGTCACCTCTTCGCAAGATGGCTTGTCGGACTCCCCGGTTTCCGCAAACCGCATCAAGAGAGACACGATCCAGACGAGGAGAGCAGAAAATGAAACGAGCAATAGCAGGGTCAACCCGCCCTGCTCCAGTCGCGGCGATTCAAGTCGATTTGCCTGCAAGAGGAGCGAATGCAGGCCGCAAAAAAGTCCAGTCATCAGCACATTGAGCCACATGAAGCGCTGCAGAAGGAGCTTGCTGGTGAACTCGCGGCGTTCGGATGCGAGCCAATAATCGCGCCGGGGAATGTTAGCCAGACTCGGAAAGCGTACTACCGCCCAACTCACACCCCCGAACAGCACGGCAAAAAACAAGGGAAGCCCACCCATCAGGACCAAGTATCCTCCTCGCACCATCCATCCATCGACCTGCCCATGGATATCAAAATGGCTCGCCATCCGATTTGGAAGTTTGGATGACGATATGAACAACCAACCCAGAAGCACAGAGTACGTCGACAGCCACAATCCCATCGGCACAACGATGGAGGGAGCATTCAAACTGGCAACACATGGCTTGGTGTCAAGCTGACTACCAGCCGGTGGCTTGGCCACCGTCTCCACCACCGTCCTGAATTCCGCCGCCGTCTGGTAACGCCGCTCCGGTTCCTTCTCCAAGGCCCGCAGCACCATCTCATCGATCCTCATGTCCACCTCCACTTTCCGCGATGGAACCACGACATCCTTCGCAGGCCGCTCGCCGGTAAGCATTTCGTAGAGCACCACGCCCAGCGCGTAGATATCCGCCCGCTTGTCCACGCTGCCCTTCTCCTGCTCGGGTGCCATGTAGGGCGGCGTCCCGGATTTCTCGCCGCTCCCACCGACAAGTGAGGCGATCCCGAAGTCCGCGATTTTCACCCGGCCCTCGCGATCCAACAGCACGTTCTCCGGCTTGATGTCGCGGTGGACCACCCCTTTACCGTGCGCGTATTCCAGCGCCTCGCACACCGGCGGCACGATCGCCAACGCCTGCTCCGGGTCCATCTTCCCCTCCCGCAGCAGGTCGCGGAGGTTCACGCCATCGACGTATTCCATGACGATGTAGTAGAGCCCGCCGGCTTCGCCGAAATCGTGGACCGTCACGATGTTCGGGTGGCTCATCTGCGCCAAGGTCTTCGCCTCGCGCTCGAATCGCCCGGCAAAGCCGGGATCACCCTGCCATTCGCCGGCCAGCACCTTGATGGCCACCACGCGGTCGAGCGCCTTCTGCCGCGCCTTGTAAACCACGCCCATGCCGCCGCGACCGAGGCATTCCAGGATCTCGAACTGGGGAAAGTGCTCGCGCATTTCCTCCGGCGAAAGCGGTGCGAGCTGCGGAGGAGCCTCGCCCTCCGGCATGGTGCGCGATTCGAAATTCAGCGCCATCAGACAGCGCGGACAGAGACCGCCGACGGCATCCTCCGACAGCTCCGCACCGCAACGTCCACAGGGTTTCATCTCCTTCATGGCCATGGGTTCGCATCGGACCCCGGTTTGTTACGCCAAGGCCTCCATCAAGGCCCGCATTTCCTCCTCCACGTCGGATTCATCCGCCACGGTGCGCGCGACCTCATCGCGGATCGCCGCCCGATAGCGCCTGCGCAGCCGATGCACCGCCACCCGTGCCGCTCCTTCCGTGCCGCCGAGCTGCCGGGACAGGAGGGGATAGTCGATCTCTCCCCGTCCCGCCGTCAGGCACTCCTTCAGGATCGCGAAGTCCCGTCCCATCTCGCTCTCCAGCCGGACCAATGCCGCATCCAGCAAGGCCAGCGCCCACCGGCGATCGAACAGCCGGTCCGGCTGCATGTCCCGATCGCCCGAGCCCACCCGCTCGGCCAGTTCCGCGTCCAGCGGCACGGTCTGCGCAAAGCCGCCGCGCTTCGCCGCATGATCGCGCCGCCACTCCGTGACCATGTAGCGCTTCAGCGCCGTCACGAGGAAGGTCCGGAAACGCCCCTTGTCGCGATCCGCCCTCGCCAGCGAGCCCTTTTCAAGGATTCGCGCAAAGAACCCCTGGGTCAGGTCCTTTGCGGTCTCCACATCATTCCCCGCCCGGCGCGCCACGGCATAAACCGGCTGCCAGTATTGTCGGCAGAGCGCCTCCAGCGACTCATCCGCTTCCGCCGCCGCCCCGGCCACCAGCGACCACCGCGTCGTCAGAAACAAAGGCTGTCTTTTCTCCGTCGCCACGCTGCTTGTCATATCATGGCTTCTTTTCGCAACAAGCAGCCGGTTGTTTCAAGCCGCCGTGCGGGAGTCACTGCTCCGCCGCCTCGCGGATCGTCTTTTGATCCTCCTCCACCAGCTGATCGAGTTGGTAAGGCACCTCGCGGCCATTCATCCGGAAAATCACCTTCCCGCCCTCGACCCTCAGCACCTCGGCCGTGATGGATTTCCCTTCGCTGTTCGTCCAACCCCGCGACGCCACCAACGGGCCGTCTTCGCTCTCTTCCTCCGCCCCCGGCTCCTCCTCCGGCATCTTCTTATAGGCTCGCAAGCCATCCTTGATCGAGTCCGTGAACCCGTCCTCGTGCGGATTCCCCGCCCACAGGAGTTTCCCATCCGGACCGAACACGTGGGCATGCGGAATCCCGTCGGCATTCACCGGCGTGCTGCCTCCGGCCACCACGGGGTACTTCACCTTCGCGTCCTTCAGCAGCTCGTTGATGTCATCCTTCTTGCTTTGCTGCACCTCCATCCCCACCACCGCGAGGCCCTTCTTTTCGTAACGTTTGGCGATCTTCGCCAGCTCCGGAAGGAAGGCGATGCAGGGCCCGCACTGGGTGCCCCACTTTTCCACCACCACGACTTTTCCCGTGAGTTCATCCGGCTTGAAATCGACCTCGTTGACCACATCGCCGAACTTCACTTGGGAAAGTGAGCCCGCAGGAACGTCGTCATCAGCGGCCGACGTCGCGCCCACCGCGAACGCGGCGGACAGTAGAAATGAAGCAAGGGTTTTCATGATCGGTTCTCCCGTTCCATGGGATACGGCCCGTTTATCCGGTTTCACCCGACTTTCCCACGCAAATTTGCGATGGCATGCCTTCCCCATCTTCTCCCGGCACCCCCAAAGACGCAGCTCAAAGGCTTGTCCGGACACACCCTCGAACGACTGCTCGTCCAGCGGCAGCTGCGCAGCCTCGAACATCTGGAGGATTTCCTTTTTCGTCCCCCGAAAAACTTTCGAGGAGCTACGGCGGGTGATCGTCAGCGAACTCTTTTCCCAAGCTTCCGGCAGGGACCAAATCTCCGAGGGGGACCAGCAGACGGTCTATGTGACCGACATCGCCCCACTTCCGGGAGCTCACCAAGGGCATCAGGGGCACTCACACGATCTCCATTGAGGCGGTCCTTTTGCATTCCCCGCCACGGCCAGTTCGATGAGATGAATCGCCGGGAAATCCGGAGAAGGTTAGCAAGTAGAGCGGTGGACGGAGTCACCACTTCTCTTGCGACGGAAACAAAGCGCCGTGGCCGCGAGAGCGAGTGAGGCCGTCGAAGGTTCGGGCACCGGAGTGAAAAAGGCACCGCCGGCACCATCGGAGGTGATGAGGATGTTTTCGCCGGCGACGGCGGGCGCGCCGAGCACGGTCATCTTGGCGAGAAGCGAGGTGGGATCGACCGTGGTGTAGTCGATCGCGGTGGTGTGGTAGCGGGAGTCGAGGCTCTCGAAGGCGAGGGTGGAGGTCTTGCCGAGGATGCCGCTGTCGGCGTTCGAGTTCGAGTTGTGCGCGGTGAGGGTGGCGGTATCGGCGAGGCTCCAGGCGGTGTCCCAGGACCAGCCGTATTCGAAAGCGGTGGTGCCATCGAGGATGACGGCCTGGCTGCCGCCGGCACCGAGGGTTGTGGGATAGAAGCTCGTGTTGTACTGGGCGGTGACAATGGCATCGGTGACCGTCAGCATGTTGCCGTCGCCGAGGTTGACCTTGTGGTTTTGATTGAGGTCGATGACTTCCAGGGGGGCGAAGATCAGGACCTCGTGGTAACCGATGACGTTGCCGCTGGCGAAGGTGCCCTCCGGCGGCGGGCCGAAGGTATCGAACTGGAGCCAGTTGGCGCTGGACTCGAAGGACGCACCGTCGCCACCACCGTCCCAGGTGACGAAGCTTTGGGCAAAGGCAGGCGTGGCGAGGAGCAGGGCTAGCGCAAGCAGAGCGTGGTTCATTTGGGATTCATGAATATCAAGCCGAATCTGAACAGGGCATGAATCCCCGCTTACGAAATCGCGCAAAGCCGAAGAGCGGTGACGTCAGTCATCGGGCGTGGGGGAAGATACGGTGAGCATACTCGCCACGGCCACCCGGGCGAAGCGAGCCGGAGAGGTGGTGTCGGAATCGGTGACTGTGACCCTTTCCCAATCGTCGTCGATCGCCACGACCGAAGTCTCCACCCCTATGGACTGCCAGCTTGCTTCGTCGAGATTGCTGGAGAAGGAGACTTCGTAGGCGAGGTCGGGTGACGAGGTGCTGCGGAGATAGACGACGGTGAGCACGCCGTTGGTGAGTGCGGTATGCGGCAGGCCGGAGGTGCCCGAATCGGGTGAAATCCGGTGAGCCCCGTAGCTCGTCGGATCAAGGTTGAAGGCGTATTTGAAGATGTTTGGGATGCCGTCACCGAGCGCTGAGTCCTCCGGACCGTCGAGACCCTCGGGGAGATCGGCAGCGGCGGCCCAAGTGGCAAAGCCAGGCGCTGTGTCCGCCAGGAAGAGCGCGGTGACGGCGAGGTCGGACGAGACGGCGAGGTCGGTGCGGGGGTTGTCGAAGACGCCATCGCTCCAGCTGGCAAAGGTGTGGCCTTCTTCCGCAACGGCGGTGACCGCGGTGGCGTCGGCGGCGTGTTCAACGGTCTGGGAGGTCGAGCCGGCGAGCGAGCCGCCGGGGACAGTGGTGTAGGTGAGGGTGTGGGTTTCCGGCGTGCCGCGCAGCGAAACGGCATCGAGGCCGATGTCGCCCCGCGAGAGGTTGGCGGTGACGCCGCGGATGCGGAGGCGGACCTGCGGGCTCCCGGCGTAGGCGGCGAGATCCACGACGCCCTCGGACCACGGGTCGGTGTCGGCAGCGTGCTGCTGACCGTCGCGGGTCCACAGGATCAGCCAGGTTTCCTCATCGAAGATTTCGACGTGGAGCTGACCGATGGCGCTTCCATACATGTGGTAGTGGAAGGCGATCTCGGCAGTGGCGAGATGGGAGAAGTCGAAGGACGACTCGATCTCGAAATTGTGATAAGGGTTTCCGGTGGACTCGGTGAAGAGATATTGATCTCCATCATGGGCTCCGGACGGGCCGGTGCCGAAAGTGGGGGTTGAGCCGGTGCGGAGTTCCCAGTTCGGGGTGTCTCCGCCATGGCTCCAGACGCCGAGGTCTCCTTCGAATGACTCGCAGGAAAAGGTCCCGTCGGTGCTGCCGATGATCGGAATCTCGAAGTCGGGATGTTCGGGGTCGTTCGATGCGATGTGGAGGGTGGTGGTGGAAACAGCCGAAGCGCCCGGGGTGAAGGTGACCGCGAGGAGGGCGGATGCGCCGGGGGTGAGGATCGAGTCGGCCGGGAGAGCCAGCGAAAAATCGGACGCGTCGTCGCCGGAAAGAGTGAAGGCGAGATCGGCGAGGTCGAGTTCGCCGGCGTTCATGAGGTGGAGAGTCCGGGTTACGGGACTGCTGCCGGAGGTCGGGAGCCAAAGCTGGCTTTCGCCCGGCACCAGCGTCGTGTCGGAGGGATGGGAGACGACGAGGGCCGGTGCGGGCGGATCGTAGTCACCGACGAGGGTGGTGGTGAAATCCGGAGCGTCCGGGGTAGTCGATGACAGCGTGAGAGAAACGGTTTCATCGGCTCCGGCCGTGGGAGCGAATCCGATGACGAAGGAGGTTTCCGCGCCGGGGGCGAGGGACGGACCGGGACCGGCGATCATGGAAAAGGAGACGGGCGCGCCGAGCGAGAGGGTGATGTTTTCCAAGGTCGCGGAGCCGACGTTGCGGAGGGTGAAGGCGCGGGTGTCGGTGGCGGTGATCGAGGTGGTGCGAAAGGCCACTTCGGCGGCTCCGCTGAGGAGGGGCTGGCCGCTTTCAACGGTGACTTCAAAGACGGGATCGGGCCGCGAAGCGAAACCGGCGAGGTGGCTGGCAGCGCCGGCAAGGAAGGTGGCGCAGTCGGCACCCAGGTTGGGATCCGAGCCATCGAAGCCGGTGCCGGCGGTTTCGATGTAGCCGCCGGAGACGTAGCGGGGGTCGGCATTCGAGTCGCTAGTCGCGTCGTAACCGGCGGGAACTCCGGTGGGGATGCCGTCGAAGGTGACGGCGGGATTCGAGAAGTGCGGGATGCGGATCCAGCCGGAATCGTAGGCCATGATCGTGCGGCGTTTGCCGAGGTTCGGAGTCTGGATACGCCATCCGTAGTAGCTGTAGGCATCGAGATCTCCGGAGGAATCTCCCCACGAATGGCCGGCACCGATGTTGTGGCCGAGCTCGTGGGCGAAGACGTGGGTGACGGCGTTCATGTAGGTGCGGGAGACAACCATTGAGGCACCGACCTTGTAGGCGATACCGGCGGTGCCGCCCTGGGCGTCGGTGACGACGAAGGCGGCATGGTCCGCACCGAGCGCGGTCTGAAGGTCGGTGATGGCATCGAGGTTGCCATCGACGGGATGGTTGAGGTCGCCGAGCTCGTCGTTGGAACCCATGCTGTTGGCCCTGGAACCGGGAAAGATGTAGTCGGGATCCTCAAGGGTGGCGCGGAGATTCACCTCGATTTGGCCGATGCCGGAGTTGTCGAAGGCGACGTTGGAGCGGTCGATGGCGGCGATGATGAGGGCCTCGATCTGGGCCGTGCCGCCGGCGTCGATGCGGGCCTGGCTTCCGTAGCCGACGACAGTGTCGATGACGATGGGCTGGGCGGTCGCGTTCAGTGGCGTCGAGAAGGTGGCCTGGGAGAGGTCGAAAGGTGCGGCGGGGTCGGCGTGGATCTGGCCGCAGTCGCAGGGTTCGGCGAAGGATGCGGGATCGAGCTGGCGGAGGATAGACTCGCCGGAGGAGGTGGAGCCGATCTCGAAGAACTCGCCGGTTTCGTAGAGGGTGATCGAGCCGTGGACGACGCCGTGATGGAGGACGAGGAGGACGTTGGGCACGGGCGAGCCGGGGGTGCGGGCGATCAGAGTCCGGGTGTCGGGGCCGCGCGAAAGGAAGCGGGGTTCGGTGGCGCGAATGACGCGCCCAGGGGCGAGCGAGAGTCCGAAGGAAGATGCCCTGGAGCCGAGGAGATCGTCGAAGAAGTTCGGGCTGAGCCGGGCATGACGTTGGTGGATGGTGTGGGGATCGGTCGCGGCGGTGGGCTCGGCGAGGGTCCAGGGCGGAGTGCTGAGGTGGACGCCGGTTCGAGTCGAGTGACGGCGCGGTGCGGTTCCTTCGAGGAGGAGGGGTTGGCCTTTCGCGGTGGGTGCCGGCCCAGGGAGAACCGTCCGGGGAGATTGGGCAGGATGGGGAGCCGGCGCGGAGGGACGGAGGGGCGAGTCCCAGGCGAAAAAGACCGCCACAACGAGGCAGAACAGCGGGACAAGGAGGATGACGGTATTGCGGGCGGGCATGGCGGCAGGAGTGCGGAGATCTCCACCCTGACAAGGTGAACCTGAACGTGAGATTAATCTTCCCTGATATTTTCGGCCCGAGACCACACGACCGCGGAGGAGGCGCGGGAAGCATTTTTTCGCGGCGAAGGAGCCCCGCCGCTCCGTTCATGCTGCATTCAGGCTGGTGTCGGCAGGGTGCACGGATGTCTCCTGCACGGGTGAAGATTTTGGTCATCGAAGACGATGCGGATTTGCGGCGGTTGATCGTTTCGATGCTGCGGGACGAAGGCTATCTGGTGGATCAGTGCGAGGACGGCGAGGAGGGGTTCTACAAGGCGGCGAACTGGGATTACGATGCGCTGATCCTGGATGTGATGCTGCCGCGGATGGATGGCTTCGAGGTGCTGCGGCGGTTGCGGAAGGTGAAGGAGACGCCGGTGCTGATGCTGACGGCGCGCGATGACACGCCGGACCGCGTTCAGGGGCTCGATCTGGGTGCCGACGATTATCAGACCAAGCCCTTCGAAAACACCGAGCTGCTGGCACGCGTTCGCGCGGTGGTCCGGCGGGGCGGCGTGACCCTGGCGCGGGTGCTTGAGATCGGCCCGGTTTCGCTCGATACAACGGCCATGCGCCTGACGGTGGACGGCGAGCCGGTGGACCTCACGGCGCGGGAGTTCCTTCTCGCGGAAATGCTCATGCGGCGGCGCGGCGAGGTGGTCTCGCGGGATTTTATCTACGACAACCTCTTCGACGAAGATGACGAGTCGGTCTCGAACATGCTGGATGTCTATATCTACAAACTGAGACAGAAGATCGGCCGTGATTTCATCAAAACGCGGAGGGGCGCGGGATACGTCGTCGAATGAGCACGGTAGCGGACAAGCCGCCGTTCTGGCGATCGATCACGTGGCGCATCCAGATCTGGTATGGCTTGGCCTTGGCGCTGGCGATCACGGCAATGATGGTAGCCTTCCACGGCCATGAACGGGAAAGACGGCTCGACGCGCTGGACGCGCGGCTGGCGGACCTGGTGCGGCCGATCCTGCCCCAGGTGGCTCCGCACCGCCGGGGGCGTGGAGGGATGGGTCCGCCTCACGCGGACGGAAGCGGCCCACCGCCGCGCCGGCCCAGACGACCGGACGGAGGGCGGAGCCCCTTGGTCGGAAGACCGCTGCCGAAGTGGATCGAGGAGAGCTATTGGGCAGTGGCGTGGGACCCCTCCGGCGAGCCGGTCTACCGAGCCGGGAGGGAAGTGCCGGACTTCGTCAGTCACGAGGACGGACGCATCGATGTGGCACTGAGGACCCGGGGAGGCTACCGGACCTTGCGGTTCCTCGGGCCCGGGCGTCGTGTGATCGAGGTGGGCGTGCCGACGGATCGCCTTGAGGCCGGGCTGCGCACGTACGGCTGGCTGCTCGCCGCCCGCGGGCTCGGATTGTTTGCGGTGGGTTTGCTGGCGGGCTGGTTGATCGTCCGCTGGGGGCTTCGCCCGGCCCGGGAAATCGGCCACACCGCCGCCGGCATCGCGAAAGGAGATCTCTCCCGCAGGATCGATGTGAAGCAGGCTGGTGGCGAGCTTCATGAACTGGCCGGAGTGCTCAACACGGCTTTCGCGAGGCTGGAAAGAGGCATCAAGGAAAGGGAGCGCTTCACCGCCGATGCCTCCCATGAACTGAGGACACCGCTGGCGGTCGTGCTCGGGCAGATCCAGCAGCTTCGCGCGCGGCCACGATCGGAGCAGGAATACCGCGAAGGCCTCGCAACCGCGGAAAAGGCGGCGCAACGGATGAAGACCCTGGTGGAGGAACTGCTCGTGCTCGCCCGCCTGGATGCCTCCGCCGAGCCGCGGCGGGAGCCGATGGATCTCGCGGAGGTCGTGCAGTCGGTGACCAGCGAGATGAGAGGCTTGGTCGCAAAAAGGGACGCAACCCTGGACCTGCGGCTTGAGCCGGCACCCCTGTCCGGTGATCGCTCGGCTTTGGCACGGGTGGTGACAAACCTGTTGGGCAACGCGCTTCAGCACAACCCTGCCGGGGTCCGCATCACCATCCGCACCGCGGCTCATGACGGCATGGCGGAAGTCACGGTGGCAGACGCAGGGCGGGGCATCGCTGCCGACGACCTCGAGCACCTCTTCGATCGCTTTTACCGAGCGGACACGGCGCGGACGAGCCAGTCGGCGAAAGGGGGCTCGGGTCTGGGCCTGGCCATTTGCGAAGCGATCGTGCGTCAGCACGGGGGCCGGATCGATGTCGAGAGCCAGCCGGGAGAAGGCTCCTGCTTCACCGTGAAACTGCCGGCTTCCCCGCGGTAGGTGATCGGGAAGCATCATCAGCATGAGAATCCTCGGGCCACTCCGATCGCGGCCGGCAGTATCCTTTCAAGCTTGCCCCCTTTTTGCCTGCCTGATAGTCAATCACTCTTCTCGAATTCCCGTCGGAGCTCGTCCGCTCCAGGCCAGATCCTCAGAAAATCCTCATCCCAACCCATGATCATGCGCACGCCATCGACTCGAATTGGAATCCTCGCCATCCTTGCGATGACCGCGCCGCTTCACGCCGCAGCCACCATCTATGTCGATGCCGGGCTTGACCGGAGTGACTGGGAAAGCGCGATCAGCACGACGATCACGACGGAAACTTTCGATTCCGACATTGCTCAGTCGGACACACTTCTTTTCAGCGGAGGCATCCAATCGGTGGCGGCGGATCCATCCGGATC
The DNA here is from genome assembly GCA_965652295.1 of uncultured Haloferula sp. Lineage (GTDB taxonomy): Bacteria > Verrucomicrobiota > Verrucomicrobiia > Verrucomicrobiales > Akkermansiaceae > Haloferula. The sequence goes on along the minus strand of CBFGTS010000020.1, from coordinate 43,462 downwards.
ACCGAACCATCTCGTCACCGCGGGCCGTCTTAGCGCGACCTTGAATACGGCCACCAGTGCGGCGTCGGGCTACCAAACCATCACGCTCTCGTTCCCTTCCCCGGTGAACGCCTTCGGTGCCGATTTCTTCAGCATCGCCAGTTCCCGCGAAGTCAGCGTCCGTGGCGACTTCGGCAGTGGGATCGAGACCTTCGACCTGCGCGCGCTGTTCAACGGGGACGGCGGTGTGGACCAGGGGTTCTTCGGTCTGACCTCTCCGGTGCCCTTCTCCTCCGTGACTCTTGTCGCGACCGGGTCGGTCGCATCGAACGACAGCATCACCGTGGACAATCTTTCGATCGTCGCCGTCCCGGAGCCCTCAACCTTCGCCGCGCTGTTGTTTGGCGGCCTGCTGATCACCGGCCGACGCAGGAGATAAACCTCCGGAATCATTCAACTCCCACCTTCCTCCGGGTAGAGGCGCGAGGCCTATCCTCTCAGCTTCGCCACATAAACCGTACTTTCCGATTCGCAGTCCCGATGCGGATTGGGAAACGGGACGACGTGGGCGCTGCATGATTCGAACACCTGCCGCAGAGCCGCCATGAAGGTTTCCTCCGGCGGATCGTCCGACCAAAGCGCGAAAACGCCGCCCGGATGGAGTTGCTCCGCCATTTTCCGCAGCCCTTCCTCCGCATAGAAGTTGCCATGGCGTTCGTGCAGGAGGTTGGCCGGTGAGTGGTCGATATCGAGCAACACGGCATCGAACTTCCGCCCGGGCACATCCGGATCGAACCCGGTCATCGCGAGCTGGAAGAAATCGCCATGGACGAAGCGGCAGCGTGGGTCGCCGCTCAACTCCGGCCCGAGCGGAACCAAGCCCTGTTCATGCCATTCGATCACCGGTTTCAGGTAATCCACCACCCGAAGCGAACCGAGACGCGGATGATCAAGGGCGGCCTTGGCGGTGTAGCCGAGCCCGAGACCACCGACCACCACGTCCAATTTTCGTCCCGCATCCTCCGCCGCTTCGAGCCCGAGCCGCGACAGCGCGATCTCGACGGTGGTGAACAAGGAGGACATCAGGAACGCATCGCCGAGGATCACCTCGTAAACTTCGATGTTGTCCAGCTCGGGCATGATTCTCCGCCGCAGGATCAGCTCGCCAAGAGGCGTTTCCCGGTAGTCGAGTTCTTCAAAACGAGGCCGCATGGCGCACTTTTGCCGGATTGGCAGGACACACGCCACGCAAAACGCCCTTCCTTCCGCGGAAACCCCGGCGGCCCGACCGGCTCCGGCCTGAAGAAGGAGGCCGAGCCTGGATCGAAAGCTCAAGGAAGCGCGGGTTACGGGCGCCAGCGTCAGGAGTCCGGAGCTTCCGGACTGATTCCCAAGAAATCGGTCATCTCCCGGATGTGCGCCGGAATTCGGTTGGAAATCCAGCTCTTGCCCGCGGGGCCGTCCGGCGATGGCTTCTCGGTGATCCGGTAAACCCACGATCCATCGGACTGGCGGTCATACTGGATCGAGTAAGCCGCCGAAGGCCTGCGCCCCCAGCCGCCGAAGGCCTCGTCCGCCCGGGTCATCCCCAGGAAAGCTTCGCCTCGTTCCGGCCCCAGCGTTTCCAAGGCGGCCTCACGGAAGTGGCTCCACAGATGCCCGCCCTCGAAGGGATCCGCGCCGATCCAAAGCTGATTCTCCCCTTGCTCGTGCCGCAACGTTTCGCGCTGCCGCCGGACCACCTCGTCCTTCGCCTTTGCCCACTCACGCTCAAGGACGGCTTTCTCATCGTCCGTCACCGCCAGCACCCTGGCAATCGGATCGCCGTTGGAAAACAGCACGATCCGCTCCTCAAGCGAAGGCCGGCTGGTTCGGGTCAAATCGACCAGAACGGTGGGATCGACTTCGAGTCGTGGGGGCCGGGATCCACCTGAGCGACGCTCCGAGTGCCTCCGCTCGCCCACCGGATCGGGCGGAGCCTCCGCGAACGGCCGTCCGGGACGGGAGTCCATTTCGGAGGACCCACCGGCAGGCGAAGCACTGGACTCTGCGGTGGTCGGAGGTCCGGCGGAGATCCACACGCCGATGGCCAACCCTAGAAGCAGTCCGAGAAGGCCCGTCCCCGCTGGTCGCAAAAACACGCCCGGTCCTTTCGGGCCGGGCGTGCGATGGGAAGTTCCGGTCATGGAGTCACCTCGATACCCAAGCCATCGACATACAGCGAGTCCAATTGGCGGTTGCCGGAACTGCGGTTGGCATCCGTCACACGGATCTGGATCGGCCCGCTGAGTCCGGCCGGCAGCGCCACCGTCTGCGGCGTGTTGTCATCGGCCGTCTTGGTCACCGTGACTGCGTTGGTGTAGTTCGTCCCGTCCGCCGACCAGGCGAAGACGAAGTCATCCCCTTCGGAGTTGGCGCTGTGGTGGGCTTCCACTGAAAGCATCACCTCCGAGCCCCCCGCTCCGATGTCGAACGACCAGGTGTGCTCCAGATAGGAATACCGGTTGCTGGGCTTGCCGCCGCTTTCGGTCTCGCGCAATTGCTCGTAGTCGTTGTCGGAGGTCAGCGTGCTGGCGTAACTGCCGGACACGATGGTCCCGGACGCGGTCGTTTCCCCGGTGGCACCGTAGGTGGCGGCCCCCGGCAGCGCATCGACGGTGATCTGCAAGGTCGCCGTGTCGCTCAGACCGCCGGTGTCGGAAACTTCCACCGTCCACTGGTTGGTACCGACATCCGCCGAGCCAGGAGTGCCGCCCAGGGTGCCGTCGCCGGCCACCGACAGCCAGGCCGGGCCACCGAGTTTGGCGAAGGTCAGGGTATCGCCCGCATCCGGATCACTGGCGTCGCCCGCGATACTACCGCTGTAGGCGGAGGCCTCGGTGGCGTTGGCCTTGGTCAGCAACGATGAGGCGAACTGCGGCGCGGAGTTGGAGGGTGCTGCCTGCGGCGTCGCCGAAACCTCGCCACTGAATGCGGACTCGTTCGCCGACGTGTCGGTGGCGGTCACGACGTAGTAATAGGTCGTGCCGTTGATAGCGCTGCTGTCGGTGTAGGCGCTGGTGGCCAGCCCGGAGGCGATGGAGGCATAGCCGCTGCCACTGGTGGTCGATCGATAGACGGTGTAGCTGGCGAGGTCGGGCTCGCCGCTGTCCGCCCAGTCGAAAGCGACGCTGCCGTCGCCCGCCGTGGCGGCAAGACCCGATGGTGCCGCGGGTGGCGTCGTATCGCCACTCCCGCCCGAGGCAAGGGTCGCGATGTCTGCTCCGGTTAAGGCATAGTTATAGACGCGGAAGTCATCGATCAGCCCGCTGAAGAGCGGATCCGGCCATTGGGATTTTCCGATGTAGTTGAGGATCGGCGAGAAGTCACCGGGATTGATGGTCATCGCGGCATTGGTTGCGGCCGCCGCACCATTGACGTACAGGGTGCCCGTGTCGCCATTCAGCGTCACGGCCACATGCGTCCACACGCCGGGGGTGAGCGCGTTGGCATTGAGTTGCTGCTCGCTACCGCCATTCTTGATTCCGAAGCGGAGGGTTCCGCTCCCGCTGCTCGGGGTCAGGAACAAGTAGTGACTCGTGTCGTCGCCGAAGTCGAAGATGCGCTGCCAAGCGCTGCCTCCGTTCCAGTTGATCCATGCCGCGAGCGTGATGTCCGCGCCATCGGCAATCGCGGCGGGCGCCGTGACATGGTCGTCCACTCCGTCGAGACTGATCGCTTGGCCATCTTGCCCCGCACCATAGGACGGAGCGCCGGTGGCGGTGGCGTCATGACCATAGACGGAGCTATCGGTGGTGCCGCCCTCGAATGGATAGTGCGCGATCAGACTCGGCGGCCTTGGCGTTGCGGAATCTTCGTTGCTGAACGCCGATTCATTCGAGCTCAGGTCCGAAGCTGTCACAACATAGTAGTAGGTCGTTCCGTTCACGACCGTGCTATCGGTCCAGGCGCTGTTGGAAATCCCGGAGGCGACCGGAGCAAAACCGCTGCCGCTGGTGGTTGAGCGATAAACGGTATATCCGGCAAAATCCGACTCGGTGTTGTCCGCCCAGTCCAAGTTGACCGCACTGTCGCCGGGGATCGCAACAAGACCTGCCGGTACCGACGGCGCGATGACATCGACCGGAGTCGCCGAAACCTCTCCGCTGCCCGCCGAAACATTCCCTGAAGTGTCCGTGGCCGTCACGATGTAGTAGTAGGTCGTTTCGTCGACCACGGCGGTGTCGGTGTAGCCGCTGCCGGGCACATGGGTGGCGATGAGGACATAACCGGAGCCGCTCGTCGTGGAACGGTAAACGTCGTAGCCGAGGAGATCGGTCTCCGTGTTGTCCGCCCAGTCCAGATGCACCTGCCCGCTGCCCGTCGTCGCGGCGAGGGAGGCCGGCGCGGCGGGGGCATTGGAATCCGGCACGCTGGCCAGCGCTGCGACCTCGGAGCCGCTCAATGCACGGTCGAAGATATAAGCGTCATCGATCAAGCCGTCGTAGAGCGGATCGGCGGAGAACTGGCTCTTGCCGAGATAGCAGCGGGTGGCGGCCAGATTCGCCGGATTGAGGGTGATGGAGCCGGACGCAACCGCGCTTCCGTTCACATAGAGCGTGCCGGTGTTGCCATTCAACGTGACCGCCACATGCGTCCACACCCCGGGTGTCAGCGCGGTGCCGTTGAGTTGTTGCTCACCGCTTCCGGTGGTGATGGCGAAGCGGAGATTACCCCCGACGTCGGGGCTCAGATACATGTATTGGGTCGTGCCGGCACCACAGTCGAGAATGCGCTGCCAGCTGCTGCCACCATCCCACTTCACCCACGTCGCGAAGGTGAAATCGGCCGCTTGCGCGACTTTCGGGGGCAGCTGCAGATAGTCATCGGTGCCATCCAGCGACAGGGCCGAACTCACGCCTTGGCCGACTACCATCTTCGGCGTTCCGTAAACGAGGGGATTGTTGCCGTTGCCGGAGGTATCGCGGAAGTTTCCTTCGAACAGGAATTTCGCGGGTGCCGCTTTCCCCGAATCCGGCACTTCCTGGAGATATCCGATTTTGGAAGGGATATCGCGGTAAACAAACCCGGCGCTGGTCGGCCAGCCATCCTCCCATTGCAGACGCCGGACGTCCTCGACCCAGTTGTACGGAGCGTAGCGCTCGACGAAGGGCGTGTTTTCCAGCATCTGGGTCATGGCATCGATGCAGGCAGCCTGTTGCTCGTAAGTGGGATCGGCGCACCCGGTCCAGTTCGCGCCATTGTTCCACTCGGTGATCCAGATGGGCTTGCCGGTCCGGTCGTGGATGCCCTTGAGGAAGTTGTACATCTGGCTTGCCGCGCCACTGGGATTGGTCGGATCGAAACAGCGGTAGTAATGCACCGCCACGAAATCCACCCGGAGGTTGTTGAGGGCCGCCTGGTCCATGAACGAATAAAGCCAGCTGAGTCCGCCGTCCGTGGGAGCCGGTGAGCCAACGCGGAGGCCGGTCGAAAGCAGGTCCGGCCATGAATAAATGGCATCACCCACCGTCATGTTGGCCTCCACGGAATTGTCGGGCTCGTTGTAGCCTAGCAGGGTGTTCACGCCCCTGGCCTTCCAGTCCTGGCTGAGGCCCGGCCACCAGCGCGTCTGCCGGATGGCGACGTACTCGCGGTCGAGCGAAGAAGCCTGGTCGATGTTCCAGTTGTAATACCAGCCCACGTCAAGTTGCTGGCCGATGCTCCCCGCAATGCCCTTTTTCTTGCTCCACCGCCAAGGGAACACGCGGACAAACGAAACACTCTGATCCAGGCCGGCCGCCATCACCCCGATCTCAAGATCGCTGTCTTGGGCCACGTAGTTCTTGCTGATGCCCGTTCCGTCCGCGTTCTGTGCGAAGGTGGCGGTGTAGCCGCGCTTCAGGGTGAAGGAGCGGATACCGTCGTTGAAAGAGTCCAGCAGGGTGGCGTCGTACGCCGTGTATTGATCGAGCTTGGTCGAACTGCCGCCGAAGTTCTCGCCCGTGTAAACGGTCAGCGGCTGGTAAGTGCTGCTCTGCGGAATGACCACGGAGCCTTCGCCATAGGCCACCACGCGGACGTTCGTGCCCAGCACCGCCGGCGATCCGTTCACTTGGATCCGGGAGAGCAGCGTCGATGCGGCATAGGAGGGCGGCACCGTCGTGTGGTGGAAGAACACCCAGGAATCCTCCGAGTTCAGATGAATGGTCGTGGACGGAATCGGATCCGCCGCACCCGTGATGTGCAGCTCGGAGTGCCCGGTCATCGTGACCGTGAAACCCCCGAGCAGGTTCGACGTGTAGGATTCATTGTCGAGCGTGAGGTCGGTGCTCGAAAGGCTCGATACGACCTGCAGGACACCGGTGGCGGTGTCGAACGAGTAATAAGTTCCGCCGTTGTCGAGTTCCCAAACCCCGGGCCCCGTGCCGGTTCCCACCCGGTAGAATCCCGAGACGCTGAACGTGCTGCCGAAACTCTGGTTGGTGACGTCAGCGACCATCCAGCTGTTCCCGACCGTGGTTCCGGCACCGGAGAGGTCGAACGCGAACGCACCATCGAAAGTCGCGGATCCTGTTCCGCTCACCGCATTGTTCACGCCGTTGGCCCCGATCGTGAACCCGATGGAACCTGCGGCATCCTGTAGCAGGGTGCCGGCGACGATGATGTTTCCCGTCAGCGTGCTGGTGCCCGTGAAGGTGGTGGCGTAGCTGCCGGAAAGCAGCAGATTACCCGGCCCGGATAGATCGGAGCTGATCGTAAATGGATTTTGATCCGCGCGGATCTCCGATCCGGAAGTCGTGGTGACGGAAATGGTCCCGTCCAGGATCATCCTCTGCGTGCTGCCGGCACCGCTGCGGACCAATCCGCCATCGAGAATCAGAGGATTGATCGTGTAGGTGTTGGTGGCGGTGCCTTTGTAGATCATCCCGCCGCCGCTGGTGATGGTCAGGGAATCCCCGGCAAAAGTGTGGTTGTTAGAGTCTGCCGGCGTGCGGAGAAAATTGACGCTTACCAGATAAGCCGCGCCTGCGTGCGGCGCTTGGCCATCGCTCCAGTTGCCAGCTGTGTTGAACGACGAGGTGCCAAGGGCGTCTCCGGTGCTCAACGTCACCGCGTGCAGCGGCGAGATCATGCTCGCGATGAGAAGCAAGCCGGCGGCACCGGTCATGCCGCTCCTGAGGCGTGCCCGTGAAACGGGCCATGTCCCCGGGAGTTGGATGTGTTTTTCGATCATTAGGGTTTTTGGGTTTGTTTTCGACGAGCTTGGCCGGCCGCGCGGACGCGCCGGAGAAAGTGCCACCGGTGGGTCGATGATCCAGATTGGGGAAACCTTAGGTATCTATATCCCTTTCAGGCTTCCCGCTCGGGTTCATGAGACCGGGCACAAGGCAACATCGTTGCCGCAATGAAGCGGCGGACGGTGGCGATATGTTGAAGGATCCGCGGAATGAAGAAACGCGAACCCATAATATTCAGGATCGCCATGTTAGGTGATCGAAATACTTTTGGCAACCTCCCCCCACCCCTACAAACGTGGGGGAACATCGAAGACTCTTTCCCGCGGCGGCACTCCGGCAATCGCATTACGGTCATAGGGTCATAGAAAGAGCCCCACCCGCGGATCCGCGGATGGGGCCACTCGCTTTCCAACAGATCGAGATCTACTCGCCCGGCCGGTGCAACTGGATGTTACCCCCTCCCAGCGCACCCGCCGCGTGATAACCGTTGGAAAGATCGATGCTGAAGGTGTCCGCGTCGCCCGGCTCGCCGTTGTCCTCGGCTTCCACCAGGTAGGTGAATCCCCCGACGCCATCGACCTCGGCGGTGCCCTCGATGCGCCGGCTGTTGGGCGTCGGACCCTTCAGGTACGCGGTCACTCCGGTTCCCTTCACCTTCATCCCGGTATCGTGGTCCCTGTAGCTCAGGTGGCCGAACAACACTCCATTCTCGTAGCCACCGCTGACGCCGAAGGTTCCCTTCCCGCCGTGGGTCACCGCGATCCAGCCGCCTCCGGAAAGCTGGTCGTCGCCCTCGATCGGCGGCTCGCCGGTGCTTTCGTAACCGGCCCGGGCCGAGGAAACGATCAGTTCGCTGCCGCCGAGCAGGCGGATGCGCAACGCGTTGACGGTGATCGACGTGGCGGTCTCGATGCGTTCATCGATGACGAGCTGCCCGTTGGGCAGTCCGACGACTTGATTGGGCTCGCCGGTCAGAATCACGGGGACTCCGGCGACGACCAGGCCACCGATCTCCGAACCGCCGGAGAGGCCGGTGGTTCCGTCCGGCTGGAAGACTGCCAGTGCGCGGGCCATGACGAAGCCCGCCTCGATCGGGACGCCCCCGGCATCGATCACGATCTCGCCGACCGAGGCCTCCGAGCGGGTGCGGTCCGCCTGGCCGATCGTGAAGGCATGCCCCACGTCGCCGGCGATCAGGCCGGGCTCACTAAAGCTCAACGCCGAGATCTCCTGCGAGCCTCCTTCCGGCGGAAGTTCGCCGGTGTCGCTCCATGTGGCCGTGCCGCCAAGGACGGAAACGCCCGCCACGAAGGCCCGGCCGCTGTAATCTGCCTCTGGAAACGGCGTCGCCTCGAGGGTCTCGGAGAAGGCGCTCTCGCCAGCCGCGTTGGACGCGGTCACCACGTAGGCATAGGTCGTACCATTGGCCGCCGTCGTATCGGCGTATGCGGGACTAGTCAGACCGTCGGCAAGCAGGACATAACCGTCCCCACTCGCACGGTAAACCGAGTAACTGTCCGCGCCATCGACGGCATTCCAGCTCAGGTCCACCTCCCCGTCGCCCGCCACAACGGCCAGGCCGGTGGGAGCCGCCGGAAGCGGAATCGGGTGGGTCATTTCCACCAGCGATCTCACCTCGTTCGCGCTCAGGGCGCGGTCGTGGATCTGGAAATCATCCACCGCGCCGTCCAGCAGCGGATCGTTCCACTGGGACTTGCCGACGTAGTTCTGCGTCGTACTTCCGAGGCTGGCCGGGGTCAGGGACATCGACCGGTTAACCCCGATCTCGCTCCCGTCGAGATAGAGCGTGGCGGTGGAACCGGAGAGGGTGACGGCCACGTGAGTCCAGGCGCCGGTCGGCATCGCCACGGGGCCATCGACGGCCTGCTCGCTGCCGGAGTTGGTGCGCATCGCGAACCGCATCGTCCCGTTCGTGCTGCTCTGAGTGGTAAGGAACATATAGGAGTCGATCCCGGAGCCGAAGTCGAAGACCCGCGACCAGGTGTCGAGCGAGTCGATTTTCACCCATGCGGCCACGGTGAAATCGTCCAACCCCGAAACCACTCCGGTCGGCAGGGTGACGTGATCGTCCACGCCGTCGAAATCGAGGGCGTTGTCGATCTTGCCCGGGCTCCACATCGGATCGCCGGCCAGGGTTCCGTCGTTGGCGTTCGGCGAACTATCGAAAGCCGTGCCGCCATCGATTTCATCGAACTTCAGGTAAGCGACCAGCGGTCGATCGAGGGTGGTGGCGGTGACGTAGTTCGACGGATCCGAATTTCCGCCCGAATTCCGGGCGACCACACGGTAGCCATAAGTCCGGCTACCGCCCGCCGAGGTATCGGTGAAGCGGGTCTCGTTCGGCCCGACGTAACCGATCGTCTCGAAGTTCACCCCATCCAGAGTCCGCTGGATTAGAAACGCACCTTCATTGGATGAGTGGTCGTTCCACACCAGAGTGACGCCATCGGCCGTGACTTCGGCGACCAGACCGGTCGGGGCTTCCGGTTGCGGGGCCGGACCGCCCAGGATGGCGGCGGCCCAGGTGTCGCCCATGAGCTGATAGCCGACCTCGTTCGGGTGGATCGTATCGCCGTAGAGCGAAGAATTCACCACGTCGCCGTCCGGCCCGGAGGCGAGGACGAAGTTCGGATATTGATCGACGAAGCGGATATCATAACCCGCGGCCAGGTATTTGGGAATGGTCCGAGAAACCAGCAACTGGTTGTAGGCTGCGGCGGTCGCGGTCTTGGCGGCATCGGCCGGATAGGGCGGGATGCTGGCCAGGAACAGGGTCGTCTTCGGCCGCAGCGAGAAGATTTTTCCGACCATGGCATTCATCCGCGTTTCGATCACCGAGGCGGACGCGCCCCCTTCGATGTCGTTGGTGCCCGCCAACAGCAGGATCATGTCCGGGTGGATGGCAGGCCGCACGCCGCCTCCGGTCAGCCAGTAGCCGCCGTTGTTTCCACGGGTCTTGCCGGTGGGAACGTTGGCGTCGAGGTTGTTGCTGATCTCGCTGATGGTGTATTGCGGGTAGCCGTCGTGCGCGACCTGGTTGTCGCGGGTCAGCAGCGGGCCGGGGTTGCTGGTATTGGATCCGACGAACTTGAGCGCCGGCGCACCGTTGAGCAGCAGGTTGCGATACAGCGGTTCACGGTAGCCGCCGGGGCTGTCGGCCGCGCTGGCCGTGGTGTAGCCCCAGGTGATCGAGTCGCCCAGCGGATGAATCCGCAGCGGGTCTTCGGTCGGCGGTGGAGGCGGTCCGGGCGCGCCTCCGAGTTCGGCGACTTCCGAGGGGGTGAGAACGCCCTCGTAGAAACGCAGGTCGTCCATGGCACCCCGGAAGAATACGGGAACGTTGGTCTGGCTCGCGCCGATCCGCAATTTGGCGGGCGCGGTGCGGGGGCCGGTCGGCGCCTCGGCGGAAGTGTCGGGCAGGCCGTCGATGTAGATCCGCACTTGCCCGGTCGCCGAGTCGCGGGTCGCCGCGACGTGGTGCCAGCGGCCATCGTTCACACTGCGTTTCGACAGGATGGTCGTGTCGGGCGCACCCACGCCGAAAGCGAACTTCGAGTTGAGCACCGAGCAGCCCCAATCGGAGGAGCTTCCGGCCATTTCGCCATCGACCAACCCCATACCGCTATACCACGCCGAACCCGACGCGTTGGCGGTGGTCTTGATCCACATCGCCACCGTGAAGTTCCCCTCGACCACGCGGGGGATCTCGACGAAGCCCGTACCGTCGAAGCTGGCGGCATAGTCACCGACCTGGCCCTCTTCGTAGAGCACCGTGCCGACGGGAGCCCCGTGCTGGTCGTTGCCGCTCGAGTCCAGAGTGGTGAATTCGTATTCGTAATAGGCTGCCGGCGGTGAGAGGTCGGTGCGGGCAAAGGCAACGTTCGAGTAACCCGACTCGCCGCCGCTGTTCACCGCACGGACGCGGTAGTAGTAGGTGGTTCCCCCTGCGAGTCCGGTATCCGAATACGTCGTTTGATCCTTGCCGGTGGTGGCGACCACGGTGAAGCCCCCACCGCCCATCGTGCGTTCAATGATGAAGGAATCTTCGTCGTCGGCTCGATCCGTCCACTCAAGTGTGATGGCATCGGAGCCCGCGGGCGTGGCAGCCAGCGCGGTCGGCGAGGCCGGTGGCGGCGGCGGTGGCGACACCACCAAAGACACCACTCCGGCGGTCGCCGTGCTGATGTGGTAGTCGTAGCCGTCCGGCGCGGAGCCCACCAGCAGCGAGCCCTCGACGAGTTCGCCGCCGTAGGTGATCAGCGGATAGGTGCCCGCAGCGAAGCCGCCAGCGTCGCTGATTTCCAGCGTGCCGCCGAGCGTCAGGTCGCCGGCCACCACCAGTTGATCGCTGCTGTCGCCCAGCTCGAATTTCAGGACCGCGCCATCAAGCACGAGCGCGTTATCGACACTCAAGGCGCCAACCCCGATACCGGGCTCGACCACTCCCCCGGCGGCTACTCCGACCGGTCCGCCGATGCGGCCGTCGCCGCTCAGCACGCTCCGCGCGGAAACCGTCACCGGGCCCGTGCCGGTGGCACTGCCCGAAGCGTTGCGCACGCTCAGTTCGCCGGCGTTCACGGTCGTCCCGCCGCTGTAGGTATTGGCGGTGGCGATGCTCAGCGTCCCTTCGCCCTCCTTGAGCAGTTCACTCGTGCCGGCAATCGCACCGCTCCCCGCCAAGACATAGTCCTGGGAGGCGGACACCGTGACCGACGACGGCAGCAGCTCGCCTTGCAACTCGATGGCTGGTGCCGCCGAGCCGCCGTCCTCGAAGCGGACAGCGTCGCCGTTGGAAAACCCGATCACGCCGATCCCGTCAAACCAGTTGGCGGTCTGCCCGAGGTCCCACACGTTGCCCACGCCATCGCCCTGCCACAGCAGGTGGGGCAGCTGGCTGGTGGTATGCTCGATGCGATAATTGTCGAGGTAGGCGGTCCCCTCCCCGTTCTCCGCGCCCGTGCCCAAAGTGACCAAGGGCGCATCGGTGAACGCCGTCACTTCAGGATTCACGAAGCCCTCGGTGTGTACCAGCCGTCCGTCGGCGAACACCGAGTAGGTCCCGACCGTGAAGTTCAGCGTCAGCCGGTAGTGGTGGTGCCGCACGAGGTCGGGGAAAAATCCGGTTCCCACCAACGCGCCGGTTTCCGCCCGCTGGACGACCAATTCGCCGTTACCCGCATCGAGAAGCAGGCTACCGATGAGTTTCGGGCTGCCCGAGCTGACGTCATAGGCCTCGACACCGAACAATGGTCCGTATTCGTGGGGCTTTTGCAGCACCTTCATGTCGAAGTGGACGTTCACCACATTGTCCAGGCCCGCGGGATTCACGGACTTCGCAACGCCCCAGCGGGTGTTGCCCGTGGCACTTGGATCGCGGGTGATTTTCACCGACTGGAGCCCCGCGATGGGATTGATGGCGGTGACGATGGCGGTGCTGGTTCCGCCGTCCTGCTTCCACGGGCCTCTGCCGAGCGGCGGAGCGTCCTGGCCGTCGAGGGTCAGCGCGGGCAGATAGTTGGTCGGCAACTCGAAGCCACCGCTGTCAAATACCGTCGAGGCATGCGCGGAGGCCAGGAGGCCCGCGCCCGCCAGGCAGCCGAGCAACCGACCACCGCTTCTGAAAAGTTGGGAGTTCATTGGGTTTTTGAGGGTGGAGGGTTAGTAAGCGGAACGGACGAGTGGCGCGGGCTGCGGCCGCGGCGGGGCGATCACGTGCGCCGCGAGCTCCTCAAGGCCCGGCGTTTTCAATATCAACCGCGAGACCAGCCGCGCGTATTCGTTGGCGCCGTATGGGCAGAGGTGGATGTAGTCGTTCATCGAACCATCCGGGTTGGTCCGGTACCACAGCGTCCCCTGCGGGTCCGAGCCGTCCTCCCTCGGTCCCAGCGCCGTCAGGTAGTCGATGCCGCCCTTGTTGAGGTCGATCACCGGCACGTCCATTTCCGCACCCAGTTCCCTGTCGGCCTGGGGGTAGCCCTGCACGCTGTTGTAGAACCGACCGTAGGCATCGTAGGTGCACTTGATCTGCGAGGTCACCAGCACCGGCGTGGCACCACGCTTGCGGGTCTCGTTGATGTAAATCCGGGTCCAGGCCTTATGCGTGCTCTCCGGCTTGGTGTTGCGGTTGTTGTATTGGCCCGGCAGCACGTCGGCCGAGTCGTTGATCGCGAACATCACGAAGAGGTAGTCGCCCGGTTTGATCCGGTTAAGGATCGCATCCAGCACGCCCTCCTCCACGAAGCTGCGCGAGCTGCGTCCGGCCAAGGCCTGGTTGTCGATGAGGATCCCGTCGTCGAAGTGGTTGTGCAGCGGCTCGCCCCAGCCCATCAAGGTCATCCCGGTCGGAAAAGGTCCGGAGGAGGATGACTGGCCGTAGCTCGCGACCGTGGAATCGCTCGCGGTGTAGATGACCGGCTTGGCGTGCCATTCCTCGTCGGTCACCGGCTCGATCGTCAGCGCGTTGATGTGCGCGATCCCGGCGATGAACTCAAAGCGGATCCGTCCGCTCTCCTGCATCGGAAACGGATCGCCCGCCGCGTCCACCCGCGTGGAGGAGAACGCCTCCTTGCCGGATTCGTAGAGCACCGAAACTTTCGCGAACTTGCCGGCACCCGCCCCCATCCCCGGAACGATCGGGATGCCATCGGCGCGCACCGTGACTCCCGATTTGACGATTCGGTCCCCGACGATCGCGGTGATCCGGTATTTCCCGTCCGGAATATCGACGTAGAACGCGTTACCCGCTCCTTGGAGGCAGAAATCGCGCTCGAGGTCCTCCTCGCCGCTGCCGGTCCCGGGATTGCCGCGGTCGCGTGAGTCCACGCTGCTGTTTCCCCAGCCGTAGCCGGTCGCCGCTGAATACAGCGTCTCGGATGACACCCGCGTGTAGCCCTCCTGCACCGGGCTACTGGTCGTCCCGAAGTCGAATTTCAACGGCACGCCCGACATGCGATACGGGCCGTTGTCCACCACTTGGCTCTCGGACGGAAGACTGTAGTAAACGTATCGGTTCCAGTCCGAGCGGTTCGGGGTATGGGTATCCGGCGGCGTGTCGTTGGTGGTCACCTCCGGATCGAGCGCTTCGACCGGTCCGGTCGCGTCACCGGTCGGCGCACTGCCGCTGGGATAGACCACCGTCGGATCTTCGGTGATCGGCGGACTGTGGACGTACGGGTCCTCGTCGTAGGAAACGTGCGGGTTCTCCGGATCGACGGCATACACCGACAGGATCGGCTCCATGTCGCCTTCGTGGGCAGCGGCCGTCGAGGAGGCCACGGCGGCGGCGAGCAGCCAGCGGGTCCAAGGCCTGACGAGGGTGGTTCGATAGAGGTTTTTAGGGTTCATGGTGCTGGGTTTGGGGTTGACCCCGGAGCGAGCCGCCAAGGGATCTGAACCTAAGGTATCCTCTCACAGATGCTGAATCCTCCTAGTCCCACGTCTCGGGTATGGCCCGATCGGGTTAGACGCGCGCGCCTCCAACGGGGATAAGAGTCCCTCAAAAAAAGGAGGCGGGAAGACCGGCAGGCCCCCGCAAAACCACGCCGGCGGGTGCCGCCGGCGAGCCTGTACGAGACCTCATTCAGCTCGCTGGAAGCACTCCACCCGAAACCCGACGCCGACGCCTCGACCCGGCCAACCTGCTCACGAGGACGGCACCGGCGGCAACCCCTTCAGCTCGTCCGACATTTTCTTCAACACCCGGTTCCGGACGCTCCCGGGAGCCTCCTTGCCCGCTTCTTCGATCAGCTTCAACACCCTCCCGAGATCCTGGGGCGGAATCTCCATCCGCTTGTGATCGTAATGGATCTCCTTCATCCGCTCAGGCTGGTACTTCGTGTAAATCCACTGCCGGGTGAACACGTCCATCATTTCGTGGAGAACGCTCATCCGCGCGCTTTCCGGCGCAGCTGCGATGGCGCGGTCAAGGGCGTCCAAGAGCCGCCCGTAGTCTTTCTGCTGGAAATAAACATCCGCCAACTCGTACCAGATCGTTTGGAGGCTCTCGCCGGTCGGTTTCAGGTCGTCGAGGATGTGCCGATAGCGGGCGGCCGCCTCGTCCACCTTTCCCGCATAGCGCAACCGCCTGGCTTCGGGAAGCGCCCGGGCCAGCTGGTACCGGGCCCACAATCCGGTCGCGTTGTCGGGGTCGGCCTGGAGGATTTCGTCGACCTTGTCGTCGTGCAACATCCATAGCGGCTCGGGAATCGTCTGCAACCATGCGTCAATGGCCACGGCGCGCTCGGGACCCTCAAGACCCCCGATGTATTCCATGGCTCCGGCGTAGGCCGCCCTTGCGGCACCGACCGCAGCGATCGTCGCTTTCAGCCCTTCTTCCTGAAAACCCACGAGACCGTAGGGACGGCCCTCGGTGGTGCAGAGGAACATCGACGGGAAGACGCGGAGTTTGAACCGGCGGGCGAGTTCGTAGTGGGCTGCTTCCTCCTCGCTCAGGTCCCCTTCCGGCCGGGGCTCCTGAGGAAGGTCGACGTGCGTGAGAACAAAGTCCGCGGCCACCGATTCATGAAACTCCGGCGTGCTGAGGATCTCTGCATGGAGCCTGCCGCTCCACTCTTCCCATTCGAGGCCCGTGAAAAGCAGCAGGTTCCCCTTTCCTTCTGCCCGCGCCTCATCGACCGCCTCGTTGAAATCCGAATGCCACCCGCCGGGCAGTTCCGGCGGAGCGGCAACCAGAGCCGACGAGCCGATCCAGAGACCGAGACTCCAAGCCACTGGAGCGAGCAGGCTCATGGAGCGATCACTCACGACATGGGTAAAAAGCCCCACGCATCACGGGTTCTGGATCGACCACTGCTGATTGCTACCGCCCCAGTAGGACCAGAGCCCGGCGTCGGAGCCATTGGCGGAGCCGTAGGCGTCCAGGCATTGGCTGGAGTTCAGCAGCGGGTTGATCCGGAAATGACTGTCGCCAACACTCTGCACCTTCCACTTCTGGGGATCCCCGCTCCAGAAATCCCAGATATAGACGCTGGTGCCGTTCTGCGGGCTCCATCCGGAATCGAGGCCGCGACCGCCGCTCATGCTTGATCGAATGCTGAAGTTGCCGCTGCCGATGTCGGCGATGCTCCACTTCTGGTTGGTCCCGCCGAGGTAATCCCATATCACGACATTCGCCCCATCTGAGTTCTGCGCCCCGCTCACCTCAAGGCATCTTCCGCTGGCGCGGTTGATGATGCTCCTCTGTCCGATCGGCACTGCATTGATCCAGCAGTTCGTGCTGGTGTAGTGATTCAGACCGGTACCGTTGAACGTCCCGGCATTGATGCCCACGCGATTGCTATGCTGGAGCAGGATCGCATGCGAGCTGCAATCCCGGATGTAGGCGTTGGCGACCGTGATGTCCTCACAGTCACTGACCGTGAAAAAGCCCCGGCCGCACTCGACGGCGATGAGCTCGTCCACGGTGATGTCGTCGCAATTGTTGGCAAAGCGAAGCCCGGCATAGCCACCGCCGTAGCTGCAACGGTAGGCGTCCACAAAGCCAACATGGCCGTTCCGCCCCTTGTTGACGAGCACCCCGCACTCGCCGCAGTTCCGGGCGACAATGTCGTCGATTTCGAATCCCTCCACCCCGTAGGTCTCAAGTCCGTGGCCGCCGTTGTTTTCGAAGTGGCAGTTGAAAATGTTCAGGTTGGACACCCATCGCCCATCTTCATACGGACGGCTCGGGTGGCTGTCGACGCGGATGCCGATGCCGCCATCATAGATCGTCAGGTTGCCGAAAGTGAGGTCGCTGGCCCGGCTGATACGGATGCCGTAGCCCGATCCGCCCCACAAGGTCATGTTATAGATCGCGATGCCTCCCGACCCCTCGCGATGGAACCCGGGGCTGCCGTGGGTCTTTTCGAAGGTGTTGTCGTGGCATTGCAGCGTCAGGCCGCCCTGGAGGTTGACCTGGCTGTGCAACTTCCCGCCGACGAGGATATGGAGTTCCCGGCTTCCCGTGCCGATCGCGTTGTTGATCGCCGTGGCGAGATCGGAGGTCTGCCCCTGCTCGACGCCGAAATTCTTCCAGCGGTAGTAGCCATTCCGCCAGAACACCTCGTGGTCATACGCGTGGGCTGTGGTCACGCCAAACCACAGGGTCGCGAGGACGCCGAAAAACACCAGCCGAAGCCTCGTCGGTGTGCTCCGCACGGTGGTCTTGCGGCAGTCAGGCTTCGCGGGAGGCGAACTTGCATCAATAGCATCAGGCTGGGACATTTTCATTGGGCATCATGGTTTTATTCGGATGACTGGGGCACCCGAACAAAGCCTATGATTCCTCATGATTCGGATGCGTGAGACCGGATTGGTCGAATCGGAGGTATCCTCCTCCGTATGACAACTACTTCTAGTTGAATTTTACCGTATCCGCATCCTTGATGCGCATACCCCTTGAGGGTTACAACAAACGTGGTTCTCCGGCCTCGATGCCCTGCTCAAGTTCTGCCGAGGTCGCGCGTTCCCGCGTCCGCATCGACGTTTCCAAGATGCCAGCAATCGGCATTCCGTCCCTCCTTCAGGGGTTGCACGAGCTTCCTCCGCTCGTGACGTTGCAATTTATCCCCGAAGCGATGCGGCTCGCCCTGCCGCATCGGGCATCGATTGGAGCACAGGGCCCGGAAGCTTCCTGATTGCGCCACGGCTCCCGTTCTCTTAGCCCTTGTTCTCATGAAGGCAACCCAGGCCCCTCTTCGAGCGAGTTCCATGGCGGCGCTCCTTTCGCTTCTCTTGCTTCCGGCCGCGGCCCGGGAAGCGGAGGATCGGGAATCGCCGCAGCAGCCTCCGATTCCACGGGAGTTCGATTACGAACGGCCCCTCATCGGGGCGGACATCTCCTGGGTTCCCTCGCAGGAAAACCAAGGGGTGGCATTCTCGGATCAGGGCGAAAAAAAGGACGTCCTGAAGATCTTGTCAGATCACCACTTCAACTGGATCCGCCTCCGCTTGTTCGTCGATCCCACCGCGGACAACGGCTACTCGCGCGACGGCTACTGCGGACTCGACCAAACCTTGGCGATGGCCCGGCGCATCAAGCAGGCGGGCATGAAGTTCCTGCTCGATTTCCACTACAGCGACACCTGGGCGGACCCCGGCAAACAATTCACGCCCGCCTCGTGGAAGGACCTCAGCGACGAGGAGCTGGCCGACAAAATGTATGAATACACGCGGGAAACGACGCAGCGTTTCATCGATGAAGGCGTGGCTCCCGAGATGATCCAGATCGGCAACGAAATCCACAACGGCTTCGTCTGGCCGCAAGGCAAGCTGCCCGACTCACCCGGAACCTTCGGCACGCTCCTGAAGCGCGCAAGCCAGGCGGTCCACGACGTCGACCCGGACATCAAGATCATGGTCCACCCCGCGCTGGGCGGAGACAACGGACGCTCGGTCGGGTTCTTCGATCTCGTGCTGGAGCACGACGTGGTCTTCGACGTGATCGGCCAATCCTATTACCCGGAGCATCACGGGACGCTCGAGGATTTGCGAAATAACCTGACCGATCTGGCGACGCGATACCGCAGGCCGATCGTGGTGGTGGAGTACAACGAGCGTGCGAAAGAGGTCAACGAGATCGTCAGAGACCTGCCCGACAAACTGGGCTGGGGAACGTTCATCTGGGAGGCCACCTCGCCACGCTGGGGCGGATTGTTCGATCGGAATGGAGCCACAACCGGGAAGATCGACCTCTATCCGGAGTTCTTCGCCAGCTTCAAAGATGGCCCGGCAGCGGAGAAGGATACAGGAGCCATCAAGATCATCCGGGACATCGCCTATCGCGAAGGTGACAGCGAGGCGTGGCGGCTGGACCTCGCCATGCCCGCCGCTGAGACGGAGGAACTTCGGCCCGCGCTGGTGATCGTGCACGGCGGCGGCTGGCGGGGAGGATCGAAGAACGTGGACGTCTTCCAGACCATGATGACCGACTACGCCAAGAAAGGCTACGTGACGGTGAACATCGACTACCGCCTGACCGGCGAGGCTCCCTTTCCGGCCTGCATCGAAGATGTGAAATGCGCCGTCCGCTGGCTGCGCGCCCACGCCGGAGATTACCGCATCGATCCCGAACGGATCGGTGCCTACGGCCATTCCGCCGGAGCCCACCTCGCCATGATGCTCGCGATGACGCCGAAATCGGCTGGGCTCGAGGGGGACGGCGGCTGGAACGACCATTCCAGCGGCGTGAAGGTCGTCGTGGGCGGCTCGCCCCCCACGGAACTGGGCCGCGACGTTCCGATGGCGAAGAAGGAGTGGTGGCCGATCGGACACATCTCGGGCGACCACCCGCCGATGCTCCTGGTCCAGGGCGGTGCCGACCGGATCGTCCGTCCTGAGTTGACGGCGGATTTCGTCGAGAAAATGAAGGCGGAGGGCGCGGAGGTCGAATATCTCAAGATCGATGGCGGAGGCCACGGCGTCGCCTACGAGGAGGCTCTCGAAATCACCGACCCGGCGATCGAGGAATTCTTCGCCAAGCACCTGAAGCCGAACTCATCGCATGCTCAAGTGCGGGAGCCGCAGCCTTTCGTGATCATCGAGGACGGCGGCACCGGTCCCCATCCGGCGATCGCCACCGAAGAGCGGACCCTCCCCGGCATGACGATCTTCCGACCCCGCGATCTGTCGAGCTTCGCCAACGAGCGGACACTACCGATCCTCCTCTGGGGCAACGGAGCCTGCGCCAACACGACTCAGGAACATAAGAACTTCCTCAGCGAAATCGCTTCGTACGGCTATCTGATCCTCGCCATTGGTCGGCTCGATCAGATCGAGATCCGCGGCCAAGCCTCGCGGGAGATGACGCGATCCAGCCAGCTGCTTGAGGCGCTCGACTGGATCATCGCCCAGAACAAATCGGCGGAAAGCATCTATTCCGGCAAGGTGGCAACCACCGCCATCGCCACCATGGGCATGTCCTGCGGCGGGCTCCAGGCCCTCGAGATTTCCGCGGATCCCAGAATCTCCACCACGGTCGTCTGCAACAGCGGCGTGCTCCCCGAGCCTTCCCGGATGCAAGCCATGCCGGCCATCACCAAGGACATCCTCAAGGACCTCCACGGCCCGGTGCTTTACATCATGGGCGGCCCCTCGGACATCGCCTATCCCAATGCCATGGATGACTTTTCCCGCGTCAACCATGTGCCCATCGTCATGACCAACCTCGATGTCGGGCACGCCGGCACCTATGCCCGTCCGCATGGGGGCGAATACACCCCCGTCGCGCTCGCCTGGCTCGATTGGCAGCTCAAGGGCCGGGAGGAAGCATCGAAGATGTTCCTCGGCGAGGACCCGGAACTGAAGCGCGATCCAGCATGGACCGTGGAAACAAAGAACTTCGAAAAGTGAACCCATCACCCTTCAAAATGAGATCCAAAACATCATGGTCCCGGTGCTGCCGTTGGGCGGCGACGCTTATCGCCCTGACTGCCACCACCGTCGCCGCCGAACCGCCGGAGATGCCCGACGGTTGGTCCGATGGCTACCTCTATGCCAACGGTGTCCGGCTGCATTACTACCGCGCCACTCCCGCACCGGAGAAGCCCGACATCGTCATGGTTCACGGAGTCACCGACAACGGCCTGTGCTGGACGACCCTCACTGAGGAATTTCAGGACGCCTACAACATCCACATGCTGGACACCCGCGGACACGGGCTTTCCGACCCGTTCACGCCCGCCGATGATGGTGACACCCTGATCAAGGATGTCGTCGCGGCGGTCGAAGCACTGGGCCTTGAGAAGCCGATCCTGATCGGCCACTCGATGGGGGCCGCCACGGTCATGCGCATCGGTGCCGAATATCCGGACCTCGCCCGGGCCGTGGTGATGATCGACCCCTTCCTCCAAGCTCCGCAGGCGGATCCGTCTCGCGCCCGGGACGGAGAAGGCAAGCGCCGCCGGGACAGCCCGCCACGTCCGTCCGGAAATGCGGGCCGCGACGCCGAACCCGACCGAAACCGTCTATCAATCAACATGGCAGGCACCCCCGAGATACTGGTCGCCCAGAACAACTACCGGTTCGAGGATCTGGTCGCGACCGGTCGGCGCCAATTTCCCAAATGGTCGGACGCCGACGTCCAATACTGGGCGCTCTCCAAGAAGCAGTACCATGGTGCCTATTCGGCCGATGCCTGGCAGGCGATGTCCGGCTCGATGCGCATCGGTGACGCTCTCGCCAGGATTCCCGTCCCCGCACTCATCCTCAAAGCGGACGCCTCTCCCGAGCGTCGCCAGACCGAGCAGGCGGCCATCGAAGGTTTGGAGCAGGTGAAACAGGTCCACGTGGAAGGGGGAGGCCATAACCTCCATCACGACGAGCTTCAGCGCACGGTGGATCTACTCCGGGGGTTTCTTTCTTCCCTTTGAAGAGAAGCCGCAATGCAGGTGACGGAGGCGGCCCGGCGCACCGCCAGGCCCTTGGCTTCAAATCACCAACTCAATACCACCAAACACAATGCCACACCGCAGCCTGAACAAAAATCATGGCTGTCCAAATCCGAAGGGAGCGCTACTTTTGCCAGCCCCCTGCGAAAATCGTTCCGTTGCTTGTCACAAACCACCCGGCTGTCTCGTCAGCAGGGGGTATGGAAACCACCGACACTCCCCAGTCCCGCATCAACCACTGGCAGGCGGCGCCCGCCGCGATGAACGCCCTGCTCGCCCTCGAAAACGCGGTTCGCGAAGCGGGCATCGATCCCGTCCAGCTGGAGTTCATCAAACTCCGCGCCTCGCAGATCAACGGCTGCGCCTACTGCATGGACATGCATTTCAACGACGCCGTGAAAGCAGGCGCGCAGCCCCAACGCCTCCAGCTCCTGCCGGTGTGGCGGGAGGTCGCGCACCTCTACACGCCCGCTGAACGCGCCGTGCTGGATTGGACCGAGAAACTGACCCGTCTCCCCGGCGGCCACGTCGCCGACGAGGATTTCGCCCACCTCCGGAACCATTTCGACGAGGCGCAGGTCACATGGATCACTCTCGCCATCACCACGATCAACGCGTGGAATCGCTTCGGCGTTGGCTTCCGTCCGGTGGTCCAACCCCATTCCTGAAGCCCGCCGATGCACGATCCGGAAACGCACCGTCCGCTGCTTTTCAGCATCGCCTACCGCATGCTGGGAAGCGTCGCGGAGGCGGAGGACATGGTCCAGGAGACCCTGCTGCGTTGGCACCGCCGCGACGTCTCCGACGTGAAGGAACCCGCCGCGTGGCTGACAACGACGGTCACGCGTCTCTGCATCGACCAACTCCGCTCGGCCCGCCGTCGGCGCGAGGAATACGTCGGCGTCTGGCTGCCCGAGCCGGTCGTCGAGGATCGGCCGGATGCCTCGGAAACGGCGGATCTCGCGGACTCGCTAGGCATGGCATTCATGCTCATGCTCGAGCAGTTTTCACCTGTGGAGCGAGCCGTGTTTCTGCTCCGCGAGGCTTTCGATCACGACTACACCTTGATTGCCAACATCGTCGGGAAATCGGAGGCCAACTGCCGTCAGATGGTCGCGCGCGCAAAAGCCCGGCTCGGCGGTTTGACGCAGGGCGACCGCACCGCCACCGCAGAAGCCGAACGCCTCGCCCGCGAATTCGTGACCGCGACCCGAACGGGCGAGCTGGCCGAACTGATCGCCATGCTCACGGAGGACGCGGTGCTCTACAGCGATGGCGGCGGAAAAGTCCGGGCCGCCATTCTGCCGATCCTGGGCCCTGACCGGATCGCGCGCATGTTCATCGGCCTGCGGCGTTTCCACGGAGATGAACCGCCGCCCGCAAAGTTCGTCCGCATCAACGGGTCTCCCGGCGTGCTCACCCGGGGCGGCGACGGAAACCTGAACGCCATGACCTTCGCCTACGAGGGGTGCCGGATCCGAGCGATCTACATCGTCAGGAACCCGGAGAAGCTCACGCGGTTGGAAAAGACCGGCGGATCGCGGATCTCTCCGTGATGGACGAAGCCCTTCAACCGCCTTCCGGGCCCGCGCCAGCGCCCACCGGACCGCCTCCGGGATCGGCGATGGATTCGGGGAACGTCAGCCCGAAGCGCTCGCACAGTCCGGGGACGCTGGAGAAGTCCATGTCGAGACGGTAGCGTCGATTGATCTCTCCAAACGCCTTCACATCGCCCCACGCCGCGGCCACCTCGCGGAAGTAGTTCTCGAACCCGCCAGGGCTGATGATTTCGATGATCTCGCAAGGAGCATCGCCCGCGTTCCAAAACGTGTGCCATTGCCCGCGCGGCTTGAACACCCAGGTGCCCGGGCCCGCGGTGATCACCTCATCGCCCAGCAACGCTCCAAGCGTGCCATGCAGTACATACGAATACTCGTCCTCATCATGATGACGATGCAGAGGCGCTGCCAACGCGCGAGGGGCCAGCGGATGATGGACGATCGAAAAGCGTCCGCCGCTCAGCGAGGCATCCATTTTCCACACCACGCCGAAGCCACCGAAATCAAAGCATTCAGGGGACACGGAGGAAAGAGGGTCGGAGTTCATTTGGAACGGCGAAGTGAGTCGCGAGCATACCAACGGGCCGGAATGGCACAGCCGTGGTCGGTGTGAAAATACAGTCGCCACGCGGTGCGGAGCAGCGTGAGAAAACGCCTCCGCGCCGTCGCCGGAGCAGCGACGGGAGAAGGATGAGGATTTCTGATGGCGTTCATCAGGCCCAAGTATCGCCGGCTTCAGATAAAGGCACAGATACAGGACGAAGGTTTTCAGGGAAGTACAGAACTTGGAGGGCAATCTGTACTGGTCGGCGAAGCCGGGAACTGTCACTGGTTCCCCTCCGGCGCTTCGTTAAACTGCCGGATTGTCATGGCCACCCCTCTCTATCTCAACCTTGCCGAGCGGCTGTCGAACTTGATCGATGGCGGCACTTTTCCCGTCGGCAGCCGCCTTCCCTCGGTGCGCCGGATGAGCCGCGAACAACGTGTCAGCGTGACCACCGTTCTCGAGGCTTACGGGCAGCTCCTCGACCGCGGGAGGATCGAGGTCAGGGCGAGGTCCGGGTATTTCGTGGCACCGCGGCCGTTGACCACCGCCCAGCTTCCGCGGCCGATCGCCGGACCTGTGCGTCCGGTGGAAGTCCGGAGCTCGGCGATCTTCGAGGCAGTCATGAATGCCGTGGCCGATCCGCACGTGGTGCCTTTCGGCGCGGCGGTGCCGGGCGACGAACTGCTGCCTTCCGCGCGGCTCGCCTCACTCACCAATGCGGCCGTGCGCCGCCACGGCTCCGCCGCTTTCCGCTACACGATGGCTCCCGGGCGACGGGAACTCCGCACGGCGATCTCCCGGCGGCTGCTCTCGGCCGGCGTCGATGCCCCGCCCGAGGCGATTCTCACCACCCAGGGCGCCACCGAAGCGATGGCGCTCGCCCTGCGTGCCACCACCCGGCCCGGCGACCTCGTCGCGGTCGAGTCGCCGACTTTTTTCGGCATCCTCCAACTCATCAAACAACTCGGACTGAAGGCGCTCGAAGTGCCCATGGACGCGCGCCACGGGATGGATGTCGAACGCCTTGAAATGCTGGCCTCGAAGCATCCGGTCCGCGCCTGCATCGTCCAGCCGAGTTATCAGAATCCGCTCGGCTCGTGCATGCCGGAGGAGGCGAAAGCCAAGCTCGTCCGACTGGCGGAGCTCCATGATTTCGTGGTGATCGAGGACGACCTCTACGGGGAACTCGGCCATGGCGTCGGACGCCTGCCGGCAGTCGCCCACTACGATCGAACCGGCCGAGTCCTGCACTGCGGATCCGTGACCAAAAGCATCGCTCCCGGCCTGCGTGTCGGTTGGCTGCTACCGGGCCAGCGAATGGAGGAAATCCGCGAGTTGAAACGCGTGCAGTATCCCGCCAACGCCACGCTTTCGGAACTTGTGGTCGCCGAGTTCCTTGAGGGCGGCGGCTTCGACCGGCACCTGCGGCGGAGTCGCACGCGGCACGCCGCGCAGTGCGCGCGGATGCGGGAGGAAATCCTCGATGCGTTTCCCCAGGGCACGCGCGTCAATCTCCCTGCGGGCGGCTTCGTGCTCTGGGTCGAGCTGCCCGCGGGCTTCGATTCCGAAACGTTTGCCGTGCAGGCCTTCGCCGCCGGCATCAGCCTCGTCCCCGGAACTCTCTTTTCCCCCGCCTGCCGGCTGAAACACTGCGTCCGCCTCAGTTGTGGCAGCGAACTCAACGAACGCGCCCGTCAAGCCATCCGGAAACTGGGGACGATCGCGGGCCGGATGAGCTGATCAAATTGGCAGAGCGCCGAACTTTTTCGTTGCGGGGCCGATCAACTGCAACTATCCGAGTAACAGTCATGGCGGCCAACACCCAATTCTCCATCGCCGTCCACCTTCTCGCCGGGCTGGGCTGCCAGCCGGACCGGGAAGCCACCTCCTCGCAGCTCGCCCTCAGCGTCAACACCAGCCCCAGCTTCCTGCGCCGGACCCTCGCCAAGCTTTCCAAGGCCGGTCTGGTCGAGACCACCACAGGCAAAGGCGGATCCTGCCGCCTCGCGCGAAAACCGAAGGACATCACCCTGCTCGACATCTACCGGGCGGTCGAAGCCCCTCCCGCCTTCACCATCCACAACTACGAGCCCCAGAACGCCTGCTACGTCAGCTGCAATATCAAGGCCGCGCTCGAGCTCGCCCTCAGCAAGCCTCAGAAGGCACTCGAGGCGTCCCTCGCGGAAATCAATCTCGAGCGCATCATCCGCAGGCTCAAATCCTGACCCTCCCCCTTTTTTTGAACCTAATTGTTACTTGTTTTCTCACCGTATACACAAACAGCAACAACCATGAGCACTACAAACCAACTGCACGGAAAAGTCGCCCTCGTCACCGGAGCCTCCAAAGGAATCGGCGCGGGCATCGCCCGTGAACTCGCCGCCCGGGGAGCCTCGGTCGTCGTCAACTATGCCTCGGACAAGGAGGGAGCGGAGCGCGTCGCCGCGGAGATCCAAGCCGCGGGTGGCCATGCCATCGCCCTCCACGGCAGCGTCGCCGAGCCGGATGACATCACCCGTCTCGTCGAGGAGACCGTCAACGCCTTCGGAAAAATCGACATCCTCGTCAACAACGCCGGCGTCTATCAATTCGCGCCGCTTGAAGAGATCACCCCGGAGCACTTCCACCGCCAGTTCAACATCAACGTCCTCGGCCTGCTCCTCACCACCCAGGCCGCCATCGGGCACTTCCCCGCGGAAGGCGGCAGCGTCATCAACATCAGCTCGGTCGCCGCCGCTCACGGCCTTCCCGGAGGCGCGGTCTACGGCGGCACCAAAGCCGCCGTCGATGCCGCCACCCGTAGTTTGGCCAAGGAACTCGGGCCCCGCGGGATCCGTGTGAACTCCATCAATCCCGGCATGGTCACCACCGAAGGCACCGTCGCCGCAGGTATCGAAGGCAGCGATTTCCAGAAGGAAACCATCGCCGTCACACCGCTGGGCCGCATCGGAATCCCGCAGGACATCGCCAGCGCCGTCGCCTTCTTCGCGTCGGAGGACAGCTCCTGGATCACCGGCGAAACCCTCTATATCAGCGGCGGATTCCGCTGAACCTGGATGAAGAGAAGGAGGTGCCGGCACTCCGGCACCTCCTTTTTGCACTCGTCCAGTTTTCCGGATTTGCCGACGGAAACGCTGCTTCCAGAAGCGGAGATCCAAGGGAAAGTCGACGAATGAGTGATGCCGGAGTCGGCAAGAGGAAACGCCAAGGCCGCCACTCCGTCACCCGAACCTCAGAGATCGATGTGGATCGATGGCACCGGCACCACATCGATGATTTCCCGCCGCGGCTCGTAGACCCGATAGACGCGGTCCCCATACCAATAGAGTCCGGTGTCGGCGATGGGATCGATCTCGGGAAACAGAGAATAGGACAGCGGCACCAAGCGGTCCCACCAGTCATCGGCGATCACCACTCCCGGCTCCAGCTTCTTCCGCCAGCCCGGCGGCAGGGGTTTTCCACGAGCGAGGTTCTTGGCGAGCCCCGGCGGCAGGCCGTGCTCCCGATCGCGGTAGCCCTCGAAGTAGTTGAGTATCCGCGTTCGGTCGCGGTCCACGAAGCGGGCGCGATGCCGCCGGTCGTCGTTCCAATCCGCCTGAGCCCGCGCCGCCTTCTTGTTCTGAACGTTCGGTTTCGCCGATGGCGAGTCCTTCTTGCCACCACCCGCGTGAGCCGGAGGCCCGGAATCCTTTTTCCCGCCACCCGCCTGTGCCGGCCGCCCCGAATTGCCCTTGTCGGGCTTTCCCCCTTTCCCTGGGTTCCCCTTCCCGGCTTGGGCCGGCGGTCCTCCCCCCTTGTCGTTCCCCTTCCCCGGCTTCGCCTCGATCCCCAAGGTTAGTAGAGCGAACCCTGCCACCGCAGCTATCCACGGAGTGGCGACGTTTCTCGTTTTCATAGCTGCCACCCTCACGCCGTTTCCCGGACCTGTCCACCCGACCGCCCTCACGTGCTTCGGGCATTTTTTGCACGCAGCGTTCAGGCAATGTCGGCCCCTGGATTCAAGCTCCCAAGAGCAACCCATTCGGAATTCATGCGACTTCCCGCCGGCCCGGAACAACCATTTGATCCACCGGACCCTCCTCCAAGCACTCGTCGCCGATTCTCTCCACGCCATCAATCCCGCGTAGGCGGAGCCGAACACAACATCCTGGAATGCCCCTCGCAACGGAGTTGACCTCCCCCGGAATCGTCATTTCCAGCGCTTGCCCCCCTGTCCTCGGCGAAGTGGAGCCAAAATCCGAAGAACTTGGGCTCCATGAAAAACCCTCCCAGCTCGCCGTGAACGGAGCCCCATCTGTGGTCAGGATCCCCTCAAAACTCGCGTCGGTCAGCAGGTTGGAATGCTCGAGGTAGCACGATTCAGCCGTGATCGAGGGACCAGAACAACACCGAGGGCCCGGGATGCCTCGTAGCAGAATCGTCGAAGGTCATTCATCATTTCGGAAGGAACGCCCATTCTTGGTCGGCGACCCCAACCGCAGCAAAATCAGGGCTCCCTCACCTCAGAAATCCAATCGCGAACGTTGCTCGACCCGTCCGGATGAAAAACCCGTCGGAATCAAGCCAGGGGCCGACGGCGACGACCGGCGGTGCAACCAGCCAGCGTGGCGAGTCCGAGGACGAAAACCGACGGTTCGGGGACCGCGACCGTCGCGTCGATGGTGTCGCCGCTTTTCAGCACCCACTGATAGTCACCCACGGTAAAACCGAGGGAAGCCAGCGTGGCGTTCGAGAAAGTGGACGATCCGCTCAAGGCGTTTCCTGAGACATAGCCGTCGGGAAGGAAGAGGCTGAATTCGGTGACGGAGAAGACATCGCCGGACCCGGAGCCTCCGCCGGTGAACCCGCCCGTTCCCAGCGAGTCCGGCACGACGTCGAAGACGTCGATCGTGGCGTAGTTGTCCGCGTTGCCGGACTGGGTGGTCACCGCGCTACTCGTCGGATTCACATACACCGAAAAGACACTGCTGGTCTCATTGGTCAAGGTGGCGCCGGTGAGATCCAGATTACCGCTCACGTTGATGACGACGTCGGCACCGACCTCCTGAATCGAAAGAGTCAGTGCAGCCGGAGCCGCGGCGGTCAGTAGGGCGAAGCTGAACAGCGAGACGAATGCTTTCATGGACCGAGAAACTGACAACCTCGCGTTTGCGGCTCAAGAGAAATCAAATCATGCGGACTATCAGACATCGCAACATTTCACCCATTATCGGATGCAGCAAAGATCCTCTGAAGGCATTACCTGATTTCCGACCTCAGGTGAGCCCCTATCGACGTAGAGGATCGAGATGCCCCCCTCGTTCCGGATCATCCGTGGCCGGAACAAGCCTCCGAGCCGCTTTCAGCGCCCCCCCCGACACCACGTGCAGAATCATGGAGGCAACATGCCCCGCCGGCAGACCGGACTCTTCGACCGGGTCAAGATTCTCTGTCGCGTTGGTTCCATCGAATTGCTTGAATCCTAGTCGATTCACAGCACGGCCGTCCTACTGTATACCGCACCGATCACTCCAGGCGCGGGCCGTCACTCGCCCGACTTCTTCATTCCGCGGACTCTCCGCCGGAAGAGATCTTCGAAGGCCCTCATGAGGGTCTGCTTGTCAGCGGCGCTCAACGACGCGAAACCTCCGGCACCCAGCTCCCCCTCCAGCGACACCTTGCGTGAGCCGTCGGTATTCCATTTCGAACGATAGTCCGCATCGAAAATCTCCGACATCCTCCACTGTTCGCCGCCAAGATAGGTCTTGATCAGCTTGCCGGTCTTTCCGTCGTGGATGCTCAGCGAGCAGTATCCCACGGCCGTTCCTCGGCTTCCCCCGTAGTAACCGAAACCATCGCTCCTCATTCCACTCGGCACCCCATAGGGATAGTAGGAAAACGTGCCCAACTGGATGACCAGATCGGCGTTTCTCCTGGCGGCGATCTCACGGATCTTCTCCTGATACGCGGCCGCCCTTTTGAAAACGGGAACCGAGCCGTG
The DNA here is from genome assembly GCA_965652295.1 of uncultured Haloferula sp. Classification (GTDB taxonomy): domain Bacteria; phylum Verrucomicrobiota; class Verrucomicrobiia; order Verrucomicrobiales; family Akkermansiaceae; genus Haloferula. The sequence goes on along the minus strand of CBFGTS010000020.1, from coordinate 13,772 downwards.
GTCGGGCATCGTCTCTTGACCGATGATCCGATACGCCGAACCAAGCTCTTCCTTGATCACTCGATAGGTCATCTCTCTCAGACCCGGAACTTCAAAGGTCTTGGTCCGGCTGGTGAAAACCGTGAAGCCGACATGGTGGAAATCCGCCTCATTACGGACCTCCGTGGCGACCACGCAGGTTTTACCCTTCTCGACCAGCCCGGCCGGATTGAGCATCCCAACACAAGAATTCAACGTTAGGGCGAGGAGCGGGACGACAAGGACGGACAGGATGCGCATCGCGTGAAGACCAACCGAGTGCTCTCCCCCTGTCAATCTCCAGGCGGGGCACCTCCGGCACCTGAAAGCATCCCGTACCCACCGTCGCAACGGATCCTGTGATCCACATCGTCGAGGCAGATCCAGCGCGACCTTGGAACGGCGAATAGCCTGTGTTAGAGTGGAAAGATTTCCAGCGGTGAGTTTTGGATTTCGCCGTGACACCCGATAATCAGCCTTTCTAACCTCTTGCCGATGCCTGCTCTGCCCCTCCTGCCGCCGGTCCTTCACTCGAAAGCCAGCCGACTCATGGTCGCCCTGTCGGCCGTGGCGATGGCGATCGGCTTTTCCTCCTGTGCCAACGTGCGCTACCCCCTGACACCGGAGGCAGCGGCGAATCTGAAACCGGGTGAAGGGTGGATCGTAGCGACCTTCTCGGCCAAATCGTTCAATCGCGATGGGGAAACCGTGGACGGCTCCGGGCGGGCCATCGTGGGAGTCAAAGGAGAAGATTCGGGGCCATCGGCCGCGCTGATGCCGATGGTGATGCCGGTGAACCGCCATCCCCTGATGATCGGCGGTGGAACTGACAGCCAGGTGGTCGCCGTCCCGGTTCCAGCTGGAAACTATTCTATCACCAACTGGACCATCCAGGACTATGCGATCACCGCTGGCGTCACTTTTTCAAACCGGCTGCCGATGGACGTTCCGTTCCAAGTGAGGCCCGGCGAAGCCACTTATGTGGGCCGCATCCAGCCGGTGTCCATCTACGGCAAGAACCTCATCGGCCTGAGGGTTCCAGGAGCTGCTTTCGTGATCATCACCGATGAATATCAAACGGATGCCTCCAGGATTTCGAACTATTACCCGTCGATCCGCCGCTCGTCGATCCGGAGGTCGAACGTGCCCGACGCCTACAAAAAGGAGATGAAACGGATCGCGGAAACGCCGCAGAAGTTCCTCGGGCTCTTCTGAGGAACCCTTACTAACAGTAGTTAGTCGATGTTGCTCCCATCTTGGCGGCTCATCCCGCTCACTCCCCGGGGCCGCCTTCGACGGCCGTCATCTCTATCAGATCGCGACGGAGTGATTCAAAAAATCGATCCCGAAAGCGGCGAAGTGCTTGGCAGCATTCCGGCACCGAGCGCGGACGACAACTCCGGCCTCGCCTGGGCCGAGGGAAGCCTCTGGATCGGCCAGGCGGAGGCCGGAAAGATCCTTCAACTCGATCCCAAAACGGGAGCAATCCTCCGGACCATCTCTTCCGACCGATTCGTCACCGGAGTGACCTGGGTCGAGGGAGATCTCTGGCACGGGACATGGGAGGACAACGTCCCCAGCGAGCTGCGCCGGGTCGATCCTCACACGGGTGAGGTGCTGGAAAGCCTCGTCATGCCGCCCGATGTCGGAGTTTCCGGCCTCGAGTCCGACGGTCGGGACCGCTTCTTCTGCGGCGGGGGTAATAGCGGCAAACTCCGCATCGTCCGCCGCCCCACTCCGCAGGGAGGCTCGAAGTGAAACCGGGAGTCAGCTGAGTTGGCCTCCCTCTTCCAAGGCGGTAGTGGCCCTGAGGGTCACCACCGCTTTCTTTTTGGAACCCGGTGAACGACCCCGCCGACAGCCCCATTTCACAGCCCCCCTCGGTTTCGCCTCCATCCAGCGTAAGAAATCCAGGCCGACCTGCTACTAACTGGGTAAAGGTCGATATGCACGATGCCCAACGGAATGAAATCTTCAGGGAATGGATCGAGGCGCACCAGGCGATCGTGTTCAAGGTCACGCGCGCCTACGGATCCACCCATGTGGATCGCGAGGATCTCTTCCAGGAAATCGTTCTGCAGATCTGGCGTTCCGTGCCCGCCTTCCGCGGCGACTCGGCCCCCGCCACCTGGATCTATCGGGTGGCGTTGAACACGGCACTTGCCTGGAACCGGCGAGAACGGAAACACCACCGGGATCGGCAGGATTTCGAATCGGTCAGCCCCCTCCTCACCGCTCCTGCCACCCGGGACCCCCGCCTGGATTGGATCTACCAGAGAATCTCGGAACTCGACGAAGGCAACCGCTCGCTCGCCCTGCTGATGCTCGACGGTTTCAGCTATCGCGAGATGGCCCGGATCCTCGGTCTCACCGAAAGCAACGTCGGCGTGAAGATCAATCGCATCAAATCGGCGCTGGCCGACAAACTCGCAAAGGAGTCGTACCATGAACCTCGATGAAATGATCACCACTTGGCGCGCTCAGAACGAGACGCCGCTCTACGGCATCAACCGGGATCTCCTCCAGCTCGTCATCCAGCATGAGCAGGCGGACATCCGCCGCCAGCTGCGGCTGGAAAACTGGACCTTCTATGGGACGAGTGCCTTCATGCTGGCGCTGCTCATCCTCTTCTTTCCCGCGATCTACTTCGACGACGATCCGCGCACGGCGTGGGACTACGTGGCGGCGGGTTTGGGTACACTCGCGATCCTGATCGGAGCCAGCTCGCTCTGGGTGAGCCGCAAACGCCAAGCCATGCGCGAACGTGGGTTCGGCAATTCGCTGCGCGAGGAAATCAGGCGCAACCTGTCGTTGATCGACTACCAACTGTCACTGACCGGACGGTGGGAAGGAACGTTGGTGTCCGTGGTCCCCATCACGCTCGCCGCTTGTTTGCTCTACTGGCTCATCATCCAGATCAACAACGAGCCTTTCGGCGCATTCCACATCGGGATCATCCTCTTCATCGTGGGATCAACCGTGGTCGTCGTGGACAATTCCCGCCGCACGGCCCTCCGTGAACTGCTCCCGCGCCGGCAGCGGTTGAAGGAGCTTCTCGAAGTCCTCGATGCCGGGGAATAAGGCCCAAACGTTGGACCCAGGTCGCCACCGATGTGTCGTTTCGTCTCACCTCTCAACGTTCTCTCTTTCCAAGGCCGGGACTGGTCGGCTTCACGAGCGGACCGATGCGGTCGACCCGGTTGGTCCAGATCCCGCCCGTGTAGCCCGCGGGCAAGCGCTGCAGATCCGCGACCTCGTCGAAACCCTTGGAAAAATCACCGTCTCCCGCGACGAGGATGACGCGCGAGCCGGCCCTTTCCATCCGGTTCAGGAAGCGGTCCGGCCAGCCCCACAGGAGCGGCGCATACTTCTCGGGCACATGGATCTGAGCATTCCTGCAGCCTTCCGGAACGTAGCCGGTCCAGCCGACAACGACATAGGAAACCAGACCCTTCTTCAAGGTCGCCTTCGACATCACTCGGAGATCCGGGAGCTCCGCCTTCAGCGAGGCCATCGGCAAATCCCCTCCATACGCGGAAAGCTCCGCCCGGCGCGAGGCGGGCAAGCGCCGCAACACCTCCGCGAGCTTGCGGCCCTCCTCGGGGTCGTCGCTCTTGATGTTGATCAGGAACATCCGGTCGGGGAACTTCGCCAGCACTTCATCCAGCGACGGCATGAGGCCGACGCCCTTGCCCCGGAAAGGGAAGCTCTTGCCCCCGTCCGCCGAGTAGCCGTGGCCGATGTCGAGTCGCTGAAGTTCCGCTAGCGTGTGCTCGCGGGTCACCCCTTTGCCATCGGTGCGGAAGTCGAGGATCCAGTCATGAAAGACCGCGAAATGGCCGTCGGTGGTCGGCTGGATGTCGAATTCCACCATGTCCGCACCGCAGCGGAATGCCGCTTCCATCGAAGCGATGGTGTTTTCAAGATAGGGATGGGCGGGCGGATGAATCCGCTTCGAGGTGTCGGTGTCTCCGCGGATTCCGGTGAACTCGAAAGTCTGGGATACGCCGCGGTGTGCGAGGAGGAAAGGTCTCCCTACCGGCCGGCTGGCGAGCCATGAGGCATTGTTGAAATAGGCGAAGGTGACGATCACCACGATGCCGCTCAGCAGCGGTTTCCAGATACGCCTGCGCTTCTTTACTGTTGGGCCGGGGCTGCTCATCGAAAGCGTCCCCAGCAGAGCATGGACCTGTCGTGGTGGCAAAGCCCGCCGGACCAAAGTAGGCTTGGCATCTTTTTCTTTTTTCCTGAATGACGAGCCCACCCGAATAGAGTCATGCCCCATCTTGTCGGCCAGTTTGTTACCGGCATTCTCCGTTCCTCCCGCTCACTCCCCGGGGCCGCCCCGAAGCTCCGCGGGACTGAGCGATCCCGCTTCTCCGGTCGGGCCGGCCATGGGCGGAGTTTCGAAGAAGCGGCCGTCGTTCCTGACCCTCGGATCTCCGGTGCGGATCAGCTCGTCCATCAGGCGTTTCTCCAGGCGCGCCGCGGTTTCCGCATGGGCGGGCTCCCGGGCGATGTTGCGGATCTGGTGGGGATCACTCGCCAGCTCATAGAGTTCCACCCGCGGACGCTTGCCATAAGCGCGCTCGAAATACGGTCCCCACTTCGGGTCGTGCCGATGGGACACCAGCCAAGCCTTGGTCGGGCTGGCATCGTCGTCGGGCAGGGTGACGCGCGTGTTGGAGGCGATCTCGGTCGACGTGGGCGGATGGGGGCCGTCGAGCCGGTAGGGCTCGCCCATGGGCCAGCGGTCGGGCTTGAAATTGACGATCAGGAGATGCTCCGCGGTCCGGATGGCGCGTTGCGGGTAGGGCAGATAGCCCTCGCGCGCGTTCTCCACATGCCGTTCCCGCCCGATGAATACGGCATCGCGGGCCTCATCGACCTGGCCGGAGCGGTCTGACACAAGCAGCGGCGCCAGGCTTCGTCCGGTCATCGATTCCGGCACCGGTGCCCCCGCCAGTTCCAAAAAGGTCGGGGCAAGATCGGTCAGGCTGACGAGGTCATCGACGACCCGACCACCACGCGCGTCTCCCCAGCGAATGGCAAGGGCGACACTCGAACCGAAGTCGTGGAGATTGCATTTTCCGAACGGGAATCCCGCGGCTCCGTGGTCGCCGCTCACCACCACCACCGTGTTGTCCAGCTCGCCCAGCTCTTCCAGTCGGTCCGTCAGCACGCCGAGCGCCGCATCGAAGGCCATCACCTCGCCTAGATAGTCGGCAAGGTCCTCGCGCACCTCGGGAACGTCGGGCAGGAACGGCGGCAGCTTCCCTTTCAAGGAATCGGGATCCAGGCCCCACAAGGACCGCCCCGAGCCCTTGACCCACGGGCGGTGAACGTTGGTGGGGCCGAACCAAAAACAAAACGGCTGCCCTTCCTGCCGATCCGCAAGGAAGGCGTCGAAGTTCGCCCGCACCTCGGCATAGAGCTTCCGTTTCGCATCCTCAGGTGAGGTGCCTCCGGGGCGACGGGCGACGGTTTGAGAGAACTGGTTGAACCGGGTCCCGGATGCCTCGTAGGCATGCCGCTTCCCGCCATGAGGAGCATCCGTGGGAGCGCCCGGACTCCAGACTTTGTACATCTTCCCGATGTGATAGCCGGCGTCGCGCAGCAGGAGCGGATAGGAAGGCAGTGACCCGTCCCACACCGCCCCGCGGAGGATGGAAGCCCGGCCGGTCCGCCAGAAATGCTGCCCGGAGACGATCGCACTCCGCGAGGGCGTGCAGCTCGGGGCGGACACGAAGGCGCTCCTGAACAACACGCCCTCATCGGCGAGGCGGTCGAAGTTCGGCGTTCGCACCGCGTCGTTGATCGAGCCGGGCCCATCCACCGCCGCGTAGGCCCCCGCATGACGGCCCCAGTCATCCGCGAAGACGAAAAGGATGTTCGGCCGCTTGGCATCCTCCGCCACCAGCGCAGCGATCGGCAGAATCCACGAAACAAAGCAGAAAAGGGCGCATCTCATCTCCACGAAGCCCGCGATACGGCAGCTTCTGCCCAAAACCTTCAGCGAATCGGTCTCGTGACGCCATCCGCTGCCAGTCGGGGGGATCGCTTGGCAAATCCCAAGCCTACCCGTCAGATGAGTTTCGAAGCCGCTTTATCCGGCACCTGACCATCCACCCCTACCGCTCTCCTCATTCCATCCTTTCTTATAGGGCGGATGGATGGCGGCAGGCCTCGCCGGTGTTGCCGCTACTCAGCCTCCAGACGATCAAACTCCAGATCGTCATATTCATCCGAATCCATCCTTTCCGGGTGGGCTTTGTAAACCGCCTTCTTCTCCGATTGAAGGTTGAAGGTGAACCATTCGAGATTCTCCCCATCCTCCTCATCCGTCAGACTGCAAGCAATGCTCGAAGCTTCACTGCCGCTCCACGACCCCTCGTTGATCAAGCTCCCGTTGCGCCACTCCTTCCACGTTCCATTGTCGTTGATCGCGATGTAGGCCCTCTTCGATTTCGCGTCGACATCCCCATAGTAGGCATCTTCTTCCCATGTTCCAACGAGGGATGATTTCTCGGATGCTGGCGGCTGCGTTGATTGATCAGGAGGGGCAGTCTGCATCCCTACCTCATACGACTCGCTGGGAGCCACCGGTGGCAAACTCGATGGAGTACAGCTTGGCAGGATCGAAGAAAGCAACAAGGTAGTGAAGAAAGTGCCGAGTGATCGGTGACCGGTCATCAGTGGAAGAATCATGGTGAGGAAATGGATGGGTGGTTACCGGCATGCCTCACACGTCTACCGTTGAGCATGGCGTCGAGGCTGCAGATGTTTTTCCCGACCCCCGAGATTCGCGTTTGTTCGGGAGCTTTCAGTAATCGGGGCTGGAAGGTCGGACTTCTTCCAGATCGGCCAGGTCTTGCGCATGGCCTGTGGCTTGAGGTCATTTTCGTGGTGAGTGGATCCTTTGAACGTTTTCTAACAGGAGTGCCTGCGATGTCCACGCGATTCCGTGTCGGCCATGAAAATAGACGGCTCGTTCTCAGTGCTCCGTTTTCCTGTCGGGGTCGCGGGGAGATCACGGCGACAGCGGACCTTCGGAAATATCGATCCGCATGAACTCCAGCGGATCCCTCGCGACCGGGCCTGGGCTGCGGCAGGCGGCATAACTCCAGCCTGGATGAAGCGATGGCAGCCCGACTTGGATCGCGGTGGCATCCGCGTCTCCAACCAGCGCATTGCGCCAAATAGAATGAGACCGGGGAGGGACTGAGGAATCGGCTGTCGGAGGCCGTTGCGTCAGAAAGAATGACACCCGGGTGAAAGCAGTGTCCAGAATCATGAATCAGAAGAGCGAGGAGGAGTATTTGAAGATCCGTCGGAGTCAGTAGTACCAGATCTTCGCAAGGGATTTCTCGAAGTTCGCTTCGAGGGCGGTCGGGGTCGGTCGCCTCCGGGTCGAGGTCGCCTTGATGTCCCGGGTGCTTCAGTTGCGGCCGGCCATCACTCCGCCGTCCACGTCCCATACTGCACCCGTCACCCAGCTGGCGTCGTCGCTCAGAAGGAAATCAATCACTGCTCCGACATCAGTGGGGGTGCCTATCCGGCCGATCGGATGAAACGTGTTGAAGCCCGAAAGAGCCTCGCTGATTTCCTCCGGTTTGATGAACGCGCCGTAAATGGGCGTATCCACCACAGCCGGCGATACGGCGTTCACCCGGATGCCGTGATCGGCAAGCTCCATCGCGAGGTGCTGCGTCAGCGAATGCAAGGCCGCCTTGGCCATCGAGTAGGCGGACGACGGCGTCGCCTTGATCGCCTGCTTGGCCCACATCGAGCCGATATTGACGATACTGCCTGGGGCTCCGGTGTCCACCATCCGCTGCACGACCGCCTGAGTGAGGAAGAAAAGCGATTCGTTGATGCCATGGTATTGCCGATAGTTTTCCCGTGTGTGCTTGAGGAATGGTGTGGGGGAGAAATACCCGGCCGCGTTCACGACACGGTCGAACGCCGGCCCGGCGAGAATCTCCCGGGCGAATGCGTCCACCTGTTCGCGTTCATAGAGATCGACGGCTTTGATAGCGACCCGGGACGCGCCTGCTTCCCGCAACGTGGCGGCCGCCTTTTCGAGTTTGACGGTGTTGCGTCCGGCGATGGTCACCGCCGCGCCGCGTGCAGCGAGACGATGGGCTGCGTCAAAGCCCATTCCGGTCGAACCGCCGATGATCAGTGCGTTTTTCATGATTTCCGATTTTGTGGTTGGTTTGAGTGGCGATTATCCTCAGCGAAGAATCCCGCCGTGAAATCGAACGCCGTCACACTACTGTTCCTGCTTGATCGGGAAACCGGGCATAATCCGGTGGGGTGGGCACAAACCGGTATGAATTGATGAAAACCAAAGAGGAAAAATTTTCACGGCACGTCCCGCCCCGGCGCATCGGTCGTATGGTGGAGACGGTGGTCGGCTGCAAATGGTCGTTGACGGTGGTGGATCTCGTGAAGGGGGACATCCGCCGTCCCGGCGCGATGGAACGCGCCGTGGATGGCCTTACCGCTAAAGTTCTCAACGATTGCCTGCGTCTGCTGGTTTCCTACGATGTGCTGGAAAAACGGAGCTTCCCAGAAGTCCCGCCGCGCGTGGAATATCACTTCACCCCCTTTGGTTTGAAATTCATTGAGACGTTCAAAATCCTCGATGAACTCGAACATGAGTTGGCCACGAAGAAAAGAGAGTCGGCCGACGACGAGGCTTTCGATGCGTAACCGGGAAGTTTGATATCGGCAGGGAGCGCTGGGAGCGCTGGGAGCGCTGGGAGCGCTAGGGGTCAGTCCTAGATTTCGAGCAGTTCCTCCAGCCTCTCCAACTCCCTTTTCAAGTCCCTCTCCTCCCTTACCCGCCGCAGACTCCGGGTCACGCTGCTGACGTGGCCCATCGACAGCCGATCGGCCAGCCATCCGTTGCTCACGCCTGTCCACTTCCGCACCGTTGCACAAACCAGCGCCTTCTCCCGTTGCCATTTCGCCCGACCAGCCAGCGCCACCCGACCCTGCGGCAAACCCAATGCCTCAAGCAGCAACTTCACCAATCGCGTCGCCTCCGCCTCGTCGTGCGCGCGCACCGCTCCACCACTCACACTGGCCCGCCGCTTTGGCACCCGCCCCTTGATCGCCGCCGCGAGCTTCTCCCCGAAACCCTCATCGCCGAGATACCAGCCCCGCCTCAACTCCTTCAGAGCCTCATCCGTCAATACCCCCTCGCGGTCCTTTGCCCGCGCCTCAAGATACCGGCCATACGACTCCGCGCCCTTCCGGCCTTCCGCCAGCTCGAACGCTCCCAACACCCGCCCCGTCTCCATCCAGTCGGGGCACCGCTTGGCCAGATACATCGGAAAGCTGCTCCAGCGATAGCTCCGCAAGGTCTTCCCCGTCGTTCCTCCCACCCAGCCCGAACGGGCCGGATTGAGATGGATGTAGTCCGCCACGATTCGGAAATACATCCCACTCCCCTCGCCGTTCACCACCACCGCCTTGTAGCGCCCTTGGAAAACATGGCCCCGCCGTTTTCTCCGTCGGTTCCACGCCTGGGAAACCACCCCCATGAACCACTTCATCCCCTTCACCAAGTTCGGCTCCGGCGTCTCGAGCAGCAGGTGGAAATGATTGCCCATCAACACCCACGCATGCACCCGCCAACCGAAACTCCCGCACACCTCCTCCAAACGCTTCAGCGCATCCTGGCGGTCGAAGTCCGATTCAAAAACATCCTTTCCACCGTCTCCGCGTGCCATCACGTGGTAGATCGCGCCAGCGGCTTCGTAGCGAAGAGGACGGGCCATGCATCGGACCCTGCGGAAATCCAGCCAACCGCGTCAAGCTGCGAATGCGTGTTTTCTAGGACCGACCCTTTCACGCACTTTTCCCACGCCTCCGGCAGCATCGCGGCAACCGTCAACAATCCCAACGGCGGAAAAGCCGCCCGTTTGTGAACGAACTTCAACGCATACCTGAAGCTCCAAAACGTGTTCGGAAACTCCGGGTAGAGCATCAGAATCTTTTTCATGGGTAAGTATCCTAAACCCGTTTCGCCCGCTGGAAAACCGGTATCTGGACGGGCCATGCATCCGACCCTGCGGAAATCCAGCCAGCCGCGTCAAGCTGCGAATGCGCGTTTTCTAGGACCGACCCCTTTCACTGGTTTTCATCGGATTGCGAGGGTTCTAGCTCATCGAGCCAGCAGCCGTCAAGCTACTGTATGCCTGGCATCTTTTTTAAACCCGTTTCGCCCGCTGGAAAACCGGTATCTGGACGGGCCATGCATCCGACCCTGCGGAAATCCAGCCAGCCGCGTCAAGCTTCGAATGCTTGTTTTCTAGGACCGACCCCTTTTAGGAATTTGGCTTTTTGCATAACATCGATACAAGCTTACGAGACTTCGGCTACCACAAAAGTTCGCGCGACTCAACAACAAACTACTTCCCACAACGAGCGTATAGAATACCGATGTTCCCGGTCCGCACCCCCTTCTGATTACGTGATTTATTGGACATTCAATGTCGACGTTACCAATGCATTGGATCTAGCTTCGTCAGAGAGACGGCTCCCATTTTGGATCTGTGGAATCTGCTGCATTTTTCGAGGCCGGGTTCTTCTTTCTTAAAGGTCGAATTCAACACCGATGAGTAATAAGCGGAAAAAGGAATATCCGCGACTGGCTCGCTGAGGACCTCTAGCTCGCCTTCTAACGAAAAAGTGGCTAATCCAATGTTGGAATCAACGAAGATCTGTATATTGGCGAGGGCGTCATCCTGATAATAGCGATCTACAATGACGTAGGCAGCGTTACAAAAGCTTCTATATTTGAATGCCTGATAAATTCCTTTTCGCCAATCTTTCAGTTTCAACTCTAGCGCGACAACATATACGAGAGTCGAATCACATCGCCGAAATAACAGGAAATCAGGAATCCCTTGCGGAGCTTTAAACTCACGCTTCGCCACGATCTGATTGAAGCGCATCCTCGGCTCAATGGCAGAAATGAAATTCTCTCCCATTTCAGACTCTGTTGCAAAGCTGCAGATCCGGGCTAGTGGACCTTTCATTGCTGAAAGAGGGATATCGCGTTCCTCCAATGGCTCAAATGTGACCCATCGCTATCAGAGTCCAATAGAACGTTCTTACTTCGAATCAAATCGAACCACTGGAGAGCAATATCAATCCAATTAATAACTTGAGCCCTCCTCGCTATAATATCCTCCTCAAGAATGCTCACTTGGTGAGCCATGGTTGTAAAGTAGTGCTTGTAAATCTGCGGCTTCGCGAAATGCCACTGGAAGCTCGGAGTGAACATCTCAAGTTCATAGGAATTATTGTGTCGCAGGGCTCTCCATTCTGGGGCTAACCGGTCCAACGCCCCAACATAGCCGTATTCGATCCATTGAAGGAGACCTGCAACATAAAGTCGCGGATTAGGACTTCTCCCACCAGTTTTTTCTTTGACCTCAAAACGGCCGATGGAAAACCGCCGAAGATTCTCGTAGCTCCCTATAGTCACGGAGTTCGGATCTGCAATGGCATACAGAATAGCCTCCGTATTACAGTAACCCACATGAACCTCTAGGTTGTTTTGCCTTAATCCCCAAATTATCCGAAGCGCACCCTCTAAAAATACGGAGTCCTTGATTTGCTTTGAGTTACTTTCCGAATCGAAAATTATGTATACCCCAGCAATCTCTTGGTGACTGGTAATCCAATTTAAAAGCTCGTTGCGGCAATGCGGATCGACAACTTGAATTCTTTTTGCGATTACCGAAAGAAGGAGAGGGGGATTGATGGGCTGTGCTGCTCGCAATTCGATATAGGGAGCGACAAAATCTTCAGAAGCTCGCTCGAAGTGATCTACCATAATGTCCTTCTCGTAGCGAGCAGGAATCACATCATACGCAAATTTGGCGGATCTTTGAATCTTTAGGCATTGATCAGCAGACTCGTATTTGATGGAATCAAAATCAGAGGTTTTCCACCGAGGGGATATTTCCTCTGGTGAATAACCATAGGTTTTCAGCTTTCCTTTTTGGTCATGTGGCAAGTAGAGCTGCGGATCCAAGAAGCTTCGTGACCGAACTTCGGGATTTAGTTTCTTTAAGGTGCTCAGTGATTCATTTACTGGCGACCAAATGACGCCACTCCCGACACCGTCACGGATGTGGGACTCCAAGTTCCAGTTGGTTCTGAAGCCAGTCTGGTGGTAAATTTTCATGACGATGCAAGGAGGCTACCGATCTCCCCAAGCACTGCGTGGGGAGATCGAGGGCGTCTAAATGGCTCCTTATCAATAAGGCGCGAAATTAGCGAGCGGATTCTCAAGTTCGTTGGGTCAGCTACTTCAGGCAAGAAGTAAATCCCTTCAATCACGTTTTCGATTAGGTCGTTCTCGCTTTGCACAGCTTCGGGAGAAAATGGGTGGCGCCCATACAACAGTTCTGCGGCGATTACACCCAATGCAAAGAAATCGGTCCGGTGATCGATGGCGACTTTCCTATTCGTGAGTTGCTCGCGGGCCGCGTAAATAGGAGTGCAGGGACCTTGGAGGGCGCGACTGTCTGTCAAGGAGCTGTGGTTGAGAAATCGGGCGATACCAAAGTCAATAATAACAGGCGAATGACTGTCTTCCCGAATTAGGATATTATCCGGCTTTAGGTCACGATGAACCACCCGTTTTTCCCACACAGGTGACATCGCGAGGCAGCAAGAGTACAGCAACTGCAAAATGGAACCGGGAGTTTTGAATAAAGCAATGCAATTGGAAAGGTTTCTTCCGTTGATGAACTCCTCGACGATCAGGAACTCCCGTGTGCCGACATCGTAGGAGAATAGCTTGTGCTTTGGAAATTGGGTTAAGGCAGCTTGACCCAAGAAGTCCACTTCTCGTTGAACTCGCTCCAATTGCTTCGAAGAGCGATACTTTCCGGCCTTTAGAGCGACAGCGTCTCCGTCATTGGTGGACGCACGAAAGACCTTCTTTTGGGCCCCCCAACCGATCTCAGTTATGTTAGAGAAGGAATCAAGGATCTCCGACAAGACCTTGGATTCAAATTTTTCGAAGTCTTTCAAGGCCTTGCCGGGTAGGTTGATGTCTCTCGACTTCAGTTGCGTCACTGGCACGCCTCGCACTCGCCGCCGTTCATCATGGCGTCGATGGAGCAGGCGATCTTTTCCTCGGCGGTGTATTCGCGGTTTCCACCGACGATGCCGCGGGTGACTTTCTTCACGTCGATCGTCGATTTCTCGATGTTGGAGGCCTGGAGGGTGCGGAGGTAGTAGGTGGTCTTGAGGCCCTTGTCCCAGGCGCGGCGGTACATGTGACTGAGGGTCTTCATGTCGGGCTGGGCGAGGAAGAGGTTCACGCTCTGGCTCTGGTCGATCCACTTCTGGCGGCGGGCGGCGGCATCGACGATGTATTCGAAGCCGACACCGAAGACGGTGCGGTGGCGGGTCTTGATGGCCTCGGGGATGTCGTCGATGGCATCGAGCTCGCCGTCGAAGTACTTCAACTGGTCGAGCATCTCCTGGTTCCAGAGGCCTTCCTTCTTGAGGTCGTTGACGAGGGTGCCGTTGAGGACGATGAAATCGCCGCTCAGGTTGCTCTTCACGTAGAGGTTCTTGTAGTTCGGCTCGATGCACGGGGTGGTGCCCATGATGTTCGAGATGGTGGCGGTCGGCGCGATGGCGAGGACGTTGGAATTCCGCATGCCGTGCTTGGCGATCTTCTCGCGGACGACGGACCAGTCCATTTTCCCGCC
>CBFGTS010000019.1:0-67090 GCA_965652295.1 uncultured Haloferula sp. | reverse complement strand
TGGAAGGGAGGAGGACGGAGCGCCGACTTCGGGGCGGGCGAAACGCTCGATCTACGAGCCGGGCTGGCCGCCGTCCGGGGCATCGTGGCTTTCGCCGGCGGACTCGAGGTGCCGCGGTGCCTGGGAAGCGCGGCGACCGACCTGCGCGGGAAATTCGGCGGACTCGACGGGAGGGCGCTGTGCGGGGGCGACCGGCTGCAGCTCGGCGAGCGGCCTGTGGCCGGGGCCGACCCGGGCGCGTGGCGGATCGGCTGGCCGGCGGCACCGGGTGGGACGATCGAACTGAGGGTCGTCCGCGGCGTGCAGGCACACTGGTTCCAGGAGGGGCAAAGGAGGGCGTTTCTGACGCGGGGTTTCCGGGTGAGCACAACGGCCGACCGCATGGGAGTGCGCCTCGAAGGCTGCCGCATGGAGGTACCGGAAAAGCAGATGGTTTCCCAACCGACGGTGCCGGGCTCGGTGCAGGTGCCGCCGGACGGACTGCCGATCGTGCTCCTCAACGAATGCCAGACGCTCGGAGGCTACCCGCAGATCGCGCACGTGATTTCCGCAGACCTGCTGCTGCTGGCACGGGCATGGCCGGGGACGGTGGTTCATTTCCGCGAGGTCGATCCCGCGACCGCCGCCCGGGCGTGGCTGGAGCTGAAGACGGAACTCCGGAGATTGCGTGTGGGTCTCGATTTTCTTACACGGCGCGGATGCGGATCGACCTGAACGTGGACCTCGGCGAGGGCGGTGGGGCAGACGCGCAGCTGATCGCCCTGGCTTCATCGGTCAACATCGCCTGCGGCGGGCATGCGGGGGACGAAGCCACGATGTTGGCCTCGATGACGCTTGCGGCCCATCGCGGCGTGGCGGTGGGCGCGCACCCGGGTTTCGAGGACCGGGCCTCGTTCGGCCGGCGGATGGTGGAGATTTCCCCCGCCGACCTGCGCGACGCTTTGGATCGGCAGCTCGGGCGTTTCGCGGAGATCGCCCACGCGCAGGGAATCGAGGTCCGCCATGTGAAACCCCACGGAGCCTTGTATCATCAGGCGGATTCCGATGCATCGCTTGCGGAGGTGTTTCTCGATGCGGTGCAGCACCACCTGCCGGGTGCCGCCGTGACGGCCCCGCCGCGCGGCCTGTTGGACCGGGCGATGGCGCGCCGCGGGATGGAACTCCTGCGGGAAGGCTTCGCCGACCGGCTCTATGGCAGCGACGGGCGGCTGGTTCCCCGCGGCGAACCGGGAGCGGTGATCGAAGATCCCTACCAGGCGGTCAGCCAGGCTTTGGAACTTGCGCCGCAAGTGGACACGCTCTGCGTCCACGGCGACGGCGCGGCGGCCCTCGGGGTGCTCACGGCGGTGCGGGCGGGCCTTCAGAAGGCGGGCTGGACCATTGCTGCGCCGGGATTTCACCGGATCCGATGAAGTCCCCGGGAATTTACGCAGGCACGCCCGCAAACGCAGCACGATGGAGGTTTGACACGGCCGGGACGCTGGTACTTCTTCTCATTCACAGAAACTCAAATTCAAAAAAACTCCCATCATGAGCGACCAAGATCAGCCGTCCAAACACACCTCGAGCGTCCCGCTCAAAAAAGAAACCGTGCGCGTGACCCTGAAGGCGGCTGACGCACCCTCTGCTTCTCCTACCGGTGCTGCTCCGGCCCCGGCCGCGCCGAAACCAACGGCTCCCCAGCCGCCGACCGCCGCGCCGAAGCCGCCCACGGCTGCGCCGAAACCGCCGACCGCCGGCGCACCTCCTGCTGCCCCGGTGGCGACCAAGCCCGCAGCGACCGGCCCCGCCCCGGCTCCCGCGCCCACCATTCAGCTCAAAACCGCCGGCGGTGCCGCTCCGGCCGCTCCCGGTGCCCGACCCGCCCCGGCACCGACCATCAAGCTCAACACGCCGGGTGCCGGCGCCTCCTCGCCCAGCCTGCCGAAAGCAACCATCCAGCTCCAGCCGCCAACTTCACCAGGTGGAGCGACTTCTCCCGCCGCCTCACAGATGGCCGCCTTCGGCGCCGAGGATGACGAGGACGAAGCCGTGGACAGCCCCGTCATCGTGGGCCTCTCCATCCTCGCCGCCGTGGCCGCTGCCGTGGTTCTCTTCCTCCAGATTTCCACCGCGAAGGTATGGCTCGGCACCAATGAAAATGGCGGCCAGCAGGACGTCGAGTGGTCCCAGTTGTTCTAATTTTTCAAAAATCCCAAAACCATGGTACCTCCCATCATTGCCCTTGTTTTCGCCTTCGTGGTCGCCTTTCTGACGTTCCAGACCTCGCAGATCGATACCCGTATGGCCCCCCCGGCCACTCCTTCCGCCAGCATCGATGACGAAGCTGCGGACGATTCCGAGGACATGGCCGACGAGGCCGAAGAGCCCGAGGAAGAGGAAGTCGATCTCGGCGAGTAATCGTCGTCCGGCCGTTCCGGCCCAATGTTTTCCGAGCCCGGATGTCTGCAAGGCATCCGGGCTTTTTCGATCGCGGGTGCTGGTCCGCCGGTGGCGCGAAAGTTGACATCCGGCCGCCGGGGGCCATGGTTCGCGCATGGCTCTCCAACTCAACGACAGCAACTTCCAAAGCGAGGTGATCGACTCCGACGTGCCCGTCCTGGTGGACTTCTGGGCGGAATGGTGCGGTCCCTGCAAGATGATCGGCCCGGTGATCGACCAGCTCTCCACCGAGATCGAAGGCAAGGCCAAGGTCGGCAAGGTGAACGTCGATGAAGCCCGCGAACTCGCGGTGAAATACGGCGTCCGCAGTATCCCATTGCTCCTTTTCTTCAAGGGTGGCGAGGTGAAGGACCAGATCGTCGGTGCCAACATCACCAAGGACCAGCTCAAGCAGAAGCTCGAGGCACTCGCCTGACCCGACGTCCCCGTCCATTTCGAAAAGCCGGCTTCCCGATCGCGGAAGGCCGGCTTTTTCGTCTCCTCAATCCATCCGCGCCGCTGCCCGCCGGATGGAGCGGACGCGCAGCTCGCGGCGGACGGCCCAGAGAAGCCAGGTGCCGAACATGAATGCGGCGTCGGAGGCGACCCACCAGGCCGGGTCGATGACGTAAGTGCCAAGGGTGTGCCCGCTCCACGGCTGGAGCCACGGAATCCCGCCCGAAATAGCATCGGCCGCGAGGTGAAGCACGGCGGCTGACCAGGCACCGAGTCCCACGAGGAGACGGGAGCCTTTTGGGAAGAGACGGGCGAGGGCGATCACCACCGGGACCAGGATGCCGAGGAAAAGAAGCGTGTGCGAAAGGCTGGTGTAACGCGCCTCCAGCGAAAGGTGAGGGGAACAGAGATCCGGCAGGGCGCCGAAGACGGCGAAGGCCGGCAGGGACCACGCCGGGAAGGTCTCACCGCGCCCGGCACCAAGCCGTGAATCGTCCCATGCAAGTGCGACTGCAACAGGCAGGAGAGCGTGAGTGCCGATGAACATGGGATGGAGTCTGGAGCATGCCGGCGAGGCGAGGCCGGGAGAAGCCGTTTCTTCACATCCGATCGGCGGAGGGGGGTGACGGGCCGGTCGTTAGACAAGCGCCGGGGTTTGTGCGATGAGTGGGAACAAAGCCATGTCGGTCGAGTTCAAGGACTACTATGACATTCTCGGCGTGCCCCGGGATGCGGATGAGGCGGCGATCAAGAAGGCCTTTCGCCGGCTCGCCCGCCAGCACCACCCGGATGTGGCCAAAGACAAAGCGGGGTCGGAGGCGAAGTTCAAAGAGATCAACGAAGCGTACGAAGTGCTCGGCGATCCGGAGAAGCGGAAGCGGTATGACGCTCTGGGAGCACACTGGAACCAACCCGGCGGGATGCCGCCGGGTGGCGCGGGTTGGACCGGCGGCGGTGGGGCGGAGGGCTTCGAGTTCGAGTTCGGCGGCACCGGCTTCAGCGACTTCTTCGAACGCTATTTCGGCGGCGGCTTCAGCCACGGCGCCCAAGGTTTCCGCAGGACCGCGGCCGGTGCGCGGGGGCACGACGTGGAGGGCGACCTCATGGTCACGCTGCACGAGGCGATGAACGGATCGGTGCGGACGATCTCGCTGCGGCGGGTCGATCCGCGCACCGGGCAGGCGAACGTCGAGGAAGTTCAAGTGCGCATCCCGGCCGGCATCCGCGAGGGCCAGCGGCTGCGGGTGCCGGGCCACGGCGGCGAAGGAAGCGGCGGCGGTCCGGCCGGCGATCTCTATCTGCGGGTGCGGCTGGCGGCGGATCCGGATTTCCGAGTCCACGGGCACGACCTGTTCCGCGACCTGGTCCTGGCCCCGTGGGAGGCGGTGCTGGGAACCACCGGCTCGTTTACGTTGCCGGGCGGGAAATCGGTGCAGGTCAAGGTGCCACCGGGCACCCGGGCGGGCGACCAGTTGCGGTTGAAGGGCTACGGACTGCCGCGGAAAGGGTCGGCGGGCGACCTCTACGTCGTGCTTTCGATCGACGTGCCGGAGACCGCTACGGACGAGGAGCGCGAGCTGTGGAAACGGCTCGGCGAGGTTTCCAAATTCCAACCCAGGGAGAGCTGAAATGAAGCGCTACGAACCTGATCCGCATGCTCTGCACTCGATGGATACGGTGGTCCGCCTGACCGGGACGGAGCGGCGGAAGATCGTCTTCTATTGCCGGCAGGGCTTGGTCCAGCCGGCGCAGGGATGGCTTTTCGACGAGGAGGCCATCCGCTTGTTGCGGCACCTGGAGACCCTGCGCCGGGAGCATCGCATGAACTGGGCGGCCATCCGGATGGTCGCCACCCTGATGCGCGAGGTGGAAAGCCTGCGCCGCGAGTTGCGGTTCCGGAGGTGACGGTCGGGGAAGAAAACGACGGAAACATGTCGGGAAACGCATAGCCTTGTCCGCGGGAAACGATTCATGGTTGCCCCATCCCAAGCTCATGAAACGACTTTCCGCGCTCCTATCATTGTCCCTCCTCCTTCCGGGTACCCTGTCGGCGGAGGATCCGGCCGGTTACCTTTTCACCTCTTTCCGGGATAACGGCGATGGCCTGCACCTCGCCTACAGCCGTGATGCGATGGACTGGACCGAGCTGAAACGGGTTTTCCTGAAGCCCGAAGTCGGCTCGAAGCTGATGCGCGACCCCCATATCCTCAAAGGACCTGACGGGCTCTTTCACATGGTGTGGACCAGCGGCTGGCACGACAAGGGGATCGGCTACGCCACGTCGAAGGATCTCCTTGAGTGGTCGAAGCAGAAGTTCCTGCCGCTCACCGAGGACCTCAAAGGAGTCGAAACCACCTGGGCTCCGGAACTCTACTGGCTGGAAGCGGAACAGAGCTACCTGATCGTCTGGTCGTCCGCCGTGCCGATGGTCGGAAAAGACGGCGCGCAGCACCGCGCCTGGCACGTGCTGACAAAGGACTTCGAGACCTTCACCACGCCGAAGATCTTCTTCGATCCCGGCTTCAACAACATCGACACCACCATGGTCGAGATGAAGGGGAAGTATGTGATTTTCCTCAAGGAAACCGACGACCAACCGAAGGAAATCTGGGGTGCGATCCGCACGGCGATCGCCGACAAGCCGCTCGGGCCGTACCGTCTCCTTGATGAGCCGGTTCTGGAAAAGGAACGTGCCGAAGGCCCGGCGGCGGTGGTGATCGATGACGAGGCAACCGTCTATTTCGACTATTACGTCAACCACCGCTACGGTGCCCGCCGCTCCTCCGACCTGAAGGAATGGAAGGACGTCACGCCCTTTGTCAACGTGGTCAACGGCCAGCGTCACGGTTCGATTCTTCCCATTTCCGCCGAGATCTTGGAAGGACTCAGGGAGGAGGAAAAGGAGATCATCGAGTCGGTGCCGAAGCCTGCTTTGAGCGAGTTCACCGCCGACCCCTCGATCCGGGCTTTCGGCGATACCTACTACATGTACCCGACTTCGGACCGGCCGAACTGGAACACCTACGAATTCGCCGTCTGGTCATCGAAAAACCTCGTCGATTGGAAAAAGGAGAATGTCTTCCTCGACCTGCGCAACGACATCGAGTGGGCCGACGTCAAGGCCTGGGCACCGGACTGCATCGAGCGGAACGGGAAATACTATTTCTACTTCTGTGGCGACGGGAAGATCGGCGTCGCGGTGGGGGACTCGCCAACCGGACCGTTCAAGGATGCGCTCGGCAAGCCGTTGCTGGTCCGCGGGGGCAAGATCAACACCAACACCATCGACCCACACGCCTTCATCGACGATGACGGCCAAGCCTACCTCTATTTCGGAAACGGGAACCTCTGCCAGGTCTTCAAGCTCAAGGAGGACATGATCACGCTCGACGGTGATCCGGTGGAGATCCCGCTGCGTGACTTCCGCGAGGGCATCGTGGTCTTCAAGCGTCACGGGAAATACTACTTCATGTGGTCGATCGACGACGCCCGCTCGCCGAACTATCGAGTGGGCTGGGCGTGGTCGGACTCGCCCGTCGGGCCGGTGGAGTATCCTGAGGGCGATTTCATCGTTCTGCAGAAGAACGGCAATGCCGTGGCCACCGCGCATCACGGCGTGGTCAATGTTCCCGGCACCGACCGTTGGTTCGTTGCCTACCACCGCCACGCCGTTCCCGGCGGCAGCGGCTACAAGCGGCAGGTCGCAATCGTCGAGATGAAGTTCGACGACAAAGGGCGGATCCTGCCGATGGACCCGCTCGACCGCAGCTTCGAGCCCGGCACCGAAGGCGTCACGATCCCCGCCAAGTAATTCCATTCCTTGAACCCATGAAACACCAGGTTCTCGTTCTCGTTTCCTGCCTGCTCGCATCCGCCGCCCAAGCGGGGAACCCTGTGATCACCGAAGTCTTCACCGCCGATCCCGCGCCGCTGGTGGTCGGCGATACCGTCTATCTCTACTGCGGTCAGGACGAGGCGAAGGAGAACGAGAACTACCGGATGTTCCGCTGGTTGTGCTTCTCCTCGAAGGACCTCGTGACCTGGAAGAACGAGGGATCGCCTTTGAAGCCGACCGATTTCAAGTGGGCGGTGGGCGACGCTTGGGCTTCACAGGTGATCGAACGCGGCGGGAAGTATTACTTCTTTGCCACCGTCCAGCACGACGGTAAGCACCACGGAAAGGCGATCGGCGTGGCGGTGGCGGACAACCCGACCGGGCCGTTCAAAGACGCGATCGGCAAGGCCCTCGTCACCAATGACATGACCACGGCCACGAAGATCAGCTGGGACGACATCGACCCTACCGTGTGGATCGACGACGATGATCAGGCCTGGCTTTTCTGGGGAAACCAGAAGTGCTACTGGGCGAAGCTCAAGGACAACATGATCGAGCTCGAAGGGGAAATTCATGTCATCCCGGACGAGGAAGTGAGGGGCTTCACCGAAGCGCCGTGGATTCACAAAAAGGGCGACCTCTATTACCTCAGCTACGCCACCGGCTTCCCGGAGAAGTGTGCCTACTCGGTATCGAAGAGCCTTGAAGGCCCGTGGAAGCATGTTGGCCTGCTTGCCGAGGTCGCGGGCAACAGCAATACGATCCACCAAGGGATCATCGAGTTCAAAGGGAAGGACTACTTCTTCTACCACAACGGCGCGATGCAGCACCCGAACACCGGTGGCAGCTTCCGTCGATCCGTGTGCATCGAGGAACTCCAATACGAGCCGGACGGCCACCTCAAGCGCATCGTGCAAACGACGGAAGGCATCGAGCCGGCGGAGTAGTAGCGGCACAGGGCTGCTGGAAACCTAGTAGATCGGGGCCCGGCATTCTCCCGGCTTCAAACGCCGCTGCGCCCCCGATGAGAAGTTTTCATCCGCCTCTCCCGCACTTCCCGCGGGCGCTCATGCGGTGAGAAGAAAACCGGCGGATTCTCCAGCCTGCTCCCGGGAATCCGCCAATCGCTCCACCACTTTCCTCGCGACGTGGAATCCTGCTGGATTCCGCCGGGTTTGCGGGCACCCGCCATGCTTGCCCGTGGCATGATGAATGTCTCAACTTTGCTTTCAAAAGGCTGCCGGTGGCTGGTGCCCGGTCTCCTGCTTGCCGCTCCTGCCGGTGCGGAAACCGTGAACCTCAACGCCGGTGACACCATTGGCTCGAGTTCCTTCGACACCGCCGGGAACTGGCTTCCCTCGGCGGCACCCTCGCCGGGGAATGATTACTTCGTCGCCATCCTGAGCCTGCGGACGCCTCCGGATGGGGCCAGCCATGTTTTTGCCGGAGACTCGCTCACGCTGCAAAGCGGCGGCGGAATGCTCTTCAAGGGCACCGGAAACACCGGTGTGATCACGTTCGATCCGCTGATTCTCGACGGCGGACTGATCGACCATGCGAGTGGCTTTGCGGACGTGTTCACGCTCGATGGGACGGTGAATGTCCCGGCGGATTCCACGGTGGACGCCCGCCAGGGACCGGTGACCATCCTGTCGGAAATCTCCGGCGCGGGCGGGCTCACGGTCCTTTCCTCCGGGGGCAATGGATACCTCACCACTTTTGCCGGGGCAGTGATGCTGGATGGCAACGTGATGGTCGGTCCAAATGGAGCCCTGGCCCTGGCGGAAACAGCGACGATGACATTCGCATGCGGAGCACCCGGCGTGAACCAAGGCATCCTGGGCACGGGCACCGCGGTCTTCGATGGAACCTTTGAACTCGATCTCTCGGCCGCCTCGACCGTCATCGGGGACAGCTGGGTGCTGGTCGACCTCGCGACTCTCTCCGCGTCTTTCAGAGAAACCTTCCAAATCACCGGATTCACGGAAGTCGATGGGTTCTGGACCTCGTCGGCAGGCGATTATCAGTTCGACGAACGGACGGGCGTGCTCACGGTGATCACCGGGGATTCCGACAAAGACGGCCTGCCGGACGCGTGGGAGATGGCGAACTTCGGAAATCTCGACGAGCTTCCCAGCGGCGACGCGGATTTCGACTTCGCCTCCAACCTGATGGAATATCAGGCGGGCTCGGATCCGGACGACGAGGATTCCTATCCGGACGACGACTCCGATGGGCTGAACGACGGCTGGGAACTCGCGTATTTTTTTGATCTGGACGAAACCGCGGAGGGCGATCCTGACAATGATTACAACTCGAACGAATCGGAATACGCCGCGTTTTCGGATCCCACAAGCATGTTCAGTTATCCTGACGAGGATTCCGACGGGATCAATGACGGCTGGGAAGTATTCTACTTCGAGGCAATCAATTTGTGTGATCCGGACGAAGATACCGACGGCGATCTCTATGACAATGAGGAGGAGTTCTTCGCAGAGACCGACCCCACGGATCAAATTTCCTCTCCCGACGATGACGATTCCGGCGCGGGCGATGGCCTGCCGGACGGTTGGGAAGTGAAGTGGTTCGGCATGCCGGGCGAGTCGCTCGAAGTGATCATCGCGAAGTACGCCGGCGGGGACGATCCGGATGCCGATGGCTATCCCAACAGTGCCGAGTACGGTGCGGGAACCAACCCTCAGGACGAGGACTCCCACCCCGCGGCCCTCGCCTACTGGCGATTCGAGGAGCGCACCGAGGGCCTCGTCCCCGTGGGTGACAACAGCGGTGGAAACCAGCCCAACACCGTGCTCGACTCATCGGGCGTGGGAAACCACATGATGACCTGGCGCGACTACACCTCACCCGTCTATCAAACCGACCTCCCGTTTCCCACCGTCCCCCTGAGCGGAGACACGAATACCGCCTCTCTCGCCTTCACCAGAGATGGAGGAAACCTCTTCGTGACGGATAACATCTACACCTCTTCTGGAGTGATGCTGAATTCCTATGTCTTCGAAGAGTTCACGATCGAGGCTTCATTCAAGGCGGATGCTCTGGGTCTCTGGCAGGTGGTGATCGGGAAAAACGGCAACCCGGTGGGAGGTCAGCCGCCGTTCGCGATCAAGCTCCGGCCTGACGGCTATCTCAGCACGGGCATGGTGGATGGATCCGGTGTCGCACGGGAGATCATCGGCAACCGGCCGCTGACCGCAGGGGAGTGGTATTCGGTGGCTGTCACGGCTTCCGCCACCGAGCTGAAGCTGTGGGTGAAGGCACCCGGGGATGCCAGCTACGTGCCGGAAGGAAGCGTCGTCATTTCCGGGGCGTTCTACGACTACTCCGGGATCGTCGCGCCGTGGGTCATCGGTCTTGGGAAATGGAATGGCGCCGATGCCGATCCTTTCGGTGGATCCATCGATGAAGTCCGGATCGTGCCCGAGGTCATCGAGTCCACAATGTTTCTCGCCGCCGGAGTGGTGGAGGGAGATTCGGATGGCGATGGTCTTCCCGACGAATGGGAGATGACCTATTTCGGCTCTCTCGATGAGGTGCCTTCGGCAGACTTCGATGGAGACCTGACGAGCAATCGTGCCGAGTTCCTGCTCGGGCTGATTCCCTCCGATCCCTCTTCCAGGTTCGCGGCCACGATCTCGGCTGCTCACGAAATCGGATTTCCGGCAGCAGACGGACTCACATTCGTGATCGAACGCAGCGAGAATCTGGCGGCTTGGGAAGAGGTCGGAACCGTGACGGCGGATGGATCGGCCGGGACGTGGACCGACCCCGAGCCTCTCGACGGCAAGGCATTCTATCGCGTCACCCTGAGCGAATAGGTTTTCCAGGGTACGATTCGTGGTGCAGGGCGGATGTCGGTAGCTTCCGGCATCCGCTCGTTCGTCTCAATGATCGTGGCCGTGCTCCGCCGCTCCGAGGTTCAGCACGACCTGGAGCCATACCGAATGTTCGGTGCCGTAGCCGCCGAGATCGTCGAAGGAATACTGCAAGCGGGTGTGGAGGTCGGCGGCCTGGGCGAGTCCGAACCGATGACCGACGTTGGCGCTGGCGCGGATGCGGCGTTCGTTGCCGACGAGGCGGTTGCCCGAGGCCCACTCGAGGCGGGCGGCGGCGGTCCAGTCCTCGACAAACTCCAGCCCAAGCGAAGCGTAGATGCCGGTCTCATCGAACTCACCCGCTCCTCCCGCGGCATCATAGGCGGCCACGTTCCGATACCACGCCTCGCTGCGCCACCAGGCGGGACGGCCGAGCATTTCGAAATCCCCGTAGAGATCGCAGGCGATCAGCCAAGTCGTGCGGCCAAAGCCGTTTTCACCGATGGCCGCGGAAACACCGGCCTGGTTGAAGGGCAAACCGGATAGGTCGCTTTCGAGACGGGTGAAGAAATAACCGTCACTGAGGTAGGAGGCGTCGGGATCGTAAACGCCACCTCCACCGGCCAAGCCGTGCGAATGGTGGTGCTCTTCTTCCTCGTGCTCGTGGTCTTCCTCTTCCTCATGGTCCTCCTCGGCGGCGTGTTCGAGCGCCTCAAAATAGGCGTCGCGCCGCGCTTCGCGGACGTCTCCGTGGCTGTGGCTACGGGAGTTGCCGTAGCCGAAGCGGAGGATCGTCCGTTCCCCCGGACCGTCGAGGTGGAAGGCGAGGTCGGCCCCCTGGGTGACGAGACCTTCCTCACCCAGCAGGCGGATCAAGGAGATGGGCGGCTCGACGAAATCGCGATCGTGCAGGTGAAGGGTGTTCTCATGGCCGATCGGAGTGAAAAACTGTCCGGCCCGCCATGATACGCCGCCGGGCATGGAAAGCGCGAAGAAGGCTTCCTCCAGCTCGCCGTCCCAGTGGTCGTAGCGATCCCAGAAGAGGTTGTAGTGGGTGTGGAGCGAGAGCGCGCGGCCGAACTCGGTCACGGCACCGACCTCGATGCCTTGGAGGTTGAAGCCATCGTCGACGGGGGCGTGAGCACCACGGGTGAGAGCCAGGTTTTTCTCCGAAGTCGATCCGCCGAAGGCAACGGCCGCCGACAGGTGGGGATGGAAGTGGAACCAGGCATCGGCCTCTTCCTTGAAATCGAGGTGCGGGTGATGCGGGCTTCCTCCCGTCTCGGCCGGGTGGACGTGGTGGTGGGCGTCGTCCGCGTGATGGGGCTCCGCCGCGGCGGCCAGCCATGGCAGGAGGAGGAAGGAAATCGGGGAAGGTTTCACGATGTCAGAGGCACCGGTGCTGATGCCCGGGCAGACGATTAACGAAAGTTAACGAATGCCGGCAACACTTCAAAGCCCGACGGCGTGTGTTTCGGGCGTCATCCCGCTCCGACACGTCCGGCCCACTCGGCCCAGGCTCGCGACAACGCCTTCACTCGGTCCGGCTGGTCCTCGGCCAGATCACGCAGTTCGAGCGGATCCTTCGCGAGATCGTAGAGTTCCCAAGGCGCGTCCGCTTCGGGGCGCACCAGCTTCATGTCTCCATCCCGCCAAGCAGCGTGGCCCATGTGTTCCCACCCCAGTTTCCGGGGTTTTCCGTTACCGGTCTCAAACACGGGCATCAGGGAGCGTCCTTCCATCGGTCGGATGGACCGGCCATTGACGGTTTCCGGGTACTCCGCCCCGGCGGCCTCGCAGAAGGTCGGCATCAGGTCGATGACGTGGCCGACGGCGTTGGTGAAGCTTCCGGCTTTGCTTTTCAGGCCCTCCGGCCAGTGCACGATGAACGGAGTGCGGATGCCGCCCTCCTGGGTGTGTTTCTTGAATTTGCGCAGCGGGGTATTGCTCACGCTCGCGCCGGAGCGACCAAAGCTCTGGTAGGAATTGACGCTGCCGATCGGACCGTCGAGATCCGGTCGGAAATTCTGGCCGAGCGCACCTTCCTCGGCGGAGGCGCCGTTGTCGGAAAGGAAGACGACCAGCGTGTTGTCGAGGCGGTCCAGGGCGCGGAGGCGGCCGAGGACACGGCCGATGTTCCAATCCATCCGCTCCACCATGGCGGCGTGGGTCGCGAGCTTGCGCGCCATCTCGTGCTTCTGTTCCTCGTCCAGCGCATCCCAGTCTTCCTGCTCGCCCGGGGTGAGCGGCGTGCCCTCCGGTAGAAGCCCCAGCTCGATGAGTCGCCGATGCCGCTCCTTGCGGACGCCGTCCCAACCGCTGCGATAGACCGGCTCGTATTTCCGGATCAGCTCCTCCGGCGCATGCAGCGGCCAGTGCGGGGCGGTGTAGGCGAGATAGAGGCAAAACGGCTGCTCTTCCGGTGTTTCGTCGAGCATCCGCAGGGCGTGGTCGGTGAAAGCGTCGGTGGCATAGAATTCCGGACCGGACTCGGGCAGGTGTTCCTCGCCATCAATGGCGAACACGCGGTGGATGCCGGGCTTCTTGCCTTTACGGATATCGTAGTAGTTCATCGCGCCGGAGATCAGGCCGTAGAAACGGTCGAATCCCCGGTCCACCGGCCAGTTCGGCCGTTTTTCACCGACATGCCATTTCCCCGCGTGCAGCGTCCGGTAGCCGGCGG
Source organism: uncultured Haloferula sp. (assembly GCA_965652295.1). GTDB lineage: Bacteria > Verrucomicrobiota > Verrucomicrobiia > Verrucomicrobiales > Akkermansiaceae > Haloferula. Next base: position 53,862 of record CBFGTS010000019.1, on the reverse strand, counting down.
GTCGCAGCGCCTCGGCAAGGGTCACGCAGCGGTCGTTGAGATAGCCTTGGTAGGGACCAGGTTTGCCGTCGCCGGAATCGACCATTCCACCCATGCCCGCCTGATGGGGGTAGAGTCCGGTCAGCAGCGAGGCGCGGGTGGGGCAGCAGCGTGCGCCATTGTAGAACTGCCGGAAGCGGAGGCCGTTCGAAGCGAGTGAGTCGATCGCCGGGGTCTCGATCTCACCGCCGTAACAGCCGAGATCCGACCATCCGAGGTCGTCGGCGAGGATCACCAGCAGGTCCGGCTTTCGCGGCGCAGCCGTGGCGAGTCCGGAAAGGAGCAGAAAGAGCAAGGGCATGCGTTTCATCCCGTGCAAGCTACCTGCCGGACGATTCCCCAGTCAGTCAAAACCCTGTGATCCTTTCGGGTGAGGGAGCTACTCCGCGGGAAGCTCAAGCAAGTGCCCCCAATCGCGTCGGTCGGCGTCAGTAACCCGGTGAACATCTTCCCTGAAGACGCTGCCATCGGTTCCGAGCATGATTTCGCTCAAGTAGGGCTCGCCGGAATGCTCCCTGAAACGGATCTTCTGGGGTAGGAGGCCCCGCTGAAGATGGCCACTTCGCGCGACGAGAGCGCGGGCAATGATCGGGGTTCTTTCATCATCAACGATGTTTCGAACCTCGCTCTCGACCTTCTGAAGCCATTGGAGACGCTCGCCCACATACGGGGAGATCTCGATGCAAAGTCCTTCCGAGTCCTCCGATCGGCTGGCATGCTTGAGCCGCAGCGCCTGGCTCTCTGCCTCCATCCGCTGCCAGAGTTCGTTCGAACCAAGTTGCCGGATCTGATCCTGCGTCAGGCCCATCTCATCGAGATACGCCACCGGATCCGACATTCCCATTTCGAGGATGGCTTCCAGCTGCCGCGTGGAAACCTGAAAATGCCGCTCCTCCGTGGTGGCGGCTCGCTCAACTATCTTTCCACCGTCGTTGCGATGCTCCGCCTGCCGCTGGGAAGCGGGACGGGGAGAGTTGCTGTCTGGGTTTGAGGAAACCGGATTGGCTTCGCCACCGAATAGCCCGCGGCAAAGGCGAGAAGTCCGACCGCAACGGTAACGATCACCGGATGACGCATGAGTCGGAAAGTCCCGTCTTCTTAGATGGGTCACAAGGAGAAACCCGCCGAACTGACGATGACGCGGGACCTCCAGACCGCTTCAACGGGAATCCGGCCGATCCCGGCCCGTCCGGCGATCAGGGTCCGGCCCCTGAAACCTACGCCATCCCCAGTAGATCGAGAACAGCGCTGCGCTCCAGGTGACGAAGGTGATGCCCCACCACACGCCCCAGAGACCCCAACCGAGGCCGAAGGCGAGGGCGTGAAAGACCAGCACGGGAGCTAAAAGCTGGCGGTAAAGCCCGAGCCATAGGCCGTATCCCGGGCGCTTCACCCCCTGCATGGCGAAGACGGTAATGAAGATGGTCGGATAAGCCGCCAGAGTGACGGCCGAGGTGAGGAGATAGTCGGAGCCGTGGCCGATCACGGTTTCATCCGGGGTGAAGAGCCGCATCGCAGGCTCGCGCAGCAACCAGACCAGCGCGCCACACGCGAGCATGAGCACGGCCCCGGCCTTGACGGCCGTCAGCCACGTCTCGCGCACCCGTTGTGGCAGGCCAGCCCCGTGGCTCTGGCCGACGATGCTCAGGACCGCCGAGTTCAGACCGAGCGTGGGTAGCAGCACGATCTGCTCGATCCGGGTGGCGACTCCGATCGCCGCCACGGCGTCCTTGCCAAAGCGCTGCACGAACCAGGTGATCACAAAGATTCCGAGCGCGATCGTCAGCATATTCAGGGCCGCGGGCACCCCTTGCCCGGCGATGGCTCGGAGCACGGCGGGATCCGGCTTGAAATGGTGAACCCGCAAGCCGTCACCGGCCGGAGATTTCCACGCCTGCCAACCGAGAAACGCCACGCCGCCGACCTGAATCAGCACGGTGGAAAGCGCCAACCCGCCCACTCCCATTTCGGGAAACGGACCGAGACCCCACATCAGCACGGGGTTCAGCGCACAGTTCGCGACGAAGCCGCCGATGAGGAAATTGCGGAAATGCCGCGTCTCGCCGGAAGCCATCAGCGCGGCGTTCAGGGCCATCGGCAACAGGATGAACACGCTGCCGATGAGGATCGGCCGCATGTAGGCCAGCACCGTTTCCAGATATCCGCCCTCCGCACCGAGCAGGCGGAAAACCGCGGGGGAAACCGCGAGACCCACCGCCGAGAGCACGACTCCGGCCCCCAGGGAGAGCAGCAGCGACTGGGCGAAAACGTGGCGCGCCTCATCGCCGCGTCCGCCACCGAGGTAGTTCGCCATCAACGCCGTGGTGCCCTGGCTGAGGCCGCTGCCGGTGGCCATGACCACGAAAAACACGGGAAACGAAAGGGACAACGCCGCCAAGGCCTCGGTGCCGAGCCAGCCGGCGCAGAGCGTGTCCACGACGTTGAACATCGTGTTGAAAAACATGCCGATGCTCATCGGCAGGGCGATCCGCCAAATCAGCCGCGGAATCGGATCGGTCGTCAGGGACATCGCGCGGCTCATCGCCGCAGAGCTTCGCCGATGCGCTCGATCTGTCCACGGTGGATCCCGAGGTGGAGCGCACCCAGAGCATGCCAGCCCGCGGCATCGAGCGGGCCGAACCATGGGTGCTCGTAGCGCGCTTTCGTGGCGAGATCCGGCACCGCCGCGGCCGCGGTGATCAGTGCGTCGCAGCTCCGTTCAAAGGCTTCCTCCGACTCCGCGCCCGCCGTGGGCGAAGGTTTCACATCCGCCGTGCTGGCTTTCCCGGGCGGCACCCGCCCCGCGGCGAGCGCCGTGATGACTCCGGCGAAGGCGTCGTTGCAGATGCGGAGGTGGTCGAGCGTCATCCAAGCCGACCAGAACCGGCTGCTGTCCTCGAGCCCCCGGACCCGTGGAATCAAGACCCGCTCGCCGCGCCGTTCCGCCGGGACCTCACCAAGTCGCTTTCGAATCGCCTCCCGCTCCCGCCCGAAACGCAGCTCGAAGTCCTCACGGCTCCGCTGTTTCAGCGAGCGCCGAAACAAGAAGCGTCCGATGAAAAGCTCCACCCAGGGAAGTCCCGCACCGGGCGCGGCGAGTTGCGGCTCATTCGACATGGGCGGAAGAAACCCTTAAAACTTGCATTTTGCAAGTAACAATGCTTTTGAAACGCAAGCGATGCTGTGAAAGCATCACCGTATGCCTGAGCGACGTTCGCCCTGCCCGGTTTCCTGCGCGCTGGATCTTTTCGGCGACCGCTGGACGCTGTTGGTCATCCGCGACCTGATGCTGGGCAGCTCGCGCTTCAAGGATTTCGCGGGTTCCCCGGAAGGCATCCCGACGAACATCCTCAGCGACCGCCTGGCGCGGCTGATTGAGGCCGGACTCGCGGAAAAGGTGCCGGCGACCGACGGCGGCAAGCGCTTCATCTACCGGCTGACGGAGAAAGGTTGGTCGCTGCGGCCGATCCTCGAATCGATCCGCGACTGGGGCCTTGAATGGGAACCCGGCACGCAGCTCCTGTGGGCGGAAGCCGGGAAGTGAGGGAGGTGCGCCACCGACGGAGCCCGCTGTCGGGTTTACAAGCCCATCAGCATTGCACCGTGCTTCATCCCGACTAGGGTGGCCGCATGAAACCCCTCCTCGCCGTGGGCGAAACCGGTTCGCTCGTCCTGCTCGTCGTCGTGATCATCCTGCTGGCGATCGCCGCCCTGGTGATCACCATGTTTTTCAAGACCTGGTTACGCGCCAAGCTGTCGAACGCGCCCGTTTCGTGGGGACTGCTCATCGGGATGTTCCTGCGGAAGGTCCCCTTCAGCCGGATCGTCGATGCCCGGATCACCGCGGTGAAAGCCGGCCTGCCCTTCACGGCGGAGACGCTGGAAGCCCACTACCTCGCTGGCGGCGACGTGGAAAACGTCGTGCTCGCCCTGATCGCCGCCGACAAGGCCGGCATCGCACTGTCCTTCGACCGCGCTTGCGCCATCGACCTCGCCGTGAAAGGCACCACAAAAACCGTGCTGGAGGCCGTCCGCACCTCGATCAATCCGAAGGTCATCGACTGCCCCAACCCCGAAGCCGGCGTTTCCAAGATCACCGCCGTCGCCCGCGATGGCATCGCCGTCAACGTCCGCGCCCGCGTCACCGTCCGCACCAACCTCGACTCCTTCATCGGCGGTGCCACCGAGGAAACCATCATCGCCCGCGTCGGCGAGGGCATCGTCACCTCCGTCGGCTCGGCCGAAAGCTACAAGCGCGTGCTCGAGAACCCGGATGCGATTTCCAAGCTCGTGCTGGAGAAGGGGGTCGACGCCTCGACCGCATTCGAGATTCTTTCCATCGACATCGCCGATGTCGACGTGGCCGATAACATCGGTGCCCGCCTCCAGACCGAACAGGCGGAAGCCGACAAGCGCGTCGCCCAAGCCAAGGCCGAAATGCGCCGCGCCGCCGCCGTGGCGGTGGAACAGGAGATGGCCGCCCGCACCCAGGAGATGCGTGCCAAGGTCGTCGAAGCCGAAGCCCTTGTCCCACAGGCGATCGCCGAGGCATTCCGCTCCGGCAACCTCGGCGTCATGGACTACACCCGCTATCGGAACATCGTGGCAGATACCGACATGCGCGAATCGATCGCCGGCGATGAAGGCCCCGATCACAACGCCCAGGGCTGATGTGCCTCGCCTTCGACATCTCCGACCTCCCCGGTGACGCGATCGGCCTTCTGGTCATCGTGATTCTCTCGCTGCTCAGCGGCCTGAAGGACAAGATCTTCTCGAAAAAGGAAACCGACGAGGAGCAGGTCTTCACCGAGGAGGAGCGCGAGGTGATCTGGCGGCGGCAGGTCGAGACGCTGCCACCGCCCGTGCCCTGGCAGCCGCCCGCCGCGCCGAAACCGGTCAAAGCCTACCAGCCCGCTCCCGCGCCGCCGCCACGGCTGCCGACGGTCAAGGAGCCGAGCCGCGAGGAAATCCAGCTTGCCCACGCGTTTGAGATCCGCACCCGCCGTCGCCGGCGCACCTCGCACCGCGCGGAAGTCGATCGCCTTCTCCGCTCACCCCGCGCCGCCCGCAATGCGATGCTCCTCACCGAAATCCTCGGCGCGCCCGCCGCGCTGAAGCCCGAGCCGTTCGAAACCTTTCCCGACTGATCCCGTGCGCGCTCTTTTCCTACTGCTTTTCTCGTACGTCGTCGCCTTCGCCCAGGACGAGGCCCCGGAGCGAAACCTGCTCGGACGTTCCAGCGAAAGTTCGCTGGAAGGGAAGGTCGTCGTCATCCCGATCGGCCAGGACGACCTGATCAACAAGCAGTCGTTCCGTTTCTGGCAACGCACGCTCGATCGCGCCGAAGAGGAAGGCGCACGGGCCGTGGTGCTGCGGATCGACACGCCCGGCGGGCTGGCGTTCGACACGCGGGACCTGATCATGGACGATTTCGCCAAGCTCGAAATCCCCCTGATCGCCTGGGTCGAGCGCGAGGCCCTCTCCGCCGGCGCGCTGATCGCCTTCGCCGCCGATGCCATCTACATGGCCCCCGGCACGACCGTCGGCTCCGCCGCCCTCGTCAACTCGATGGGGGAGATCGACAAGGTCATGCGCGCCAAGTTGGAAAGCGCCTTCGAGGCCACCATGCGATCGATCGCCGAGCAGAAGGGCCGGAATTTCGAAGTGCTGAGGGCGATGATGATCATCGATGAAGACGACACGCGCACCTTTGGCGACGTCACCGTTCCCAAGGGGGCTCTGCTCAACCTCACCGCTTCCGAAGCGGTGCAGGAATTCGATGGCAAGCCTCTGTTCGCCGATGGCCTCGCCGGCAGCTTGGAGGAGGTGCTGGAAAAGGAGAGCCTGCAGGGGGTCCCGACCGTCACGCCCGAGCCGACCGGCTTCGAGCGCATCGCCTGGCACCTCGCGGCTTGGTCGCCGCTGCTCATCGCCATCGGCCTCGGCGCGGCTTACTTCGAGATGAAGGCCCCGGGTTTCGGCATCGGCGGGGCTGTCGCCCTCCTCGCCTTCGGGCTCTTCTTCTTCGGCAACAACGTCGCCGGCAACCTCGCCGGCTACGAACTCATGGCGGTGTTCGTTCTCGGCATCGTCCTGATCATCCTCGAGTTCTTCGTCCTGCCCGGCGGCATTGCCGGAATCGTCGGCGGGTTGCTGGTGCTCGGTTCCCTTTGGTTCGCCATGGCCGACCGCGTCGACTTCGACCGCGCCAGCGAGGGCGACGGCGTGATCTACGCGCTCGATGAATTGCTGGTGAAACCCGGGCTCTACCTCTCGCTCGGCCTGCTGGGTTCACTGGCGTTCGTCCTGCTGCTCGGCCGTTTCCTGCCGGACATTCCCATGCTCCGGTCCCTGGTAGCTCTCAAGAGCCTGCCCGCCGGAGCCGCGCCCGACGCCGCCGCAGAGAGCGGCCTGGCTGGGATGACCGGGGAGGCGCTCACCGACCTGCGGCCCTCCGGCACGGTCATGGTGGCCGGCCGGAAACGCGACGCCGTTTCCCGCCATGGCCTCATCCCGGCAGGCAGTGCGGTGCGGGTTCTGGAGGATGGGATGACGCTCAAGGTCGAAACCCTTTCCGACCCTCCGGACCAAGCCTGAGAGGCGGCGGGCCCATACGGCGGAAAAGTTAGAGCTGGCTGGATTTCCTCTCGCCATTGCGAAGGGGTAGGCCTAGAGTCAGGAAATTTCAAAAATTTCCGTGAGCCGCTTGGCACGCCTGTTGCTTTCAGCTCCCACACCAACCGCGCAACATGAAAAAAATCGAAGCGATCATCAAGCCGTTCAAGCTGGAGGAAGTGAAGGAAGCTCTCGCTGAAGTGGGCATCCAAGGTATGACCGTCACGGAAGTGAAAGGTTTCGGCCGCCAGAAAGGACACACGGAAATCTACCGGGGCTCGGAGTATACCGTGGATTTCCTCCCGAAGGTGAAGATCGAGATCATCGTTGATGACGCCCAGGCCGGCGCGGTGTGTGAAGCCATCGTCAAGAGCGCCAACACCGGCAAGATTGGTGACGGCAAGGTGTTCGTCTCTCCCGTCGAAGAAGCCATCCGCATCCGCACCGGCGAAACCGGCTCGTCCGCCGTCGCGGTGAACTGATCGTTTCCCACCCATTCCCTTTTCGCCATCGGCCGCTTCCGCAAGGAGGCGGCCGATCGCTTTTCTGGTGTTTCCTGAACGAGGCATGCGCCTCCATCAGGAACCGGGCTGAGGCACCACGCCGGCTTCCTTCAACGCGGTCATCCCGCCATGAAGTACCGAGGGTTCACCGGCCATGAGTTCGGAAAACTCCGCTTTCAGCCGCTCGGCAAGCTCGTGACTGAGCCCGCAGTGAAGGTCGCCACAGTAAACGACGATCCGGCGGGCGGAGGCCAAGGCATCGATGTGAGGGGCGAGCTGCTCGACGAGATCGAGGTCGCTCAGCGGGGTGATGTTGATCGAGTCCTTCAGCCCATCGCGCTGCCATTCTTCCGCCCGCCGGGCGTCGATGAAGAGGACTCCGTCGAGCCCTTCGGCGCGAAGGGTGGACCACTCGACTTCCCCCTCGCGCAACGGCGTACGGGCAAGCTCTTCAGCGGGGATGCCGCTCGGCCGCCCCTCCGCCATCCAGTGGATCCCGGAAGCGATCGCAGCGGCGGCGACGATCGCTGTCATCTCGTGGGCGATCCTCATCAATTCCCCTTACCCGGAACCTTGGGCAGTTTCCGGACCATGGCGAATGCCCGCTGGTTGGCGTGGCGCGCCACCTCGCAGTCCGTCTGAATGGTGATGATGCCCAGCGCCGGGGTGTCGGTCGCGGTCGGTTTCACGTCGATCTCGTAGCGCTTGCCTGCCTCAAGGGTTTTCAGCTCCGTGGTGAAGCTTTCGTTGCTGCAGCCCACCCCGATCACCTGGATCGGATCATCCTGATGCATGGTGACCACGATCGTTTTCACCTCGGGCGCGTCCTCAGGTTCCCAACGCAGGGTTTTCGGCTCCACTTCGACGAGCACCGGGATGTGGATCTTCGCCTGCAGGATGACCGAGGGTCGGGCCACCGAGTCGCCCTCGACCCAGAGCTGAATGGCCTTGCTGGTGTCGCCGATGAAGTTGCCGATGTCGAACACGGTGCGGATCACCCCTTCCTCGCCCGGTTCGTAGCGCATCTTCCCGCCCTTCACTTTCACCGAGGTACAGGTGCAGGCAGCCTCGTAGCGCTGAATGGTCACGGCTTCGTCCGACTTGTTGGAAAAAGGAAAGTCGATCGTGATCTCGCGATCATTCAGCTCCGCGGTGACTTCCTTCACGGGGTCCTCGAAGGTCAGCTTCGCGGCGTGGGCGGCAGCGGTCAGAAGCAGCGTGAGGAACAGGGAGAGCCGGGCTTTCATCGTGGCGGAACTATGCATCAGGAGGCCTTGGGAACAAGCTCGACGGAGATGATCAATCGTCCGCCGCGCCATTCCGGCCCCAAAACGTAGAAGGGCCTGCCGGTGGCCAGCACCACGCCGGACTTCAGGATTTTCTTGCGGCTCAACCACAGCTCCAGATCGAGACGCAGCCCGTCTTCTGGGAGACGCGACTCCACTTCGAAACGGCAGAGGATTTCGTCGCTGCCAGCGATCGGCTGCGCCCAGTTCTCGTAGCTACGGTAGATCGGTTTCACCTCACCGCCGAGACGACGGTAGTGGGCGAAATCCAGCGCCTTCTGGGATTTGAAACGGCTCACCACCGCTTCTGATGCGGGACCGGCGCGTTCGCCTGCCGCGGCCGGATCCCCTTGAGTCGCGAAATACACCTCGACCCGGACGCGCCCGACCACTTCGCGGCCGGCATCTTTGGCGGCGAGCGGCAGTCCGGAAAGGGCCCATAGCAGCCCCAGCAAAAGGCGGCGGGTCATCGGCTGTGAGCGATCGGCAGAATGGATTCTTTGTACGCGGCCGTTTCCGGCAGCTCCCAGGAGTCGGGAATGGCGTGCACACCATCGAGCACGATCACGGTGGCGTCCCCCACGGTGACGAGTTCCGCGTCGACCCCTTGTTCAGGCGTATAAAGCACCGGTGCCATCTCCGCGACAGGAGGCGGAGTTGCATCGGCTTCAGGTCCTGCTCCGCGGCCAGCCCAGAAGCCCAGCGCGATGCCCGCGGCGGCCGTCGCCGGCACCAGCCAGCCTGTCTTCCTTCGCGCGGACACCACGGCGGCGGGCACCTGGGGCTCGGCGATTTCGCGCTGGATGCGGGCATTGAAAAACTCACCGTAAGGTACGTCCTGAACGGGCAGTCCGGCTTGCCCGAACAAGGCCTTGGTTTCCCGGGCAACCTCGCGATGCGCCAGCCACTCCGGTTGCCCCTGGGCCCAGGCATCGACGTCCGCGGCACGGGACGCCTCCAGCTCGTCCTCGACCCACAGGGCCAGGATTTCATCATCGGGCTTCGTATTCATCTTGCAGCATCGATTGGAGTTTCTTGCGGGCGTAGAAAAGTCGGCTCATCACCGTGCCGATGGAGCAATCCATCACTTCGGCGATCTCTTTATACGCGAGGCCGTTCACATCTTTCAGCACCACGGCTTCGCGGTGTTCGGGGGAAAGCCTGGCCAGCGCGGCTTCGATTTTCCCCCGCAGCTCGTCGGCGACCAGCGCATCGTCCGGGCGGCGGTCGGTGGAGGGAGTGGTCAGCGAGGCGGGATCGATCCTTTCCTCGCCGAAAATCTCGTCATTCAGCTCACCGCCCGCCTCGGGGCGCTTGCGGCGCAGCCAGTCGTATACGGTGTTGTGCGTGATCCGGTAAAGCCAGGTCGAGAATTTCGCCTTGGCTTCGAACCGGGGCAGCGCCTTCCACGCCTTGATGAAGACCTCTTGGGCGAGGTCCCAGGCGTCGGCTTCATTTTTGACCATTTGGCGGATCATGGCGAAAACGCGTCCCCGGTGCCGGGTCACCAGCACATCGTAGGCCGCCGCGTCGCCCTCCCGAGCGCGCAGCACCCACTCGGTGTCATCCGGTTCGTCACCGGCCACCGGGTTCTCCTTGGACGCGCTTCGCTCGGATTGATTCATGAATTTCGGTCGAAAAGCCCCGTCTCGCTTTCCGCTGTCAGCATGCCCGGTCCTTTCCGGGCTGCCAATGGTCAAAACCGGAGCCGGCGGAGAGATCGTCAAAGGCCGAGCCGCGTCGCGTGCCACGAAGCCTCCGCGCGCGACGTGATGCCCAGCTTGGCATAGATCGATTTCACATGGCTGGCCACCGTGCATGGGGCCACCCCCAGACGTTCCGCAACCTCACGGTTGCGGTATCCCCGGGCAATCAGCGCCAGCGTTTCCATTTCGCGTGCGGTCAGCTTCTCCGCACCTTCTCGGGTAGGACCGGTGAGCCGGAAATGATCCATCAAACGTCGTGCCACCGAAGGGGAGAGCACCGGTTCGCCCTCGGCCAGTTGCGCCAGATGCCGACCCACCTGCTCGGCCGTCTGTTCCTTCAACAAATACCCCGCCGCGCCCGCGGCCAGTGCGGAAACGATCATGGCATCATCTCCCATGATCGTGGTCACCACGCAGCGCGTCCCGGGGGCTTTCAGGTGCAACTCCCGCAGTAGATCGAGCCCGGAGCCGTCCGGCAGACCGATGTCGATCAATGCGAGGTCGAAGCACCCGGCTTGAATCGCTTTTCTCCCTTCCCCAAGCGTCGCCGCCAGATCAATCCGACAGCCCGGAAACTTCATCCGTACGACCTCCGCAAGCCAATCGCGGGTTTCTTCGAGGTCTTCGACGATCAATGCGCTTTCCATGTCAGCATGTCAGTTCTCTGCCGGGCTGATGGTGAGGCTCACCCGCACCCGTGTCCCCGCTGGTCCGCTTTCCACAGCGAAACGACCTCCAAGCTCTTCGACGCGCATCCGCATGTTGGCAAGACCGTTTCCAAAGGCGTCCGTGCCGGCGGTGAAACCCCGGCCGTCGTCGGTCAGGACCAGGTCCAGCATTCCGTGGTTTTGCCGCACCCGGACCTTCACCGTCCCGGCCCCGGCATGGCGGATCACGTTGCTCACCGCCTCCCGCACGACCGAGCGCAGGGCATGGACCGTCGCCGGTGTCAGGCCGCCTCTCATCCCTTCCTCCTCCTCCCAATCAAGTTCGTGACCGCTCGCCGCAAGGCGCTCGCAGGTTTCGAACCGCAGGTCTGCCAGCACCTCGCCCACCTCCGCCGCCTCCGGCTGGGCGTCGCGGATCATCTCCCGCAGCCCGGTCAGAGTCCGTCGGATCTGCTCGTCCTTTCCCGCCGCCTCGCGGCTGTGCAGCGCGGAGAGGAGCTGCGCTCCAACATTGTCGTGCACGTCCCGCGCAATCCTCCCGCGTTCTTCTTCCACACCCTTTCGATAGGCCGATACGCTTTCCATGGCATGTCGCAGCATGTCGACCATCTCCCGGGCTGTTTCCGCATCGCGGGGTGAAAACAAATCCCGTCCCGCACGCGCATATTCCAGCCGCAGCCCGTCCAGCGCCCTCACCCGGGGTACCACCAGCGCCAGACCATTTCCGTGAATCCCGGCCGGTTCGTCGGAGCGCTCGATCCGCAACGGATCGAACACGCCTTGCCAGACTGCCTGCCACTTTGCTGCCGCCTCGTCCCGCGATGCCAATGCCACCTCCAGCAGCTCACTGAAGCGTGCGTTCCGTGTCCCGCCGTTCCGTCCTGCAAGGCGTTCCCAGATCAAGCCCCTCAGCGGCAGCCACAGCATTCCGGAAATCACCACCGCCAGTGCCAGGGAAACCTCGGAGGACAGGTTCAGCCCTCCCACAAACAGCAGATCCAGCAACACCAGCACCAGGGCCGTCGCCGCCCAGGCGACGATCCTCCGCCACCATGCCCCCAGCTCGAACAACCGGAACCTCAGGATCCCGAAAGCCAGCCCGCCATACACCAGCAGGAAGAGCAGGAATGCGTACCCCTGCACCGGCGAGGTATCCACCCCGAACATCTGCGGCAGCAGGATCAGCACCGCAAACAACCCGGTGCCCAGCAGCCACGAAAGCAGGAACCACTGCAGCGCCGCACGCTCGACCGGGTCGCGTCGCGTTTGAAACCAATGCACCCCCGCCAGCGCGAAGGTCGCCACCACCGCCAGCATCACCAGAAAGCGCCGGGCGAAGGTCATCGATTCGAACACCTCCACCTGCTGCAAGCCGAACCACAGCACGAACAGCGCGACCACCGCCCGTCCCACCCAGCGCGGCGCGATCGCCCGCGGATAGTAGAGCAACAGCCCCACGAAGCTCGCCGCGAACAGGCTGCCTCCGAGGAAATTCAAGTCGCTTGCCCACTGCACCACCCGGCCGTCCATCCCCAGCTCCCGCGTCGTGTAAATGGCCGCCGCCGGGGCGAACAGCAACGTCGCGGCCCCGCTCAGCAGCAAGTACCGCGCGCTGGTGTCCGCAGGACGGAAAACGAACACCGCCGCCGAGACCAGCCAAGCGACCAGCCCCACCGTCACCTGCACCCAGAAATCCGGCGGCAGGTCCGTCCATGGACGCCCCCGCCGGGCGGGTCGGATTTCCAAACGACGCCCGTCCGTGCCGAGACTCACTCGCTCCGCCGATTGGATTTCCGCCAGCCGGTCCAGCCTCCCGAGAAAGACACGGTAAGTTCCGTAGTCCCCCATCATCCCGTCCGGCTCCGTCACGAAATCAAGCGCCTCGAATTCCAACCGCTCTCCGCCTCCCTCGATCTCCGTCACCACCGTTCCGACAGGCACCTCCGCCGCCGGCCCGACCGCCCGCTCGACCCGCGCCCCTTCTTCCGTCCACCTAAGCCGAAGGCCCAGCCATCCCGGCTGCAATGCCAGCCAGGTCGACACCACCGCCACCGCGAGCCCCAGTGCGAGAGCAAGCGCAAGAAAGGGCACGGGAGGGAGGCGGAATGGGAACCGGCTGGCCATGGGGGGAGCAAGGCAAGGAGATCCGACGGTCCGGAATCTCCTCTGCGCGGAGGATACTCCGCAAGCCGATGAGCTTTACAATCCTCCAATGAAGAGGCCGTCGCGCTCCGGCGTGTCCCCCGAAATAGTGACATGACAGGTTTCGAGATATTTCGCATTCTCCAAGCATCCGCGGGGCGACCCCGGTAATAGTTTCATGACAACCGGGGGCCGCGCGAGTGCGCGGCCCCCATTTTTTTGCTTTCGGAGCAGCTTGCACCCTCCCGCTGTGGCGCGGATGCAGAGTGCGCGGCACGCGCGGGTGAAAAAAGGAGGTTCGGCCCGTAGGCGGGTGTCCCGGGCGGTGGCATGTCAGGTGCGGAAGGAAAGGATGACCACACCCGTTCCTCTCACCCCCGCCGAGATCGAAATCCTCATCGCTGCCTTGGGCCGCCGGAGCTTGCCCGCCACAGCCAACGACTACCTCGTGGAAACCCTCGCCACCAAGCTCCGGGACGCACTGGCGGTCATCGAAACCAGCACCTCCGGCGATCCCTCCTCGGGGATCCTCCCCGGTAGCCCGCCGGTCGTCGGACGCACCCTCCCACCGGGCGAAGCGAAGTGAGCGCCTCCTTCCCCGCCGTGTCCCAAAAAGTAGGGACATGACAGACCTCCCAAAGCCCGTCATCTTTCCCTCATCCGAAGGGGCAACCCCGGAACAAATTTCATGACACTATAGGGGCCGCGTGAGTGCGCGGCCCCTCTTTTTTGCCCCAAGGGCGCGGAAAGATGGGTGCGGCGACCAAGGTAAGCCAAGGACTCCCATGATGCTCCAGCCCACGCTTTCCTTCCTTCGTGCCACGCTTTTCCTGATCCCGGCGACCACGCTGCTCCTGGCCGCCGCCACCCCGGGTGGTCCTTTGGAGGAAACGGCCAGCCGCGGCGTGACGGCGCGCGACCCTTCGACGATCGTCCGCTGCGGCGATCACTACTGGGTTTTCTACACCGGCCGCGGCGTGCCTTCGCTCCACTCCGACGACCTCATCACTTGGAAGGAAGGGCCGCCGGTCTTTGATTCACCGCCTGAGTGGATCTCGGAAGCGGTGCCGGAGAACCGGGGAGTTTATTGGGCACCGGACGTCATGCAGGTGGACGGTCGCTACCTGCTGTATTACTCCGTTTCGAGTTTCGGGAAAATGGACTCGGCCATTGGTTTGGCGACCTCGCCGACGCTCGACCCGGATGACCCGGAGTTCGGCTGGACCGATCAAGGCGAGGTGGTGCGCTCGCGGGACGGCGGCGATTTCAACACGATCGATCCTGCCATTTTCCTGGATGACGACGATCGCCTGTGGCTTGCCTTTGGTTCGCAATGGAGCGGCCTGAAACTGGTCGAGCTGGATCCCGCCACCGGCAAACGGCTGCATCCGGACGAGCCGATGATTCCCCTGGCGGGGGGCGTCCCGATCGAGGCGGCCTACCTCTACCAACGCAAGGGTCACTACTACCTCTTCATCAACCGGGGCGATTGCTGCCGGGGGGACCAGAGCACCTATCACATCCAGGTCGGCCGCAGCGACAAGCTCACCGGCCCCTATCTCGCCCGGGACGGCACACCGCTGATGGACGGCGGCGGCACGATGGTGCTGGAGATGAAAATCGGCCCGCTGACCGGCCCCGGCCACGCCGGGATCGTCGAAAAAGACGGCAAAAACTGGTTCAGTTGTCACTTCGAGGCCGACGACCGCATGGAGGGCCGCGCAACCCTCGGGGTGATGCCGCTCCACTGGTCCGCGGACGGCTGGCCGGAGGTCGCGCCGCCGGAGGAATGACCCGGGCGGTTCACGCCCAAACGTTGACACACACCCGCCTGCCAGTGCATGGCAGTTCCTGCGACTGCGTCGCAACAACGATTCAACCCATGAACCCACGCTCATCCTTCGTCCTTTCGATGTCGCCCGTTTCCCGCCGCTGGTGGCTGGGACTTACCGCGCTTTCCACCGGCCTTGCCTTGGGGCAGGGGACCGATGAACCACCGGTGGAGCAGGAGCTCGATGCCCTGGTGATCACTGCCAGCGCCGACGCCGGCGCGGAAGGCCTGAGCGAAGCTTATGCCGGCGGTCAGGTGGCGCGCGGCGGGCGGGTGGGGATCTTCGGCTCCCTCGATTACATGGAGACGCCGTTCAACTCGACCAGCTACACCGAGGAACTCATCGAGAACCAGCAGGCGCAGAGCGTGGGCGACGTGCTTCTCAATGACCCGGCGATCCGCGTGGCCCGGGGGTTCGGAAATTTCCAGCAGGTCTATCTGCTGCGCGGCCTGCCGGTCTATTCCGACGACATGACCTACAACGGCCTCTACGGACTGCTGCCGCGCCAGTACCTCGCGGCCGAGCTCGTCGAGCGGGTCGAGGTTTTCCGCGGAGCGAATGCTTTTTTGAATGGTGCCGCACCTGGCGGCAGCAGCCTCGGCGGCACGGTGAACGTCCTGCCGAAGCGTGCTGGAAACGAGCCGCTGTATGAGCTGACCACCGGCATCCAGAGCGGCGGCCAGGCCTATGGGGCCATGGATCTCAGCCAGCGCTTCGCCGACGGACAGCTGGGCGTGCGCTTCAACGGCGTGCTGCGGGATGGTGACACGGCGGTCGACGGAGAGTCGATCGGCCTCGGACTCGCGGCCTTCGGGCTCGACTGGCGCGGCGACCGCTTCCGCCTCTCCGCCGACTTGGGTTATCAGGACCTGCGGCGCGACGCCACCCAGCCGAGCGTCACCTTCGGTGCCGGCGTACCGATCCTGCCCGCGCCTTCCGCCTCCCGCAGCATCGCCCAGCCGTGGACCTACTCGGATGAAAGCGATCTCTTCGGCGTGATCCGTGGCGAGTTCGATCTCAACGACTGCTGGACCGCGTGGGCGGCCTTCGGTGGGCGCGTGGGCGACGAGGACAACACCTTCGCCAACCCGACGGTCACCGCGATCAATGGCACCACCAGTTCCTACCGCTTCGACAACGTCCGCGAGGACTCGATCATCACCGGCGAGGTCGGCATCCGCGGCGATGTCACCACCGGCCCGATCCGCCACCGTCCGACTTTCTCCGCCACTGCCTACGAGCTGGAGTCAAAGAACGCCTACGCCTTCTCCAACTTCGCCGGGTTCCCGGGAAATCTCTATTTCCCCAGCCCCGTCACGCCGCCGCCGGCCAACTTCTTCGTCGGCGGGAACCTCGGTGCGCCGCTCATGACCGAGCGCACCCGCACCTCGAGCTTCGCCGCGGCGGACATGCTTTCGATGTTCGACGACCGCCTGATCCTGATCGGCGGCCTGCGTTACCAGAACATCGAGACCCACAGCTTCGACTACAACACCGGCGCGCTCACCTCCGGCTATTCGCGCAGCGAACTCACGCCGGTCGGCGGCATCCTCTATCAGATCACCCCGGAGTTCGCGACCTACGTGAACTACATCGAGGGCCTCACCAAGGGCGACATCGCTCCCGCGGCCTCAGGCGGCGTGCCGATCATCAATGCCGGCCAGGCACTCGATCCCTATGTCACCGAGCAGATCGAAGCCGGGGTGAAGTTCGACTTCGATTGCTTCGGCGGCTCCATCGGCGTCTTCCAGAGTGAAAAACCGATCGCCGGCGTGAACTCCGCGGGCATTTACGAAGAAATCCGCGACCAGCGTTACCGGGGCCTCGAGATCACCGCCTTCGGCGAGCCCATCGAGGGCCTCCGCCTGCTGGGTGGCGTGAGTTTCCTCGATACCGAAAAGTTCGGCACCGATCAGATTGGTTCGCCCACCGCCCAAGTGAACCTCACCGGCGAATGGGATCTGCCGTTTCTTCCCGGCGTCACACTTGATGGCCGCATCCTCCACACCACCTCCCAATACGCCGACGCCGCCAATACGCAGAAGGTTCCCTCGTGGACCCGTCTCGATCTGGGCGCGCGCTACACCACCGAGCTCTCCGGCGGTCAGCTGCTCACCCTCCGTGCGCGGGTGGAAAACGTGGCGGACGACGACTACTGGGCCTCCGCCGGCGGTTTTCCCGGCGCCGGCTACCTGACCGTCGGCGCGCCCCGTACGCTGATGTTCTCCGCGACCTGCGAGTTCTGATGCCGTGAGAAAACTCTTTTGGCGCATGCATTCCATGGCCGGGCTCCTCGCGGGGCTCGGCCTGCTCGTGATCGGGCTCAGCGGCAGCCTGCTGGTGTTTCACGAGGAAATCGACGCGCTCATCCGCCCGGCGGAGACCCGCGTCGAACCCACGCCGGAGGGTCGCCGCTCGCTGAATGAACTCGTCGCCGCGGTCGAAGCCGCCCTGCCGCAGCACGCCGTGACCGGGTGGGATTTCCATCGCGATGATCCCCGCGCCGCCGACGGTGTCTTCGTCATGCCATTCGGCACCCGCGACTGGCACTACGCGACGGTGGATCCCTACCGCGGAAAGGTCCTGAGCCATCCGCTCGATCACCACTCAACCTTCAAAGGCTGGCTGCTGGAACTGCACATGGAGTTTTTCCTGCATCACATCGGCCTCGCCATCACCGGCCTCCTCGGCGTGGCGCTGTGTTTTCTCGGAATTTCCGGGCTCTACCTCTACCGCCGTTTCTGGAAGTCGGTTTTCCGCCTGCGGTGGAAATCCAGCTTCCGCATGCTCAGCGGCGATTTCCATCGCCTCGTCGGAGTCTGGTCGGTGCCGTTCAACCTCCTGCTCGGCTTCACCGGTGCGTGGTGGAACCTTTCGCATCTGGTCGAGGACATCCTCCACCCGCACGAAGAGCCAACCGACGAGGTTCTGTTTCACGAAAAGCTCTTTGCCGCCGACTTCGACGTGGCCGCCCTACCCGAGAAAGCGCGCGAGCACTTGGACGGCTTTGAGACCCATTACATCTCCTTCCCCTGGGCACCCGGCGGACCGTTCACCTTGTGGGGCCGTCACGAAGGCTCCGCCTGGTTCCGCAGCCCGCACGGCTCCCACGTCTCGTTCGATTCGAAAACCGGCGACTTCCTTTCCGCCCACGACCTCACCAGCCAAGGCGCGTGGGCGCAGATCGAAGACGCCTTCGAGCCACTGCATTTCGGAAACTTCGGAGGCCCCGTCTCCAAGACCCTCTGGGCCGCCGCCGGCCTCGCCCCGGGTCTCCTCTGCATCAGCGGGATGAGCATCTGGTGGCAGCGGCGGAGAAAGCGGCCTTGAGCCTCCATCGAGCAGCGGAGTTGGAGCGGGCACGAATTATCTGCAAAGATCCGCGGTTTATGTGGGGAGCCTGCTTGTTGCAGGCATTGCGATCGTCGGGAAGTGGCCAACTTTTTTCTGGAGTTTTGCTAACTTGGGATGCTGTCGGAACATTGCTATCCATGCCCAAATCCAAACTCACGGAGTGCGCGCCTGTTTCAGGGGAACGCCCGCTGGCGATACTCCATCTTGAGCGCGGACTGACTTCAGGCACTTTCACGAATAGCAACGCACCTACCGGGCAGGCGTTCTATCGTCTCGAGCTTGTGGAATGAGCGCGTCCCGGACCCCTTGCCTCCACCTTGAACCACAACCGCCGGCGGCCCCAGTAAACTCGTGGATGCTCCAAGGGATCGCATGTTTTGAGTCAGAATAATTTATGAAAAGAATGAGCAATGTAGAGTCGCCCAAGCATCGAGGTGTCAAGCGACCGGCTTCCTTTCGGGTCGCCCGAGGAGTTATGGGGGTTTTTCTGTCCACCTGCATGCAGGTGATGGCGGCCAACAATCCGCTGAGCCCGATCCGCGCCACGGATTTCGACGGGAAATCGGGGGACATCAGCACCGAGACTTGCTCCGAAGGGGGGGAGAATCTGGCCGGGATCCACAACGGGGAATGGGTCGTTTACAAAGCATATGATTTCGACAGCGGGGTGGCGGCCTTCAAAGCCCGTTTTGCCACCGTGCGCGCCGGAGAAATCGAGGTCCGGCTCGATCGGGAAGACGGACCGCTGCTCGGGGTGGCGGAATTCGACAGCACGGGGGATTGGCAGACGTGGGAAAATGTCGCCGTCAACGTGGACAACTCCCAGGCAGGAGTTCGCGACATCTACCTTGTTTTTCGCGGTTACACCCGTTCCGCGCTCGTCAACCTGAGCACCTTCACGTTCCTCAAGTCCACCGTTCTCGAAAACCGGGCCACGGACATGTCCCTGAGGCTCGACGAGGTGGATGACGAACCGCAGGCGACCGAGGCTTGGGGCGTGCCGGCCACTGGCTTCACGGATGACTTCAGCGACGGGCTGAAGCACTGGAAATCCGAGAAGATGGAAGTCCGAACTGCCGGAAGCACCTCGTTCATGGTTTCCCCCGATGCGGGCCCTGCCTACGCGGTGACGCCCGGGGTCTACATCAACAAGACGGACACCGGTGGCGAATGGCGGACCATGGCCCAGGCATCCCTCACGGTGAGTGTCATTGCCGACGGAGAGAAATCGCGGCCCGGTATCGGTTTCGCTTCCAAGGACGGCGAGAGAGCTTCCTACGTCGTCCTCAATCCAGAAAAGAACGCGCTCGAAGCCTATCGGAAAACGATGGGTGGTGAGCTGAAGTTGATCCATTCGCACCCCCGCAAACCCGAGGAGCAGGACTGGAAGCTCGAGGTGGGCACTCCCTATCAGGTGCGCGTGGACTGGTCGCCCTTCTCCAATGGCATGATCGTTTATCTGAACGATTCAGCCGGCAAGAACATCACCAGTTTCCGCACCGTCATCGACCTCCCCGCCGCCCGCCGCCCGCTGCTGATCAGCAGTGGTGGGCCCTCGAAGTTCGCCCAGGTGAAGTTCGATCCCACGCTCGATGACTGGAACTTCAGATGGGAATGGAAAAAGGAACCCGTCCTCGCCAGCGATGTCTGCAATCCCGCGGTCTGGAAGGGCACTGACGGCAAGTTCTACATGGTTTGGCGGAAATTCGGTCACGACACCTTTCATGGCACCGCCACCTCGGACGACGGGGTGAATTGGACCCGCCTCAATGATGAGCTCCTCAAATGCACCGGTGACATGAATATCGTTCGGGATCCCTTCGGTGATGGAAAAGTGTGGATTACCGGAGGCAGCGCCAATCAGCCCTGGTGGAGAGCGAATGAATCCAGCCAATTCGTCGAGTGGGAGGAAACCGGGAAAAACCTCGGGGACATTCATGGAAACAACCGGATCCAGGAATTCATCGACACCGAGCGCCATTCCGAACTCTCCCCGATCCGCCATCGGGGAAAAGACTATCGGTTCATCGGCTATTGCGAGAACTGGGAGGACGACCCGAAGCCTCACACGGTCGTGCTTCTTTCCAACACGCTGACTGATTGGGTACTGGCCGACCCCGAGCCCATCCTTCCGCCACGGGATGACTTCTGGGGTGAGAAAGGCAATGCCTTGGGCTCCGCCTTCGTCCTGCCCGACGGCAACATCCTAACCGCGGTCTGCGCTTGCACCTTCGATGGCTACACCGGGGCTTCCGAACCCAGCAACATCAGCGCCATCTATGACGGCAGGGAGCCATGGAAACTACTCAAGCTTGGGACCCTTCCCGACGCCCCCGTATCGAAGGAAGGCACTTGGTATGAAGGTCCGAATTTCGGCACCGCCTATCTTTACGATGAAACCGAAGATACCCTCTTCTTCTATGGTGGCTTCCACGACTATTTCGTCGGGATGATGCGGGTGAGGGATTTCCTCAAATCCTACTACCCGGACGCTTACAAGACCCGTAGCTCAGGCGATTGATGGCCTCAGGCAGGGGCTGTCAGCGGGGGCGAATCGCTGTGACCAGCCGACGTCGCAGCGTAGGCGGCCGCGGAGGAACGGCCCGCGATGATGGGCGAAGAGCTGGTTGAGGAACACGTCGCGGTCACGCCGGTGGTCCAGCTCGATCCTGCTTCAGCGTCGGCGGCGTCTGGAGCAGGCAAAGGCAATCGCGGTAAAAAGGAGGGACGAGGGCTCAGGAACAGTGGAGGCCGGATCGAAGCCGGAGGTGGTGCCACCGCCCGTGTTGTTGTCGTCTCCGGTTTGGGGTCCGCCCCCGCCGGGGCGTTCTCCCCACTCCCCAGTCGAAAGCGGCTCGTTGCCCTCGGAGAGGTCGGCAAGCCACGATGTGGCGGAGGAAGGATCCTGCTGACCGAAAGTTTCGCTGACCCACGAGAGTGTGGTTCCGTTGACCCTGAAAGCCTCGCTTCCAGGGAGGAATACCAGGTTCGGGAAGGGGTAATCGAAATTGAGGGGGGCTGCGAAGGTCGGGACGGCCTCCAATCCCTCACCCAGACCGGATGTTCCCTGTTGCGGGGCCAAGCCGACCAGCGCCCCGTGGGATCCCATGGTCAGGCAGAGGAGAAGCGGAGCCGTGGCTTTGAGGACCATGACGAACGCATAGCCTGTGGAGAAGCAGGGGCGAGTGAAATGTGCTGGTCGATCGAGTTGACTCGTTTCAGGCCGATACCACGTTTGCTTTCAAGCCCTCTTGAGCCAGCTCGCCGTCGGCGACCTGGCAGACCTCGGCCAGCACCCAATCTCAAATTTTTCCCGGGCAGGCGGTCGACCTCACCGCTCCCAGCCGCCGCCGAGGGCCTGGATCAGGCGGGTGGCGGCGAGGGCGCGGGCGAGATCGACGGAGAGCGCGGCACGCTGTTCCGTCAGGGCGGTGCGCTCGGCATCGACGACCTCGAAGTAGTCGGTGATTCCGCGCTCGTAGCGTTGACGGGTCAGTTCCGCGGCCTTCTCGGCGCTGGCGGCACCGGTGCTGCGGGCGGCGGCGGCTTTCGCCAAATGGTGGGCATCGGCCAGTGAGTCATCGGCCTCGCGCACGGCGGTGAGTAGGGTATCGCGGTAATTTTCGAGCGCTTCGCGGTAGACTGCTTCGGCGCGTTTGCGGTCGGAGCCGAGCTGACCGCCTTGGAAAATCGGCACGCTCAGCTGCGGTCCCAGGGACCAGAGTTCCGATCCGGAATCGAAAAGCTTGCTGGCGTTGAGTGCCTGCACACCGGCGCTGCCATTGAGCGTGAGGCGCGGGAGATAGCTGGCGATGGTGAGGCCGATGCCTTCGCTGGCCGCGGCGAGACGGCGTTCCGCGGCGGCGATGTCCGGACGACGGCGCAGCAGTTCGGAGGGCACCGAGGCGACAGGTCCGGGAACACGCGGTGTGCGCCCCGATGAAGCGAGGTGGAAGCCCGAGGCGCTGCGTCCGGCGAGATAGGCCAAGGCGTTCTCATATCGCGTCCGCTGGGCGCGGAGCTGCTGCAGCTCGGCCAGCACGCTCTGGTGCTCGGTCACGGCGCGTTCGTAATCGATCCGGCTGCTCGCGCCACCCTCGAAGCGGCGGTTCATCAGCTCGCGCGCCTTTTCGCGGAGCGCGGCGGTTTCCTCCAGCAGGGCGATTTCCGCATCGGTGAAACGCAATGAGATGTAGGCCCGGGCCACCTCACCGCGGAGCGAGAGGATGGCTCCCTGATAGTCGTAACGGGCGGCCTGCTCCTGCGCGCGGGCGACGCCGATCTGACGCCGGACGCGACCCCAGAGGTCGATCTCCCACGAAAGATTCAGTGCGGCGCGGTAGTCGTTGTAGGTGCCGGAGGAAAAGTTGCTGTTCCCGCTGTCGCCCTGGCGTTGGGCGTAGGCATCGCCGGTGATGGCGGGAAACGCATCCGCCGCCGCGAGACCGAGCGCCGCCCGCGCCTGGTCGTAGCGGGCGAGCGCGGCACGGCCGCCGGGGTTGTTTTCATCGGCCAGCTTCATCAGTCGGGCCAGCTCGGCATCGCCGAACATCGACCACCACGAACCGGCCGCGGGTGGGGGAGTGAAGCCGGCGTGTTTGAACGAGGCCTCCAGTTTCTCCGGCGGGATCTCATGATCCGGGCCCACGGCACAACCCGTGACGAAGGCGGCAAGAAATACGGTAACAATCGTAAATTTCACGGGAAAGGGAAGGTTCAGGCTTTGGCAGGTTCGGCGGCGGGAGCCTCGGACGGAATCGTCTCGCGGTCCTTCAGCGCGAAGATCACGCTCAGCACGGCGGGCACGAGGAAGAGGGTGAAGATCGTGCTGACCGTCAGACCGCCCACGACCACCGCGCCGAGGCCGCGGTAGAGCTCCGAACCGGAGCCGGGCATCAGGACCAGCGGCAACATGCCGCCGACGGAGGTCAGGGTGGACATCAGGATCGGACGCACGCGGCTGCGGACGCTTTCGACGACGGCATCGAGCGGCTTGTAGCCCTCCGATTCGAAATTGAGCGCCTGGTGGACGATGAGGATGGCGTTGTTCACCACCACCCCGGCGAGGATGACGAAGCCGAGGATGGTGAGCATGTCGAGGTTCTGGACGGGCATGTAGCGGTCCAGCTTGCTCCAGGAGTGGACCATGGCGAGCCCGAGGAATCCGCCGAACGTGGCCAGCGGCACGCTGAGCATGATGACCAGCGGATACGACCAGCTCTGGAAAAGCACGACCATCAGCAGGTAGATCACGATGAAGGCGAGGAACAACGAGCTGGCCACGGTGCCGACCAGCGTGCCATCGCCGAGCAGCGAGTTCTTGATCTCCGCCAGTTTGCCGGCGGAGCCTGCGAGGGAGACGTCGACCCCCGGCGGGATCGCGCCGCCGGACCGCATGCCCTCGATCAGTCCGTTGACGTCTTCAATGACGGTTTCCAGAGGTTGGCCTGGGGGCGGGGTGAGTTCGAGCGTGACCGAGCGCTTGCGATCGACGTGACGGATCTGATCGGGACCGCGGACGCGCTGGAGTTCGGCGATCGAGCGGAGGTCGACGATCGCGCCGCTCGGTGTGGCCAGCGGCATGTCGAGGAGCTTGTCGAGCGGCTGCTCGCCCTCACCGCGCTCGATGAGGATCTTGATGTCCTTCAGCTCGCCGTTCTGTTCATAGTCGCGGAAAAGCACCATCCCATCGCCGCCGGCCTGGATGGCCATCCCGAGGTCGGAGCGGGTCATGTCCAGCTCGCGGAGGCGGGCGTCGTTCGGAACGATCCGCATTTCGTCCACGGGAAACATGAAATTCGGTGGCTCCGACTTGACGTTCGAACCAGCCGGCATCTGCTGCCGCAACGCTCCCATCATCGCCGCCGCCGCACCGGAAACGTCGTCCAGGTTGGCACCACGCAGGTCGATCTGTACGGCAGATCCCGTAGATCCGCCGACGCGAAAGAGCGGCATCTGCAGCGCGATGGAGAAGGTATCCGGCGTGGCCGTGCCGGAGGTGGCACCTTGGAACGCGGGGATCAGGTCGGCAACGCGCTTTTTGTCCGCCGAGATCCCACCGTGGAACATGCGCCCCTCGAACGAGACGAGGAAGTAGTTCTCCAGAGCCGGCGGAGTCACCATCTTCCCCGAGCCGTCCATCAGGGGTACCGGCTGGCGGTTGTCGACAGGAGAGGAGTCGCCGCCGTTGAGCCGGGTTTCGATGCCATACTTGTCCTCGGTGGCGTCCCACAGCGGGCGGATGCTTTCTTCAATGCGCTCGCCCATCTTCGAGAGCGACTCGAGGTTGTAACCGGGTGGTGGGAAAAGCAGGCCGAAGACGAGGTTGCGGTTGCCCTGCGGCAGGTAGTCGAGCGGAGGCAGCAGCACCTTGGTCCCGACGATCGTAATCACGGTAAACGAGCCGATGATCGTCAGTCGGCGCGCCCAGGTGGCGGTGATCCATGAAACGGCGTTCGCCGTCATGTCCGGCATTTTCTCGAACAGGATGCCGAGGGGGCGAAACGGCGCACCGAGGATGCGGAAGAAGCGCGAGCCGAACGCCCGGTCGAACGCCGAGGGACCACCGTCCTTGCGCTGCGGCGTCAGCCATTTCCCCGCGGCGGTCGGGATGACGGTCAGGGAAACAATGAATGACAGGCTCACCGCAGCCATGATCGCCAGCGCGATGTCGCGGAAGAGCTGACCCGCCTGCTCCTCGATCATGAGGATGGGCGCGAAAACGACGACCGTCGTCAGAGTCGATGCCAGGACCGCGCCGCCAACCTCGATGGTGCCATCGCGCGCGGCGACGAAAGGTTTTTTCCCCATCTCAAGGTGACGGAAGATGTTCTCGATGACGACGATCGAGTTGTCGACGACCATGCCGATCGCGAAGGCGAGGCCGGCGAGCGAGATGATGTTGATCGAGCGCCCGAGCATCACCAGCACGGTGAAGGAGGCGATGGTCGAGACCGGAATGGCGATGGCGATGATGCCGACCGCGCGAAGGCTGCGCAGGAAGAACAGCAGCGTGATGGTGGCGAGGATGCCGCCTAGGACGAGGTTCGAGCGGACCAGAGCGAACGCATCCACGACGTAGGTCGAGGAGTCATAGGTCTGAACCAGCTCGAGGGTACCATCGAGCCCGAGCTGGCGGGCCTTCTCCTCAAGCAAGCCGCCGGGCTTGTTGAAGTCGGCGACCTGCGCGTTGAGCATCTGCATGGTTTCCAGCAGGTTCGCGCCGCGCTGGAGCTGGAAATTGAAGAAGGCTCCACGTTGCCCGCGAGAGCGGACCCAGGAGGTCGGTTCTTTCCATGCGTTGCGGATGGTGGCGACGTCGCCGAGGTAGACCGGCCCCGCCTCGTCGCGGAAGATCATCATTTCCGCGGCGGCCTCCGGCGTATCGAAGCGGCCGGTCGCGCGGATGCGGAAGTCGCGCTTGCCCTGCTCGATCTTGCCGCCGGAGAAGTTGGCGTTGGCCGCGGTGATGCCCTGGCGGAGCTGGGCGAAGGTGATGCCGCGCTGGGCGAGCGCGGTGGGAGCGACGACCACTTGCAGTTCCGAAGCTGTCGCTCCGCGCACGCCGACCTGGCTGATGCCGGGAATGCGCTCGAACTGCGGCTTCATGGTGCGGTCCATGAAATCGTAGAGCTTGGCGGTGCTGAACGCCGGGTCGGTGGAGAACAAGCCGATCCACGCGATGTAGTCGGCGGACTCCGGATCGATGTCCTCAACGACCGGCTGCAGGATGCCGTCGGGGTAACCGGGGACCTCGTCGAGCTTTTGCAGGACTTCCTCCTGAGCCTTGGAAATGTCGGTGCCGGTCTCGAACTCAAGACGGATCGTTCCCTGGCCTGCGGCACTGGTGGAGATCATTGACGTCAGGCCGGTGACCTCGCCGAGCACGCGCTCCTGTTCCTCGATGACGTCCGACTCGATCTCTTCGGCCGAGGCGTTTTCCCAGTTGGTGGTGACGGCGATGACGACCGAGGACACCTCCGGCGTCATCTGCACCGGCACCCGCGTGATCGCGAGGATGCCGGTGAAAATGGCGAGCAGAGTGCCGACGGCGATCGTGATCGGCTGCTTGAGCAGAAATTCGATGAGTGATTTCACGGGTTGGGAGCTTGGGCTTCGGCTTTGATGGCGCGGGTTTCGGACCAAGGATGCGGATCGAGCGGCGTCCCGGGGAAAAGGCGCTCGTTGCCCTCGACGATGACCGGCGCACCCGCATCGAGGGTGGTGCCGGCAAGGACGGCCTGGCCATCGCGCTCGAAGGCGATTTCCACCGGCACCTTCTTCGGCATCGGCGGACCTTCGCCTGCGGGCTCGGTGATCCAGACGTAGTTTCCGTCAAATCCCTGCATCACCGCATCCGAGGCGACCACCAACCGCTCCTCGGGGTGCCCGAGGGGAACGCTGGCGCGGACCGAAGCGCCGGGAGTGAGCACATTGTCCGGATCCGGGATGTGGGCGATGAGGTTGAATCTCCGCGAGCGGCCATCGACGTCCGGGACGAGCGAAAGGCGGTCGGCCTGGATCGCCCCGCGATGGCCGGCAATGGTCAGCTCCACGGCATCCGGCGAGGCCTCGCGCAACAGGCCGACGTGCCGCTCGGGAAGCTGCAGCCACGCCTCGACTTCGCCGGTGGAGATGAGGGTCACGACGGGAGAGCCCTCGCTGAGCCACTCACCGAGTTCGGCATGGCGCTCGACGACCTGGCCATCGAAGGGAGCTTTCACTTCCAGGTCGCCTTGCCGTACCTCCAGCAGCTCCAGGCGCTTTTCCGCAGCGGCGATCGCTTCGTGAGCGGCGTTGGCGCGGGCCTCGGCGACCTTCATTTCGCGCAGGCTGTCGAGATACTCGCGCTCGGCCACGGCGCGATCGTCCCACAGGTCCCGCATCATCTCCTCATCAAGGACGGCGCGCTCGCTTTCGGCTTCGCGCTGGGCCAGCTCGGCGCGGGCGGCGGTAAGCGTGGCCCGCGCTTCCTGGATCTGCGCTTCGAGGCGGCGGGGATCGAGGCGGGCGATGAGCTGGCCTTTTTTCACCCGATCGCCTTCATCGACCTCCAGTGCGGAAATCGCGGAGGATTCGAGCGCGGCAACCTCCGACCGGCGGACGGCGCGCAATGAACCGGTCACTTCGAGGATTTCAACGACCTTCCGTTTCTCCGCCGGCTTGATGATCACCGTGCTGGGCGGGAAACCTCCTCCTCCGGGGCCACCGGCGGACTCGGGTTGGGCGTCGCGGAGAGCTTTCCAGCCAAAATACGAGGTCACGCCGAGCAGCGCGAGGATCGCGAGCCAGGCCAGGGATGAGCGGGATGCGGACATAATGGGTGTGGGATCTAGGAAACGGCCTCGGGCAGAGGCGGAAAGTCGATGCCAAGCAGGCTGCCGATCGCCGACGGGAGTTGGCGCAGGCGCTCCGGGTCGTCGTGGATCCGGGCCTGGGTCGAGCAGCCTTCGAGTAGGAAAAACAGGCAGGAGGCGGTGGCGGCGGGATCGGCCAGGGTCAGCTCGCCGAGATCGTTGGCCTCACGCAGCGTCTGTTCGAGGCGGTTCTGGAAGCGATCGAGGATGCGCCGCGCCATTTCCGAGAGCTCCGGCTCCACCCCGGCGGTCTCGCTGGCGATGTTGAAATACGGGCATCCCAGGACGCGGCCGTGCTCCTTCCGGCAGGCGCAGGCTTTCTCATACCAGAACACCACCACCCGGTTCAGACGCTGGAGAGGAGGGTGCTCCGGATGGAAAATCTCGTCGAGGCAGGTCGCCGCCTCGGTCTTCCACTTGTGCTCCAGTGCGGCGATCGCGAGCGCACATTTCGAGGGGAAAAAGTGGTAGAAGCTGCCCTTGCGCACGCCGGCCCGCTCGCAGATGGCATCCACGGAAATCGCAGCGTAACTGCGCTCCCACATCGCTTCGAGCATCGCATCGAGCAATCGGGCACGGGCTTGACTCACCGGCGGCACGGGGGAAACCGGTAGTTGACTAATCAGTCAAGTCAACCGGTTAGAAGCGGAATTTTGCGAAGAAGCGTTTCTTCGGAGGCCACCTTGGGCACGCTGGATGCAGAAGAGGATCTCCGGGCCATCCGAAGTGCCGTCAAATGGAGCGGGGATCCTTCTTCGCGGGGTGCTTTCCTGTGATTTCCACCACCAGAAAAGCCGCCCCTGCCTTTCCGCCATCCCATTTCCCCCGGCTTCCCCTTTACATCCCTGCGAACCCCTGCGAAACACCCAGAAATTTAGCCGCACCCCGTTCCGCGGCTGAAAACGTCCCGTCCCACCATGCCCAAAGACACCTCAATCAAGAAGATTCTCGTCATCGGCTCCGGTCCCATCGTCATCGGCCAAGGCTGTGAATTCGACTATTCCGGCGTCCAGGCCTGCAAGGCTCTGCGCGAGGAAGGCTATGAGGTCGTCCTGGTGAACTCGAATCCGGCCACCATCATGACCGACCCCGAGTTCGCCCACCGCACCTACGTTGAGCCGATCACCCCGGAGGTCGTCGAAAAAATCATCATCAAGGAGCAGCCCGACGCCCTCCTGCCCACGCTCGGCGGGCAGACGGCACTGAATTGCTCCATGGACCTCTTCAAATCCGGCGTCCTCGACAAGCACGGCGTGAAGATGATCGGTGCCAACGCCGACGCGATCGACAAGGGCGAGGATCGCCAGCGGTTCAAGGACGCGATGGTCAAGATCGGCCTCGACCTGCCGCAGTCCGGCACCGCCCACACGATGGACGAGGCCCGCAAGGTGGCGGAGGAAATGGCCGAATCCACCGGCAAGAAGTTCCCCCTCATCATCCGCCCCGCCTTCACCCTCGGCGGCCAGGGCGGCGGCATCGCCTACAACCGCGAGGAGTTCGAGGAAATCATCACCCGCGGCCTCGACCTCTCCCCCGTTTCCGAAGTCCTCATCGAGGAATCCCTGCTCGGCTGGAAGGAATACGAGATGGAAGTCATGCGCGACCGCGCCGACAACTGCGTGGTCATCTGCTCGATCGAGAACATCGACCCGATGGGCGTCCACACCGGCGACTCGATCACCGTCGCCCCCGCGCAGACGCTGACGGACCGCGAATACCAGATCATGCGCGATGCGTCCTTCGCCGTCATCCGTGAGATCGGCGTGGAAACGGGCGGCTCGAACATCCAGTTCTCCATCGATCCCGTCAGCGGACGGATGATCGTCATCGAGATGAACCCGCGGGTCTCGCGCAGTTCCGCGCTCGCCTCCAAGGCCACCGGTTTCCCCATCGCCAAGATCGCCGCCAAGCTCGCCGTCGGCTACACGCTCGACGAACTGCCCAACGACATCACCCGTGAAACGCCCGCCAGCTTCGAGCCGACCATCGACTACGTGGTCACCAAGCTGCCGCGCTTCACTTTCGAGAAATTCCCTACGGCAAACGCCGTACTCACGACCCAGATGAAGGCCGTGGGCGAGGCCATGGCGATCGGCCGCACCTTCAAGGAATCGATGCAGAAGGCGCTGCGCTCGCTCGAAACCGGTCGCTGGGGTTTCGGCTTCGACACCAAAGACCCGAAAAACCCGACCCGCGAGGAGATCGAGCAAAAGCTCGCCGTGCCGAACGCCGAACGGATCTTCTGGCTTCAGACCGCCTTCGTGAACGGCTGGACGATCGACGAGGTTTTCGAAACCACCGCCATCGACCCGTGGTTCCTCCATCAGCTCAAGGAGATCGCCGACGAGGGCCGGAACCTCGCGACGCTCGACCTCAAAAACGCCAAGCGCCTCGGCTTCTCCGACCGCCAGATCGCCCGCGCCCGCGGCGTCCACGAGGATGACATCCGCGCCGAGCGCAAAGCCGCCGGCCTCATCCCCGGCTACCGGCTCGTCGATACCTGCGCGGCCGAGTTCGAGGCTTACACGCCCTATTTCTACTCCAGCTACGGCGACGAAAACGAAGCCCGCGAGACCGACAAGAAGAAGATCATCATCCTCGGCGGCGGCCCGAACCGCATCGGCCAGGGCATCGAGTTCGACTACTGCTGCGTCCACGCCGCCTTCGCCGTGAAGGAACTCGGTTACGAGGCCATCATGGTGAACTCCAATCCGGAGACCGTCTCCACCGACTACGACACCTCCGACAAGCTCTTCTTCGAGCCGCTCACGCTGGAGGACGTGCTGAACATCTGCGACCAGGAAAAGCCGCACGGTGTGATCGTCCAGTTCGGCGGTCAAACCCCGCTCAACCTCGCCGCCGACCTCGAGCGCCACGGCGTGCCGATCATCGGCACCTCGCCGGAGAGCATCGAACTCGCCGAGGACCGCAAGTTTTTCTCCGCGCTGCTCGACAAGCTCGACCTCAAGCAGGCCGAAGCCGGCACCGCCACCTCCGAGGATGAGGCCGTGGCCGTGGCCGACCGCATCGGCTATCCGGTGCTCGTCCGTCCGTCCTTCGTGCTCGGCGGCCGTGCCATGATGATCGTTCACGAGGAATCCGAACTCCGCCGCTACATGCGCGAGGCGGTCGATGCCTCGCCCGAGCGTCCGGTGCTGGTGGACCGTTTCCTCGACGGTGCCACCGAGGTCGATGTCGATTGCATCGCCGATGGAAACAAGGCCGTCGTCGGCGCCATCATGGAGCACATCGAGCAGGCCGGCATCCACTCCGGCGATTCCGCCTGCTGCATCCCCTCGTATTCGTTGTCCGACGCGATCAAGGAACAGATCGACAAGGCCGCCAAGGACCTCGCCCGCGAGCTGAAGGTCGTCGGCCTCATGAACATCCAGTTCGCCGTGAAGGACGAGGAGCTCTACGTGATCGAGGTCAACCCCCGCGCCTCCCGCACCGTGCCCTTCGTTTCCAAAGCCACCGGCGTGCCGCTGGCGAAGTACGCCGCCCAGATCATGGTCGGCAAGACGCTCGACGAACTCGGATTTACGGAAACCATCGTACCTTCGCACTTCTCGGTGAAGGAAGCCGTTTTCCCGTGGAGCCGGTTCCCCGGCATCGACATCGTGCTCGGACCCGAGATGAAATCCACCGGCGAGGTGATGGGCATCGATGCCGATTGGGGCATGGCCTACGCCAAGAGCCAGATCAGCGCCTTCAACACGCTGCCGACCGAAGGCAACGTGTTCATCTCCGTCGTCGACCGCGACAAACCCCGCGCCCTGGAGGTCGCGAAAAGCCTCGTCGAACTCGGCTTCACCCTGTGGTCGACCGGCGGCACCTACCAGTTCCTCCACGATAACGGCGTCGCGTGCGAGCGCGTTTACAAGCTCCACGAACAGCGGCGGCCGAACGTCGTGGACATGATGAAGAACGGCGAGATCCAGTTCGTCATCAACACCCCCAGTGACGAAGCCGCGCGCGCCGACGAGGTGAAGATCCGTTCCACCGCAATCGCGATGAAGGTCTCCCACGCCACCAACCTCTCCGCCGCCGAGGCCTGCGTGAAAGCCATGCGCTCGCTGAAGGAAATGGAACTCACCGTGAAACCACTGCAGGACTACCACCTCTGAGGAGCACCCGCAGCGCCACGCGGGCACGCCAAGGCGGGCGACCCAAGCCCGGTCGATGCCGATCCATTCCCGCGGAAATCCGTTGGATTGACGCGCCGGGGTGATCCCGATACGGCTGGCTGCCGAATGACAAACCCTCGCTGGCTTTCCCTCTTTTTCCTCCTCCTCGCAATGGCCGGGGCGGCGCGTGCGCAGGTCACCGTCGAGCTCCGGTTTCAGAAGAACAACTTCCTCGCCGGCGAATCGGTGCCGGTGAACGTGACGATCACCAACTTCTCCGGCCGCGAGCTGGCTTTCCAGGGCACCAGGGAATCGAACTGGATTGATTTCATCGTCAACTCGAACCGCGGCGTGCCCCTCAGTCCGATGGCCCGTCCCGCCTTCGGCACCGTTCGCATCCCCTCCGGCAAGGCCATCGTCCGCACCGTCGACCTCGCCCAGCTCTATCCGATCGACGAGCTCGGCAATTTCTCCGTCTACGCCATCGTCCGCCTCCCCAGCCAGCGCACCGACGGCTTCCAGTCCAATCGCCACCTTTTCACCGTCAACTCCGCCCTGCCCTACTGGAAACAGGTTGTCGGCGTTCCCGGCCAGCGCGGGCGCCAGAACGAGTTCCGGCTCATCCAGTTCAACAACGATCGCCGCAACCAGCTCTTCGCCCAGATCGCTGACGCGAAAACGGGCAAGATCCTCCGGACCCATTTCCTGGGCGATGTCCTGATGCTGCGAAAGCCTTCCGTGTCGGTCGACTCCTCTCTGAACATGCACGTCCTCTACATGATGACGCCCAAGTTCTGGGGCCACGCCCGGATCGCCCCGGATGGACGCTTCCTCGGCCGAGATCTTTACCAGCCGCTGGCCAGCGACCCGGTGCTGGCGCAAATGAAGGACGGCAGCATCAGAGCCCTTGGAGGAAAGCTCTACGATCCCAAGGAGGCCGAAGAAGCGCAGAAGCGGAGCAGGAAGGCCTCGGATCGCCCTGCCTTCCTCTACGAATGAGCCAGTTTTATTCAACCGAATCCCACGAATTCCTTTACAAAAGCCGGAAAGTTTTTAATAAATCTGAACCTTCTTTAAAACTTAACCATCATGAAGACTCTGCTCCGACTTTCCGCCTTGGCGGCGGTGCTGGCGCTCCTGACCGGCGCCGCCCAAGCGAGATCCTTCCGGACCGTCGTGATCGATCCCGGTCACGGAGGCCACGACAAGGGAGGCCAGTGGGGCCTCGTGTACGAAAAACATCTGGCACTCGACACCTCTGCCCGTCTTGAAAACGAGCTGCGCAAGCGCGGCTACCGCACGGTGATGACCCGCCGCAGCGACTACTTCATTTCCCTGCCCGAGCGCGTCCGCATCACCAAGCAGTACTCCAACGCGATTTTCATCAGCGTCCACTACAACTACACGTGGAAGCAGGGCGTCTCGGGACTGGAGACCTTTTACAACAACGGCGACAGCTACAACCTCGCCGCGCAGGTCCACAACGGGATGATGCGCAAGGTCCGCACCACCAACCGTGGCGTGAAGTTCGCCCGCTTCTACGTGATCCGCCACAACACCTGCCCCGCCATTCTGGTTGAATGCGGATTCGTCAGCAACCCGACCGAACGCTCGCGGATGAAGTCCGCCTGGTGGCGGCAAGCGTTGGCCGAAGGCATGGCCGATGGCGTCGATCGCTACAAACGCCTGTAGTTCACAGCGTCATTGCTGCCCGGCGCGGCTGACGATAGAGTCGCAGCATGGCTTGGGTCACAGCGGATGAAATGCGGGCGTTGGAGACGTCCGCATTTTCGTCGGGAGTGGCTCCCGGTGACCTGATGGACCGGGCCGCCGCCGGGATCGCGGCACGCCTGCTCGATTATTTTCCGCAGCCCGGACGCGCCGTCGCTTTCATCGGGAAAGGCAACAACGGCGGCGACGCGGTGGTCGTGCTGGAGCACCTGCGGGCCCGCGGTTGGGCGGTCGCGCTCCGCGCCTCGCACCCGGAAGTCCAGTGGAGCGTGCTCACCCGCCAGCGAGTCCGGCGCGCCGGCCTGATCCCGGGAACCGGAGTGCCCGAAGGCAGCAGCCCCCTGCTGGTGCTGGACGGCCTGCTCGGCATCGGTGCCACCGGCGAACTGCGCGAGCCCTTGCTTTCCCTGAGCAGGGAAATCGCGGCCCTGCGGCAGCGCGGAGCCTGGGTCGTGGCGATCGACCTTCCTTCCGGACTCCACACCGACGAAGGCACCAGCGGCAGCGGCGCGGTCACCGCCGACCTCACGATCACCGTCGGCGTGCCGAAAAAAGGCCTCCATGCCGATGCCGCGGCGGATCGGATCGGCCAGCTCTTCCATGTCCCGCTTCCGGATCTGCCCGCGCCTGCCGGACGGGCTCCGCGCTGGGCGTTTCCCGAGGGTTTCCCGGATCTCCCGCCCCCGCGCCCCCACTCCTTTCACAAGGGCGATGCCGGACGTGTCGCCGTGCTCGCCGGCTCTCCGAACATGAGCGGCGCGGCCGTCCTCTGCGCCACCGGCGCGCTTCGCGGCGGAGCCGGGCTGGTCACGCTTTTCCTCGACCCCGGGAACCCGGCCCAGCCGCCGCCGGAAATCATGACCCGACGTCTCGGCTCTCGCATCGACTCCGCATTCTCCGAACGCGCGGATGCCCGCGTCATCGGCCCCGGCCTCGGGGAAATGACGCCTCCGCAGTGCGAAGCCCTGCTGACCGGCATTGCTGAAACCGAAGTGCCGCTGGTGCTCGACGCCGACGCTCTCAATCTGCTCGCCGCCGAATCTGCCGCCGATCTCCTCGGCCCTCACCACCTCATCACCCCTCACCCCGGCGAGTTCGCCCGTCTGGCCCCCGACCTCGCCCAGCTTCCCCGCCTCGAAGCCGCCGCCCACTTCGTCGAGCGCCATCCCTGCACTCTTCTTCTCAAAGGCGCGCGCACCGTCATCGCCGCGCCCGGAGGCGATCTCCGCATCAACCCCACCGGCCACCCCGGCATGGCCAGCGGTGGCCAGGGCGACGTCCTCGCCGGCGTCTGCGGTGCCCTGCTCGCCGCCGGGATTCCACCGGCTGATGCCGCCATGCTCGCCGCCTGGCTTTGTGGCCGCGCTGCCGAGCGCGCCATCACCCACGGCGGCCAAAGCCACGAATCCTGCATCGCCAGCGACACCCTCCACCATCTCGGCGGGGCCTTCCGCGATTGGAAAGAGCGCCGCAGGTGACCTCAGCGTCGCCGCCGGAAACAGGCAAGCAGTCCCACCCCTGCCATCGTCAGCGTCGACGGCTCCGGCACAAGGGCGGTGGTGATGACGCCGCTGCTTATATCGTAGCTGGAGTCGGTCCCGACGCCGAAGCCGGTGGTAAAGTAGGTTTCGTTCGAGACGCTTCGAGGAATGATCGAACCTCCATCACTAAAATGGGACAACTCGATGGTGTCTCCGACGGTCACCGAGGAGCCGGTCGGAGTCGGAACGGTATCCAGACCGAGGCCGACGAAAGCCTCGTTGAGACCCAGATCGAAATAGAGATTGAAGAGATCGTCCCCGCCCCCCGCCAAACCCGAGGTGGTGGGGAAGTAGGTCGGTGGCGTGGATCCTGAATAGTGGCTGAAAGTTCCGTTGTAAGCAGGATTGGTGGCACCGCTGATCTCCAGAAATGTCCGGGAGGGATCCCCCACCGCGACCGGGTAGCCACTGTCATCCGTGTAAACCCCTTCGGGGAAATAAGCCTGGACCACAAATTGAGCCCCATCCAGACCCAGGGAATTTGCTCCTCCAGAAAGCGTCAGGGTGCCGCTGCCGCTAACAAGGTAGTCAGCTTGAGCCACGGAAAAGGTGGCCAGCACGGCCATCATAGAGAGAAGAGTGCCTGTGGTGGATGGTTGCATGGTACGGAGAGAGTTGATTCAAATTCATGTATCATCAAGAAGAAAGGGGGCCAATGGAACGGTCGTGGAAGAGGCGTCGGGATACGTCGAACTTCAGCAGTCGGATACTCCGCTTCACCAAACACGAATCGGTGTGCAGGCGGAGAGAAGCTCGACTCCCTCCTTTCCGCATGGATGCTCGCGGGCATGAATTTTCTCAATGTCACCGAGTTAAAACAACAGGCCGGAGAATCGCCGCAGCGCTTCACCGTGGACGTCGAGCTCCAGTGCCGCAGCGAGCGCCAGACCAAGACCGGCAAGCCTTACCTCGTGGTCACTTTTGCCGACTCGACCGGCAGCTTCCCGCTCAATGCCTGGTCGGACGCCCCGCTCTTCGAAGCTTGCTCCGGCATCAAGGACGGCACCGCGCTGCGGCTCGATGCCGAGTGGACCCAGAGCCAGTTCGGGCTCAACGCCGCCAACCTCCAGTGGCAGCGGTTGGAGGGCGACGATCTCGAAATCTTCTACGCCGGCGATCCCTCGACCCGCGCCCGTCAGCAGTTCGCTTGGGAAACCATCACCGCGCTGCTTTCCACGATCCGCGACCCCCGCCTCGCCGCCCTGACCCGGCGTTTCGTCGAGGAGTTCGGACCGCGGTTCCGTCGCACCGCCGCGGCCCGGAAAAACCACCACGCCCGCCGCGGCGGCCTCGTCGAGCACGTCGCCCAAATGATGCGGGCGGCGGAGGCGATCTGCGGCGTTTACACCGAACTGAACCGCGATCTCATGCTCGCTGGCGTGCTTTTTCACGACTGCGGGAAGCTCTGGGAAAACCCCTACCCGGAAACCGGATTCACCCAGGGCCAGACGCTTTATGGCGAAATGCTCGGCCACATCCCGCTTGGGATCGAGCTGGTGAACAAACTCTGGCACGACCTTCTGGACTCGCCCGAAGCCGCCTCCTGGCTGACCGAGGAGCCGGCGAGCGACCATGTCCGGCTGCACCTGCTCCACCTCGTAGCCGCGCACCATGGTCAGTATGAATTCGGCTCGCCGACCCTCCCGCGCACTCCCGAGGCGATGGCGCTGCACCATATCGACAACCTCGATGCCAAGCTCGAAATGGTGAAGGACGCCTACGCCGAAAGCGCCGAGATCGCGCCCCGGATTTACGAAAAGCGTTTCCCCCTGCCCGCGAACCTGGTCGAACCGCTGCCCTCCTACGAACCGGCCCCGCCGCCCGCTCAGTCTGACGCACCGATCTGAGTTTCCCCGCCATGGAGCAATCAGAAGGCATCATCACACGGCTCACGCCGTTGACCGAAACGAGCGTCATCGTCCACTGGTTCACCGCCGATGCCGGGCTCATCAAAACCGTGGCCAAGGGTGCCCGCCGGCCGAAAAGCCCCTTCGCCGGGCGGCTCGATCTCTTTTTCTCCTGCGCGCTTCAATGGGTGCCCTCGCGCACGGGCGACCTCCACACGCTGCGCGAGGCCACACCCGGATCGCTGCGGGCGGCCATCCGCGGGAATTACCCCGCCACCTTGCTGGCCGCGTATTTTTGCCGACTGCTCGATCATGCGGTGGAGCGCGACCATCCGGAGCCCGAGCTGCACGATCTGCTGCGCCGCGCGCTGGACCACGTGAACGACGCCGGAGCCTCCTCAAAGGCGCTCCGCCATTTCGAAAACGAGCTGGCCCGGCTGTTGGGCTTGGCCGCCCCTGGCAAGCTTGCGGAAACCGTTCTGCGTGAGGCGCTCGGCGGGCTGCCCCACCAACGGGACACGTTGCTCGCGTCTTTGGCCCCGGGACGGAGTTTGCCCTTTCCAGATGGGGATTCCCACCGTAGCTAGTTCCTATATTTCTCCCATTGGGCCCATGGAAACACCCACCCACAGCCTCCTGCAAATCCTGAGCGAACGGGTCGAGCGCCTTCTCGCCGAAAAAAACTACGACGAAGCGGTCCACGCCGCTTCCGCCGCTGTCGAAAAGGCCCAACAGCTCCTCAGCTCGGACCCCGCAACGGTGGATGATTTCGTCGGTGCCCTCGAACTCCGGGCCGAACTTTACCGCTCCCTGCGGCGCATGGAGGAAGCCCAGGAGGACTACAAGCAGGCGATCGACCAGCTCGACAACCGCGACGATCGCGTGCTGCAGATGGCACGCCTTCACGCCACCTACGGCGCGCTTCACGACGAAATGGGCCGCCCGCAGCGCGCCGCCGATTTGTGGAGGAAATCCCTTGAGCTCTTCGAGCGGGCCGAACCGCCCGCACCGCTGGACGTCATCCTCATGGCCAACAACCTGGCCTACGTGATGAAGAAGGAGGGGAACTTCGATGACGCCGAAACCTATTTCCTCAAGGCCCTGGAGCTCTGCCACAAGGCCCTCGGGCCGGATCACGAGGAAACCGCCACCGTTTCCAACAACCTCGGCGCCCTCTACCTTTCCTCCGGCTACTACGAACAGGCGCGGGAGATGCACATGATGGCCCTGGAGGCCCGCCGCAAGGCTCTCGGCGACCGCCATCCGGATACCGCCCAGTCCCACAACAACCTCGCCCTCGCCCTGCTTCAGACAGGCGACCGCTCGTGGGCCCGCCGCCACTTTGAAAAGGCGATGGCGATCTATGAGGACCTCGGTCGCGCCTACCTGCCGGATCTTGAGGCCGTCTCGGAAAACTACTGCCAGTTTCTCCGCGAGGAAGGCGAGGAAAGCTCTGCCAACCGGGTCGAGACCTTGGTCCGGGACATCGCTGCGGGCTGATACGGAGCACCGGGCCTGACGGTTCGGCGGGAGTTCCTGCCCTGACAAAGGAAAGGAGTGCCTCATTACAAGACACTCCTCGGGGGAAGAAATCTCGGAGACGCGGAGATTACCGACGGCGGCGCAGAAGGCCGAGCACGCCGAGGCCACCGAGCAAAGCGAGCGAGGGTTCGGGCACGATGACCAGATTGTCCACGGCACGCAGCGTGCCCGTCGCACGGACGTCCGTGTAGAGGCCGATCGAGTCGGCGTCATTGTTGGTCAGCCCGGTCCGGATGCTCACGATGTTGCGCGTGCCGCCATCGTAGTAACCCAGCTCGTAGTCATTGGTGTCCGTTCGCGCGATGAAGAGCTTGTCGAGGGTGACCGTGGCTCCACCCACGAGACCGAGTTCGGTCGTGCCATCAAAGCCGCGGCTGTAGACTTCGCCGTTATTGCGGACGTAGATGTTCACATACGTTGAGCGCACTCCCACCGTCGGGACAACGCCGCCGACGTAGAGCCCGATGTCCTGGCTGCCGCCCGGGGTGCTCCCCACGTCCACTTGCAGCTCTTCGCCGATGGCCAGCGAGAACCCGGCGTAGGTCGTCGCGGTCTGCTCGACACTCGTGGAATGCACGCTCGTCGTGACGAACCTCGCGGTTCCGTCGCTGGTGTCCCAACTGAACGCGTTGCTGCCCCCGCCCACGTTGTCGAGGATCACGACCGTGGTCCCGCCGACTCCGGAGTTGAAGTTGTCCACGATCGTCACGGCTGATGCGGTGTTTGTCGCCGCGAGCGCCAGGCTCGCGGCCATGCTGAGGATGTTTTTCATACGGTTTGCTCCAGATCGATTGAGGGATGGTTCTCCTGCAATTGCGCAGCAGTGACCCGTAGCCTAAAGCGCTCGAAGAGCCTGTAGGCAAGGCTCCGCGGCCGCACCTGTCCAAAAGGGCGGGGCACCGCAGGCCTTAGCGTGGCGCGTCGAACTTCTCCCCCAGCAGCCATCTCCGCGCGATCTCCGGATCGCTGGTCAGGCTCCCGTGAACGCGGTAGTTCGAGCGACGCAGCACTTCCGCGCGGGCCCGGGTTTCATCCACCACGCACCACGGCTCCGAGCCGGAGGAGTGGACGAAATGGAAGCCTTCCGGCCGCACGATCAGGAACCCGACGTGCGTGTCCAGCCCGACGATCCTCACCCCGGGTGCCAGCTGGTGGAGTTCGTCGGCGAACTCATCATACTCCACTCCGACCCTCAGCATCATCGCCTGCCGGGGAACAAAGGTGCGCAGAATCGACTGCGAAGGCTGCCGCGCGAGCTGGTAGCGATCGAGCCTGAAGCCGGCGTCCCGCAGCACCGTCGCAACGAAGTAGCCGCAGGCGATCGGCGCTTCCCCCGGTCCCTCCGCCGTGCCGTTGTAATCCCATGGCGTGCCCAGCCAGCAGCTCATCAGATCGGGCAGTATCGCGTCGAGAAACAAGGCGGCTTCCTTCAGCACTTCGCGCCGATCCGCCTCGCTCGGAGCAGCCCGGTAGCGCTTTTCCAGGTCCCTGCGCCAGCGCTCGGCCTCGGACTTCGCGACTTCGTAGGCGCGGGGATCGGGCCTGCGTGGCGGGGTTCCGATTTCGATGGCGGCCAGCCCTTTGCCCCACGCAGCGCCGATCCCATCGCGGAACATCCAGCCCGCTCCCAGCGTTCCACCGAGCAGCAGGATCAGGAAGACGCGTTTCATCAGCCGTCGACTTGGGGACGTACCGGGATGCCCCGTGCCGCGAAGTGCCTTTTGGCCTCGCCGACCGTATGGGTGCCGAAGTGGAAAATACTCGCCGCCAGAACGGCGTCCGCCTTGCCGCGCTCCAGGACCTCGACCATGTGATCGAGGTTCCCCGCACCGCCGCTCGCGATCACGGGAATGCCAACGGCCTCGGACACCGCCGCGGTCAGCTCACAGTCATATCCCGCCTTCGTGCCGTCGCAATCCATGCTGGTCAGCAGGATTTCGCCCGCGCCGCGCCGCCACACTTCCTTCGCCCACTCCACCGCGTCCAGACCCACCGGCGTCCGTCCGCCGTGGGTGTAGACGCCCCATTTCCCCGGTCCCTCGCGCTTGGCATCGATCGCCACCACCACGCATTGGGAACCGAAAGCCTTGGCGCCCGCGTCCACCAGCCCCGGGTTTTTCACCGCCGCCGTGTTCACCCCGACTTTGTCGGCTCCGGCCAGCAGCATCTCGCGCATGTTCTCCACCGTGCGGATGCCGCCGCCCACCGTCAGCGGGATGAAACAATGCTCCGCCGTGCGGCGGACCACGTCGACCATCGTCGCGCGTTCGTCCGAGGACGCTGTGATGTCGAGAAACACCAGCTCGTCGGCCTGTTGTTCATTGTAGGCCATGGCGCACTCCACCGGGTCGCCGGCGTCGATGAGATCCACGAAATTGACGCCCTTGACCACGCGGCCGTCGGTCACGTCGAGGCAGGGGATGATGCGTTTCGCGAGCACCCCGGCAGGGAAACCAGAGCGGAGCCGCTTGTCCATCCCGCGAATCGCGCTACTCGTGTGAACGAGCCGCGCGAACGGCTTCGTTCTATCTGTTGGATTCATGAAACGCCGCCTCTTGCTCGCCAACCTCGGCCTCATCGCCGCCCTCGTTTCCATGCCCTCCTGCGCGCCTTCTCCTGCAGGCCCCGGCCTGCCTCCGGAGACGGGATACGATTCCCTGATCATCGAGCCGATCGAGATCTCGATCGAACCCACCGCCAACCCGCTCATCGCCGAGCAGCTCGCCGCCGACTACCAGTCCGCCCTCCGCAGCGTGTTTTCAAAGCGCTACCGCCTCACCGGCGAACCCGGACCCCGCACCCTTCATCTGAAGGCGCGTTTGAGCGATGGCACCGGCGCTCCCGTCCAGGTTTTCACCCGATCCCAAGCCAAGCTCCAAGGCACCCTCGGCCCGGCCGTAGGAGTCGTGTCCGGCGTGGCTTTCCACGGTGAAATCCTGACTCCCGAAGGCCGCAGCTTCGCCCGCTTCCACGCCCGCCCCCTCGGCTCCGGAGGGAAGCTCGACGCCTCCACCCATTGGATGGTTCCCCGCAGCTTGGCGGAAACCAATGCCGTCGACTTCGCCGAGAAACTTCCGTAGGCGCGCCGCGTGCAGAAAAATGAGGCGCGACCCGAAGAATCGGGCCGCGCCAGGGGGGATTAGCTAACACACACGTGAACGCCATGCAGGACGTTCACGTCTGGAGGGCTGTTAGCGGGGGCGAGAAGACACGGCAATCCGAAACTGCGTGCTTTTACGTAAATTCCTTCCGATCCTGCCCAAGAGCGTGCCGATCGGCATCCGGACCTTCAAGCCACCGGCGGAGCGAACCGAGCCTCGACCTCCCGCTCATGGAGCCAGAACCCGGCCACCACCAAGCCGACTCCCAGCGTCAGCAAGCCGACGGGAACATTGAGCGCCATCGAGACGAGCCAACGGGGAGCTTCGAGGAACAACGAACTGGTTGCCAGACTCTGGTAAGCCAGAATCCCGAGACGACCGAGGATGAGCGTCACAGCTCCCCAAGTCATCAGGGGCGCGTTGATCGAGTGATAGCGGTGGGCCAGCTGGATGGCACCCACCGCCACAAGTCCGATACCCGCCAAGCCGGCGGCATCGAGCAGGAATGACTGATTCAGGAGAATCTCGAAAAGGGCGGCGATCATGGACGGACGACGGTGAAGTTCACAGGACGGCGGGGAGGCAGCGGGGAGCGGGAAATCAGAAACAGCCCGAGGCCGAACAACAGCCAGCCGCCGTTCATCGCAAAAGCCTTGGCCACTTCCCATCCCATCATCCGGGTCACGTCCGCTCCCGAGGAGAACGGCACCATCGACGGCTTCACCAACACTCCGACCTCATACATCGGCAGAATCAGCGAATAGCCGAACGCCAGAAGCAGCGCTCCAGACATCAGAACCCGCGCCGGCCAACCGGACACACGCTTCACCAATCGCCAAGAGATCGCCACGATCGAAAGCCCCATCAAGATGAGGAAAACCGGTCGTGCCGCCTCGAGCGAAGCCAGGGGGGATAACTCCGTCACAAAGGGCATGCAAAATCCATGCATCCACCTAACTCCTTAAGCAACAATGTTTTGAAACGGATTAATTAACTAACGCGATCGCGTAACAATCGGGTTTTCTTAAGGATCTTCCTCCGCCCCCACGAATGGCATCGACCTTCCGCCTGATCCTGCAAGGGTCGCCGAAATGGGGCTGAAACGCATCACCACCACAAGCACCGCATTCCAGGACCTTGAGATCTGGAAAGCCTCCGCCTCCTGTGAATTCCGCGTGGCCGGTGCCGTCCACGCCTGGTGGCACCGCGACCGTTTTCTCACCGGTCTGGCTTGGGATAATCTGGCCGCTGCCGCCCTCCTCCGGCCCGATGGGCCGCCGCGATCCATCCTGATGCTCGGCCTCGCGGGGGGTACCACGCTCCGGATCCTCCGGCACCTCCTGCCAGACGCCGAACTCACCGCGGTGGACCTCGATCCCGAGATCGTCGATCTCGCCCGCGATCACATGCGGCTTGAGGAAACCGGAGCGCGCATCCACATCGCCGACGCCTACGAATGGGCTGCCAGCTGCCGCCGGCAATACGACATCGTCATCGACGACTGTTATCTGGCGGGCGAGGAGGATGTTTTCCGGCCCGAGCGGAAGCCCGAGCGACTCATCGAGGTCCTGCGCCCGCTGATCGCCCCCGGCGGTCTGCTTCTGGCCAACCTCGTCACCGGCCCCGGCCACCGCCGGCTCCAGACGAGAATGCGTTCCGCGTTCCGGCGGGCTTTTCCCGAAGTGCGATCGGTGACCACGCCGGACAGCCTGAACGAAACCCTGGTTGCCGGCGAAGAAATCCGCACCGGTACGGCTCTCGATCCATGGGCGGCTGCCTTCTATTGGAAAAAAGACCGCGACTACTGGCAGCGCATCTCGGTTCGACTTCTGAGCAAGTCGTGAAAATCCGGCCCTTTCCCGCGAAAGACCGGGCGCGGCGTTTGCGTCATCACCAAAACAGCCCGATTTTTCCAAGATGTCTGCCAAGTCCCTCTCCATTCACCTCGGCTGGGCGGTCGCCGCTGGCGCCGCGTTTTTCGTCGGCTCGCAGGCCGGTGCTCCTACCGCCGAAGAAGTCGCCGCCGCCCAGGCTGCCGCGGACCGCGTGCCAAGCCGGATCGCAGGTGGGTCCGGCGATGACGTTGCCTCCCGCGCCGCCGGAAAACGCCGGACCGATCAGGGAGACAGCCCCTTGCTGAAGCTCTTCGGTAGCTACTCGGTGGATGGTGCCAGCCTCGACGCCGTGATCGAGCAAGCGCTTCGCAGTCCCAATCCGCTGACCCGTCGTCTCGCCTTCGCCAAGCTACTGGAAAACATGACTGCCGAGAACGCCGTCGATATCCGCGAGCAGCTCGTCGCGCTCGGGGCCCAGGGCGAGGAATGGCGGGACTTCAACTACGCCTGGGGAGCCATCGCCGGGAAAGAAGCGTTCGATTTCGCGATGACCAGCGATGAGAACGACCTCGGTGCGGCCTTCAGTGGCTGGGCGGCGGCGAATCCCGCCGCAGCTATCGCGATGCTCGATCAACTGCCGCCCGAACTCGAAGGACAACGGCGCAACCTGGAGCGCGACCTCATTTCCGGCCTGGCCGATTCCGACCTCAGTCTCGCCACGCAAACTGCGATGCGCCTCGGCGGGGACGATGAGCGCCACGCCCAGCGCCTGATGTGGGAAGTGGCCAACGAAGCCCTGCGCGATGGAGGCCACGAAACCGCGTCCCACTGGGTGGAATCGCTCCCGGACGGGGCTCAGAAAGGTGCCGCCATGCGCCGGGTGGTCGATAGCTACGTGCGCGAGGATCCCGCCGCAGCAGCCGCCTGGGTGGAACAATTCGCCGACCAGGAATTTGCCGCCTCCGCCATCGCCGAGATCGGTGACGAATGGGCGGAGGACGAACCGGAGACCGCCGTGAGCTGGATTTCCAGCCTCCCCGCCGGCGACGCCAAGAACGCCGGTCTCAACGAAGCTTTCGGAAACTGGGAGGACCGCGATCCCGAAGCCGCCGCCCAGCACCTCGCCGGCATGGCTCCCGGCCCGGAGCGCGATGCCGCCGTCAGCGGATTCGCCCGCGGCTACGCCTGGAACGACCCGCCGACGGCTCTGGCATGGGCGCAGGATATCGCCGACCCGGGCATGCGGGAGCGATCGATGGTCCAGGCAGGGCAAGCCTACCTCCGCCGGGATCCGCAGGCCGCGCTCCAATGGCTCCAGAACAGCGGGCTCTC
This sequence comes from uncultured Haloferula sp., assembly GCA_965652295.1. Taxonomy (GTDB): domain Bacteria; phylum Verrucomicrobiota; class Verrucomicrobiia; order Verrucomicrobiales; family Akkermansiaceae; genus Haloferula. Next base: position 9,305 of record CBFGTS010000019.1, on the reverse strand, counting down.
GCCCGACGCCCAGCTCCGCGTGATGAGCGGTCGTGGCGGTGGCTGGCGCCGGTGAAAAAGCACTTCGGCCGGAATTTCGGGCCCTCCGGGCCCGTTGACATCCGCCAACGGCCCGACCACTCTCCGCGCCATGGATACGCTCAAGATTCTGCTCGGAGCCACGCTCGCGCTCATCCTCGGCGCGCTGATCGCCTTCGTCGGAAAAATGAACTCGGGCATGAAGGATGCCCCCGCCGACGATCTGGCCGAGATGCGGCGCACCCTTTCCGAAATGGAACAGGAGATCGAGCGGCTGCGCTCCGAAAAGGAACGCCGCACCCTCCAGGAGGCCGCCCAGACCCCCTCCGGCACCGACCTCGTCACCCGCCAGGAGGCCGAGCAGAGCAGCGAGGAAATCGAAGCCCGCCTCAAGCAACTCGAAGCCCAGGCCGTGGAAGCCGAACTCGACGCCAAGCGCGCCGAAGACGAGGCCCAGTTCCTCACCGGCCGCACCGCCGAGAGCCGCGACAAAGCCGCCCGCCGCTCCCGCGTCATCAACGACGCCATGCTCATCGCCCGCGTCGCCCAGTGGCAGTCCGACCCGAATTTCGGCGACTTCGCCGTGCTCGATGTCGTCAGCACCGAGAACGTCCAGTCCGGCTCCGTCCTCGCCATCCGGCGGAACGGCGGCATCCTTGGCAAACTCCGCGTCGGCGAGGTCACCCTCGAGGGCGCCATCGCCAACCCCGTCACCCAATTTGGCGAAATCAAGCCCGAGCCCGGCGACGAACTCATCCTTGACGAGGTCGTCCAGCTCGCCAATTGACCCGCGCCATGTCCACCACCGTCGGTCTCATTTCCCTCGGCTGCGCCAAGAACCTCATCGACTCCGAAGTCATGATGGGTCACCTGGCACAAGCCGGCATGGCTCTCACCCCGGACGCCGAGCTGGCCGACGTCCTCATCGTCAACACCTGCTCGTTCATCGACATGGCGAAGCAGGAGTCTATCGATGCCATTTTCGGTGCCGCCAACGCCCGCACCGAGGACCCGGATCGCGCCAAACAGAAAATCATCGTCGCCGGCTGCCTCTCGCAGCGCTTCGCCAAAGAACTGCCCGGCATCATGCCCGAGGTGGATGCCTTCATCGGGCTCGACCAGATCACCAAGGTCGCCCCGATCATCGAAGGCCTCGTCGGCAAGAAGCCCGCCCCGCAGAAGGACGAGGGCGTCGCCACCGATGACGAGCGCGATTTCGTCACCCTCAAGCCGAAATACGTCCCCGACTACAACACCCCGCGCTGGCGCCTCACGCCCGACCACTCCGCCTACGTCAAGATCGCCGAGGGCTGCAACCACACCTGCACCTTCTGCATCATCCCGAAAATCCGCGGCATGCACCGCTCGCGGACCCAGGAAAGCGTGGTCCGCGAAGTGAAGGATCTCGTCGCCGCCGGCGTGAAGGAGATCAACCTCATCTCCCAGGACACCACCTACTTCGGCATGGACAAGTGGGAGGGCCGGCGCCCGAACCCCAACTCGCCCGTCGATTCCACCCGCGGCGAGTCCCTCGCCTCGCTGCTGCGCGAGCTGAACGAGATCGAAGGCGACTTCTGGATCCGCCTCCTCTACACCCATCCCGCGCACTGGTCCGACGAACTCATCGCCACCATCGCCGGGTGCGACAAGGTCGCCAAATATGTCGATATCCCGCTCCAGCACATCTCCGACCGCATGCTCACGGTCATGAAGCGGAAGACCGACGGCGACTACATCCGCAACCTCCTCCGCCGGATGCGCGCCGGCATCCCCGGCCTCGGCATTCGTACGACGTTCATCGTAGGATTCCCCGGCGAAACGGAAGAGGACTTCGAGGAACTCCTCGAGTTCATCCGTGAATTCCGCTTCGAGCGCGCCGGCGTTTTCCAATACTCCAAGGAAGAAGGCACCCCGGCCTACAAGATGGCCGGGCAGATCCACCACATGACCCGCAAGAGCCGCTGGTCCCGTGCCATGGCCGAGCTCCAGCGCATCGCCGCCGAGCTCAACCAGGAGCAGGTCGGGAAAAAGGTCCGCGTCCTCGTCGAGCAACCCGGCGTCGGCCGCACCGAGTGGGACGCCCCGGAAATCGATGGCTCCGTCCACGTCGATGAGGCCATCCCCGTCGGTGAATTCGCCGATGTGACCATCCACGACTGGCGCGGCTACGACCTCGTCGCCGCGAGGTAAAGCAGTGGTGCGAACCTTCTGGTTTGCGAGGAGGGCGGGGAGTTCTCTTTCCCGCTCTTGACGGAACCGCCTCATCGACATACATCATGATGTATGAACCGGACGCAAATCTACCTTACCCCTGCCGAAGTCCAAGGCGTGGCGAGGGTCGCGAGAACCACCGGACGCAAGCAGAGCGAGGTCATCCGGGAAGCGATCGACCAGTATCTCCAACGCTTGGGTCCCCAGGACCGGCTCGGCCGGTTTCGCGCCGCATGCGGTATCTGGAGCGATCGAGAGGATCTTGACCTCCGGGAAATCCGCGCAGAGTTCGACCGCTTTTAAGCCATGCTCGTCGATACCGATGTCTTGATCGATTTCCTCCGCGGACGGGCCGAAGCGATTGAATTCCTGGAGCAAAACCTCGACCATCTCCATATCTCGTCGGTCACCGTTGCCGAACTCTACCAAGGAGTGAGGGAAAGCCAGGAGAGAACCAAACTGACCACCACCCTTTCCGCTCTCACCGTGCTTCCGCTGACGGAGGAAATCGCCGAAGTGGCTGGGCTGTTTCGCCGCGACTACCGAACTTTGATGGGTTGCGGATTGGCGGATTGCATGATCGCCGCCACGGCCTCCCAACACCATCTCGCTCTCGTCACTCTGAATGCGAAGCATTTCGGAATGTTGCAGGATGTCGTCGTGCCCTATCGAAAGCAGACGTAGATCATCCCGATAGGAATCGCTGCCTGACAAACGCGCCTCTCTCGCGTAGCCACGGGGAAATGAAAACCCGAAACCCACTGGCACTCCTCACCTCCCTGCTTGTTTTCACCCCTCTCGTCTCAACCGCCCAGGATCGGTCCGTGGAGGCGCACGATCCGGTCATCGCGAAGGAGGGCGATACCTATTACCTGTTCTACACCGGACCCGGCATCCGGGTGAAATCCTCGACCGACCTCCACTCGTGGCAGGAGGAGAAACCTGTTTTCGCCGAAACCCCGGCTTGGGTGAAGGGCATCGCGCCGGGCTTCGATGGCAACATCTGGGCTCCCGATATCCACGAACACGACGGCACTTTCTACCTCTACTACTCCGTCTCCGCTTTCGGCCGGAATACTTCGGCCATCGCCGTGGCCACCAATGTCACGCTCGATCCCAAAAGCCCTGATTTCGGATGGAAGGACCACGGCATCGTCGTCCAGTCGGTGCCCGGCCGCGACCTCTGGAACGCGATCGATCCCAACCTCGCCTTCGATGAAAACGGCACGCCCTGGATGAGCTTCGGATCGTTCTGGACCGGCCTGAAGCTAGTGAAAATGCAGCCCGACCTCCTCGGTATTGTCACCGGACCGGGGGCGGAATGGCACACCATCGCTTCGCGCCAGCGCGACTTCGCCGTGGACGAGCGCGATGCGGGCGATTCCGCCAACCCGGAACTCGACTACGACGCGCTCTACACCCCGGAGCAACTCGCCCGCAACAAGGCCATGAAGAGCGGCTCGATCGAGGCACCTTTCATCTTCAGGAAGGACGGCCTGTATTATCTCTTCGCTTCCTGGGACCGCTGCTGCCAGGGAGTCAACAGCACCTACAAGGTCGTCGTCGGTCGCGCGAAGGACATCCGCGGGCCTTACCTCGACAAGGAAGGCAAGCGCATGGTCCGCGGCGGCGGCACCCTCGTCTCTGCCGGCGATGGCGAGGACTGGGCGGCCACCGGGCACCCCGCAGCCTATACCTTCGAAGGCCAGGACTACCTCGTCTTCCACGCCTACGACCTCAAGGACGCGGGCAAGGCCAAGCTCCGCATCCGCGAGATCTTCTGGGACGACGGCTGGCCCGCCATCGCCCCGCAGCCATGATCGGGTAAAGCAGGCCTTTTTACTCCGGAGTATCAAACCACCCCCCGCACTCGTCCCGCCACCCGTTCGAGGTTCCGGGCGGACGTCTCCCGGATTGCCTCCATCAATCCGGAAAACAGCGTGTAGCCTTCGTTCTTATACTCCACCAGCGGGTCCTTCTGGCCTTGCGAGCGCAAGTAAACGCCCTCGCGAAGATCCTCCATGTCATCGAGGTGGTTCTGCCAGTGCCAGTCGATCGCCTGGAGCACCGCCGCCCGTTCGATCGCTGCCAGCATTTCCGCCGGCAACGCGGCGACGCGCTCTTCGTACGCTGTTCGCCGTACTTCATCCACGGCCAGGATTTCCCGCACCACCTCGCGCATGTCCGTCGCATGCAGCACCTCGTTTCGATAGCCGTAAACGATGCTCCGCTGGAGGTTCATCACGTCGTCGAAATCCAGCACCTGCTTGCGGATCTTGTAGCCGTGCTGTTCGACGCGCTGCTGCGCTTCCTCGATGAGTTTTCCCAACGATCCGCCGGTCAGCGTTCGCGATCGGGCCGCGAACTCCTCGATCATCGCCGCCATCCGGTTCGGCGCGGCGTGGTGGCGCATCAAGTCGTCCTCCAGCGAAAGGAAGAACTGCGCACACCCCGGGTCGCCCTGGCGGGAGCACCGGCCACGGAGCTGGCGGTCCACCCGTCGTGAGGTGTGACGCTCGGTCCCGATCACGAAAAGCCCTCCGAGTTCGGCCACGCCTTCACCCAGTTTGATGTCCGTGCCGCGGCCGGCCATGTTGGTGGAAACGGTAACCGCCCCCTTCTCTCCGGCTCTCGTCACAATCGCCGCCTCCTGCTCGTGATTCTTCGCATTGAGCACCGTGTGCGGGATCTTCGCCCGCTTCAGCAGGCGCGATAGCGTTTCGGATGACTCGACCGAGGCGGTGCCGACCAGCACCGGCTGGCCGGTTCCATGAACTCTCCGGATTTTCTCCACCGCTGCCTGGAACTTCTCCGCCCGCGTTCGGAAAAGGCAGTCGTTTCCGTCGATCCGGATGTTCGGCCGGTGAGTCGGGACCGGCAGCACGTCGAGCCGGTAGATGTCGTGAAATTCCGCCGACTCGGTCTCCGCCGTGCCGGTCATGCCTGCCAGTTTATCGTAGAGCCGGAAGTAGTTCTGGATGGTGATCGTCGCGCAGGTGCGGTTCTCGCTTTCGATCTTCACGCCTTCCTTCGCCTCAACCGCCTGGTGCAGGCCGTCCGACCACCGCCGGCCCGGCATTTCCCGGCCGGTGCTCTCGTCGATGATCGTCACTTTGCCTCCGCGGACGACGTAATGGACGTCGCGCTCGTGCAGACAATAGGCCTTCAACAACTGCGAGATCGCATGGATCTCTCCGGCCCGTGCGCCGAAGTTCATTCGCTCGACCTCGGTTGCATCCGGTTCCAGCTCGGGCACGGTGAAGGCGTCCGGATCGTCGGGTGAGAGGAAACACCGCCCCTTTTCGGAGAGAGCGGCATCGCGGTCCTTCTCGATGATGGAGAAGTACAACTCCTCCTTGAGTTGGACGAGGGTCCGTCCGGAGCGGCCGCGATGGAAAGCGAGTTCGGTCTTGTCCACCAACCGCCGCAGCTCGGGCTGCTCCATCAATCGCAGGAACTGGCGGTGCCGAGGCTGGCCGAGCTTCAATTTCAGCAGCTCGACCCCCGCCGCGGCCATATCGCCGGCTCCGATGAGTCGTTTGGCCTCGCTGGCGAAGCCGTTGCAGAGGTCCGTCTGCTTGCGGACCAGGCGGGCGACGGCGGGCTTGTTCCGCACGAAAGGACCGGCCGCGTCGTTTCCGGGGACCGTGATGATCAGCGGCGTGCGGGCCTCGTCGATCAGGATCGAGTCCACCTCGTCGATGATCGCGAAGTAGTGGCCGCGCTGTACCTGCTCGGCCGCGGTATGGGCGATGCCGTTGTCGCGCAGGTAATCGAAGCCGAATTCCGAGTTCGTGCCGTAGGTGATGTCGCACTGGTACTGCTCACGCCGTACTTCCGGATCCTGGTCGTTCTGCAGGCAGCCCACGGTCAGACCGAGAAAACGGAAAAGCTCACCCATCCATTCCGAGTCGCGGCGTGCCAGGTAGTCGTTCACCGTCACCACGTGGACGCCGAGGCCGGTCAGCGCGTTGAGGAAGACGGGCAGCGTGGCGACCAGCGTCTTGCCTTCTCCGGTTTGCATTTCCGCGATCAGACCGCGGTGGATCGCAATGCCGCCGACGAGCTGGACGTCGAAATGCACCATGTTCCAGAGCATGTTCTGTCCGCACACCTCGACCTCGCGTCCGCTCATCCTGCGGGCCGCGTTTTTCACCACCGCGAATGCCTCTGGCAGGATTTTCTCGAGGTAGCGGGCGCGGGCGACGGCGGCAGATTCATCGTCGGCCTCCCATCCGCCGAGCTGGCCGCGCCACTCGTCCACACGACGGCGAAGAGCCTCGTCCGGCTCGCTGTGCAGGGTTTCCTCGAGGCGGTTGATGCGTGAAACCAGCGGGCGGATCCGCGCCAGCTCACGCTCGTTTTTTCCAACGAAGGCAGGGAAAAAACGGGCGATCATGGCCGGGTGGGGGCTGAAGGTTTCGGGACGGAATTCAGAAGAATCATGATAGGAATGGTGTGAATGGAAAAGGGGCCCGGCGTCCGAAGACGGAGCGGACAGGGAAACGGGAAAGACCCCGGGTGCCCGGAGGTCATGGGGTGGGATGACATGGACCGCAAAGCGGCCGGACCGGCTGTCAAAGCGCCGGCGTTCTCCATTTCAACCGCGTGGCGGGGCCCGGCTCCTCAGGCTCTTCGGCCGCAGATGGAAGGGCGGCATTTCCGACCGCACTTCCATCCCGAGCCGAACTTCAGGGATCGCTACCCGGGAGAACCCCGTCATCGGAACATCGCGCATCGGCAGAGGCCGCGCCGGCAGGCTTCCCTGCACCCCGCCATCGTCCACATTTTGGGAAAGCCCGCATTCCGGCCGGGTCCCGGCATCGACCGTGCCCCGCGCCTGAGCCCACGCCGACCACCCGACGCAAACCATCAGGGCGATGACCCAGGGGATCACGGCCGGAACGGGCGTCGGATTTTCGGAGCGTCTCATCAAGGGAGGAAACCCGCCATTCTCACCGGATGGCGTTTCTCAGGCGGAGCTTCGACGCTGTCGGAGGCTTGTCAAACGACCAGGTGTCGGACGCCCCCGTGGACCACGACCGATGAACTCCTTCGATCTCTTCCGGCGGCGCGACCGCGGAGGCCCGGGCTGACAATGCGTTTACCCGTCGACACCGCGAGCTCTCTCGCCCGACCTCCGCAGCCCCACCCTCGAACCGCTTCTCCGAATTCCCGGCCTCCAGACTACGCCGCTTTGGCGAAGGATTTCAATCCGAGCCTGGCCAAACCCCACCGGTAACACGGTTTTTCCAGAGCATGCCCCCAGCCCAAGGTGCTACCGATGTGCCCGGTTCATACCGTCCTGGCGGGGCGAATGGAGATGGAGTGGCGCTGGCGCGCGGTGGGTGGGGAAGGAGGCGGTTTGGATTTTAGGTGGGTTGGAGAGGTGACGGGCTGCCGGGGTTCACAGGCAAGATGCCTGTGCTCCTTTTGGCGGGACATCCCGCTTGGCGCGTCGTTTGCGACCTCGCCCGGTTCGTCTACTTCGGCCAGAGGATCCACAACGCCGCCGCCCCACCACCGATCGCACCGAAGCCGATCAACACCGGCCCCAGCATCTTGCGGGTTCCAAGCACCGCCACCATTCCAAGCTTGAAGATCATGTTCGACAGGCCGCCCAGCAGGATGACCCGCCAGCCTTGCGCCGGTTCCACGTTTCCTCCGGCGACGAGCTGCGAGGTGGAAAGAGTGATCGCATCCATGTCCGTCAGCCCCGAGATCGCGGCCACACCGTAGAGCGCTCCCTGGCCGAGCTGGTCCTTCGCATACGCCACGCCCAGCAGCACCGCCACATAGAGCAGAGCGAAAACGATGGCCGCTTTCAGCTCGGACGGGGCTTCCTCGCTGGTTTCCATCCCCGCATCGCCGGTCCCCTTCCACGCCATCGCCGCGGAAACCAACGCGCTCCAGACGAACATGATCCCCAACGGCCACAGCATCGGCCGCCCTTCGGCACCGCCGGCGGCGACCACCTCCACCATCACCCGCGCGAACACGATCGCGGTGGCCACCACCACGATGAAGGCGCATGCCCGCGACGAATCCGGGGCCGCACTCGCCCGTCTCGACGCCCCCGCCGTGGTCGCAGTGCTCGAGATCAACCCTCCCAGAACTCCGGAAAGCAGCGCGCCCTTCTGTCCGCCGATGAATTTCGACGCGAGATAAGCCGACAGGCTGATCGCCACGATCAACACCACCATCATCCACACCTTGAAAGGGTTGATGACGTCGAGGTAGCCCATGTCTTCATTGGGAAGCAGCGGCAGGATCACCAGGCCGATCAAGACCAGACGCGCGATCTCCCGCAGCTCGCCCGGGCCGAAACGGTCGACCCATCCGTGCATCCTCGATTTCCCATGGAGCAGCACCATCACCACGCCGGAGATCACCATCGCCTCCATCCAGTGATGCATCACGCAAATCACGCCCACCGCGAACATCACCAGCAGCGCCATCTCGCTGGTCAGCCCCACGCCCGCACCTTCCGGCTCCCTCCATTTCGCCAGATTGGAAAGCACCAGCATCGTGACGCAGGCCAGCACGCCCGCCGCGACGATCCAGCCGCCGAAGCTTTGCGCGATCACCACGCACAGCCCTCCGAACAGGGTCACCAGCGGAAAGGTCCGGATGCCCGCCATCCGCTTGTTCGCCCACTCCCGCTCCAGCCCGACGAGCAAACCCAGCCCCAGCGCGATGCCGAGTGACTTCAGGGTTTCAGTGGCCTGGGTGAGATCGTCGGGCGGTTCCATGACGGCGATCGGCTAACATGCGCCGGGTCCATGGACTTGCAAGGCGGCGGAGGAGGGTTTGCGCTTCAAGGCCCTCAAGCTCGGCAGGGCAAGAACCGCAGGTACAGGGGATGAACGCCGATGGGGTCCCGTTCAGCGGTCTTCGCCAGAATCCTTCGAGGCTGTTCCCGGTGGGACAGGTATTCTTCTGGACACTGAGGAACTGAGGAAGACGGAGGCCACTGAGCCGGAACGTCCCGGATTTCTCGATGATTTCCGTAAATCTCCGCCTCTTGTATGTTCCGCCCACCTCGGACCAGAGGGGCCAGCCGCGGCTGTCTTCCG
>CBFGTS010000018.1:0-89881 GCA_965652295.1 uncultured Haloferula sp. | reverse complement strand
ACCTACCGCCCGAATCTCTCAGTTAGCACTGTCTCATTGACGGGGAAGCTTACAGTGGCTCACCAGCGACCTCGGTGCCACCCTCGGCTGGCGCGGTGCGTGGTGGGACTTCGACGCCGCCGGCCGCGAGGACTGGAACCATTCCGTCGGTCTGCGGGTCGATTGGCAGGTGTGCCCGGTCTCCACCCTTTTCGCCCAGGTTTACTACTCCAACCACGACTCCAACACACCGCTTGGAGTGAACGATTCCCAGTCCTGGCACACCGGTGCCGGGGTCGGCGTCCAGCTCAGCTTCTAACCCTTCCCGCCGCCATGAAATCCCTGCTTTGCCTTCTCCCTTTGGCCGCCATCGCCTCCGCGGCCCCGCTTTCCTCGGCCAAGATCACCCAGGCCGTGAACGACGTCCGCGTCCATGGAAAAGCCGGTGACGGGCGACCCGCCTCGGTCGGCGAAACGGTCGGCGGCACCGCCTCGGTGCAGACCGGCCGCAAGTCGCGCGCCGAGCTGGTTTTCTCCGACCAGACGATCACCCGCCTCGGTCAAAACTCCGTCTTCAGCTTCCGCAATGGCAGCCGCGACGTGGAACTCCAGCAGGGTTCGATCCTGCTCCAGGTCCCGAAGAACGCAGGCGGAGCGACGATCCGAACGGCCACCGTCACGGCGGCGATCACCGGCACCACTTCGATGTTCGAATACAGTCCGGGCGAATGGGTGAAGCTGCTCACGCTCGAAGGCACGCAGAAGCTTTACATCAACGGCTCGAAGAAGCCGGTGCTCGTTCCCGCCGGAAAAATGATCGTCATGCGTCCGGACGGCCGGGTGGTGCCTTCCCCGGTGACGATCGATGTCGCCCGGCTGCTCGCCACCTCCGCGCTCGCCGGAAAGGGCACCTTCGGCCCGCTGCCTGCCGCCTCGACCGAGGCGATCGATCAAACCGTGGCGCAGCAGAAAGCCGCGAAGCGGTCCGGCGCACTGAAGCCCACCTTGAACGTGGTCAGCGGTCCCCGCACCCGGGGCGGCTCGATCTTCGGCGATGTCCGGAATGTTTTCCGCGATCACCATGAGGAACACCGCAGCGAGTATCCCAACGAAGGCGGCTACGATTTCCCCACGACCGACCCGGGTCTCCCCGGTCAGTGACCCGCTCGTTCCGGATTCCGCTTCCCCCCGCCCCGATTCCACGGTTTGCTGCGGGTGCACGCCCATGGAACTCGATCTGATCGACGTCAACTTCGACCTCAAGTACATCAAGCCTCGAGAAATCGAGGAAGCGCTTGAGGACCCGTTCGCCCTGCGATTTTTGCCGGAGAACGATCGCGCCGACGGCGAGTCCCGCTATTACGCCGTCGGCAAGACGGTGGCGGAGCGCCCGCTGTTCCTGTGTTTTTGGACCAATGGCAAGACCGCCCGCATCATCTGCGTCCGCGAGATGAGTGAAAACGAACTCCGGTTCTACGAGCGGAAATACGCCGAATTCAAATAATCGCTTCACGATGAACACGATTTCCAACTGGAACCAGATTCCCGAATTCGAGGACGAGGAGGAAGAAGCGAAGTTCTGGCTCGAGAACGAGCTCGACGGCCGCCTGATGGCCGGCTCGATCCACCAGCCGGACTCGCGGGAATCCACCACCATCACCCTGCGCTTCGACCCGCGGATGCTTTCCCGCATCAAGCGCATCGCCCGCTCCCGCTTCCTCAACTACCAATCCATGATGAAGCAGTGGCTGGCCGAACGGCTGGAAGACGAAGTGCGCAAGCAGTGATCCGCCGCCGAAGCCTCTGGTTCACCGCCTTCGCCGGCTGGGCCATCACCCTGTGGTGGCTCTCGTCCGCGGCGAGGCCGATCTACCAGCCGGACACCTGGCTGGAAATCGACAAACTTTACCACTTCGGATACTTCTTCGGAGGCGCGGGTCTGTTGGGGCCCGCGGTTTATTTGTCTATCCCCGGCAGCAAGGTCCTTACGCGGTTGCTATGGGTTACCGGCGTGCTCGCCTTGATCGGTGGCCTGGACGAATACCATCAGAGCTTCGTGGCGGGTCGGACGGGAAATGATCTGGCGGATTTCGTCGCCGACTTCCTCGGTGCCGGCTTCGGTGCGGTGGTTTTTGAGAAACTTCGCGCCCGGGTGTTTCCGTTTCCCTGCCGGCGATCGTGATCACATCCCGCGGCGGCCTTCGAGCGCGCGGGCAAGCGTCAGCGCATCGGCATGCTCAAGCCCGCCGCCAGCCGGCAGACCTTGGGCCAGCCGGGTGACCTGGCATTTCCCCCGCAGGAGATCGGCGAGGTAGCTGGCCGTTGCCTCACCTTCGACATCCGAACCGAGCGCAAGGATGACTTCACCGATTCCGTCGACGGTGATTCGCTCCAGCAGCGAGCCGATCCGCAGATCTTCCGGAGTGACGTTGTCCAGCGGAGAAAGCCGTCCTCCGAGGCAATGGTAGAAACCTTTGAATGCCCCCGAACGCTCCATCGAGATCACGTCGGTCGCCTGCTCCACCACACACAACACGGCCTCCCGCCGCGGATGCAGACAGACGGCGCAGCCATCGACCGTGGAAAAGAAGCCGCACTTCGGGCAAGGCACGACTTTCTCATGAGACGCCAGCAGCGCCGCCGAAAGGGCCGTGGGATGAGCGCGGGGACTCTGGATGAGCCAGATGGCGATGCGTTCGGCACTCCGCGGACCGATACCGGGCAGTTGCTTCAGTTCGTTGACCAGCGTGTTGACCGCTTCGGGATATTCGATTCGGGACATGGTCAGCGGGTCATTTCGGTTCACGATGGCGCGCCGCATAAACCAGCGAGCCCACCAAAGCCCATAGCAATCCTAACAGCGGTGCCATGAGCATCGGCACCCGTCCGCACAAGGCCAGCACCGGGATCCACGCGAGACTGACGAAGAGCATCGAAACAGACAACACCCAGCGCCGCCAGTTGCCGCGCACGTGCAGCAGGACCCACGAACTCAGCACCACGACGAGAGCGGTCCACAACCAGCCGATCCAAGGTTCCAGCGGTGCCAAACCGCCTTCGAGTCCGAGCCCTTCCAGCCATCCCACAAGCATCCCATCCCAGCTACGCGTCAATCCCACGAGCTCCAATACCATGGCCACCGCCAGCGCCATGACCGATATGGCTGCGGCAGCGATACCGGGATGGGGGTCGGGCTTTTTCTGAAGTTGGGTCATGGAAAGGCGGAAACGCTAGGCGGCCATCCTGTCGGCGGCAAGCGGGGGTCTGTCATCGCTCGCCGGGCTCCAGAGTGGCCAGCCAGGCGACCAGATCACGGATTTCCCGTCGGTTGAGAATGGCCCCCATCGGCGGCATCACGGAAATCGGTTTGCCCATTTCCACGATGTCCTCCCGGGGCAACAGCTTCCGCTCGCCCGCGACGTCGATGACCACGGATTTCTCGTCCTCGGTCATCAGCACACCGCCAGCCACGCTGCCGTCCTTCATCGTGACGGTGACCATCCCGAACCCGGGCGCGACCTTGGCCTGCGGCAAAACGAGCGACTCCAGCAGGTAGCTTTCGTCCCTCAAGGCGCCGATGCCTTCAAGGTCCGGGCCCGCCTCGCCCACGCCGAAGTCGCCGCCGACGCGGTGGCACTTCGAGCACTGCGCCCGGCCGTCCGAGAAGAACAGATGTTTGCCGCGATCCGGATCGCCCCCTTCCAAGCTGACCCGCCATGCAGCGAGCGGATCCTCGTCCGCCTCGATCGCGGCGCGGTAGGCGGCCACCGCCTCGGCGACCTCGGAAGACTTGGAGGCTTCCGCCGCGTCGAGCAGCTCAAGCCCCGCAGGGTCGCGTCCGCCAGCTTCCGTAAGCCGTTTCACGCCTTCGGCAACCACCGAAGCCATCGCCTCGCCTCCCAGGCGACTGGCGATCCGCCACCCGGCTTTCCGGCGTCGGGTGTCGTCGGATTCCGTTGCTTTCTTGACCGCTTCCGCCGCTTCACCGGGCGCGATCGCCGCCAGCCGTTCCAAGGCAGCCAAGGCCAGGTCTCCGCTCTTGTTTTTGGCGATCTCGGCGAGCCGCGCCACCCGCTCGGGCTCGTCCCGCGCCAGCCAACGGTCGAGTGCGGCCGCGCGGGCGTCGTCCGGCAGGTTGCTGTTTTCCACCAGCTCCATCCATCGCGCCGTGGGCACCCCGGAGTCATCGAGGCCGAGTTTCTCCACCAACCGGATCGCCTGAGCCAACACGCCCGGCTGCACACGGGTGAAAGCATCGATCATCGGCGTGAGCACCTCCTTCACTTCGGCGCGTCCGTCCATCCGCGGGGGAAGCGCACTGCCGGTCGCTCCATCGAGCAGCGGAGGCGCGTCCCAGATGGACAGCGCACGCAAGGCTTCCCGTCGCAGATCCTTCGGGAGAGAGCGCTCCATCGGCAGGCTGGCCAGCCATTCGAGCTGCGCTTCGCCACCGAGATGCACCGCGTTGTGGATGAGCCGCCGCCAAGTCATGCCGTCGAGATCGTAGGGGATGCCCTTCGCGACCCGCTCGGCGAGCCGTTCCCGGGAGGCTTCCAGATTCCCGTCGTGGATCGTCCGCACCACCTCTTGGAAGACCCGCATCTCGGGGTCGCCGAGAAACGCCTCGATCCCCCGGTCCTTCTTCGCGGCCAGGGCGTTCACCGCCGCGAGCCGGACGCCGACGCTCGGATGGTCGTTCAGCGTAAAGAGCTGCAACGGAGTCGAGAGCCGGGCCAGCGCCATCGCGCCTGCGTGGCGTAGATAGGGATCGTCCTCACCGTTCTCCTCCAACATTTGCCAGATGAAAGTCATGCTACCCACCGCCTCCGCCTTGCCGGTGGCGATCGTGCCGAAGAGCCGGACCCGCGGGCTTTCATCCAAAATAAGAGCGCCGAAGTTCGCAACATCTCCCAGCGGGCCGATGTCGCCCAGGACTTTCGCCGTCTGCGCCCTCACCTCGGCGTTCGGGTCGCGTACCAATTGAAGCAGCACCGGCAGCAGCTCCCGCTGGCCGGAGCTTCCGGGGATATCGGCGAACTCGTCGCGTTCGGCCGTTGCCTTCGCCGCGCCGCCGCGCCGCAGATAGACCCCCAGCCCCCAGATACCATGAAGTCTCTCGATCCCCGCACCTTTCATGGCAGCCCTGACCAGGGGCTCCAGCCCGTCCTGGCGTCGCGTCAGCTCGAGCTGCGCCCGGATCCGCAACCGCATGTCGGGATGCTTCAACCACTCCGCAAGCTGCTCGGTGGAGGCATCTTCCAAGCCCTCGCGCACCGCCCGCGCCACCTCGTCGGCCGCTTCTGCGCGAAAACGATCCACAACACTCAGCTCGATCACACTGCCACCCTCGTGGGAAACCCAGCCGCCGCCGAAGTCGGCGACCATCAGCCGCCCATCCCAGGAATAGGACACATCCGAAGCCGTGATCCCCCAGGCGAGCTTGCGCGAATCGACGAGTTCGAGCGACGAGCCCTCTTCCTCCAGCTTGAACGAGAGCAGCCCCGACAATGCCGGAGACGCCTTGTAATCGCAGACCACGAACCGTCCTTCCTCCTCCTTGGTGAAACCGGTGCCCGGATGAAAATCGAGACCTGAGGGCCCATTCGTAAGATGAGCGACCGGCGGCAACATGAACGCCGGCTGCGCGTCGTTGCGGGTCTCCCAGCGCTTTTCCTCCATCCATGCCGAGCGCGCCGAATCGCCCGCCCCGATCTTGTCGCCGAAGCTCATCAGCATCTGGTGCCCCATCCGCCAGCCGGAGTCGCCGCCTTCCACCACGTAGACCACCCGCGCGTGGTCGCCCTGATCCGCGTTGTTGTCCACCGTCACCGGGTTTCCCTGCGCGTCGAAGGCGACCTCCTTCGGGTTGCGCAAGCCGGTGTGGACGACTTCGAAGTTGCTGCCATCCGGATCGAAACGAAACACCGCTCCCTGATCGGGGAACTCATAGCGTTTCCCCTCCCGCGTCGTGAGGGCGAATCCACGGTCGCCGATCGTTCCCCAGATCCTGCCATCGGGCCCGAGAACGAAACCATTCATATCGTGTCCGGAGTAAGACACCCTGACCCCGAATCCGTCCTGAAGCGTCAATCGCTGATCCGCTCTCAAGTCCCCATCGCTGTCCGCCAATGCCGTGATCTCCGGGATGCAGGCGAAATAAACCACGTCATCGTATGCCAGCACGCCCGACGCTGTCCCTGCGAGCGGATCATCGAAATCCGCCGCGAAAATCTCCGATTTAGCGAAGCGCCCGTCCTCGCCCTGATCGGCCAGCACCCGGATGCGTTCACTCTTTTCGGTGAAATAGCCCTCCTCGAACTTGTCGGCCCACTTCTTGTACATCGCCGCCCGGTCGGCCGTGGTTTTGGCCGAACCATCCTCCGTGAGCCAGTATGGATGCGTGCGGTTGTCCTCGACGCCGGCACGGAAACGCAGCGTTTCCGCAAGATACCAACGGCCGTGCCTGTCCTCGCTCAGCGCGGTGGGCGAGGTGACGCCCTGGGAGTCGTGATCGGCCACCACTCGCGCGTTCACCCCTTCGGGCAACGAGACGCCGGGCAGGGTTTCACTGGCCACCAATCCCTTTTCATCCCCGTGGGCACCCACGATCAATCCGGCGAACATCACGCATCTCAGCATCACGCCGGCACCATAGGGAAAGTCCGCCCTCTGGCAACCGCACGGTCGCATTTGTCGTGCCTTGCGAAACCCTTGCCCCGAACCGCGTCCGACCCTAGAAACCCGCCGTCATGGCAGGATTCCTCCGCTCGCTCTACCACAAGCTCTCGAACACCGCCGAAGTCGATTGGGATGAAATCGAAGCCGGCCTCGTCGCCGCCGACCTCGGTCCACGGCTCGCCATGCAGCTCGTGGACGAATTGCGCGACCTCGGCCGCCAGGTTTCGGCTGATGACGTGCTCGAGGTGACGCGCCGCCAAGTCGCCGAGCGCCTGCCCGCAGACCGGCCTCCCCCGCTCCCGCCCACCTCCGACAAACCCTTTGTTTTCCTGATCGTCGGCGTCAACGGCGTCGGCAAGACCACGACTTGCGCGAAACTCGCCCACTGGCTCCAGCGGCGCGGCTCGCCGACTTATCTCGCCGCCGCCGATACCTTCCGCGCCGCCGCCACCGAGCAGCTCCAGCGCTGGGGCGACCGGCTCGGCATTCCGGTGGTCACCGGCCCGGCGAATTCCGACCCCTCTTCGGTTTGCTACAACGCCCACCAGCAGGCCATCCGCGAAGGCGCGCGCTATCTCATCTGCGACACCGCCGGCCGGCTTCACAACCGCCACAATCTGATGGAGGAGCTGTCAAAAATCCGCCGGACGCTCGCCAAACAGGATCCCGCCGCGCCCCATCTGACCTTGCTGGTGGTCGATGCCACGACCGGCACCAACGCGCTCCAGCAAGCCAAGGAATTTCACAAGGCCTCACCGCTCGATGGCTTCATCCTCACCAAGATGGATGGCTCGGGAAAAGGCGGCGTCGCCGTTTCCATCCACGACCAACTCGGGATTCCACCACGGTTCCTCGGTACCGGCGAAGAACCGGAGGACTTCGCACTTTTCCAACGCGCCCGCTTTCTTGAGGAAATGATCTGATGCCCGACGTCCTGTCCATCCGCGGCTCCGCCTGCCTCACCTGTCTGGGCGACAGCCCTGAGGCCCATGAGCGCGCCATCGGGTCGGGAGCATCCGGCATGCGCCCGCTGGCCGAACTTTCAGGCGCTCCCGCGGGTTTCGATGACGTCGTCGCCGGCTGGATCGAACCGCGCTCGCTTCTGGTTCATCGCATCTGGACGCCTCTTTCCATGGCCGCCCTGCACGTCACACGACGAGCACTGGCGGAAGCGGGATGGAACGATGTGAGCGACGTGCCGGTCTTCTTTGCCACCAGCCGCGGCACCCTCGCCGGCGTCCGGGAACCCTGGCCCGGGCGTCGCCCCACCGCCCTCATGGCCGCGGCCAACTCCCTGCCCGCAGAGCCCGCGGCGGCCATCAGTGCCGAGCTCGGAATCACCGCTCCCTGGCAGGTCGTCTCCAGTGGCTGTTGCTCCGGCCTCGACGCGCTCCATCTTGCCTCGCTCTGGCTCAAAGCAGGAGAAGCCTCCCGTGCCTTGGTCGTCGCCGCCGACCTCCCGCTGGTCTCCGGGATTCTAGAGGACTACAATCGCTCCGGCATCCTCGCCCGCAGCCACCATCCCGGCATGCATCCCTCCGAGGGCGCCGCCGCCGTTTGCCTCGAGCGCGCGGAATCATCCACCGGTCATCCCGAACTCACCTCCATGATTTCCCTCGCCGAACCCGAAGCCCGCTTCGGAGGAAATCGCCCCCTGCCCCGCCTCGCGAAGGCGTTGCAGGATATGGGAACAACCCTGGGCACGCCGGACGTCATCGTCCCCCATGCCAGCGGAACCGAACTTCACCGGCAGCACGAAAACGAAGCCCTGCTTCAGGCATTCGGTGCCGGGGGCGAACGCGTTGTCCTCAAGCCCTTGACCGGCCATTGCGTGGGCGCTTCCGCCTTGATCGAACTCGTTCTCGGTGCCCGCATTCTCGTCACCCGGTCACAGAGTTCGTCACTACTGAAGGTCGCTTCCGCTCTGGGAGGAAAGCATACCTGCGCCTGGCTCCATCTTCCATGAATCCCACGCTGCAACTCGACGTCTCCATCGATCGACAGGAACTCGCCCTCTTGGTCAATGGAGTGCCCGCGAAGGTGTGGCCGGTCTCAACCGGCGCTCGCGGAAACGGATCTCAGGAAGGCAGCCTTCGCACCCCCACCGGTCGCTTTATCATCGCCGAGAAATTCGGTGGGGACGCACCGCCTCACACCGTCTTCAAATCCCGCAAGCCGATCGGGTTGTGGGATGGGTCGACCCATGGCGATGGCATTCTCTCCCGCGTGCTGTGGCTCGACGGCCAGGAACCTCACAATCGCAATACGCGCTCGCGCTACATCTACATCCACGGCACGAACCAGGAACACCGGCTCGGTCGACCGGCCAGCCACGGCTGCATCCGCATGTCGAACCGCGACGTCATCGAACTCTTCGACCTTGTCCCCACCGGCACTCCGGTCGTCGTCCACCCCCCCGCTCTCATGCAACGCAAACTCATCTTCTTCGACTGTGACTCCACCCTTTCGACCATTGAAGGGATCGATGAACTCGCCCGCGCACGCGGCCAGGATGTCTTCCGCGAGGTCGAAGCCCTCACCAACGCCGCCATGAATGGTGAGATTCCCATCGAGGAGGTCTTCCCACGGAGAATGGAGATCATCCGGCCCGATAAAGCGACCTGTGACGCCATTGCGCGCTTATACGTAGACACCGTAACACCCGGGGTGCGTGAGGTCATCGAGCGCCTGCAGGACCTCGATTGGACGGTGGTCATTCTCTCCGGAGGCTTCAAACCCCTCATCGAACCCTTGGCGAAAATGCTCGGAATCGAACACGTGGAAGCCGTGCCCTTGCACTTCAATGACGAGGGGGAATATCTCGGCTATGGAACCGATTACCCGACCACACGAAACGGCGGCAAGCCTCTGGTTATCAGTGATTGGAAGAATTCCACCCATGCTATGACGACGGTGATGGTGGGGGATGGAATCTCCGATCTGGAGAGCAAATCCGTGTGTGATTTCTTTATCGGATACGGCGGCGTCGCGGATCGGGCACCCGTTCGAGAAGGGGCGGATTTCTACATCCGGGACATGTCCGAGTTCCCCTTTGATCAGCTTGAGGGCCGGGTTTTTGGGACCTCCTGACTTATCGGACAAGCTAACAAAGGCTCTTGCGTTGCCCGGTATCACTGTTTAGACTTACCACCGCAATGAGCACCAAAACCGCTAAGAGTAACAAAGGGAAGCGCTACACCGATGCCGAAAAGCAAGAGGTGGTCGACTACGTGAACGAGGTCAATTCGGCCAAAGGACGCGGAGGTCAATCGGCGGCTTCTAAGAAATTCAAGATCTCGCCGCTTACCATCTCCGGATGGATCAAGAAGTCCGGCTCTTCCGCATCCAGCGGCAGGGGTTCGTCTTCGGCAGCAGTGGGTGGTTCCATCGCCAAGAAACTGGCGAAACTTCAGGACCTCCACAATGAGATCGGTCGTAAAGAGAAGGAACTCGACAAGCTTCGCTCTCAGTTCGAAGGCCTGAAGGGCTCCCTCTAATTCCCCCAGTCTTAACAGACTTTCCCCCAAACCACACACTTCGCACCCCGCCGCCGTTCCCCACGGTCGCGGGGTGCCTCTTTTCCAGCCGGAGCCTTCTAAAGATCAGCCGCCCAGACGATTTCCGTCTCCACATGGCTCCAGGCCACATCCTCGCCCGAAAAGGCGAACTTTCCCAAGAAGGTCCTCCCGTCCAGTAGGTGGGGAAGCCAGTGGCGATCGTCGCTCCACATCCGTTCATACGGCACTTCTTCCACCGGCACCCAT
Organism: uncultured Haloferula sp.; assembly: GCA_965652295.1. Taxonomy (GTDB): domain Bacteria; phylum Verrucomicrobiota; class Verrucomicrobiia; order Verrucomicrobiales; family Akkermansiaceae; genus Haloferula. The sequence goes on along the minus strand of CBFGTS010000018.1, from coordinate 79,460 downwards.
AGCGGAATGGCCTCGTCGGTCTCGGTCGGCCGACCCTCGAAATCCGAGGCCCGGTACACATGACAGAGGATGTCCGGCACATCGGACATGACGAAGTGAAGCTCGCCGACTTTGACCGGATCCTTCACCCGGATCAACAGCTCTTCCTCGGTCTCCCTGACCACGCACTGCAAGGGCGTCTCACCGGGATCGATCTTGCCGCCGGGGCCATTGATCTTCCCCGCTCCGAGACCTCGCTTCTTCTTGATCAAAAGAATCGCCCCGTCCCGGACGACGAACATCAGGGTGGCGTGGACCGGGGCCGACCATTTTGACCAGTCGATCGGAGAAACCATCGTCATAGGCCGGAAGATGCCGCATAGGCCTCCACGCTGTCGCAGGTGCAGACGAGGTTGCGGTCGCCCGCCACGTTGTCGATCCGCCCGACCGCGGGCCAGAACTTGTGCTGCCTCTGCCATGGCATCGGAAACGCCGCCTGTTCCCGGCCATACGCGTGCGTCCACTCATCCGAGCAGATGTCTTCCGCGGGGTGCGGGGCGTTCTTCAGCGGATTGTCCTGCGGATCCGCTTCGCCGTTCGCCACCGCCATGATTTCTCCGTGGATCGAAATGAGCGAATCGCAGAAGCGATCCAGCTCGGCCTTCGACTCCGATTCAGTGGGCTCGATCATCAAAGTTCCCGCCACCGGCCAGCTCATCGTCGGCGCATGATAGCCATAATCCATGAGCCGCTTCGCCACATCTTCCACCGTGATGCCCGATTTCGCCGAGAGCGGGCGGACATCGATGATGCATTCGTGCGCCACCAAACCACTTCTCCCGGTGTAGAGGATCGGGAAATGGTGCTTCAGGCGGGCGGCGACGTAGTTGGCATTCAGAATAGCCTGCTTCGAAGCCTCGGTCAGGCCCTTTGCTCCCATCATGGCGATGTACATCCAGGAAATCGTATTGATGGAGGCACTCCCCCACGGCGCGGAACAAACCGCACCATCCGCTTCATCCAGTGAACGATGCCCCGGCAGATAGCGGACGAGGTGCGTCGCCACGCCAATGGGGCCCACGCCCGGACCGCCGCCACCGTGAGGAATGCAGAAGGTTTTGTGGAGGTTCAGGTGACACACGTCGGCTCCCACCCGCCCGGGACTGGTCAGGCCGACCTGGGCGTTCATGTTCGCGCCGTCCATATAGACTTGGCCACCCACGGCGTGGATCCGCTCGCAGATGTCGATGATGGTGTCCTCGAAGACCCCGTGAGTGGAAGGATACGTTACCATCAGGGCGGAAACCCGCTCCGCATGCTCATCGATCCGCGCCTGCAAGTCTCCCACGTCAATGTTGCCCTGCTCATCGCATTTCACTCCCACGACTTTCATCCCGGCCATCACGGCGGAAGCCGGGTTCGTCCCGTGGGCTGACAGCGGGATCAGACACACGTCACGACCCGTTTCGCCGCGATCGAGATGATAGCGCCGGATCGCCAGAAGCCCCGCATACTCACCCTGCGAACCGGCGTTCGGTTGCAGGGAAACCGCGGCAAAACCGGTGACCTCAGCCAGCCACGACTCGAGTTCACCCAGCATCTCACGATAGCCCAGGCTTTGTTCGGCGGGCACGAACGGATGCAACGAAGCTACCTCCGGCCAACTCAGCGGAACCATTTCCGAAGTGGCATTGAGCTTCATCGTGCAGGAACCCAGCGGGATCATCGATTCGTTCAAGGCGAGGTCCTTCGACTCCAACCGCTTGATGTAGCGCAGCATCTCCGTCTCGGTGTGATAGGAGTTGAAGATCTTCTGGGTGAGGAATTCCGACTGCCGCGACAGCGCTCCCGGCCATGAAACCGACGGCGTGCCGGATGCGCGGTTAGACACGTCAAACACCGATCGGATGGCCTCGATATCGGCCTCGGTCGTCGTTTCATCCAGGCTGATTCCCACGCGTTCGGCGTCGATCGCCCGGAAATTGAGCCCCTTTTCGACCGAACGGCGGCAAAGGTCTTCCGAATTGCCCTTGATGATCAGCGTATCAAAAAAGTGGATGCTTTCCACCTCGACACCGCCCGCCGTGAGCGCCGACTTCAAGCTCCGGGCCTGCTCGTTCACCCGGGTGGCGATATGGCGCAGGCCCTCGGGCCCGTGGTAGACGGCATACATCGACGCCATCACCGCCAGCAGTACCTGCGCGGTGCAGATGTTGGACGTCGCCTTGTCGCGCCGGATGTGTTGCTCGCGGGTTTGCAGGGAAAGCCGGTAGCCCGGGCGCCCTTTGGCATCGTGGGAAACCCCGATGATCCGTCCCGGCAGCTTGCGTTTCAGGCTCTCCGTGCAGGCCATGAAAGCAGCGTGCGGTCCACCGAAACCCATCGGGACCCCGAAGCGCTGGCTGCTGCCCAGGCAGATGTCGGCACCGAATTCGCCGGGAGGCTTGAGCAGCGTGAGCGACAGCAGATCCGCCGCCACGATGGCGAGACCCTTGGCCTCGTGAACCTTGGAAAAGAACTCCGCAAAGTCATCGATGTGCCCGCGGGTGTCCGGATACTGCACCAGCGCGGCGAAGAAGCCTTCGGCCGCAGAGGGGTCGAAAGTCCTCCACTCCCCCACCACGATCTCAATCCCCAGGGGCTCCCCGCGCGTCCTCACCACATCGATCGTCTGCGGATGGCAGGCGGAGGAAACGAACATCAGTTTCCCCTTCGGCGCGCCGGACAGAGCCAGACTCATCGCTTCCGCGGCCGCCGTGCCTTCGTCCAGCAGCGAGGCATTCGCCACCGGCAGCGCCGTGAGGCTGGCGACCATCGTCTGGAAGTTCAGCAAGGCTTCCAGCCGGCCTTGGGCGATCTCCGCCTGATAAGGCGTGTAAGCGGTGTACCAGCCCGGATTCTCCAAAATATTCCGTTGGATCACACCCGGCACATGAGTCCCGTGGTAGCCTTGGCCGATACAGCTTTTCAGCGAGTGGTTCCTGGCCATCAGCGATTTCATCCGCTCCAAAGCCGCGGGCTCGCCCAGCGGTTCGGGAAGGTCCAGTTCCCGCTGAAGCCGGATGGAGGACGGCACCGCCTCATCGATGAGAGCGTCGAGGCTCTCGTAGCCGAGCGGCTTGAGGAGAGCGTTGTGTTCGGTTCCGATGGCGCCGAGGTGGCGGCTGGCGAAGTCGTCGTGCAGGGGCATGTCAGTGGATCAAAAAGCGAAAGCCGCCACCCCGGCAGAGCAGGGTCGCGGCGGAAACATCCGTGGGGTTCTCATCACCCGATCAAGGCGCGGTATCCGGTGGCATCCAGCATGGACTCGAGCTGGGAAGGTTCTTTCACCTTCAGCTTGAAGATCCAGCCATTGCCATAGGGGTCGGTGTTGACCAGCGAAGGATCGGCCTCGACCGCGTCGTTCACCTCGACCACCTCGCCCGCGATCGGCGCGTAGATGTCGCTGGCGGCCTTGACCGATTCAACCACTGCAGTGGGATCGCCGGCATCGACCGTGCGGCCGATCTGGGGTAGCTCGACGAAGACCACGTCGGTCAGCTCTTCCTGCGCGTGGTCGGAAATACCGATCACCGCGAGGTCGCCCTCAAGGCGAACCCATTCATGAGAGCTGGCGTAGCGGAGGTCGTCGGGAACATTCATGTGACGGATCGGCTTATGCCGAGGCAGGGGATGCTTTGTAAAACGGTTTCTTCACGACTTGGGCAGGAAAGCGCCGGCCGCGGACATCGACCCAGACGGGCGTGCCGGGTTTGGTCAGGGCCAGTGGCAGGTAGGCCATGCCGATCCCTTTGCCGAGCGATGGAGAAAGCACGCCGCTGGCCAATTCGCCCAGCGTCCGCCCCTCGTCGTCCACCACCGGATAATGAGCCCTCGGCGGAGCTCCTTTTTCCAAGTACTCGATCGCAGCCAGCTTCACCTCCAGCCCGTTTTCCTTCTGGCTCACGAGTGCATCGCGCCCGATGAAATCCTCTTTCCCGAGTGCCACGAAAAACCCGAGCCCCGCCTCCAGAGGCGTGCGATCCGGAGAAAGATCGCTGCCATTGAGCGGATAGCCCATTTCGAGGCGCAGACTGTCGCGCGCACCAAGGCCGCAGGGTTTGGCACCGGCTTCGATGAAGCGACGGAAATAATCGGCACCTTCGGCCGCGGGACAGAAGAACTCGAAGCCGTCCTCACCGGTGTAGCCGGTGCGGCAGATCACGAGATCCCCCGGCAACCGCACGATGCCGTTCCGGGACGGTAGCTCGTCGCGAGGGAAAACCCGTGCGAAGGCTGCGGACGACTCCGGACCCTGCACGGCCATTCCCGCCCAAGCGGGGCTTTCGTCATCGAGGGAAACCTCCCCGGTCAGATGCCCGCGCAGCCAGGCAGCGTCCTCGTCGATCTTCGACGCGTTCACCACCACGAAGAACTTCTCCGCGTTCTCGCGGTAAACGATCAGGTCGTCGATCACTCCACCGCGCGGATTGAGAAGGAAACTGTACTGGCCCGTTCCATCGGTGAGCTTGGACAGGTCGTTGGCCAGCATCCGGTTCAGCCACAGCTCCGCGTCAGAGCCGCTGACGATCAACTGTCCCATGTGGGAGATGTCGAAGATGCCGGCCGCTTTCCGCACCGCCTGGTGCTCGTCGAGGATCGAGCCATACATCACCGGCATGCTCCAGCCGGCGAAGGGAACCATCCGCCCTCCGAGTTCGAGATGAACACTTTCGATCGGGGAATGCAGGACTTCGTCGGACACGGCGCGACGTTGCGAGCCACCCGCGGAAAAGTCAAATGCGCCCCCTAACGAAAGAAGCCCGCCGTTGCGGACGGGCTTCCGTTTCGGGAAAGATCGGAAGGAATCAGCCGACGTAGCGCTTCACCAGCAGCGAGGCATTGTGACCGCCGAAGCCGAAGCTGTTGCTCAAGGCAATGTCGACTTGCTTCTCAATGGCGGCGTTCGGGACGCAGTCCACGTCGCACTCGGGATCCTGGTTCTCCACGTTGATCGTCGGCGGGATCACGCTGTCGCGGATCGCCATCAGACAGGCCAGCAGCTCGGCACCGCCGGCGGCACCCAGCATGTGGCCGGTCATCGACTTGGTGGAACTGACCTTGAGTCCGTTTTTCACGTGTTCCCCGAAGGCCACCTTGATCGCCTTCACCTCGGCGATGTCGCCGAGGCCGGTCGAAGTCGCGTGGGCGTTGAGATAGTCGACATCCTCCGGGCTCACCCCGGCGTGGCGCATCGCCATCTGCATCGCGCGCGCCGGCCCCGTTCCATCGGGCGATGGCGCGCTGAGATGGTAGGCATCCGCGCTGGCACCGTATCCCGCCAGTTCGGCGATGATCGTCGCTCCCCGACGCTTGGCGTGTTCGAGCTCCTCGAGCACCACCACGCCGGCCCCCTCGCCCATCACGAAACCATCGCGATCGACGTCAAACGGCCGCGAGGCACGGGCTGGGTCGTCATTCCGCGTGCTGAGCGCCTTCATGCTGCCGAAGCCGGCCAGGCCGCAGGGCAGAATGCTCGCTTCGGCTCCACCGGCCACCATCGCGTCGGCGTCGCCGAATTTGATGATCCGCCAGGCTTCCCCGATCGAGTTGTTGGAGGTCGCACAGGCCGTCACGATCGCCATGTTCGGGCCGCCGAGACCGAATTCCATCGAAAACACGCCGCTGGCGATGTTGGCGATCATCATCGGAATCAGGAACGGAGACACCTTGGCCCCTTCCTTGATCACCAGCTTCGAGTGCTCGTTTTCCAGCGTGCCGAGGCCGCCAATGCCACTACTGACGATCGCGCCGACACGGGTCCGGTCGAGGCCTTCGAGGGCGTCCAGCCCGGAGTGATCGAGCGCCATCCGCGCGGCCGCCACCGCAAGCTGCACATAGCGGTCGGCCCGGCGGGCGTCCTTCGGATTCTTGAAAAACGGTTCGGCGTTGAAGTCCTTCACCTCCCCGGCGATGTGGCAGTTGTAAGGAGATGGGTCGAGGTGGGTGATCCGGGCGATCCCGCTCCGACCTTCCTTCATGCCCGACCAAGTGGACTCGGCATCATTTCCCAACGGGCTTACGCAGCCCACTCCGGTGATCACAACTCGTCTTTCGCTCATCATGCTGGCTGTCCCGCTTGAGGTTTGCCGTCCTTAGAGCGTGCCACCGGTGGTGGCAAGCCTCATCCCAGAGGCGTGGGTCCGTCGTGCCCCGTCGAACCATGGCAGTGCGGGCAGCGGTGATCCTCGAAACGTCCGTCCACCTCGAAGACCGCAAGGCACAGCCGGCACACCGCCCGTCGGTTGCGCGCCTTTTTCTCGCGCTTCGCGTGCTGCGTATGGGAGACCCACGCGAAAACCACCACCGCACCCAGCGAAATTGCGAGCGCCCAGGCCACCAGATCATGGAGACTGATCTCGATCATGTCCGGGACACACATTCAACGACCAGCCACCGATCCCCTGAAGTCGCGTGCATCACCCGGACCTCGCGAAGCCACTGCATGACCTCCGGTTCCATGGCTTTCGGATCGAGCGGCACCACCTCGGTGACGCGTCCGCTTTCCTCGTAGCCGATGAGGAACCGCTCTCCCAACCACTTCGACGACTCCGCCACCGGCAGCGCTTTCTCCCCGAAATCCAAAACCGCCTTCTTATCGCCACCAATCATCAGCAATCCCACCCTGATGGAGCGGACCGACGGCTCCTGTCGCCGTTCCCCAACGACCGGCAACGGCGGCAATACCTGCCAGTCCGCGGCTCTGGAGCGACCATCGGTGTCGGCGGAGATTCCGACCGCCGACAGGTCGGGGACGTAGGCGGGATCGGCGATGGAAAGTGGTGCTACGTCCCCGATCTGCACTCCACCGGTTGCCGCCTGGCGGCGGAACGGATACGGTCCGGCTTCCCGTGCCATCCACTCCAGGGCATCGCCCTCCGGACCTGACGGAATCAGGGTCATCGTCGCCCGGTGCTCCCTGAGAGAACGATCCTTCCCCACCCGCACGTTCACGCCCACTGCCAGAACCACCGCCACCGCGCCGACCACCAGCAGGGCGACGAACAAGGACGTCGCGCTCGACACCGGCACGCGCCAGTTGAAGCCGAGCCCCGAATCCCGGTCGCGTTTCTGCAGGGTGGATCGCCGCCGCAGCATCATCACTCGGCTCCTTCCGGTTTTCCCAGGAGGTAAACCCGGAAGCCCGCCGCAAGCACCTGCTCGGCCACCCGTCTTTCCTCCGCCACATCTATCCTTTGATCGGTGCGGATGTAGGCCACCGGGATCGGCGTGGAGCCCTCGCGGGCCATGGACGCTTCCCGAATTTCCTTCAATCGCACGTCGAGTTCTTGCGGGGTCACCCGCTCACGACCCAGCCAGAGCACCACCGGATCGCCCTCCGTCACCGTGATCACCTGGGCGTCCGCACTGCGGGCGATCTGGTAGCGGGACACCGGCAGCTCGACCTGCACCCCGGACTGGGAGAGAAACGATGGCCCCATCAGCAACGCGATCAACAGCAGCGCCAACAGGTCCAGAATCGGCACCGCGTGGAGAAAGCCCACGCGATCCGGCAGCGTGGAAATGAGTTTCATCGCTGCTTGCCGCGACGCTCGCGGGATTCGATCTCATCCCGGATCGAAACGATTCCGGTCTCCGTCCGCGCATCGCAGACGATGTTCACCATCTCGATGCCCGTGCGTTCGATGCGATGAAACAACCGCCGCGCCCGGCCCACGAAATAGAGATAAAAAAGGTAAGCCGGGATCGCAATCGTCAGGCCCACGGCTGTGGTGACCAGGGCCAGGAAAACACCCTTCGCCAGCTCGCTCGCCGGCAGCGCCTGATCCCCTGCGCCGAGTTCCTGGAACATTTCCAGAATACCCAGCACTGTCCCCAGCATGCCAGCCAACGGCGCCAGCAGCGCGACGGCCAGGATTCCGCGCAGGTGTTTTTCGATCCGGGGCACCTCAAGCTGCCCCGCCTCCTGAGCGACATCGCGGAGGTCCGAGCGGGAAAGATGATGACGCAGCAACACCGCGTGAGCGACCCGCGCAACGGGTCCGGGAGCCCGGGCCGCTTCGTGAAGAGCTTCGGCGTAAGCCTTGCGGCGTGCGTGGTTCGAAAGCCCCACGAGTAGATCGCCGACATTGATCCGTGCCCGGTGGAAAAAAAACATCCGCTCGACCACGAAAACCGCCCCGAAAAACGCCAGCCCCAGCTGCAGCAGAATGATCGGACCTCCGCTTTCGAGAAGCGTCGGGGCATCAAGGATTTCGGGCGACATGGCGGGATCTTAGAGAGCGGCTCGGTGCTTGGCCAGCTTGGTTCATCGGGTCACGAAGCCCTGCTCATTCCCAGAGGTAGGAGTGACGTCGGGCGACCTCCCGCCCGCCACGGAAAAGCGTGCATTGCCACGCCAACACGCGTCCGCCTTTCAGATAGGCGTCCCCCGTGATGCTGAACTCCACACGACCTTCGGTTTCCTCCGCCTCGAACGTGGCCTCTTTCTTGAAGATCCGGCTGCCGCTACCGCCTTGCTGGTATTCGAACACCACCTTGACGGGCTCGCCCACCGCCTCGTCGTGCCACAGCACTTGGTAATAATGGCCCAGCGCCTGTTCCTGCTCGCGCACTCCGACGGCCCCGTGGAGGAGCCGCTGCTGCTCGGCGCGGATCATCGGTTCATCCTGGGCACTGGCGATTTCGAGGCTGCGCAGATGCGTCGACCGCACGTCCAGCGCGGGAGGTGCCCCGCAGGAGACCATCAATGCCGGAACCATCGCCAACCACCATTGCTTCATGGCGGCCATTGAAGCGGCCTGCGGGCGGTTGCCAATCCGGAAAGCGCGGCTTTCCCTCCGTCGCACACAGGGAAATGCCTTTCTTCCCCACTCGCCGTGGATTTAACCTCTCCCCATGGACGAAGGCGCCGCTGCCAAACTCGACAGCTTCATTCGCAAAAAAGGCCTCCGCCGCACGCCCCAGCGGGACGCGATCGTACGCCTCGCGTTCGCGGAGGACGAGCATTTCACCGCCGAGGAGCTTTTCGACCGCGTCCGCCGCCACAACATCAACGCCTCCCGCGCCACGGTTTACCGCACCATTTCCCTGCTGGTCGAAGCCAAGCTACTGCGGGAAATCGATCTGGGCCACGACACCAAGACCTACGACCCCAACTTTCTCGACAAGCCGACGCACAACCATCTCGTGTGCATCGACTGCGGAAAAGTCATCGAGTTCGAAGACTCCCACATCGACCTCCTCAACGAGTGCCTCACGCGCCGGATGGGCTTCCGGCCGGTTTCTCAGACCATCAAGATCGAAGCCTGCTGCGAGCAGCTCCGCACCAAGGGTTCCTGCCCCAACCTCATCCAGGCACGGCTTTCCAAAAAGCGGCTGCCCGCCCGCAAACGCTGAGTTCCACGATTCAAGTTTTCAGTTCCAAGTCCCGGCCGGGCGTCCCATCTTCCGGCCGCCCCGCTTGAATCCGAAATTCCGAAACTGAACTTTGAAGTATGTGGAAAGGCCGCTTCGCCCAGGAAACCGCCCAGCTCGTCCAGCAGATCGGTGAATCCGTCAGCTACGACTGGCGCCTCTATCAGCACGACATCGCGGGGTCGATCGCCCATGCCCGTGCGCAGATGACGGCCGGGCTGCTGACCGCCGACGAGTTCGCGCAAATCGAAGACGGGCTCACCGCGATCAAAGCGGATATCGATGCGGGGAACTTCGAGTTCCGCACCTCGCTTGAGGACATCCACATGAACATCGAGTCGGAGCTGACCCGCCGCATCGGGGCTGCCGGCGCCAAGCTTCACACCGCGCGCTCGCGCAACGATCAGGTCGCCACCGACACCCGGCTCTATTGCCGGGCGGAAATCGAGACCCTCTCCGCCGGCATCCGCGACCTCCAGCGCTCGCTACTCGACCGGGCGGAAAAATACGCCGCCACCGTCGTCCCGGCCTACACCCACCTCCAGCGGGGCCAGCCGGTCACCATCGGTCACCATTTCCTCGCCTACGTCGAAATGCTTGAGCGCGACCTCGGCCGTCTCACCGACTGCCGCACCCGCCTCAACGTTTCACCGCTGGGCTCCGGAGCGCTGGCAGGCTCGACCATCAACCTCGACCGCCACGCGATCGCCGCCGAGCTGGGCTTCGACCGCGTCACCACCAACTCGATGGACGCCGTCGCCGACCGCGACTACATCGCCGAGCTGATCTTCGCCATCGGGCTCTGCGGCGTCCACCTCTCAAGGCTTTCCGAAGACCTCATCCTCTGGACCTCCGCCGAGTTCGGCTTCGCCGTCCTGTCCGATGCCCACACCACCGGCTCGTCCTTGATGCCGCAGAAAAAGAACCCCGACGTCTGCGAACTCACCCGCGGCAAAACCGGTCGCCTACTCGGCAATCTCGTCGCCATCCTCACCACCATCAAAGGTCTGCCGCTGACCTACAATCGCGACCTCCAGGAGGACAAGGAGCCGCTCTTCGACTCCATCGATACGCTGAAGCTCACCCTGGCGGTGAATGCCGAAATGATCGCCGCGATGGAGATCCGCGAGGACCGCTGCCGCCATGCCGCTGCCGATCCGATGCTGCTTGCCACCGACCTGGCCGATTGGCTCGTCCGGCAGGGCGTTCCTTTCCGCCACGCTCACGAACTCGTCGGCAAGGCCGTCGCCGAATCCGTCGCCTCCGGCACCCCTCTCGACAAGCTCGACCTGCCTTCCCTCGACCCCGCTTTCACCGCGGATGCCTCCACGGTCTTCTCCTTGGAAACGGCCTTGGCCGCACGCACCAATCCCGGCGCGCCCTCGGTCGAGAACGTGCGCTCGGAAATCGCCCGCTGGCGGTCCTTGCTCTGATTCAGGGAACGATTTCCAGCCTGAGCAAACAGCGGGACCCGGGCGGAGCATCGATGGTAGCGGTGACGAAGAGCCTGTCGTACCCGTCGAGGTAGGTGGAAAGCGTGCCGACCGGGGTGATCCACTGGTGGCCGTCCGTGCTGCATCGGAGCCTCCAGTGGCCACCGTCGAGCAGTTGGAAGGGTGCCACCGCTTCGAAGCGATCGGTCGCAACCCGAAACGTGAACGAGACCTTTCCCGCCCCCGAATCGAAGTCGATCGCGCACGAACTTCCTCCGTTTCCTCCGACACCGTGGAAAGTCTCCACCTCATCCGGGAGTCCATCTCCATCGGCGTCCACCGGCGCAGGTGGATCGGCGAAATGAGACTCATCCGCTCCGAGACTGACACCGGTCGCGGCAGGTAACGACACCTCCGCTGCCCCGACCCGTGCGATGATCTTCTCACGGGTTTCGCCGGGCGATCCTGAATCGTCCGGAACCGGAGCGCCCAGGCGCAGCAAGGGTATCTCGGCGGGTGTCGCCGCTTCCAGCAGTGCAGCCTCGACCATGACCGGCGAGGCCTGCGAGTGCTCCGAAAGATGGATGAGCGCCGCTCCCGCCGCGAATGCCGCCGCCTGGCTGGTGCCGGAACCCTCCGCGACCTGCACGGTGCCGCTCGTCGCAGGAACGAACGCCGGAACCTCCGCGCCCGGTGCCAGGAAATCGACCGCCGGGCCGCGATTGGAAAACGTGCAGAGCCCTCCAGACTGATCGTGCGCCCCCGCGCAAATCACCCCCTCCATTTCACCGTAAGCCGCGGGCACGAAGCCGGAAACGTCCCCTCCGTGATTGCCCGCCGAAACCACCACCGTCAGCCCCCGCTCGACCACCGAACGCACCGTGCGATCGAGGAGATAGCTCGTCTCCATCCCTTCGGTCGAAAGGGCGAGAAGGACGACCCCGGGCATCCAAGGGGATTCCACATGATGCTTCGCCGCCTCCGTTAAGGCCGAGGCTACCAGAGCCACCGAAGTGGTCTCTGGTTCCGGGAACACGTCGTAGCTCACCACCTCAAGGGGCGTGCCGGATGCGATCCCGAATGTGGGATCCATGACCAGCGAAAGCATCGCCGTCCCGTGGTCGAAGGCGACCGGCTCGACCGGGTCATTGGTGCCGCGGATCGCCTTCTCCAGTGCCAGAGTGACGTTGGGATTCCGTCCGAGCCATCCGCACTCGTGAGCAACCGAGGTATCGATCAGATAAAGCCTCGCCTCTCCGGGGGTCACCGGTGCCGTGTATCCCAGCGATACGTCCGCCGTGCCGGTCGCAATTGCCGGCAGCGCCCAACTCGTGGTATCGAGGGCCGATCTCCTCAGCTTTACCTCCGTCTCGAGCACCAAGCCCGGCATGGAGGCGAGCGGCTGAGCTTTCGTCGCATCCGCTACAAAGGCGATCGCCACCACCGGAACTTCTCCGCCCTCCAGAACCATCTCCCGATAAATCTCTCCGCCGATTCCTTTGATCACTTTCCTCAGCGATTCCAAATTCCGGAATCCGGGCTCGGTGAAGTCCGAACTAACGATATAGTGAACAGGTCTCAAAACGTCCGGAGGCGGCGGGGGGTGTCCTACCGGCCCTCCCACGAGGTCCGCGCAGGCACAAGAAAGGAGTCCTAAGAAAAGGACAAGGGGCAGCCATCGTGCCTGCGGGAGCAGTAAGGGGGACATCGTCACGGGGAAAGGCGGCGGGGCAGCCCGCAGTGACGGTCATGTTAGTGAACTGTCTTCCAATTGATACCCCGTGATCACGGAGGCTCCGCCTTCTGGATGCATGATCTGTGCCAGTTTTGGCTTTCATTGGCCGCGTCATTGCTCAACCAATACCGCCATGTTCCATCGGCTCATTGGATGGTTGGGTGCCCTGCTGATTTCTCACGCCTCGGCGGAACCCATCGACGTCACCGACACCCAAGGCCGTTCCTTGTCGATCGAACTCCTAGCGTTGGAGGGTAACAACGCTGTCTTCACCGTCCCCGGCAAAGGCACGGCGGAATACCAGCTCCCTCTGGCCAAGTTCGATGAAGTCTCGCAGAAGCTGATCACGGCAGCCGCTGCCATCCTGGCACCCCGGATCCCTCCGATCGAGATCGAAGCCACCGTGGGGAAGCGGAGGAAAAAGCTGAACTTCTACCTCGTCCGGCAAACGGTGAGCGCCAAGGTGAGGTTCCAGAACCCCAGCCGCGAACTGGGCTTCCCCGGCGGAAAGGCGCGCATCCTCTTCATCGGTCGGAACCGCAAGGACAACACCGTCTATTCCGTCCTCCGCACCCAGGACTTCGAAGTGCCGACAATCGCCAGCGGAAGGGATTTCGAATTCGAGACCAAGTCGTTCTCCACGGAGTACGACAGCGACAAGGACGGCTACGGCAACATCGGCGGCTTCCAGTACGACGCTTACATCGTCGGCATCTTCGGCGAGGACGATCGCCTGCTCGGATTCAAAACCTCCGACCCGAGCATCCGTTCGGCCATCGGAGAAGTGCCGGAACTCATTCGCAAGGTGCTCGCCTTCCCCTCCGGCAAGAAGTTCGACAAAGATCTGCAGGAACTCTGAATCAGAAGCTCACGCTCAAGCCGATGTGGCTGCGACTTTCATCGTCGTCCAGCCGCCAGCCGTGGTCGAAACGCAGATCCACCCGGTCGAACAATCTCGCCCGGACACCCACACCGACGCTGCTGAGGGAAACCGAAGAGCCGCCGTCGTCATGCAACGCGGCGTGATCCAGAAAGGTCAGCAGGCGGAAGTCACAAGCCGGGATGAACGACATCACCGGCGCCTGCACCTCCATTGAGCCGATGGCACCATTGTCCATCGAGTAAGCCCTTTCATCCACCCCCCGCACCGTTTGGTAGCCTCCGGCACCCAGCTGTTCCGCAGGAAGCAGCCTCGAATCCGTCGCCTGCAGTGCCATCCGCCCGGTGATGCGCCAGTCTCCGTAGGGTCTCCACCAGCCGTCGATGTCGAGGTTTCCGATGACGTAGCTTGAGTCTGCCTGCGGGTCGTAGCGCTGGAATGCCGCGTCGCTGTTCCTCCCGCCGAGGCCGCCCGGGGAAATCTTCAACGTCGATCCGATCTGAACCGCGGCCTTCTGCCACTCCCGCTTCAGCCGATGGGTAAACCGCGCGTCCACCAGAATCACCGCCCCGGGTGTGGCGGAGAGCCCCCCGTAAAGCAGGAACTGGTCGGTGCCTTTCACATCGATTCCGGCGGCAAAGGTCTGCTCCCACCCTTTCACCTTGGGCAGCAGCCAGCGGTTCATCGCTGAGATCGACCAGGAATTGCCTTCCGTCTCGATCGGCAGGTTGCGGAAAAGGTAGCGTGAGGACACCTCGGCATAGGCCGCATCGATCTGGATGACCTGATGGCTTCGCTGAAGCGGAATCTCCCAACGGAGGGCATTCGCTGTCAGAGACGAGGCGGGCAGGCCGATCACTCCGCGCCACGCCAGAAGATGTTCGTTCGGCAGCATGCCCGAAGCTCCGAAGGTCAGCCGGTCGCGCCCGATGAGATCCGGCCCGCTGTTCTCGTAACCGACCGAAGCCTGCCACGGCCGCCGCTCCTCGATGCCGATGAGAATATCCGCCGTCGCCGGCTCCACGCCCGGCGAAACAAAAAGTCGGGGCTTCCTGAAGCCCGTTCTCCCGAACCAGGCGAGCTGTTCTTCGAGATCCTCCCTCTCCAGCAAGCTCCCCTCCCGCAGTCTCAGGCCTTTCCGCAATGCCTCTGGGTTTCCATATTTCGGACGGCTCACGCCTACCCGTCCGGTCCGCCCTACCTCGACATCGATCAGCAACACCCCCGAAGACAGATCCTGTTCCGGCGCGCTCACCAGAACCACCGGGAACCCTTCGAGATCGTAGTGAATGAGAATTTCGTCGGCCATCCTGCCCAGCGAAACGTCGGACAGCGGCTCCCCGAGGTATTCCTCCAGCTTTGCAGCAAGGGTGGCGGGAGACGGCAACAGCAGATCCTCAGTGGCTTCGACGCCATCCCCGATTCTCTGCCACTCACTCTCCCCACTGCCGCGCAGGCGGATGGCCAGCAGCTCATCCATCAATACCACGGCGGCCACGTCGCCCTTCTGGGTCTGGCCCTCGACCTTGGGCAACGATTCCACCTTCTCGGGCTCAGGAACGACCGGCACGATGCCCGGTAGCGGCTCCGCATGAGCAGCTCCCATCAGAGCAAGGGTTGGCCAGATCCATCTCATCTCAAAACAGGTCGGCCGCCCCGGAGAGGCGGATCTCGACAAACAAGTAGTTAACAAACCCAAACTACCCTGGCAAACCAAAGCCTCGGTCGTTCTGCCGCGCTCTCAGGACCAGATCCTCACTGCTCGCGGGAAACAATTTCACCCGAACCTCCGCGACCGCCGCGCATGCCGAAGAAGGAGCTGCGTGCCATCAAGGTTTTGTTCTCGGCGGAAGGTTTGCGATCCGATTTGGAATTCACGCTGGAAGAGGCACTCACGGCGCTGCTGGTCCTCAGCGCCGTGGCTTCGGAAATGGCGGCACCACCCGGGCGCTTCAAGGTGGGAATGCGAAGAGTCGCGTCGCTCACGGTCGCCGGGGCGTCCGCATCGTTGAAGCTGGCGCGTTGAGACGGCAGGATCGTCCCGCTGAAATCAAGATCTCCCACCACCAGGGCCCGGTTGTCGGAAAAGACCCGTCCATCCGAGCCCACTTCCATGAAAATCCGTCCCTTTCCGGCATCGAGGGTGCCGTGACTGTGGATCTCCCGTCCGGCGCGCACCTCGATCTTCGTGGCATGCGCCGCGCCCATGTGGAGAACGAATCCCTCGCTGCCGATGTCGGTCATTCGTCCGGCCCCTGAGCCGGGGACCCGCGCGCGGTCCGTGCCGGCCAGTTTCACCGCGTCGCTGGCGGTGATGATCGACCCGCCCTGCAACACCAGCTCCCGGCTCGCCAGTAGCACGCTGCCATTGGTCGCATGAACCTCGCCGGTCAGAACCAGCTCGTTGCCGATCACGCTGCCTTCCTGCATCAGGAAGCCGTTTCCATCCAGCACGTCCGCCGGATCCACATCGAGGGTGGAAAGCGTGACGTTGGCCGCGGTGATGTCGCCGTTGACGTAAAGACTGCCGGAGGGACTGAAGAAACTCACCGATCCGTTGGAGGTGATGGTCCCGTTGATAAAGAAGGCGTTGTCCCCGTTGAGGTAGTTGACCACCTGATTGCCGCCGATGAAGTCGAAGACGATCTCGTTGCCGCTCTCGAGGTTGAAGCCTTCCCACTCGAAAACCGTGTCGTCGGTGATCGTGAAGATGGTCTTCGTCCCGTTGTCGCCGAGAATGGTTTCCCACGTCGCGGTGCCCGGAGTCGTTAGAACGGGATCGGCTACGACAATCGCGGGAGCGCAGGCGATCAGCATCGCCCGGAGGGAGGGGGTGGGGAATTTCATGGGGAGATTTCCGTTTGGACATCCATGATGTATGGACATCTGGTCAATCAGAAAAGCCCGAAATGCACCCGCGATTAATTTCTTGACACTCTCAACGATTCGCAAAGGCGCGCCCATCCCACCTCGGCGCTTGCGAAAGAACGCGCGCAGCCCGCAGTATCCGGCCGCGCGCCCATGTATTTGCTCAAAAAGGTTTTCCAGCTCCGGGACAAATCGAACCCCGAGATGGAGAAACCGTTTTTGGAGCACTTGGAGGATCTGAGGGTGATGATCACCCGGGTGGTGCTCACCCTGATCATCTCGATGATCGCCTGCTTCACGCTCCAGAAGCACCTGATGAACCTGCTTCGCGCCCCCGTTCAGGAAGTCTGGCAGGAGCACACGCGCGATACCCTGCCGGAGAGCCTCGACCCCGCCGTCTGGGAACGGGCCAAAGACCTGCTCGACCGGTCATCCGATCTCAACCCGGAACAGAAGTCCGCCTTCTTCGCCTATTTCGGCGAGGAGACCTTCCGTCACGTGGAGGCCGTGAGGCTTCTCCGCGCCGCGAAAGCCCTGCCGGAACTGGAGCAAGAGAGCTTTCTCCACGGCCAGGCCGGGTCCGATGCGGCCTTGGTTTCCCTGCTCGATGAAATCCGGGCCAGCGGAGCCGATCCCGACACGAACCTCGGTGCCGACCTGATGATGATGTCCGCCTTGAAGCCGACCGAGACCTTCATGCTCTCCATGAAGCTCGCCTTCTTCGCCGGCGTGGTCGTGTCGTTCCCCTTCCTGCTCTATTTCGTGCTCCAATTCGTGCTGCCGGGCTTGCACCACCATGAGCGAAAGATCCTCTGGCCGGCCATGGCGGTAGGTTTCGGCCTTTTCCTCACCGGGGTCGCCTTCGCCTACTTCATCGTCCTGCCGAAGACCCTGGTCTTCTTCTTCGAATGGAGCCTCGACATGGGGGTGGCCAACGACTGGCGGATCGGCGAATACATCACCTTCGCCACCCAGTTCACCCTGCTCTTCGGCCTCTCCTTCGAACTTCCCGTGGTGATCATGGCCTTGGTGAAACTCGGCCTGCTCACCTACGACATGATGCGCAGGACCCGGTCTTACGCGGTGCTGGCGATCGTCATCGCCGCCGCCATGATCACGCCCACCTCGGACGTGCTCACCCTCTC
The DNA here is from genome assembly GCA_965652295.1 of uncultured Haloferula sp. GTDB lineage: Bacteria > Verrucomicrobiota > Verrucomicrobiia > Verrucomicrobiales > Akkermansiaceae > Haloferula. The sequence continues at coordinate 62,003 of CBFGTS010000018.1, read as the reverse complement.
CCTGATGGCCGTCCCGATGTACGTCCTCTACGAAACCTGCATCTGGCTGGCATGGCTCGACGAACGGAAGCAGCGGAAAGCCGCGGAGGCCGCCGGCAGCGGCGAACCTCTGGTCCTCGACGTGGAGACCGACGAAGAAGAAGACCGCGGAGATTGATCGGCCGCCGGGCAAGGGTTTCCCCCCTTTCCCCTTGGCCGAAGCCGGTGGTCCACCTCTACTTCCGGCCATGCATTCGATGACTGGATTCGGCCGCGGTTCGGCCACCACTGATCACGGCACCGCCACCGTGGAAATCGCCGGCGTCAACCGCAAACAGGCGGAGGTGGTGATTCTGGGCATCCGCGATGTCCCCGAGCTGGAAAACCGCATCCGCCGCGCCGTGCTGACCTGCGTCTCGCGCGGTCGGCTTCAGGTATCGATCGACTTCCAACCCATCGCCGCCGACCGCGCCAACGTGCAGGTCGATGCCGCCGCAGCCGAGGACCTCGAAGAGGCTTTCCGCAGGCTTTCACACCAGCTCGGACGTGAGCTTTTACCGTGCGCCGCGGATTTTCTCCGTGCTCCCGGCATCGTCATCTTCGACGACCGCACGCTCGACCCCGACCACGCCTGGGCCGCCATCGAACCGGCCTTGGAAGCCGCCCTGGAGCAGCTTCTGGAAATGCGCGGAAACGAAGGCCGGGACCTCGCCGCTGACCTCACCACCCGCCTCGAACTTCTCGAATCCCTCCGCCAGTCGATCGGCACCCTGGCTCCAGCCCGACCCGAACGCTACCGCGAGCAACTCGCCAAGCGCATGGCGGAAGCCGGCCTCACGTTTGATCCCGACGACGACCGCGTGCTGCGCGAACTCGTGCTCTTCACCGATCGCATCGACATCACCGAAGAACTGACCCGCCTCGACTCCCACTTTCGGAAATTCAGGGAATACCTTACCGGTGGCGAGCCCGCCGGGCGGCACCTCGATTTCCTCTGCCAGGAAATCCATCGCGAGTTCAACACCATCGGCTCCAAGGCTGCCGACGCCCGGATCGCCCAACACGTGGTCAACGCCAAGGCCGAACTCGAGAAGATCCGCGAGCAGGTCCAGAACGTGGAGTAACGCAGCAACTATTCCCGCACCCAACCCGCGGCGCGCTTGGCGTAGTAGGTCAGGATCATGTCAGCACCCGCTCGCTTGATTCCCGTCAGGGCTTCCAACGCCGCCGCCTTGCCGTCGATCCAGCCGGCAGCTGCGGCGCTTTCGATCATCAAATACTCGCCGCTCACCTGATACGCGGCCACCGGCAACGCGGTGGATTCCCGGACCCTGGCAATCACGTCGAGATACGGGCCCGCGGGCTTCACCATCACCATGTCCGCCCCCTCGCCCTCATCAAGGCCCACCTCGCGGATCGCCTCGCGGGCATTTCCCGGGTCCATCTGATAGGTCTTCTTGTCGCCCGCCTTCGGCGCGGAGTCCAAGGCACCGCGGAACGGGCCGTAGTAGGCGGAGGCGAATTTCACCGAATAGCTGAGGATGCCCACCTGCTCGAAACCCAGTTCGTCGAGCGCTCCGCGGATCGCCCCCACCCGTCCATCCATCATGTCGCTCGGGGACACGATGTCCGCCCCCGCCACCGCATGGCAGAGAGCCTGTTCGCACAACGCACCGACGGTTTCGTCGTTCAGAATTCTGACCGTTCCTGACTCGTCCGTTTCCACCAAACCATCGTGGCCATCCGCGTTGTAGGGATCCAAGGCCACGTCCGTGATGACGCAAAGCTCCGGAATCGCAGCCTTCAGCGCGCGAATCGCCCGCGGCACGAGACCCTCCGGGTTCCAGGCCTCCGCGGCATCGGACGTTTTCAGGGCATCGGCGATCGCCGGGAAAATCACCACCGCCGGCACCCCTGCCTCGAACACTTCACGCGCCTCCGCCACCAGCCCGCGGAGCGACCAACGGGTGCAGCCCGGCATCGAAGCGATCGGCACATCCTCATCGCCCTCGTGAACGAACAGTGGCTGAATGAAGTCGGACGGACTGAGGGACGTTTCCCGGACCAGCGAACGGATCGCGACGGTGCGGCGGTTGCGGCGGGGACGGATATGCATGGTTCAGGCGGGTTCGAGTTCGTAACCGTCGCGGGCATCCTTCACCACCCACCCGCGGGCGGCAAGATCGTCCCGCAAGGCGTCGGACTTAGCCCAGTCCTTCGCGGTCCGCGCCTGCCATCGCTCATCGGCGATCGCGCGGATCTCAGGCGGCACCTCCGTGACCTCCGGCTCAGGCAATTCCAGACCCAGTGCGCGGAGCACCCGGTTGAAGGCCGCGAGGGCCTCCGACGCCGCCTTGCCTTTCAGCCCCGCCGTTTCCTTCAAACCGGTGAAAAGCCCACCGAGCGCGGCCGGGGTGTTGAGGTCGTCGTTCAGCGCATCCCATGCCCCTTGGAACGGTCCGAAGCCGACCTCTCCGAACACGTGGCCCTCGCCCGCCCTTTCGGCCAGCGCCCGCGCTCCCTTGGCCAGCTTCGACAACGCCTCGCGGGCACCGGATAGCGAATCCAGCGTGAAATTCAGCGGCTTGCGGTAGTGCGCTCCGATGAGGACGTAGCGGACCTCCATCGGCGTGACCCCGCGTCCGGCCAGGTCTTCCAAGGTGTAGAGGTTGCCGAGCGACTTCGACATTTTGCCGCCATCCACCAACAGGTGCGTGATGTGGAACCAATGCGCCGCGAATCCGCCGCCGCACGCGCAGCGGCTCTGGGCGATCTCGTTCTCGTGGTGGGGGAAAACCAGATCGACCCCGCCGGAGTGCAGGTCGAAGGATTCGCCGAGATATTCGCGGATCATCGCCGAGCACTCAAGGTGCCAGCCCGGTCGACCCTCGCCCCAGGGCGAGCGCCAAAAATTCTCCCCGTCTTCGGGTCGCCGCGCCTTCCACAACACGAAGTCGGCGATACTATCCTTCTCGTACTCGTCCGCATTCGCCCGCTGCTCCTGGGTTTTCCCAAGCACCAGCTCGCGTTTGTCGAGGTGGCTCAGCTCACCGTATTCGGGAAACGAGGCGATGCGGAAATAAACCGAGCCGTCCGGGGCCGCGTAAGCATGCCCCTTTTCCACCAAACGCTCGATCATCCCGATCTGCTGCGGAATGTGCTCCACCGCACTCGGCTCGATGTGGGGCGGGAGGCAGTTCAGCGCCCCGCAATCGGCGTGGAATTTCCGCTTCCACCCGTCCGTGAACTCACCCAAAGGCTTCCCGGCCGCCAACGAACCGCGGATCGTCTTATCATCCACGTCCGTGATGTTCCTCACGTGCAGCGTGCGGACTCCGCCGGTCTCCACCACCCGGCGGAACACGTCCTGCAGCACGAAGGTGCGGAAATTTCCGATGTGCGCCGGTCCGTAAACCGTGGGGCCGCAGCAGTAGAAGCGGAAGGTCGAGCCATCCAGCGGGCGGAGGTCCCGCTGCTGACGGGACAGGGTGTCGAACAGGCGCATGACGCCTGTTAGCGGCATGTCCGGGGCATTTCAACAGCCACGCCGATGAAATCGCCGATCACTCGTGCACCGCCACCCGGCGCAGGGTCGGTTCCCCGCCGAGTTCGATCACCTCGACCGGGATCGAAACCGGCACCTGCATCATCGAAACGGAGGCTCCTTCACGGCTGTCGCCGGAAACGACGCGCTCCGCCAAAACGAAGCCCGCGCCAAGAATGGCCGTCAGGGTGAGGAATCGGAGCAGGGACACGTGGGGAAAAGAGCAATTATTTTAAAAACAATCAAGAAGTTTTAAATAAACTCGTAAGCACGTGGCGGTTGCAAGCGGTCGCCCTCGTGGTCAAGTTCACATCCACCGACATGCGCGTCCGCGATCCATCCACCACTCGCTTGAAGCAGATTCTGATCGGAGCCTCGGTCATCGCCGCGGCCGGTGGGGTTTTGATGCTGATCTCGCTCGGTCGCTTCCTTCCCGGCGGCCTCGGCGAATGGTTCGGGATGATCTCCGGCATCCTCAGCACTCCGTTCCTGATGGAGTTTTGCCTCGCCGGGCTGGGATTATTGACGGTCCTGATCGTCAACCACATCCGCCACCAACGGGAGGGCGACGAATTCGTTTATCTCGATCGGATCGAAGGACCCGGAAGCGAAGCTGTTCCCGAACACGCGCGATGGGCGGCTTACCGGGACAAGCCTCTGGACGCGGAGCTGCCTACGGATCGCGAGCAGCTCGAAGGGGCGATCGAAGCCGAGGACTGGGATACCGCCGCCGGCATCCTCGCGGAAATGCCGGCCGATCAGCTCGCCTCGCTCGAGGTGCTCAAGTTGAGGATCCGGCTGGCCAAGGCTACCGGGCGTGATGATCTCGCCGCGGAACTGACGCGGAAGCGGGACGGCATCCCGCTCCCTCACGATCACTGATGCCGGTTCGCTTCTTCGAGGAACACCTCGGCCAAGCGGAAGCTGCGACGGCTCAACTCACGGGCGTCGTTGTCACTGATGAGTGCGAGGCCTTCCTCACTGACTTCCGCGAGAAAGATCTTCCAAGCCCGTTTCGCGACCATGTCCGGATCGATCCTCGTGCGTTGCTGCTCATGGTGGCGCTCCTCGCCCTTTTCCTCGCCGCCCGATCCGCCACGCCGGCGGCGGCGCTTGCGGCGCTTGCTGGATCCATGTTCGTCGGAGGAAGGAGGCTCGCCAATCACCGCACTGCGATCGTCCTGATCCGAGGAATGATCGGAAGAAAAGTCCCGTTGCCGCCGCTCCTCCGGGCGTTGCTCCGAATGGTTCTGGTCGTCGCGCACCGCGGCGGGCCTGGCGTCCGCAGAGGTCTCTTCACGAGCTGCCGGAGCCTGTGATTCCTGATGGGCAGGCGGGGCGTTTTCGGCCTCACCCTCCACCTTCGGTGCCTTTCTCGCGGTACGTTTCCGTGCCGACTTGCGGGCGGCCTTCTTGGCCGGTTTCGCCTTGTCTTCAGCCTGCGCGGAAGCGTTCTCGGGCAACTCGGGGAGTTCGTCTGTCATCGGCGCCGAGCAAGAAGGCCGGGCGGCCAAAGGTCGAGAGGATTTCCCGCCTTGGGCAACATTCCCGGCCGTCCGTCGGGGCGGGTTCAATCCCAACCGCGAATGTCGTCGAGATTGTCAGGGTGTTGGGAATCGTAGTCGCCCGCGGCACCCGCGCTGGTCTTGCCGTCCGGCCCGGCGGACCAGAGGTCGAAGCCGGGATTCGCCGAGATCATTTGATCCGGATTCTCCGGATCATTCGTGCGGTAGTAGAACTCCGTGCCCCACGGATCGTAGATCGTCAGGTTCTCCACGCCGTTCTGGCCCTGAAGCCAGTCCTGGGTGTCGTTCTCGGGGTCGAGTTCGCTGAGATAGATCTTCTCATCATTCGTCGCCGGATATAGCGCGTTGAAGATCTCATCGGTGCCGTTTCGGCCGCTCTGCTCCGGGTTCGCCGGGTATTCGCCATGATCGGTCGCGTAGTCTTCAAGCGCCAACATCAGGAGACTTACCTGCACCTTGGCCTGCTCGCGACGCTGCTTTTCCTTCACCACCTTGAAGCCCCCCGCGGTCAACGCGGCAAGGGCGACGATGAGCGAGATCACCACCAGCAGCTCCATCAAGGTGAAACCGCGGGCTTGTCGTTTTGAAATCAATTTCATGTCCGTTTGAGACTCTGGGGTTTCCCTTGAAATCATTGGCCGACCTGCTGGATCACCTTGATGAGCGGCAGGAAGAGCGCGAACACCACCGAACCGACGACCAGGGCGAGAATGACGATCATGATCGGCTCGAGGATCGAGGTCAGCGCGCCGACCGCGTTGTCCACTTCGTCGTCATACACGTCCGCCACCTTCAGCAGCATTTCCGGCAACTGGCCGGTTTCCTCACCGACGTCGACCATCGAGATCACCATCCCGGGAAACACACCGGAGGCCTGGAGCGGGGTCACGATCGACTCCCCTTCCTTGACCGCCGCGTGCACCTTGTCGATAGCACCGGAGATGACCACGTTGCCCGCGGTATCGCGGGTGATATTGAGCGCCTGCAGGATCGGAACACCCGAGGTGACCAGCGTGCCGAGCGTCCGCGAGAAGCGGGCGACGGCGCTCTTGCGCTGGATGTCCCCGATGATCGGTGCCTTGAGCTTCATCGTGTCGATCGCCTTCCGTCCGCCCTTGGTCCTACCCCATGACTGGAAGGCAACGACGATCAGGGCGATGGCGATGAAGAACCAGACCACGTTCGGGATCGGTCCGACGCTGGCGCTGAGGAAGAAGCGGGAGGTTCCGAACACGACCTGCGAGATCATCGGCAGCTCGGCACCTTCCATTTCCGCGAACATCGTCTCGAACTTCGGAACGATGACGAGCATGAGGAACACCAGGATGGCCACCGCGATGAACATGACGATCACCGGATAGACCATCGCCGAAACGATCTTGTTCTTCAGCTTCTGGGCCTTTTCCTGGTACTCCGCAAGGCGGACCAGGACGACCTCGAGCACACCGCCAAGCTCACCGGCCTTGACCATGTTGACATAGAGCTTGTTGAAGATCTTCGGGTGCTGGGAGAGCGCCTCGGAGAAAGTGGAACCCGACTGGACCGAGTCGGCAAGCGCCTCGATGGTCGCCTTCAACATCGGATTGGGCTCCTGCTTGGCCAGCACCGTGAGGCCGCGCAGCAGGGGCAGACCGGAGTCGATCAAGGTCGCCAACTGCCGGGTGAAGATCATCAGGGTCTTCGGCTTGATCCGGCCGCCGGTCTTGGCCTTGGCGGCCTTGCCCTTCTTGGCGGTCTTGCCCTTCTTTCCCTTGGCCGCACCCTTCTTTTTGGCGGTGGTCAGCTGGCCTTTGCCAGCTTCGACGACTTGCAAGGGGTAATAGCCTTGGGAGCGGAGCTGGTTGATGGCTTCCGCCTCCGAGGTGGCGTCCACGGTCCCTGAGAGCTGTTCGCCCTTCGCGTCGGCGGCGGTGAATTGATACTGCGGCATGGCTTTTTTGGAAAACGATTGATGGTTTTTGAGTGATTCCGGGTGCCTCTGGCGAACGGAAAATGCGTGCTGGTCGGAATCAGGTATACTTCAGCACTTCTTCGATGGTGGTTTTGCCGAGGTAGATATTGCGGAGGCCGTCCTCGCGCAGGGTCGTCATCCCGTGCTCCATGGCCTTCTGTTTGATCACCACGGTCGGCGCGCGGTCGGTGATCAGCTCTCGGACCGGCTCGTTGATATCGAGCAGCTCGTAGAGACCGGCCCGGCCCTTGTAGCCGGTCTGGCCGCAGACATCGCAGCCCTTGCCGGTGAAGAAGTCCTTGTCGCCGAGTTCGTGAGGAGAAATCCCAAGCTGGGTGAGGATCGCCTCGCTGGGCTCGTAGGTCGCCTTGCAGTTGGAGCAGATCGTCCGCACCAGACGTTGCGCCAGAACACCCTCCAGGGAGGCCGCCACCAGGAAAGGCTCCACGCCCATGTCGATGAGCCGCGTCACCGCGCCCGGGGCGTCGTTGGTGTGCAGGGTGGAAAGCACCAAGTGCCCGGTGAGCGAGGCCTGGATGGCAATCTGGGCCGTTTCCATGTCCCGCATCTCGCCGACCATGATCCGGTCCGGGTCCTGACGGAGGAAGGCGCGCAAGACGCGGGGGAAGGTCAGGCCGATGCCCTCGTTGCAGGGAATCTGAATGATGCCGTCGATGTCATATTCGACCGGATCCTCGGCGGTCAGCAGCTTGTGATCGATCGTGTTGATCCGCCGTAGCGCCGCGTAAAGGGTGGTCGTTTTGCCCGCGCCCGTGGGGCCGGTGACGATGAAGATCCCGTTGGGTTTGACGATGGTATCGCCGATGTACTCGTAGATGTGGTCGGGCAGGCCTAGGTTCTCGAGCGAGAGGTTCACCGAGGAACGGTCGAGCACCCGGAGCACCACGGATTCGCCGTGCTGGGTCGGCAGCGAGGAAACCCGCATGTCCACCTGGCGATCGCCGACCTGCTTCACCATGCGGCCGTCCTGCGGGACGCGACGCTCGGCGATGTTCATGTTCGACATGACCTTGACGCGCGAGATGATCGGCAGCGCAAGGTGGACCGGCGGCGGTGCCATTTCGTAGAGCGATCCATCGACCCGGTAGCGGATCTTGAAGTCGGTCTCAAAGGGCTCGAAGTGGATGTCCGAGGCCTTCTCCTTGATGGCCTGATAGAGCACCAGATCGACGTAGCGGATGATGGGAGCGGAGTTGGCCTCGTTCTCCAGTTCGGCGGCGCTCAGTTCGCCATCCGGCCCGCCGAATTCGAACTGCTCGAGAATCGACTCCATCGCCGAGGCATCGCTGCCATAAACTTCGCTGAGCTTTTCCTCGACGAGGTAATCCGGGGCCACCGCGAGGACGAGTTCGCGATCGAGCGCAAACCGCAGATCCTCAAGCGTCTGCGGGTTCATGGGATCGACCAGCACGACGTGCAGGCCCTCCTCGTTGAAGTTGATCGGCAGCGCACCGTGAAGACGGGCGGTCGAGGCGGGGATCAGCGCGGCGAGTTCTTCCGGCGGCGTCCAGCCCTTGAGATCCACGAGCGGAGCGCCGAGCTCCGACGCCACGATCGGCCAGACGTCCTCCCGGTGCTGCACGACCTGGAAGTCGGCCAGCACCTCGGCGGCGTCCTTACCGCTGTTGTTGGTCTCGTTGAGGATTTCCTGCGCCAGCGAGCGATCGATCAGACCGCGGCTGATGAAGAGTTCTACCAGTTGGTTGTTATCCATGGAAAAGGGTTTTTAGAAATTAGCCATCAATCGGAGTCCGACATCGTCACGTGGAGGACTTCCTCCGCGGAGGTCAGACCGGCCAGTACTTTGCGGATGCCATCTTCGCGCATCGTGCGCATGCCCAGTTCGCGGGCGCGCTTGCGGAGCTGCGCGGAGGGGAGGTTTTCGTTCACGAGGTGGCGGACCTCGTCGTCGATGGTGAAGAGTTCGAAGATCCCCATCCGGCCCTTGTAACCGCCACCGCGGCACTTTTCGCAGCCCACGGGGCCCATGATACTGGCGTCGCGGACCCGCGAAGGGTCGAGGCTGAGGGCCCGCATCTGCTTTTCGGTCAGGTCGGCCGGTGCCTTGCAAGCCGGGCAGAGTTTCCGGGTCAGGCGCTGGGCGAGGATTCCCCGCACGGCCGAGGCGATGAGGAAACGCTTGATGCCGATGTCGGCGAGACGGGCCACGGCCGAGGGCGCGTCGTTGGTGTGGAGCGTGGAAAGCACCAAGTGACCGGTGAGGGCGGCGTTGATGGCGATGTTCGCCGTCTCCGCATCCCGGATCTCACCGATCATGATGATGTTCGGCGCCTGGCGGAGCATCGACCGGAGGGCGGCGGCGAAGGTCATGCCGACGTCGGCTTTGACCATCACCTGATTGATGCCCGGAAGCTCGTATTCCACCGGGTCTTCGACCGTGATGATCTTGCGATCCGGTCGGTTGATGACGTTGAGACAGGTGTAAAGAGTGGTCGTTTTTCCCGATCCCGTGGGCCCGGTGACGAGGATGATGCCGTCTGGCAGGCCGATGAGTTCCTCGAAGGTCGCCTGATCGTCCGAGAAGAAGCCCAGCTCGGGGAGACCGAGGACCAGCGCGGACTTGTCGAGGATCCGCATGACGATCGATTCGCCGTGGTTCGAAGGTACGGATGAAACCCGGAGGTCGACCTCTTTTCCGCCGACTTTCAGCTGGATCCGGCCGTCCTGCGGGAGCCGCTTTTCCGCGATGGACATGCTGCCGCTCATCACCTTGAGACGGGCGATGATCGCCGGCAGGAGTTTCTTCGGATGGTTGTCGACTTCCATCAGACGACCATCGACCCGGTAGCGGATCCGCACCGAGGTCTCAAGCGGTTCGATGTGGATGTCCGAGGCGCGGATGCGCATCGCCTCGGAGAGCATGCCCTGCACCAGCTTGATGATTGGAGCATCGCTGTCCTCGCCCTCGGCCCCCGGAGCGCCGGCGACGTCGAGCATGTCGTGCTGGTCTTTCGCTCCGTAGAATTGCTTCAGAAACGCGGCGATCTGACCGTGGTTGGCGACGACGAAGAGCAGCTCGCGGCCCAGAACCTGGGGCAGGCTGTCCATCGTCTCGAAGTCAAAGGGATCGGCGACCGCCACCGTGAGATAAACTCCGTCGTCCGCCACCGGCACGGCGCGATAACGACAGGCGATCTCGTCGGGAATCACTGAATTCACCTCGGGACTGACGGTCACTTCGTCGAGGTTGATCACCTCCAACCCGGCATTCTGCGCGAGCACGGCGGCGACGGTGGATTCGGTGAGTTCGGTATCGGAAACCAGGTTGGTAACGGGGGAACCGCCCTTGGCACGGGCGTGATCCACCTGATCCTGGGTCACGGCGCCCGATTCGACGAGCAGGTCAACTAGGTAGTCTTCGTTGGAGAACACGGGTGGGTCTTTGGAAAGGTCTTTGGAAACCGCGTTTTAGAGCGGAAAACCTAGGTTCCCCACGATCAGCGGTGAGGGACATTGGCCAAGCCCCCTCCGGTTTGTCAACCTGTGGGGGCGGGCATTCGAGAATAGTCTTCCTTCCGGTAGGAACACGGTATGGACCATGCGCTGCTTTTCAGTCGAGAGTCGCTCCGCAGCGTCGGCAAAAACGGGCGTCAGGGAGGTGTCCGTGAACCCCGCAGGCCGGGCAGGCGTCGGAGCTGGTGTCTCCGTTCGTCCGGTTCAGTTCCGCGGTCACGATCCCGGTGGGAACGGCGATGATCGCATAACCGGTCAGCGCCAGCACCGCCGTCACGACCTGACCCCAGCCGGTCGTCGGGGTGACGTCCCCGTAGCCAAGCGTGGTGATCGTCACCACTGCCCAATACACGCCCACCGGGATGCTGGTGAACCCGCTTTCCTCGCCTTCGATAAGATACATCAGGGTGCCTGCGATCAGGGCAATGGTAGCCAAGGTCATGAAAAACACGGTGACCTTCGCCCTGCTGGCGACCAAAGCCCGCAACAGGTGCTCCGCTCCGCTGATGTGCCTCACCATTTTCAGAACCCGGAACACCCTCAGCAGGCGCAGCACGCGTACGACCATCAACGCCTGCCCGCCCGGGAGCAAAAGCGCGATGTAACTCGGGAGGATCGAGAGTAGATCCACCAGCCCGTAGAACGATCCGGCGTAGGCGGCCGGCCGCCGCGCGGTCCACAGCCGGGCTCCATACTCCACGGTGAAGAAGGCGGTGAACACCCACTCCAGCATGACGAGCTGGGGTCCGATCGACTCGCGAACGGGCCGCACGCTTTCCAACATCACCGCGAGCACGCTGAGGGAAATCATGACCAACAGCACCACATCGAAGGCCTTCCCCGCCGGGGTTTCTGCCTCGAAAATGATTTCCCGCCACTTCTCCCTCCGGCTGCGCATGCAGCCAACCTGCCAAGCCCCGGGTTCCTCATCAAGTCCCCCCGCTTCCCCAAGTCATGGGTTGCACCCCGCGCCAAGGAGTCCATCGTTGGCCAGGATGCCCGACGCGGAACGCACCGAGACCCCTGAGCCGACCCAGCCGCCGGAAAAAACGCACCGCCGATTCTGGAAAAAGAAGCGATGGTGGTTTCTGCTCGTCCTGATCCTCGGGCTCATATGGTTCAATGGACCGGGCTGGCAGTGGATCGCCACCCGCGTCGCCCACCGCTATCTGTCCGATCTCGGATTGGAGGGCAGCTTCGACCTCACGGGCCGGCTGAGCAGCGGCCAGGTCGGCGTGGAAAAACTCGAACTGGAGGGCGACACGACGGTCACCCTCGCGGGCCTCGACCGGGCGAACGTGAGCTATGAATTCGGCGACCTGCTGAAGGGAAGGATCGATGGTTTGGAAGTCGATGGGCTGCACGTGGACATCGACCTCGACACGCCGGGAAAAGAAGAAAAGCCGAAGGATGGAGCGACCGATCCGATCGCCCTGCTACAGACGCTCTACAAACGCCTGGGCCCCATGGAACTCAACCTCACGGACGCCAGCCTCAACATCCACCGCGGCGATCAACCCGTCGTGAAGCTGGCTCCCTCCGATCTGATCCATCAAGCCAGCACGCCGGGCTTCCAACTCTCTCTTGGTGAAATGAGCCTTCCGAAGGATCAGTCGGTTCCCGCACAAGAAACAGAAGTCACCTGGACAGAGGACTCCATCGCTGTCGAGCAGCTCGAACTCCTTCCCGGAGTCAGCGTCCAGGACCTCACGGCTCATTACCCGGAGGGCGAGCCGACCCGCTTCGAGGCGGCCGTGGTGATCGACGAAAGCCGGATCGACTTGCGCGGCGACCTCAATCAGGCAACCGCCTCGTTCTCCGGAGAGCCGCTCTCCATTCCCAACACGCTGGCCAGATTCAATCTGGAGCTTCCCGTGGAAGGAAGCGTGACGGATCTCGAAGCGACCGTCTCGAATCTGGATGCGGGTTTTGAAAACCTCGACGCCGAGTTGGTCCTCGCCGCCCGCGGGCTCAGCTATGACGACTGGTCCAGCGAAAGCCTCGAACTCACCGCCTCGCTTCGTGAGCACGAGCTGACCGCCGAGTTGGATGGCACCGCGCTCGGCTCTCCGGCGAACCTCCGTCTGCAAGCCACGCTCTCACCGGATGTGGCCTGGCCTCCGGTCAACGCGCTGGCCACCTTGACCCTCGATGAAGCCGTTCCGGCCATTGACTTCGTCCGGCGTCGCTACTCGCTTGCTCCAGAGGCACCCTCCCCCCCGCCCTCCTCGATCACCGCCTCCGCCAAGGCGGGATTTGAGAACGGCCGCCTGACCGACGCCTCGGGGGTCATGGATGTGGTCGCTCGTGGCGATTCCCCTCCCCTTCATCTCGAGGTCGGCTGGGCACCGCAGGAGCCACTCGACGCGACCCTCCGGGTCCCCGGGGCGGAGCTCGAAGCTGTCCTCGATTTCGAGGAAAGGACCTACGAGGGCGGGCTGACGACCGAGGCCCTCCAGCCCGATCAGCTCAACCCCTGGCTGATTCCCTTCGGCATCGAAGTTCCCGCCGGCATGCAGGGGACGCTCGCCTGGTCCGGCTCCGGGAGCTTCGCTCCCCAGCCGCACTCCGGCCAGCTTGATGTGGAATCCTTCACCTGGAACCGCCAGCCCACGGAGAAACCGATCCAGATCTTCACCGGACTCACCTACGATTGGCCCAGTAGCATGCAGGTCACCTCCCTCAATGTGCAGCAGGGCGCGCAAAAGATCGAAACCCGCGCCCGCCTCACGGAGCACCGCCTTGAGCTGGAGGAGCTGTCGTGGAGCGATGGCACCGATACCCTCCTCAACGGCCGCGCCTCGATTCCCGTCCCCGGCAGCCCCACCGACTGGAAAGCCATCTTGCGTTCACACGAGGACGTTTCCATCGATATCACCAGCACCGAACTTCCCTTCGCCAAGCTCCATCCCTTTCTGCCGGACGACATCCGCTTCCCCGAAACGAGTCAGGGAAAGCTTGCCGTGACGCTCACCGGCAGCCCCGCCGATCCGCTGCTCGAGGCATCTTTCACCGGCACCGATGTGAAGCTGGATCGCTTTTCCGACGCTCCGCCGGTCGATGTGGAACTCGATGCCACCGGCCGTGAGCAGACTCTCAAGCTGGAAGGCGAGCTGCGCGCCCCCGGCTACCCGCCGGCCGTGATCGATGCCGTCACCCACTGGACTCCCGAACAATGGGCCGAGGATCCGGAGACCGTGCGGCAGGCACCCCTCGATGCCTCGCTCCGGGTGGAAAACCTCAATCTGAACCTGTTCCGCGATCTCGTCCCAAAAGCCCGCAGGCTGGAGGGTGAAGTCAACATCCGTGCCGAGGCCACCGGCACCCTCGGTGAACCGCAGCCGCTCGCCACCGTTACCCTGAGCGGTGGACGTTTCGAGACGTCCGATCCCTCCATCCCGCGGGTGAGAGACGCGGCGCTCCACCTCACCGCCACGCCACAAAAGCTCGAACTTGAAAAGCTCACCGCGATGGTTTCCGGCGGTTCGCTCGATGCCTCCGGCTCCGTCGACCTGATCGAAGGCTCGCTTTCCAACCTGAACTTCGAACTCGACGGTCGCGGGCTACCCGCCGTGCGGAACGAATCGATGATCATCCGCTTCAACGCGGACCTTGCGCTGCGTGGCGACTGGGAGAACGCCACCTTGGCCGGGCAGATCGGAGTCATCGACAGCCTGTTTCACAAGGACGTCGAGATCCTGCCCCTCGGCGGACCCGTTCGCACCGTAGCCGAGCCGGAACTCGCATCCATCGATGCCGCCAAGCCGGCCGATTTCACCGCTTCGATTCCCCAACCCTTCCATGACTGGCGCCTGGATCTCACCGCCCGGACCGCGAATCCCTTCCTCATCCGCGGCAACCTCGCCGGCGGCGAAGCCTACCTCGACGCCCGCATCACCGGCACCTTGGGAGCCCCCCGCCCGGACGGCCGCGTGACCTTGCGCGAGGTGACCGCGAAACTCCCGTTCAGCACCTTGAACATTGATACGGGACAGATCGTACTTCGGCCGGATCACCCGTTCGATCCGCTCCTCGATCTCAAGGGGCACTCCTCCGTGCGACCTTACGAGATCGACATCTACGTCTATGGTCCGATCTCCGACCCGCAGATCCAGCCGACGTCGAATCCCCCCCTGCCCGAAAGCGAGATCTACACCCTGCTGGCTTCCGGCGCCACCACCGAGGGCATCGAGGACACGGATGCCGCCACCGCCCGCGCGGCCCAGCTCCTGATCGAAGAATTCCGACGCGGCCGTCTCGGGAACCTACCGGGCTTCAAGCCGCTTTTCAAGATGCTCGATCGCGTCGATTTCCAAGTCGGCGAACGGGACCCCTACAGCAGTCGCAAGTATAACTCCGTCGCCTTCGAGCTGGATGACAACTGGCTCCTCACCGCAGGCATCAGCGAGCAGGGCAACACCCGCTCGAAACTCACCTATCTCTTCCGTTTCCGCTGATGCTCCGACACTCGCTCATGTTTGCGGCGGTTGCTTCGATGTCCGCCATCGCCCAGGAAACCGAGATCCGGATCATCGGTGATGCGAGTATTTCGGAAACCGAACTGCGCAATGCTCTGAGCGGTCGGCTCGACCACATCCGCACCCATCCCGCGACCCCTTTCCGTGCCGCAGACGCCGCCTTTCTCATCGAGCAAACCTACCGCAACGCCGGCTTCAATGACGCCACCCTTTACTGGAAAATCCTCGGTCCGCGGTTGATCCAGGTACGCGTCGAAGAAGGCCCGCGGGATCTGCTCGGCGAGGTCGAGGTGCTGGATGTGCCGAACGAGAAACTCAACGAGGTTCTCGTCGATCTTTTCAAACTCAAGCCCGTCGAACGCGCCAGCGGTTTCGCCGCGGTGCCTTATCAGGAAGGCGACGACGAACTGGGACTCGATCTGATGCGCAAACAGATGCGCAGCATCGGATTCTACGACGCCGAGGTTTCCATCGTGAGCCGGACGAAGAACCCGCGGACCGGCGAGATCGACTTTGTCATCGATGTCGATCCCGGTGCCATCGCCACCATCGCCTCCCCGCGGCTGGAGGGGTCGATGGCCCCCGGCACGCGCGCGGCGCTGGGCACCGTCACCGGCGAGCCCGCCACCACGGGCAACCTCAACCTCCTCCGCTCGAAGGTCGAGCAAAGCTACCGCAGCCAGGGTTTTATCCGCGCCGAGATCCGCATGACGCTGGAACGCGAGGGCAAGAACGTCCGTCCGATCTTCACCGTGACCGAAGGCGAACAGGTCGTCCTCCGCGACATCCGGGTAACCGGCGAGGAAAAGACGGATCCCGCCCGGATCCGGGTGCGGTTGGACGACCTCAAGGGCACGGCCGTCGATGGCAATCTGGTCCGCGAGCGGATCGGCGAACTCGTCGCCACCGGTGCCTTCGCCTCGGTGCGCACCGAACTGGAACCGGTTAGCGACGGCAAGGTCGATGCCCTGCTGCGGATCCGCGAAGCCGAGGCGCGGGGCGTATCCCTCCACGTGGGGGTCGATTCTTACGAAGGCGCTTTTGTCGGAGCCGGCTACTACGACCGGAACCTGTGGGGCCGCATCCTCAACTTCAACTCCGGCTTCGAGATCTCCCAGCGATCACTGTTGGGGGAGATTTCCGTTTCCAATCCGTGGATCGCCGGCAGCGACGTCAGCGGAAAGGTCCGGCTCTTCGCCAACTCGCGCGATCACGAGGGCTACGACGTCCTCCGTACCGGGTTTGAGGCCGGGGTGGTCTGGCCGGTCACGGACCATTACGAACTCGAAGCATCGGCAGGCTGGACCTTCAACCAGCTCACCGCTGACGGCTTGCTGCCGGGCGAACTCGGCGATACCGACTATCAGAACCCCTACATCCGGCTGAGCCAAAAGCTCGATTACCGCGACAACCCGGTGCTGCCCACCAAAGGCTGGCACCTCGCCACTCCTTTCGAACTCGGTGCGGCAGTGGGTGACGATTCATCGACCTACGCCAAGGCCGGCTTCGAATCCTCCTATCACCACACCCTCGGCGAATCCGGGCGATTGTCCCTCGGCCTGCGAAGCCAGTTGCTCATTCCTCTTTCCGGTGACGACCGCCTGCCGATCGATCTCCGGCTCTTCAACGGAGGTGCCCGCAGCGTCCGATCCTTCGCCGAACGCGAACTCGGCCCATGGTCGGTCACCGGCTACCCGGTCGGCGGGCAGGCCTCCTGGGTGGCCAACGTGGAATACAGCCACCTCCTCGCCGGTCCGCTCCGCGGCGTGGTCTTCATCGATGCCGGCGGCCTTTCGCGCGAGTGGGAGGATCTCGGTTTCACCGACCCGGAGGTTGCCATCGGCCTCGGATTGCGGCTCGATCTGCCCATCGGCCCCGTGCGATTCGAATATGGACACAATTTGACCCGCGACGGCCACGACCCCTCCGGCTCATTCCACTTTGCCATCGGTGCCGCCTTCTGAATCTCCCTCCCTCCATGACCGCGATCATCCCGTCCTGCGAAACGGCCGTCTCCACCGTCCCCGAGTGGCATCGCGCCGATGTCAAAGGAGAGGAGGATTTCATCGCCGCCCACGGTTGGTCGCCCGGCGCGCTCAACCTCGCCCAGGGCATCGCCATGCAGCTCCACTCGCCGCTGATCCATGCCGACGTCACCCGGCTCCTGATCGACCTCACCCGGCATCCGGAAAGTGACGATCGCTGGAGCCGTCTCAGTCAGGGCCTCACCGAAGACCAGCGAAGAAAGCTCGATGAACGTCAGAAAAAGAGCTTTCTCGACACCTTGCAGAACCGCATCCGCATTCCAATGATGCGCCACGAAACGACCGTCCACCTGTCGATCGACACCGCCGACCTGGGTGGAGCCGCCGTCGAGATCTCCTGTGACGGGCGCCGCACCGAGGAGCTCGATTGGATCGACCGCTGGATCGCCTCGCTTCGGGAAATCTTCCCGGCGGAGTTCATCCGCTCCGGCACCACCGGCTCGCGCGATCTCCAGAGTTTCCTGCGCGAACGATTCCCCGGGCTGCTCTCGATCCGCCTGACCGCGGCATCCTCCAGTTTTCTGGAAAACAAACCCGTCAAGTGGGCGGACCTGCGCAAGGCGCTCCTTGCCACCATCCCGCGGGACTGATCAGCGTCCCAGCATCCACTTCGTATCCTCCACGGACAGCGCGCGCTGGTTGCGGTAATCCCGCACCTCCGGCTGTTTCCAGACACGCCGGCGGACATCGGTCTCCGCATCGGAAGTCCGGGCAATGCCCGAAACTCCCGCCTCGCGCGCCGCACCGGTGCCGTAGCTTCCGGTATCGTAAGCCTGGCTGCTTTCCCGGGAAACCATCGCGCCCTCCCGAGCGCCCGCTCCACCCTCGCGTGCAGGTTTCAAGAACCGGCTGCCATCGGTGTCACCGCCGTAAACCTTCTTCGCATACTCCTTGGTGCCCCAGAACGACTTCTTGCCGTAGTCCTTCGCCGCGAACTCCCGCTTCGCGAACTCGCCCTCGAACATGCTGTTCGTCTTCGTGCTTTCCGTGGCGGACTTGCGCTGCTGCCCGGTGTACATCGGATTCACCGCCCCGAAGCGTTCCGCGATGGCGGCCGAATCGTCGTCGAAAAGATCGCCGCTCTTGATCCGTTCCGACTTTGCCGGAGGTGCCTCCGCCACCGCCTGTCCGCTCCCGTCCTCGCTGGCACACGAGGCCACAAGTCCGGCGGAACAGACAAGAGCGAGCTGGAGCAACCGGTGGGTCATGGCCGCAGACGCTGGCAAATCCCCCACCCGGCCGCAATACGGGATTTGAGTCGGATTTCCTCGCCGCTTGTCACCCGCCCCCGCGTGCCCTAGACCCACCGCCGTGACGCCCGAAGATCAACTCGCCCTCCTCACCGCCGGCACCGCCAAGGTCCTTTCGGAAAAGGAACTGCTCGAAAAACTCAAGCTCGGCCGCCCGCTGCGCGTCAAACTCGGGCTCGACCCCACTTCCCCCGACATCCACCTCGGGCACACCGTCGTGTTCGAAAAGCTCCGCCAGTTCCAGGCGCTCGGCCACCAGGCGGTCCTGCTCATCGGCGATTTCACCGCCACCATCGGCGATCCCTCCGGCCGCTCCGCCACCCGCCCGCCGCTCAGCCGCGAGGCCGTTCTTGAGAATGCCAAGACCTACACCGAACAGGCGTTCAAGCTGCTCGACCGCGACAAAACCGAGGTCGTCTTCAACGGCGACTGGTTCCGCAAGATGACCTTCGAGGACGTCCTGCGCCTCAACGCCCGCGTCACCATGCAGCAGATGCTTCAGCGGGAGGATTTCAAAAACCGCATCGAACAGGGCAAGGAAGTCCGCCTCCACGAGATCCAATACCCGATTGTCCAGGGATGGGACTCGGTCGAGGTCCGCGCCGACGTCGAACTGGGCGGCACCGACCAGCTCTTCAACCTCCTCGTGGGCCGTGATCTCCAAAAGGAAGAAGGCCAACCGCAGCAGGTCGTCATCACGATGCCGCTGCTTGAAGGCCTCGATGGCGTAAAGAAGATGTCGAAGTCCTACGGCAACTACGTCGGCGTGAACGACGAGCCGCAGGACATGTTCGGCAAGCTCATGAGTGTCTCCGACGACCTCATGGCCCGCTATTACCTCCTGCTCCTTGGCGAGACCCTCGATCCCGCCCAGCACCCGATGGAGGCCAAGAAGTCCCTCGCGGAAAAACTCACCGCCCGCTATCACGGCGACGAAGCCGGCAGCGCCGCGCGAGCCGATTGGGACACGCGCTTTTCCAAGAAAGATCTCGCCGCCTCGGACCTTCCTGAAATTTCCGCACCCGGTGAAACGAGCGTGCTCGCCCTCTCCGCGCTGGCCTTCGAATCCGCCTTCGGCATCACCAAATCGAACGGCGAGCTCAAAAAACAGTTCATCGCCCCCGGCTCCGTCCAGCTCAACGGCGAGAAACTCACCGATCCCAACGCCAGCATCACCCCCGCTCCCGGCGACGTCCTGAAGCTGTCGAAAAAACACGCCGTCCGATTCATCTAACAGGGCCAGCGGATTCCACTCGTGATGCCATCGTCTCCCATGCGTCCCACCCTCTACATCAAGCCCGGCTGCCCGTGGTGCGTCGATGTCGAAGCCTATCTCCGCCGCCACGGCATCGAGTATGAAACCGTCAACGTCAGCCGCGACCGCGACGGCATGAAGGAAATGGTCGAGCTCAGCGGCCAGTCGCGTGCGCCCACCATGGACTGGGACGGTGAAGTCCTCGCCGATTTCGGGGTCGAAGAACTCGTTCCCTTCCTCGAGAAGGTCCGGTCTCAGGGAGCATAGCGCCATCCTCCGGTCGCCTTACCTCCTGCCATCAACGCTGACGTGACTCCACACCGGCGGATCTTCACGGCAGCTGGCGAGATAGGTTTCCCAGGCGAGGAGCTTCGGTCGGTCCCGCGGCTCGCCCCGAGCCACAAGCCGGGAACGACGGATTTCCGGCGGACACCAGACGTGGTGAAGGACGGGCGACACGCCAAGCCGGGCCCTCAATTCGACGGGCCAGGCGGCGTTTCCTCCCTCCGTAGTAAACGGACCGACGATCACCACGGGGAGCCGCGGAAGATGAGCCACAGCGAGATCGAAGAGCGTTTCATAAACCGCATTGCGGTATGCCGACTTGTAGCGCGGCGAATCGCGATCATCCGGATCCAACCCCGCCAGCGCGAGACCCGCGCGGACGAGACGCTCAGCCACCGCATCACTGTCGAGAAGCACTGCTCCGGTTTCATCCGCGAGACGGGTGGCGTAGGTGGTCTTGCCGGACGCGGGAGGCCCGCAGACAAGATGGCAGGCTTGCAGCACTTCGGTCACCGGGACTCCCTGCCATAGCGCCGCCGCGCTGCCAATCCCGTCCATCGACAAACCCGCATTCCTTGCTATCCTGCGGCCGTGTCCGCCTTCCCCTTCCGACCCCGTTCACCGCTCTGCGCCAGCCTTGCCGAAGAGCGCGCCTCGATGTGGAGCCACATCGTGGGCACGGTGCTCGCCGTGGCCGCTCTGGTGGTGATGCTGCTCGCCGCGAACGGTCAACCGCGGGAGATCGTGGCTGCCTCGATATTCGGCGGCACGCTGGTGCTGCTTTACCTCTCCTCGAGCATCTACCACGCGTTCTCCTCACCGCGGATGAAGGCCCTGCTGCAAGTGTTCGATCATGCCTGCATCTACCTCCTGATCGCGGGCTCCTACACGCCGCTGACGCTGGTGGCGATGCGCGGGGCGTGGGGCTGGACGATTTTCGGGATCGTCTGGTTCCTGGCGATCGCCGGGGTGGTTTTGAAAACCGTCATGCGGGGGAAACGCGAGACCTGGTGGTCCACCGCGCTGTACGTGGTGATGGGTTGGCTGATCGTGATCGCCGCCGGACCGCTGATTCGAAGCCTGCCGCTGGCCGGCCTGCTGTGGCTGGTCGCGGGAGGCGTGGGCTACACGCTCGGGGTCATCTTCTTTGCCTGGGAAAAGCTGCCCTACAATCATGCGATCTGGCACGGCTTCGTGATGCTGGGGAGCGCCTGCCACGTGGTCGCCACCGCCGGCTACATCCTGCGCTGAGCCTGCATGCCGGAGCTTCCCGAGGTTGAGACGACGCGGCGGGGCATCACGCCTCATCTGATCGGTCGCACGGTGAGCGAGATCATCGTGCGGGAGACGCGGCTACGCCTGCCGGTACCGCCGGATCTCGACCGGCTGGAAGGCCAGCGGGTGATTTCGCTACAACGCCGCTCGAAGTACCTGATCGGCGCCTTCGGAAACGGCGAGCAACTGCTGATCCACCTCGGCATGTCCGGCAGCCTCCGGATCTGCGAACCGGCCATGGAACTGCGCAAGCACGATCACGTGATGCTGGTGCTGGACGACGGGCGGCAGGTTCGCTTTCACGACCCACGGCGGTTCGGGATCGTCCTGCCGATCGGGCGCGGTCCGGCCGGGGAACATCCCCTGCTCCGCCATCTGGGGCCGGAGCCGCTGGGGCCGGATTTCGATGCGCGGGTTTTGTACGAGGCCTGCCGTAGCCGGAAGGCAGCGATCAAGCAGGTGATCATGGATGCGAAGGTGGTCGTTGGCGTCGGAAACATCTACGCCAGCGAGTCCCTGTTCCGCGCGGGCATCCGGCCCGGCACCCCGGCACACCGGATTTCGAAACCGCGTCTCGCACGGTTGGCCGAGGCCATTCGAAACGTGCTGGAGGAATCGATCGAGCAAGGCGGGACGACCCTGCGGGACTTCGTCAACTCGGCCGGCGAACCGGGATATTTCAAGCAGCGGCTTTTTGTGTATGAGCGCGCGGCGATGCCATGCCGCGTGTGCGGCACTCCTATCCGGCAGGCTGTGATGGGCCAGCGCTCGACCTACTGGTGCCCGAGGTGTCAGAAGTGAGAAGCTCTTCCGGGCGTCAGACCTCGGGAGTAGCCGGCGGAGCGGAGACCACCACGCGGGTCTTCGCCCATTCGTCGCCAAGCCGCAGCCCCTTCTGGCGCGCATCGTTTTCGCGGTTGAAGAGGACGATGGCCTCGACGAGCCCGAAGAGTGGGATGAGGAGCGGTGCGTTACGGATGGCGGCGGTGGTCCAATCGCTTTCCATCGATCCTCCCGAGACCTTTTCGACCCGCAGCTTCATCGCCATTTTTCCGATGCTTCCCTGTTTCAGGAACGGCAGGGAATCGCGGGTGACAAGATAGGCGGCACCGACCAGCCACGAGATCGAATCGATGGCATCAGGCAGAAGGATCGAGGCCGCGAATTGCAGACCGATCATCACCAGAAGGTCGATCACCGCCGCGATGAGCCGCGTATTGATCGGCGGAATCGCACCGTCTTCCAACACGGTTTCGTCCTCATCCGCGGCTTCCTGAATGACCGGGGGCGCAGTGCTTTGCGAGGGCGCGGGATTCATCGGCGGCGGCGTGTCCGGAGTCGGCGCGGCCTTCGGCACCGGGTCCATGGGAGGCGGTTGCGGCGGAGGCGTGAGACTGGGCGACGGAAGGCCCGAGGGCGGAGGCAGCTTCGAGGGCGGCGGAAGGCTGCCGGGTGGTGCGGACTCAGGCGTCTTTTCGTCTTCGGTCATAGGAAAACGGATAGCCAAATTCCGCGTGGCGTCGAGCGGGATTCCTTGTCTTGCGGAGGCCCCTTGCTCGGGCTGAGGGTGGTCGCATGAAACGGATCGCCGCTCCCTCTCTTCTGTTGACCCTCTTGTTGGCCACCTGCGCGCCCCAACGGCTCGCCCACCGTCCGGACCTGACGCTGATGGGCCTAGCCGCGGAGCACACCCAGCGCACCCCGGTTTTTGCCGATTATCATCGAGGCCATGGCGCGCGCTGGAACCAAGCCTGGCCGTGGCAGCTCGATCTCACCGGGATCGCCTGGAGCCAGCCGAAAACCACCACGGCCATCACTCCCCGCCACGTGGTGATGGCCGACCACTACCGACTGAAACCGGGCGAGACGACCGTGTTTCACGACCGCGACGGCCATGCGCACTCCCGCAAGGTCATCAATGTCATCCGGCTACGCGACCTCGGCGCCGCAGGTGATGTCGCGGTGGGTCTGCTGGATCTGCCATTGCCGGCCTCGATCCGCAGCTATCCTCTGCCCCGCCTACAGGGTGATCCGAACGTCCTGACCGGCGCCACCGCCGTGGTTACCGGGGCGCGCCGGGCCATCGATTTCCGGGAGATCGGCGGGTTTCATGGAAGTGGAATGCACTTCCGCTACCTCGACCACCAGGCGCGGAATCGTGATCACGCCCTGATTACCGGCGACTCAGGAAACCCGTCGTTCCTGCTGAGTCATGGCGAACTCATCTTGATCGAGACCCACACCACCGGAGGACCCGGCGGCGGGCCGTTTTATGGCGCTCCCGAAATCCAGCAGGCTCTTCAGCAGGCCGTGAAAATGACGGACCCAAAGCAAGCCATCCAGTTCGTGCCATTGGATGCCCACACGCTGCACGAGGCCGCGGGTGCCCGTGCGGCCCTTGACCGGGCTCAGGGTGCCGGCGCAACCGTGCCGGTGCCGTAAACGGCCTGGATCGTGTCCAGGTACTTCGAGACCCGGTCTCCTCGCGGCGGCCTCACGCGCTCGGCGAGTTCCTGCTTGAGCTTCATGAAATCCTCGAAGTTTCCGCTCAATTCGCGGGCTTGATCGATTTCCACGAAGTCGAGGTAGTCGCGCGCCCGCAACGCCCGCTGGGCCATGATCTCGCGCGCCTCCTCCATTTCAAAAAGCGCTGGTTCCGGCTCTTCCTCACCCGACGCCCACGAGACCAGCCATTTCTGGTAGTCCATCAGGAGCGGTCGATAAGAGGGAAAGCAGCGATAGCTGAGGTGCCCGAGCGCGTCCTGCAACGGCCGGACCACTTCGAGCCGCGCCGCTTCGCCCATCTCGGGTAGCTCCTTCCACTGCGCGATCGGAATCCGCCGCCGCAGCCCTTCGCCATCGGTGAACTGGAGCACGAGTTCCTCCTCCAGACGTTTCTCGGTTTCCTCGATCCCCATCGCCTCCGTTAACGGTGCTTCAGAGAGCTTGGCGAGGGTCAGCGACCACCATTTCACGAGGCTCTTCTCGGACAGATTGAGGTCCGGAAAATGCTGCCGCAGCAGAATGGGAAACTCGCCCTCATAGGCCGCGGCGTCATCGCAGAACCGCGCGAAGGCCGCTTTGCCATCCGGCTGACTGAGCAGCGCCATGACCATCGCGCCCGATTGCACGCGGAAGATCGACTTCGAAAGCCCATCCAGTCGCTCATGGCGGTCGTTCTCCATCGCCAGCAGCTCGTCGATCGCGAACCGCACGCTCTGCTGGAACACGCCCTCGTACAACCTCCGGTCGCCCCGGCCCTCCGCCCACTCGCGGGCTTCCTTGAGACCGATCACCATCCACGCCGGTGCACGCAGAGGCCCATCCAGCGGCCCGGGCTTCGTGTCCGCCAAAGCCCGGTCAAAAAGCAGGCCCGAGAGGATCGCCGACTCCAGGCGGTCGTGATCCATGCCTTGGGCGAGATCCACGTGAATCCGCAACATGAACGTGTCCGGGGTGAAGCGCAGTTCGTAGGCGAGAGGCCGCGCCTTCGGCGGATCGCCGGCCTGACCGTGGAGGATGATCTCCACCGGCATCGGCTTACTGAGAGGCTCGGTCTCGATCAGCCGGTGGAACCACATCCGCACCGAGTCTGCTTGCAATGCCACCGAGCCGCGCAGCGCCCGCTCCCCTCCCGCCACCCGGAATTGGCCGCTCTCCGAAATCACCCGCGAAGCCAACTCCGCTGCCAGAGGGCTCACCTCCAACGGCTCGATCCGCTCGGCGGCCGGTACCACCTTGTCCTCCTGCAGCAGCGCCTCCCCCTCCTCCTCAGCCGAAACGCAAGCCAGGAAGACGAAACACAGGAGGCCGGAAACTCGAATCTTCATCGTGCGGCAGGCGGCACCATGGCTCTGGCTCCCACCGGATCCAGCACCAACTTTCCTTTCTCAATGCGGATTCTCGCCATGTCCTCAATGAAATCGATTTCCTTCTCCGGAATCAATCGGCCGCTCTCATCCGGCGGCGATCGATAGACCTCCGCAAGCTGCTGGAAGGCGGGCAGCACCAGGACCAGGAACCCCTGCGGCACCGGCACCCGGCCGAAGCGACCGCCGACCAGCGGGCGTGGCAGCTCCTCGTGATACCCCCCGCCGTCGAGGTGGATCTGCGTGCTCACGCTGCCGTCTGGAGATTCGAGCTGTTCGACGCGGAAATACATCGAAACCGTCAGCGGCCGGCCGGCCACCTCACGCGTGATCACGACCTCCGCCCGTCCATCCTCCAGCCTCACCGCCACTTGCCGGATCGACGCCAGCTCAGCCAGCGGCCCGGTCTGGCTCGCCTTGAGCGTCTGCGCCAGGTAGCGGTTGATTTCATCCTCGGTCAGGCTCAGCTCGTAGCCTTTCTCCGAGGCATTTCGCAGCACTACCCGCAGGTCGCGCGCCTTCTGGGTGACCGCTGCGGACCCCGTGCCGGCGATATCGGAAGTGTCCTGAGGTTGCAGGACGAAAAACACGCCCACGCCCAGCCCGGCGAGAGCCGCCAGGGTGAAAAGCGCCACCAGACGACCGAGACACCCGCCCTTCTTCCTCACCTTTTGCGTCGGTTCGTCCTTACCCATGTGCGAAGCGCTAGCAAACGCTGCCAGGAATGAAAAGCGCCCGCATCCGGCAGAGGGACACGGGCGCGGGAAGTTCAGGCCGCGCAGCCACAGCCGCCGCCACAGGAATGGCCGCCGGACGGAGCCGGAGGCTTCGAATCGCCACCGGACGCAGGTTTCGAGTCGCTCGTACCATCGGACTTCGCGCCCGCCTTGTAGGAGTCGGAGCGGTAGTCCGTCTGGTAAAAGCCGCTGCCCTTGAAGATCAGGCCCGCGCCGGTGCCGAGCAGACGTTTGACACGTCCGCCGCAAGCGTCGATGGGACAGTCCTCGAGTTTGGCGTCATTCATACTCTGGAACACCTCGAACTGGTGGCCGCACGATTCGCAACGGTAGTCGTAGTTGGGCATGGTGTGATGGAACGGCGAAGTCCATAGCACACGATTTACGCGCATCAACTCCCGACTCGCGCCGTATCCGCGCTCTTGACCCCGCGGGAAGAAAACGTATCGATGCCGCCTCGTATCCCCGATGCCCATGGTCAAGCTCACTCTGTTCCTCATTCCGCTGGCCGGTTTCCTCCTGGCTTCTTGCCATATGGGCGGAGCCAGCACCCCTCAAAGCCGCTACCTCGCCGCCTACGGGCCGAAGCAGGAACAACGCGCCAAGACGGATCCCGGCGCCGCCATGCCGGACGACACTTCCTACTGGGCCGGCGAGGGAAAAGTCGGCTCGCCCTCGATCCGCATCAACCTCCGCCAGCAGAAGGCCTCCTTCTATAAGGGCAACGAACTCGTTGGGGTTTCGCGGATTTCCACCGGCAAGGAAGGCCACGACACCCCTCCGGGAATCTACAAGATCACCGAGAAGGACCGCTGGCACCGCTCGAACCTCTACGGGATTTTCGAGGAAATCGGAACCGCCCGGGTCGTCAACGACGATGCCGACATGTCGAAGGACAAGGTCCCGCCGGGCTGCAAGTTCGTCGGTGCGCCGATGTGGAACTTCATGCGCTTCAACGGCGGCATCGGCATGCACACCGGCTACCTCCCCGGCTACAATGCCTCCCACGGCTGCGTCCGCATGCCCGACAAGATGGCCCGCATTTATTTCGACAACGTCGAGGTGGGAACCCCCGTCATCGTCGAATGATGACGCTCCCGGAACCCACCGCCACGCTGGAGATCGAGCCCTCCGCGGTGGCCTCACTGGCGGCCGAGATCGGAGCCGGTCAGGTCCTGCTGATCGATTGCCGGGAGCCGGACGAGTGGGCCATCGCCCACCTTCCCGGAGCCCGCCTGGTGCCGCTTTCAGACTTCGCGGAGGCCGCGTCCGACGCGATCGCCTCCGGGCTTCCCTGCCTCGTCTACTGCCACCACGGCATGCGCTCGCTGCGAGCCACCGGCTTCCTCCGTTCGCGAGGGGTGACCCGAAGCTTTTCCATGACCGGCGGCATTGATCGATGGTCGGTGGAAATCGACCCCTCGGTTCCCCGTTATTAGATGCGTCTCGTCCTGCAACGGGTGGCCGAAGCCAGCGTCACGGTGGACGGTGTCCGGGTCTCGGAGATCGCCGCCGGACTGATGATTCTCGTGGGGATCGAGCCCTCCGACACCGAAGAAGACCTCCAATGGCTCGTCGGCAAGGTCGCCCGCATGCGGATTTTTCCCGATGAAGCCGGGCTCATGAACCGCTCCGTCGCGGACACGGGTGGCGGGGTGATCGCCGTCAGTCAGTTCACCCTCCACGCTTCCACCCGCAAGGGAAACAGGCCATCCTTCATCCGGGCGGCCGCGCCCGACCTCGCCGAGCCGCTCTACGAGAGGTTCTGCGAGGTGCTGGAGTCGGAACTCGGCCACCCCATTGGCCGCGGCGTCTTCGGCGGCGACATGAAGGTCGCCCTCGTCAACGACGGACCGGTGACGATCGTCATCGACTCGAAGAGCCGGGAGTGACGCCCGTGCCGGAGCGCCGGCTCCCCGTTCCGTGGCCCTGCAAGATCAGTGCTCCACCGGCCCGCTGTCTTCTTCGCCGAAGGCGGCGCGGGGCAACCGCACCCGCTCGACGAGATCGCGGACCTCCTCCGGTGGCACGCGAGTGGCCAAAGAAACGCCGATCGTGATGACGAAATTCAGCACCATGCCCAGCATGCCGATGCCTTCCGGTGAAATGCCGAACCAGAATTCGTCCGGCGTGCCCTGCCCGATGCCCGGGAGGCCGAATTTGAAGTAGCTGATGTAGAGCGCCGTGAAGAGCAGCCCGATGACCATGCCCGCCACCGCGCCCTCACGCGTGGCACGTTTCCAGAAAATCCCGAGGATGATCGCGGGGAAGAAGGATGAAGCCGCGAGACCGAAGGCGAAAGCCACGACTTGCGCGACGAAGCCGGGTGGCTTGATCCCGAAGTAACCGGCCACGCAGACCGCCACGCCAGCAGCGGCACGAGCAACCATCAACTCCTGTTTCTCGGAAATGGACGGATTGAGCGTCCGCTTCACCAGATCGTGCGCGACCGAAGTCGAGATCACCAACAGCAGACCGGCCGCCGTCGAAAGCGCCGCCGCCAGGCCGCCCGCCGCCACCAGACCGATCACCCAATTCGGGAGCCGCGCGATCTCGGGATTGGCCAGCACAATGATGTCGGCATCGATGTAGAGCTCGTTCGTCGAGGGCGTGGGGGCGTTCGTCACCAAGCGTTCACCGGACGGCCCGGTCTGCCCCTCAGCGAACTCCGGGGTGAGCTTCGGAGCACCTTCTGCCTTCGCGAAAGGATCGCCGCTGCCGTCATACTGGATGTTCCCATCGCCGTTCTTGTCGAGCCACGCGATCAAACCTGCGTCCTCCCAGTTTTTGAACCACGACGGCACACCGGCGTATGCTTTGCCCGGAATGGTCTCCAACAGGTTCGTCCGGGCGAACACCGAGACCGCCGGTGCCGTGGTGTAGAGGATCGCAATGAAAAGCAGGGCCCAGAAAGCCGACTTCCTCGCGTCGCTGACCTTCTTCACGGTGTAGAACCTCACGATGACGTGCGGTAGTCCGGCGGTCCCCACCATCAGCGTCAACGCGATCGCGAACACGTCGATCATCGGCTTGTGGCCCTCCGTGTAGGCGGCGAAACCGAGCTGCTCCTGCAAGCCATCGAGCTTGTCGAGCAGGTAGGTGCCATCCGTCGTGGTCGCGCCGAGCCCGGTCTGGGGCAGCGGATGATTCGTGAGCATCAGGGAAATGAAAATCGCCGGGACCATGAAGGCGAAGATCAGCACACAGTACTGCGCCACCTGGGTGTAGGTGATTCCTTTCATCCCGCCGAGAACGGCGTAGAAGAAGACGATCGCCATGCCAGCCACCACGCCGGTGTTGATGTCGACGTCGAGGAAGCGCGAAAAGACGATCCCCACCCCGCGCATCTGTCCCGCCACATAGGTGAAGGAAACGAAGATCGCGCAGACCACCGCCACCACCCGCGCGGTGTTCGAGTAATACCGGTCGCCGATGAAATCCGGCACCGTGAACTTTCCGAACCGACGCAAGTACGGCGCCAACAGTAGCGCCAGCAGCACGTATCCACCGGTCCATCCCATCAGGTAGACGGAACCGTCGCGGCCCATCGAGGAAATCAGGCCGGCCATGCCGAGAAACGAAGCCGCGCTCATCCAGTCGGCACCGGTGGCCATGCCGTTGGCAATGCTCGGCACGCCACCACCCGCGACGTAGAAGTCCTTGGTCGAACCCGCACGCGACCAGATGGCGATGCCGATGTAGATGGCGAAGGAGATTCCGACGAGGATCCAGGTCCAAAGTTTGACGTCCATGATTCCGGGATCAGTCGTTTTCGCCGAGAAGCTCGCGGTCGAGCCGGTCCATCACCTTCACATACACGGCGATCAACAGGACGAAGACCACGATGCTGCCCTGCTGCGCGAACCAGAAGCCCAGCTTGAAGCCGGTGCCCGGGATCCGGACCTTGTCGAGCTGATCGACGAAAAGAATCCCGCAGCCGTAGGAAACCAGGAACCAAACCGTGAGGAGTCCGCCCAGCCACTGCAGGTTCTTTCTCCAGTATCGTTTCTTCGCCGCGTCGTCGGGCAGGTTTCGCTCGTTAGTCATGGGATTCCGACCGATCTATCAGCCGAATCCGGAACCGCCAAGTCCCCTCTTGGGTTAATCCCCCCGCGGTTCAGGAACGGCCCGCGGCTTCCGCCGTGTCCACCGTCACCTCGTCCGCCTTCTCCTTCGCCCCCTCGGTCAGGATGCGCGTCTCTTCTGCGGGACGGCGCCCTTCCTTGCCGATCGCCACCGCGATCCAGCGGAACTCTTCGCTGTTATCCAACAGCACCTTCACCACCATGGTGAGCGGCACGGCCAGCAGCATCCCGATCGGACCCCACAGCCAGCCCCAGAAAATCACGGAAACCAGCACCACCAGCGTCGAAAGACCGAAGCGACGGCCCATCAGCATCGGCTCCAGCACGTTACCGAGGAAGGTGTTGATCAGCAGATAGCCCCCCATCACCGCCACAGCGTGAGGTGGACCGGAAACCAGAAGCGCCAGCAAAGTCGGCGGCACTCCAGCGATCACCGAGCCGACCACCGGGATGTAGTTCAGCGCGAAGGCGAGGATTCCCCACAGCGGCCAGAAGTCGATTCCCGCCGCCCAGCACAAGGTGCCCGCCATGAGGCCGGTGACCAAGCTGATCGCCGTCTTGATGCCCAGATAGCGCTGCGTGTCGCGCAGCGCGGTGAGCATCCGCTGGATGTTCGGCCCGCGTGCCTCGCAGATCGCGTCCATCCGACGACCAAACATCCGGGCCTCGGTGAGCATGAAGACCGTCAGGATGATCACCAGCACCGTGGTGCCGAGAAAGCTCACCATCGTTCCCAACACGCCGGTGCCGAGGTTCCAGATCTGGGAAACCTGGATGTCCTTGATTTGACCAACCATCAGCTCGGCGGTGCGGGCGACCCGTGGTTCCTCCTCCAATGGCTGACCCGCAGGCGGTTCAATCACGGTCGCCCGTGGTGCGGACGCAAGTTCATCGTCGCTGGGTCCCTCCTCCACCGGGATCGGAGCATCCGTCGATGCTGGCCGCGCCTGCCACCAGTTCCGCAACCGGTCCTCCGTGTCGGCAAAGGAATCCACCGCTTGCTCCAGCTTGTTGATGGTCAGAGGACCATAGTACGAATTCCAGCGGGACTGCAATTCGCTCACCACCGAAAGGGCGAAAATGATAATTCCCGCCAAAAACGCGAAATCCACGAGCACCGTGAGCATCACCGCCAGCGACCGCGGCACGCCCCGTTGACGCAGCCAGTTGGTGATCGGGAAACTCACCGTCGCGATGAAAAACGCCAGCAGCACCGGCACGATGAAACCCTGCGCCGCCTTCAATCCCGCGATGAGCAACACCAGCGAAGCCAACATCACCAGCACCTGGGCGGCGCGGGGTCGGCGGGTCGAAGGGTTGCTGGGCGTCATCTTCCTCGGCGAATTCTAGTCGGCCCGCGACCGGGTGACAAAGGAATCCTTCCACTTCGCAAAGATTTCATCAGGCCTCCGCGCGGCGACCCGGCACCCACGCCGTATGACCCTTGCTGCGGGTCTTGGAACCCGAAAAGAATCCCTCGACCCCCTTCCGGGCCAGCAGGTCCGCGAGCGCCGGCTCCACCCGCGGCCAACGGAACAGGTATCCCTCCTCTTCCAGACGCGTCGGATACGCCCAGCGGCTCTTCAACACCAGCTCGGTTTCCGTTCGCATCGCCCACGCCCCGACTTCCAGCATCCAGTGATACGCCGGCAAGCCTACCGGGACCGAGAGTTCGTCGCGCAGTGCCGCCATCAGTCCCGCGTTCGTCGGGTGATCCGGCGCGGTCAGGTTGAACACTCCGTCCGCAAGGATCCGCTCCTCAAGAAACTCCACCGCTCCGATGAAATCCTCCATGTGGATCCACGAAACCCGCTGGCGACCTCCACCCATCCGACCGCCGAGCCCCCGGCGGGTCAGGCTGCGCAAGACATCCAGCACCGTCTCCGGTTCCCACGCCAGCACCATCGCGGTTCGTAGTGCCACCTTGCGCACCGCGCCCGGGACCTTGGCGGCGAAAAACGCCTCCTCCCACGCACGGGCCACCTCCACCGAGAAACCCTCGCCCGATTCGCCCTGCCACTCGTCCTGTGGGTGGTCCTCCGCATGGCGATACCATGTCGCCGTGCTGGCGTTCATCCACACCCGCGGCGGCACGGCGCAGGCCACGATCGCCTCGCCGATGATCCTGGTCGACATCACCCTTGAGCTGAGAATCTCGCTACGATTCTCCTCATCATAGCGGCAGTTCACCGAACGCCCGGCGAGATTGATCACCAGATCCGCACCCTCCAGGGCCAGCGCCCACGGGCCGGGATTCCGGCCATCCCACGGCAGCCACATGGCCCGGCGGTCGATCCCGTCCCCACGCCGCGCCACTGCCACCACCTCGCGGCCCTGATCCACATAATGCCGGACCAAGTAGCGCCCGAGAAACCCATTCGCCCCGAAAATCACCACATTGCCTCGGTTCATCCGCAGCTCCTTTCATGCCTATTCACGAGTTTCATAAGTTCATCAGATCCGATCCCCTTCAACCGAGCAGTTTGGCGGCAAGCTGCACCGCAAACCCGTGCTTCATCCCTCCCACCTTGTCCGCAACCTTGGAGGCAAAGCCGACGAACTCTTCAAGTTGTCGCATCTGCTCGTGGAATTGCTTTCCTTCGGCCGACTTCATCTCCTTCGACTCCTCCGCGCACTGGCGCAGGACTCCGAGAGCAGGCTCGATCTCCCGACGCTTTCGCTCTCTGGCCACCGTGGTGAAGATCTTCCATACATCTTTCTCCGCTTCGAAATACTCTTTCCGATCACCCTTCCTGACCACGATCCTCAGCAGCCCCCATGACACCAGCTCCTTCAGGTTGGTATGGGCGTTGCCGCGGCTGATTTCGAGGACTTCCATCACCTCGTCCGTGCTCAGGGAACCCGGAGTCACCATCAGCAGCGCGTGAATCTGCGCCATCGTACGGTTGATCCCCCACTGCGTCCCCAGCGCCCCCCACTGGGCCACGAATTGGTCCCGTGCTTCCTTCAGTCGTCCGGCTTCCGCGCTCATTAGGATTTCAGTATTTACTGAAAATTCAGGTATTGCAAGACCGAAATCATTCGCTGGTCAAAGTCTTCGTGACAAGAGGGTCACGGTTTTTTAGATGCCACGAGTCGTGACTTTTGACGAAGTCTCGCATTGAGCATGAATCTCCCCACGCATCTGGCCCATCTCGTGCTCCTATCTCCATTTTCGAGATCATGAATCTGAAAACCGCGCTTCCCCTCGTTGCCGCCGCACTGACCCCTCTCCCCTCCATCGGTCAGGTTCTCATCACCCAGTATTACGAAGGTACCAGTAATAACAAATGGATCGAAATTCAGAACACCGGTGCCTCCACCGTATCACTTGCAGGGTATCAACTGACACTCTGGACCAATGCCGCCGCCGAGAACTGGAAGACGGCCACGACGGCCTCCGCGAACTCCATCCTGGATCTCACCTCGGTGAGCCTTCCTCCCGGAGCCCACTACCTGATTGCCAATGGCTCAGCGGCGTTACCCGCTTACGCGGTGGGCGATACCACCGCAGCCGTCGCCAACTTCAACGGCAACGACAGCATCGTGCTTTACAACGGCTCCGTCGATCCCGCCAACATCGTCGACGCCCTGTCATTCACCAACACCGGCAGTGAAGGAACGAACACATCGTTCTATCGGTTGAACAACGATCCGGGCTTCGATCTGACGGCCGGCACATCGATCACCGGCTTCACCTCGGTCTGGCAGCAGATTGCCCACGCGGATGTGGATACCGCCGATGCCGCGGATCCATTCTATCTCAACGCCTTGGGACTGGTGGGATCGCTCGATATCTCCATCGATACCTCGTCAGTGGCGGAAAACGCCGGCTTCGGGGTCGCCACGCTCACCATTGAACGGCTCGGAGGCACGGCGGGCGATCTCGTCGTCAACGTCTCCTCCAACGACCCCGGTGAAGCCGTCGTGCAATCCCCCACGGTGACCCTCGCCGATGGCGAGGCGAGTGGAACGGTTTCCGTGGACGTGCTGGACGACTTGTGGCCGGACGGCGATCAGACGGTCACCTTCACCGCGAGTGCCGCAGGCTTTGATCCGGTCACGGTCACTCTGATGGTGACCGATGACGGCTCCGACGCATTCAGCGTGGTGGTCCATGAGGTTTACTACGCGGTGGACGCGAGCATGGAGGACGCCAACGGCGATGGCGTCACCAACACATCCTCGCCGGTGTTGGATGAGTTCATCGAGGTCTACAACCCGACGGCTTCTGCGATTGATCTCTCCGGCTACACGATGCTCGACACCTTCGGGTCAATCCATCTCTTCCCCCCCGATACCATGCTGCCTCCGGGCGGCGCGATCGTGGTCTTCGCGGGCGGCGATATCTCCGAAGGAAGTTCCGCCGGCTTTGGAACCACGCCGATCCAGCTCTCGACCAATGGAGGCCTTTTCCTCAACGACAATGGAACGGATACCATCTTCATCCGGAACACCTTCGATCAAGAAGTGTTCGCGCTGCCTCTCCCCGATCAAACCGCAAGCTCTGCCGGCGGATCTCTGACGCTCGCGACCGACGGAGACCCATCCTCGGGCTACGTGTTGCACACCTCGTTGGCGGCCGCTTCTTTCAGCCCCGGAACCCGGAGCGACGGTACGCCATTCATCCTGATTTCCGACAACCTGGGCCTCACGGTGAATACGGCCGCCATGTTGGAGAACGCCGCGTTCGTCGAGGGTGCGCTCACCCTGAGCATCCCGAGCGCGCTGGATGACGACCTCATCATCCATCTGACCAGTTCGGCCGAAGCCGACCTGATCCTCGAAACGCCCGTCACCCTTCCCGCCGGTGAAACTTCGGTGAACGTGGATGCTTTCCCCGTGGACGACGCCCTTCCGGACGGCGATGTCGTGGTCGAGATCACCGCCATGGCTCCGGGCTACTTGAACGCCACGGGCTCGGTCACCGTGGAGGACGATGGCGACGTGTTGCCGCCGATGGCGAACCTGGTGATCACCGAGATCATGTTCAACCCCGCCTCGGACGAATCCAGTCCGGGTGTGGGCGAATGGATCGAGATCTACAATGCCGGATCCGAAACGGTCGATCTCTCGGGCTACAAGCTCGATGACGAAGACACCACCGACTGGGGAACCATCGGCAGCGGAAGTCTTCCCGCCGGACAGTTTGCGGTGATTTTCGATGGCACCTTCACCGACGATACGACCTTCCGCTCCGAGTGGGGAGTTCCGGCGGACGCCCTCGTGATCGGAGTGGATTGGGGCAACCTGTCCAACAGCCCGGGGATTGGAAACGAAGTGATCCAGATTCTCGATGGCTTTTCCCGCGTGGTCGACATCGTCGATCTGGACGACGACGGCACGATCTGGCCAGCGGACGACGGAGCGGGAAGCACCGCCCTTCTTGCTTCGGCCATGAACTCGAGCGACAACGACCTCGGCACCCATTGGATCCTCTCCGGGGCCGAATCCTTCAGTCCCACCGGGCCGGTGTTTGCCACCACGGATGTCGGTTCGCCGGGACAAGCGACGCCCACCGGCACCTCCGGCGGCGGCTACTCCGACTGGGTCACTGACAACGAAGTCACCCTCGGCCCTGATGGCGATGACGACGGCGACGGAATCTCAAACCTCGTGGAATACGCGCTTGGTCTCGATCCCCAGGTCCCGGACGGCTCACCGGGAAGCTTCGACGGTTCGACCCTGAGCTTCGCGAAAACGGCCGGGCAGCGGACCGACATCACCTACGAAATCGAGACCTCGACCGACCTCGGCATCGCCGATCCTTGGGAAGTGGTGACGCCGGATCTCAACGACTCGACCGTCATTTCCTTCACCCTGCCAACCGCCGAAGCGCGCCTCTTCGCCCGTCTCAAGGTGACCCAAAACTGACTCTCTTGCGGCTGCTGCGTCATTGACTGATCGGGCGGTTCCGGTTCTGCCGGAACCGTCCGATTCGTTTGCAGCTGACGGGCTTTCCGGCTGGATCGGAGCAGGAAACCGGCTTTGGTCGGGCATGGACCTGTCCGATTTCCGTCGAGAATACTCCGCCCGCGGGCTTCACCGGGAGGATTTGTCCGAAGAGCCGATGCGACAATTCGAGACGTGGTTCAAACAAGCGGTCGAGCTGGGCCTGCACGAGCCCAACGCGATGTCCCTGGCCACCGTGAGTCCGGACGGGATGCCCCTGCAGCGGACGGTGCTGCTGAAATACTTCGACGCCTCGGGATTTGTGTTCTTCACCAACTACGAGAGCCGGAAAGCCCGGCACATCGCGGCGAACCCGCGGGTTTCACTGCTGTTCCCATGGATCACCTTGGAGCGTCAGGTCATCGTGCAGGGCCGGGCCGAACGCATCAGCGCCACGGAATCTCTGAAGTATTTCGCCAGCCGGCCTCGCGAATCGCAGATTGGCGCGTGGGTTTCCAGTCAGAGTGCCGTGATCAGCTCGCGCAAGCTGCTCCTCCAGAAGCTCGACGAGTTGAAGCGGAAATTCGCCGACGGCGAGGTGCCATTGCCCTCATTCTGGGGTGGATTCCGCATCGTCCCGGAGACGATCGAGTTCTGGCAAGGGGGGCCCGCGCGACTGCACGACCGGTTTCTTTACCAGCGGCATGCCGACGGTTGGTCGATCGAGCGGCTCTCGCCGTGAATCTCCCCCCGCCGGGATCAGCCGCTTTTTTGGTTTCCCGGGCTGTCCGCATTCCGTAAGCAAGCGGCCCGCCGCGGCGACGCTCCCAGTTCCCCATGTCCATCCTTTTCATCCTGCTCCGCAAAGAGCTCAAGAGCTTCATTTACAACCCCTTCGGCTGGGTTGTGGTGGCGGCCATCACGCTCGCCAACGGCGTCGGCATCTCCACCGCGATGAAGGGCTTCATCGACACGCCTTCGCAGCACAGCCTGACCTTCGTCACCTTCCACTCGCCGGTTTTCTGGTTCTGGTTCCTCTTTATTTTTCCGCTGATCACCATGCGGCTCTTCGCCGAGGAGGAGAAGTCCGGCACCCTCGAAACCCTGCTCACCGCGCCGGTCCGCACCTGGCAGGTGGTGCTCTCGAAATACCTGGCCGCGCTGGTGTTCTTCTTCCTCGCCTGGGCCCCCACGCTCATCCAGTTCCACCTCTTCGGCTGGGTGGCGGATTTCCCGGACGCATGGACGCCGGGTGAAATGGCGGCGACCTACACCATCCTTTTCCTGATGGGCATGGCCTTCACCGCGGTCGGCTGCTTCGCCTCGGCTCTGACATCCAGCCAGATCATCGCCGGCCTGCTGACGCTGGCTTTCCTGATGCTGCTCTATTTCTTCGGCTACATCCCGGTCATCTGGGGCGGTGATTTCCGCGGTGCCGGGATTTTCCGCTACATCTCGTGTCAGGACCACCTGTCGTTCTTCGCCAAGGGCTACCTCGACACCCGGCCCTTCGTCTACTACGGCACGCTCGCCGCGGCCGTGCTCTTTTTCACCTACCAGGTGGTCGATTACCGCCGTTGGAAACGCTGATGTCCGAAGATTCCACCACCTCCGCCCGTCCGGTCCGGCGCTTCCGCGTGGGCCTGCTGTCGATCATCCAGATCGTCTGCGTGATCCTGCTCTTCCTGGCCATCAATTTCCTCGCCTCGCAGTATCATCGGCCGTTCGACCTGAGCGACGATCTGGGCTTCACCCTCGCGCCTTCCACCCAGCGCTATCTGGAATCGGAGGCGGTTCAGAACCGGGAAACGCCGATCCGTCTGATTGTTGCCTTCCGTTCCGACTCCCCGTTCTACGCGAAGATCCGCCCGATCGCCGAGGAGTATGCCCGGCTTTCCCAAGGGAAGATCGAGCTGGTTCTCATGGATCCCATCCGGGCGAACGACCAGGCGGAGTCGTTGGCCGCGGAATACCGGCTCCAATTCTCGCAAGATCTGGTCGTCATCGATGCCTCACCGCTGAAAGCCGCCGAAGAACCGGCCCCTGCCAGTCCTGGCAAGCACGTCCAGATCGTCCGTCTTGAGGACATGGTCGTCTACGATACGGATTCGAAAAACCAGCGACGCGTCCGCGGATTCATCGGCGAGGAAGCGCTGCGCGCCAGTTTGGTCAACGCGATCGAAGGCAAGCCGCGGAGAATGTGGATCTTCGCCGACAAGAGCGACCTGACCAGCGTCGGCAGCGAGGGCATCTGGAACATGCTGGTCACCCAGCTCGCGACCGAGAACATCCTCGCCGAAAGGGTCGCCCTCTCGGAGATCGACGAAGTGCCCGCCGAGGTCGATGCCGTGGCCATCATCGGTGCGGTCAACGACCTCTCCGCCGAGGAGCTCACCGTTCTCGAAAACTACTGGCGCCAGGAACGATCCGCGGTTCTTGTCACGACCGGCACCAAGGAAGTGCCCCCCCGGCTGCGTTCCTTCCTGCGCGCCTACGGCGTCACCCCGCAACCCGACCGGGTCCTCACCACCAAGGGCGACACGGTGCAGACCACCGTCACCGCCACCTTCACCAAGGGCCTCGATTTCCTCCGCGACCTCGCGGAAAAATCGACCCTGCTGGAAGGCCACACCCGCAGCCTTGAAGTCCGCGAGAATGCCGACGACCTCCTCAACCAGCGGATCATGCCCTACACGCTTCTCACCGCCGGCAAGCAGTTCTGGGGCGATCGCGATTTCCCGGCCACCCCGGTCGTGCGCGACGAGAACGCCGAGCCGGTCGCGCCAGCAATGGCCGCCGCGGTGGTGCGTGGAAACTCCACCGACGATCGTTTCGCCGGCCAGGTCTCGCGGATGGTGGTCATCGGCAATACCGAATTCCTCTCACCCGATCACCTGCGCCAGGCCAACCTGGATTTCTTCTCATCCTGCGCGAACTGGTTGATCGGCCGCGATGACCTGACGGGCGAAGGGCCGGCGAACCTCCGGCTCTACAAGCTGCCGCTGCTACCTCCGCAGGTCACCTTCATCAACCGGGTCAACCTCATTCTCCTGCCGGCCCTGATTCTGGCCATCGGTGGCTTGGTCTGGTCGTCCCGCCGCGCCTGAGCCCGCGACCTATGCGCTCCTACTTCGTCACCTTTGTCTTGATCCTCGCGACGTGCCTCACCGTCGGTCTGGCCGCGATGTATTTCGGTGAGGGCGACCTCTCGCGCGTCCTGGGCCAGCCGACCACGAAGATCGGCGAGCCGCTCTACGACTTCGATCCGCAGGAGGTCACCGATATCTACCTGGCGGGAAACAAAGTGGGTGCCCACTGCCAACGGACCGCCAATGGCTGGCAGATGGTTTCACCATGGGCCGACCGCATGGATCCACGGGCGGCCCAGCATCTGATGGCATTCGTTCTGGGGACCCGCGTCGAAGGAGGCATTCCGACCGACAAGCTCGAGAGTTCCGCGATCGCCTTCGAGGACGGCCGCATCGCCCTCCGTTTCGCCAATGCCGTGGACGATCCGCTCGCGAAGTTCTGGATCGGCCACCAGACGCCGTGGTTCGGCACGGATGAGGAAACCGGCGATCCGATTCCCACCGTCTTCGTAGCGCCGCGGGACCGCAGTCGGAAGGACTACGTCTACGCCTGCACCGACCGGCAGGACATCCACCAGCTGCTGGGTGATGGCTTCCGGCGGCTGCGGGACCACCATCCGTTCCTCTTTCACCCGAACATCGTCGAGCACCTTCGGATCAAGTCGAGCCAGGGGGAAATGCTTCTCGCCCAGTCGAGCCCGGGTTTGTGGAGCATCACCAAACCCCTCGACCTCAAGGCCGATCCGGAAAGCGTCCGAAAGCTTCTTCAAGGGCTGTATGACCTGGAAGCGGTGCGCGTCCACAACCGGGATGAAGTCACCCTCCCGGCCGAGAACGGCGGCGCACGGCGGCAGATTGCCTTCAAGTTTTTCACCTCGGAAGAAGAAGTGGTGCTGGATATCTTCGCTCCGGAAACGGAGGTTTCCCAGACGGTCATGGCGGTGGTGAGTGATCGCCCCACCGCGGTCTTCGAGCTCCCGTGGGTCAAGCCAGCGAATCCCGAGATTCAGGTGGCCCTCAGCGATCTGCCCTTGTCCGTCAATGCCCTTCGCGACCCCACGCTGACATCCATCGCGCCCGAGGGAATCCGCAGCATTTTCATCTCCCCCGCCACCGGCGAGGACATCCGGATCACCCGGAGCACTCCGAAGGAGCGCTTTGCCCTACTCGTCGAAGGCCAACCGGAAGAGCCGAACGAAACCGCGCTCTACGCTCTGATCAGCTCCGTCAGCGAAGCGAAGGTGGCCGAATTCGTCTCGGACTCCGCGACGGATCTCTCTCCCTACGGGCTCGACCAGCCGTTCCTCGTGCTGCGTTTCCGGGGGTTCGACGACTCCAGCGTCGAGCTGCGCTTCGGCGAGGACAAGCAGGGCGCGGTGCACGCGATCCGGTCCGGTACGACGACCGTCGTACGCATCGATCCCGCCCTTCTGAACATCATCCCGACCCGCCTCTGGGAGTGGAGGAGCCCCCAGATCTGGAAAATCAGCCAGCCCGATGTCGCCGGCTTGGCGCGGGTGGTCCGCGGCGGCGATCGGGAGCAGTTCGTTTACGATTTCGCGGCGGATTCCTGGACGGCTGCGGTCGATGGCGCGGATCGCAGTCTGGAGCTGAACTCGGGCCGCGCCAACCAGCTGCTCAAGCGGCTTCTGGAACTCAAGGCGAGCCACTGGCTGCCGCCGGGCCAGATCGATGCTGCAAGCCTCTCGAAGGACCCCGACGTGGTGATCGAAATGCTCGTCCGGAGATACAACGAGGACGCCGAGTTCGCCGGCGTGCAGCGGGTCCAGCTCGTCGTCCAGGGAAACATGGCTGCGACCAATCTCCGCCCGGACGCGTTCCTGCTGGACCCGGCGGTCGTCCAGCAGCTGAAGGTCGATCTGTTCGAACTTGAGTGATCAGGCCGAGGTCGCCTTTTTCACGCGCTCAAGCACCTCGGCGTAGGCTTCCATCACGTTGCCGAGGTCGCGGCGGAAGCGGTCCTTGTCCATCTTCTCGCCGGTCTTCAGGTCCCACAGACGGCAGCCGTCCGGGCTGATCTCATCAGCCAGGACGATCTTCGAGGGGTCCTCCGCCAAGCGTCCGAACTCCAGTTTGAAATCGACCAGCTTGAGGCCGCACTCACCGAAGAAGCGGATGAGAATCTCGTTCACCTTCAAAGCCGCTTCACGGAGGAAAGCGAGGTCACCCCCCGAAGCGAGTCCGAGTTCGCGGATGTAGTCGTCGTTGACCAGCGGGTCGCCGAGTTCATCGCTCTTGATCGAGAACTCCACGATCGGTCGGGAAAATGCCCGCCCCTCCTCGACGCCGGTCCGCTTGCAAAAACTGCCGGCCGCGAGGTTGCGGACGATGACCTCGACCATCAGGATCTCCACCTTGCGGACCTCGACGTTGGTCTCGTCCACCTGGCGCACGAAATGGGTCGGAACGCCTTCCTTCTCCAGCATACCGTAGATGAGCGTGCTGATGGCGTTGTTGAGCCGTCCCTTGTCCTCGAAGCTGGCCTTCTTTTCGCCATTGAAAGCGGTGGCGTCGTTCTTGAACTCCATGCGGAGCACGTTCGGGTCATCGGTGGCCCACAGACGCTTGGCCTTGCCTTCGTAGAGCGGAGTCATGCCGCTACGTACGGAGGTGCCGCGGCGGGGTCAAGCGCGTCAGTTGCCACCGGCGAAGCTGACGTTGTCGCGGAGGTTGCGTCCCTGGTTTCCACGCAGGCGGTTCGACTCGTAGGTGTCCACCCGGAGACCCTGCTCAAGCACCAGTCCGTCGCCCGAGTTCTTCTCAATCTCATTGCCCTCCACGAGCACGCTCATGGCGGCGAAGCGGACCAACATCCCGCCGAGGCGGTTGCCGGTACACTCGTTGCCGGAGACCTTGCCCGCCGCTCCGGCACTGAGAAGAATGCCGTATTCCCGATTTCCCGCCACCAGGCTGCCGGTGATTTCCAGATCATCCGCCGCCGAATCCACCAGAATGCCGTTGCGACTGTTGCCGCGTGCCTCCGACTCCTGGATCACCGCCGAGGCTCCGTCCCAGCTTTCGAATCCGTGTCCGAAGTTCGAGATCGCGCGGGACTGGCGGGCGACCATGCGGCTGCCTTTTCCGCGGGCCGCGAACCCGTCCCAGCCGTTTCCTTCGAAGGTGCACTGCACCGCCGTGGCCGTGCCCCCGTCCATCACCTCCAACCCGTTGCCGGAGGCTTCCTTGAACTCGCAGGAGGTGAATTCCACCGCGGCCCCGCGCACCTGCACCGCAGGGTAGCGTTCGTCGGAGGTGTCGAATCCCTTGCAGCGGAATGAAATGCCCGTCACCACCGAACCACTCGCTCCGGGTCCAAAGGTGATCGTCGGTGCCTGTTCGGCGGGAGATTCCAAAACCGACTCCCCGTCGCCCGAACCTTCGAGCTGGATCGGGACATTGATTACGACCCCGCCCTCGAAAGTGCCTTCGCCGAGAACGATGCGGTCCTTCGGCCGAACGCTTTGCAAGGCGAGCGCCAGCGACTCGACGTCGGCCGGAACATTCAGCGTCCGGCTGTAAGAGGCGATCTTGTCGTAAATGGCACGCACTTCGGGATCGTGAGGCGCGAGGGCGAGCGCTTCCCGTGCCCATTCGAGCACCTCGGGGTCGAATTTCCCCGGATCCCGCAGCTTCGCCGAGGCCGCCAGCTCGCGGGCCCGTTGGAGATCCGCTCGTTCCTTTTCGCGCCCGATGGCGATCTCCCGCGCCAGCACCGTAATCAGACCATCCTCGGGGATCGCGTTGGCCAGCTCGGCGACGCCGGCTTCGGCCGCCTGCCAATCCCGCTTCTCGATCGCCTCGCGAATCTTCCCTCCGAGAGTCTTACGCAGTGCGTCGAGGCGCGCGCTCTGGATGTCACCGGCAAGCGCGTTGGCGATTTTATTGGTCGGGTAGCGCTCCAGAACCTTTTCGACCGCCTCCCGGGCATCATCCAGCCGCCCTGCCTCGAAGGCGGCCTGGGCCTCGCCGGACCAGTAGCCGACGAACTGCTCCTGCTCCTCGCGCATTCCCACCTCAATGCTGCGGCGACCCCGCTGCGCGATCTCGGAACCCGGCTCCAGCTCTTCGATCCGAAGATACGCCTTGCCTGCCTCATCCCAGCGCCGGGTGCTCACCAGTCCCGCGCCGAGCTTTTCGAGGAACATGATCTCCGTCGTCCTGCGCAAGGCGCGCTCCTTCTCGATCTGAGTGTAAAGCCAACCGCCGGCAATGCCGCCGATCACCATGAAAATGATCGCGTAGCTGACAAAACGGCCCTTCGAAGACCTCCGCTCCGGCTCGCCGATTGATTCGTCGGACGGCTCGACAGGCCTTGCCGGAGGAGGCGGCGGCGGCGACGACGGCGGCGGAACGACTTGGGTGGCATCCGGAGATCGCCCCTGCTTCGGCGGAGCGGGTTCGTCGAGGAACCCTTCGCGCTTCGAGCGGACGTGGGAGCCGGAGACCGCGCCGGGCACCAGAGCCATCACCCCGGCCAGCTTCTCGTAACGTCGCCTCTCG
Organism: uncultured Haloferula sp.; assembly: GCA_965652295.1. Lineage (GTDB taxonomy): Bacteria > Verrucomicrobiota > Verrucomicrobiia > Verrucomicrobiales > Akkermansiaceae > Haloferula. Next base: position 18,727 of record CBFGTS010000018.1, on the reverse strand, counting down.
GCCTCTTCCCTGAGCGCGGCCATGGCCTGATCGAAACGCTCAAGCTCCGACTGGAACTGCCCGGCCAGCTTTTCGGTCGGCGAGGTACGCACCATCTCAGCCAGGCGCTCGCGGGCGTCGGCCATCTTTTTCAGGGCTTCATCGGCAGGGAGGTCCGACGGAATGCCCAGAATCGCTCTTGCCTCCTCAAGGGTCATGGATGTCCGCGCTTTAACAGCCGCTGTCGGCTTCGGGAAGCACCCATTCCGGAAATCACGCCGAGAGCGCCAGGGGCCTCGCGGCAGGTTCCTCGGACGCCCCACGTTCCATCCCGGCGAGGCCCGCCATGAACTCCTCGTAGCGCACCAGTTCGATCCGTCCGTCGTGGTGTTCGAGGATCGCGGTCAGGCTTTCTACCCAGTCGCCCGAGTTCAAATACCGGATGTCACCGACCACCCGATCCTCCGGCGTGTGGATGTGTCCGCAGATGATCCCGTCACAGCCACGACGCCGGGCGTATTCCTGGAGCTGGAGCTCGTAGTTGTCCACGAAACTCACCGCCGACTTCACCTTCGCTTTCACCCGCTGGCTCAGGGAAAAATACTCCTTCCCCCGCCACGCGCGCCAGCGGTTGTACCAGCGGTTGATCACCAACATCGAGTCGTAGCCGATCGCTCCAAGCGCGGCGAGCCAGCGGTAATTCGTGGAAACGCTGTCGAAACCATCGCCGTGGACGACCAGATAGCGTTTGCCATCGACTCCGAGGTGGAGGTGCTCCTTCACGAACTTGATCGAGCCGAAGGCGAGCGGCAGGAAGCGGTCGAGGATGTCGTCGTGGTTGCCGCGGCAGTAGATCACCTCGGTGTTCTCCCGCTCGGTCATCTTCAGGACCTTGCGGATGAACCGGCTGTGGCGCTTCCGCCATTTCGACCCGCGGCGCAACGCCCAGCCATCGATGATGTCGCCGTTCAGGACCAGTTTCTCGCAGCGGAGGTGGCGAAGGAATTCGGTGACCTCCCTCGCCTTGCTGTCGGCCGTTCCGAGATGGATGTCGGAGAGGAAAACCGTGCGAACGTCCGTTCTGCCCAGCTTGCGCATTTCCTTCAGACCGAGCGGCTTGACGGTGGCTTTGCGGGCGATGCCCTTCAGCTCGGACTCGAAGGTGCCGACCACCGCGTCCCAGCCCAGCGGCTCCGCGGTCTCGCGGGCGAGCCCGCGCATCTCCCCCTTCCACTGGCTCAACGAGATCATCGCCAGTTCGCAGAAGGCCGTGGAATTCCCCTTCTCCACCTTCAGGCCGTTGACCCCGTGCCGCACGTAGCGGCCGGCCGCGGCGTAGTCGTAGCTCACCGTCACCAGCCCGGAAGCCATGCCCTCGAGCAACACGTTGCCGAAGGTTTCCGTCTCGCTGGGAAAAAGCAGGATGTCCGCCGACGCGTAGTGCGCCGCCAACTCCTCGCCGTTGCGCACCCCGGCCCAGTGCACGAAAGGATGTTTCGCGCGCAACGCTTCCTTCACCGGCCCATCGCCAACGCATACACACTGCAAATCCGGCATCCGCTCGCGCATCCGGCGGAAGCACTCCATCGCCAGCGGCAGGTTCTTTTCCGCCGCCACCCGGCCGACCACGATCGCCACCGGCGAGCCCTCGCGGGCACCCCACGCGGCCCGCAGGTTCACGTCGCGCTTTTCCGGGTGAAACAGCTCGGTATCCACCCCGCGCCCGAGCAGGGAAACGTTCTCGAAGCCATCGTTTCGCAGCGCCTCCACAACGTCGGGCGTGGGTGCCAGCGTCACGGCCGCCCGGCGGTGCACGCGCCGCAGCCAAGCCATCGTCGCTGGCTGGAGTCCGCCCAGGCGATACTGCTCCATGTATTGGTGGAAGTTCGTGTGAAACCCGCTCGCCACCGGGATCCCGAGGGAATTCGCCGCTTTGATGGCGGAAATCCCCAGCGGGCTCTCCGTCGCCACGTAGATCGCGTCCGGCCGCCGCTTCGCCCACCGCTTGCGGAGCTTGAAGGGGCCGGGCAGGCCGACCCGCACCTCCTTGTAGCCGGGCAGCGAGATGGAAGCCGCAAGCGTTTGGCCGGCCTCCTTGGTGTCACCGGTGCGGATCACATGAACCAAGTGGCCCCTGCTCCGCAGGCCGTGGGCCAGCCGCCCCAAGGTCATGGCGACTCCATTGATGTCCGGTGCGTAGGTGTCGGTGATGATATCAATCCTCATCGAATACGGGTGCGTGTGCTTTCACCCGCGATTCAAATAAACGATTGAGTTCGCCGCGATGGGCTTGAATCCGGTGCCAATTCCGCCACATGGGCGTCACGCGATCCCGGGTTTCCGCCTCTTCGCTCTTTGCTCTTCCCTTCCCGTCTCTACACTCCCGCCCATGTCTTCGAGCTTCGGCCACGCTTTCCGCATCCACACCTTCGGCGAATCCCACGGCGGGGGCGTCGGCGTCATCATCGATGGCTGCCCGCCCCGCATCCCGTTGACGGAAAAGGACGTGCAACAGGAGCTCGACCGCCGCCGCCCGGGCCAGTCGGACATCGTCACGCCACGCAAGGAATCCGACACCGCCGCTATTCTATCCGGCACCCACGATGGTCTCACCCTCGGCACGCCGATCGCCATCGTGGTGAAAAACGAGGACCAGCGGCCCGGCTCCTACGACGAAATGGCGGTGAAATACCGGCCGTCCCACGCCGACTACACCTACGATGCGAAATACGGGATCCGCGCCCTCTCCGGCGGCGGCCGCGCCTCGGCCCGGGAAACCATCGGCCGCGTCGCCGGGGCCGCCGTCGCCCGCCAGGTCCTCGCCGCCCTCGCCCCTAATCTCGAAATCCTCGCGTGGGTGAAATCGGTCCACGATCTCGATGCCGACGTCGATCCCGCGACCGTCACGCTCGACCAGATCGAGTCGAACATCGTCCGTACCGGCGACGCCGCGGCGGCCGAGAAAATGATCGAGCGGATCAAGCAAGTCCGTGCCGAGGGCAACTCGATCGGCGGCGTGGTCGAATGCGTCATCCGCAACTGCCCGCCCGGCCTTGGCGAGCCGGTCTTCGACAAACTGGAGGCGGAACTCGCCAAAGCCATGATGTCCCTCCCTGCCACCAAGGGGTTCGAGATCGGCTCCGGTTTCGCAGGATCCCGCATGACCGGCAGTGAACACAACGACCCCTTCCGTATGGTCGAGGGCAAGGTCCGCACCACCAGCAATCGTTCCGGCGGCATCCAGGGCGGTATTTCCAACGGAGAGAACATCGTCTTCCGCGTCGCCTTCAAGCCCACCGCCACCATCATGACCGCGCAGGACACGGTCACCAGCGCCGGCGAAAACACCGAGCTGAAAGGCAAAGGCCGCCACGACGCCTGCGTGCTGCCCCGCGCCGTGCCGATGGTCGACAACATGGCCGCCCTCGTCCTCTGCGACCACCTCCTACGTCAACGCGCCCAATGCGGGACCTGATCGCCATCGCGGAGCAGATTCCCCAGCTCAGCCTCGGCACGGCGGCCCTCCTTATCTTTGGAGCCATCGCCAGCCTCGCCGTGTTGCGCGGGCTCCTCCGTATTCTCTGGGGCACCACCGTCGTTTGCGCTGCCGGTTTCGCCGCTTTCTACACCTGGAACCACATCCCCTCCCACGGCTTTTTCGGCCGGGATTCCCAATGGCTCTCCTTCGGTCTGCCCGTCCTCGTTTTCCTGCTCACCGCGCTCTTCCTGCGGCAATGCGCCAAAGTCATCTTCAGCCTGTTCCGTTCCCCGCACGATGACTCCTCTGATCGAAAGCATCGCTCTCCCGCCCGCTGGGCCGTCACCCTCCTCCTCAGCCTTATTCCCACGGCCGCCCTTTGGTTCGGCGGTGCCACCCTCCTCCGTCACGCCGGCTCCCTTGCCGAGATCCGCTCGTTCGTCGAAAAATCCGATCTCCCCGAACACACCGCCTTCCTCGCCGAGTTGAAACAAGCCCTCGACCACGGCCTGCCCCAGGATTGGTTCCGCTTCGTCGATCCCCTCACCTCCGACTCGCGACTGGATCTCGTCAAGCTGATCGCCGCCGCCGATGATCCGCCGCCCAAGGCCATCCCCGTCCTCGAGGAAAAGCAGATCCGCGAGCTGGTTCTCTCCGATCCCGGTCTCCGGCAGCTCGCGCGCGACGGGCGCTACTCGGAAATCCTCCGCGACCCCCGCCTCGACCGGCTCCTCGAAAACGACAACCTCCGCGAGGTCCTCCGTCACGCCGACCTCTGACCCATCAAAAACCTTGGCGTCCGGCGCTTCGTCCCGCTTCACTCTCCGCCAGTTCCCCGGTTTCAGACCTGAAAACCGACCCCTGAAAACCAGCAAACTTTCATGAGCTTCCTCGTCACCATCGGTCTCGAAGTCCACTGCCAGGTCAAAACGAACACCAAGATGTTCTGCGCCTGCGAAACCTCCTTCGCCGATGAGCCGAACACCCACACCTGCCCCGTCTGCCTCGGCCTTCCCGGAGCCCTGCCCGTTCTCAACCGCCACGCCATCGAGAAAACCCTGCTCGCCGGGCTGCTTCTCGACTGCGGCGCGCCGGAAATCTCCAAGTGGGACCGGAAGAACTACTTCTATCCGGACATGCCGAAAAACTACCAGACCACCCAGATGGACCTCCCTCTCTGCATCGGGGGCGAGGTCCCGGTGTACGATTTCAACTACCCTACCGACGTCCGGAAGAACATCCCCCGCCCCGGCCTCAAGGTCCGCCTCAACCGCATCCACCTTGAAGAAGACGTCGCCAAGTCCACCCACCTCGGCACCTCCTCCATCATCGATTTCAACCGCGCCGGCACCCCGCTGATGGAAATCGTCACCGAGCCCGACATCGAGACCTCCGCCGAGGCTTTCGCCTTCCTCCGCTCGCTCCAGATGATCCTCCAGCAGGGCGGCATATCCGATGCCGACATGGAAAAGGGCCAGCTCCGCTGCGACGTCAACATCTCCATCCGCCGCGAGGAATCCCAGCCCTACGGCAACCGCATCGAGTTGAAGAACCTCAACTCCATCTCCGCCGTCCGTCGCGCCATCGATTACGAGATCGAGCGCCAATGGGAAGACCTCCAGCAAGGCATCGCACAGGTCCAGAGCACCCGCCGCTGGGATGACGACCGCGGCGAGTCCCAGCTCCTCCGCACCAAGGAAGACGCCCACGACTACCGCTACTTCCCTTGCCCCGATCTGCTTCCCATCCACACCGCCCCGCTTCTCGAAAAGGTCCGCCCGCTTCTCACCGAGCGACCCCACGAACGCGCCGCCCGCTACGAGCAGGATTACGAAATCACCGCCTACGACGCCTCCGTCCTCGCCGCCGACCTCCCGCTCGCCACCTATTTCGAGGCCCTTGCCGCCAACGACAAGGTGCCCGGCAAAAAGGCCGCCAACTTCCTCCTCAACGTCCTCCTCGGTCTCCTCAACGAACGTTCCATCGCCATCGCCGACGCTCCCGTTTCCGCCTCGAAGGCAGGCCAGCTCCTCGCACTCGTCGAATCCGGACAGCTCGCGCTCAACCAAGCCAAGGAAGTCCTCCTCGTCCTCCTCGACAGCCCCGACAAGGACCCCGCCTCCGTGGCCAAGGAAATGGGCTTCGAACCCGCCGACGCCGGTGAACTCGAAAGCTTCTGTGATCAGGCCATCGCCGCCAATCCCAAGCAGGTCGGGGAGATCAAAGCCGGTAACGAGAAGCTCATCAACTTCCTCACCGGTCAGGTCATGAAGCTCTCCAAAGGCAAGGCCAACCCCAAGCAGGTCACCGAGATCCTCCAAAGCAAACTGCTCTGACCCGTGGCGGCGAATTGCCATCCGCCATGCCTCCTTCACCTAACATGGAACCCAAGCGTCACCTCCCCGATTTCGCCTATTCCTTATTCCAACGTTTCGCGGAGGAAGGCCTCCCCTTCGTCCTCGCGGGAGGCTGGGCCCTCTGCTTCCACGGCTATTCCCGCACCACCCTCGACCTCGACTACATCTGCGCCAGAACGCGGTACGGCCCCGACCAGATCGGACATGACGAGCTTCGTCAGATGTGTCACCGTTACGCCACGCCCGAGGCCTTCGAACAAATCCTCGGATCTGCATGAAGATCATCGAACTCAATTTGCCTGACTTCTCCGACCATCCGCCTGACCCTCAGGTCCCGCTCGGAGTGCTTGAGGCTTGGGTTCGCGGCGATTCAGCCACCCGAACCCGCGCGGAGATGAGCGACGAGCAGATCCACGAGCACTTCATGCAAAACGAAGGCCGCATGGAGGAGTTCCGCTTCGATGGTTGAAGTGCACCCACCTGTCAGTGGCATGACCGTCCCGGTCATGAACCCAGCGCCCGGACCGCCTGATCCCGAAGACCCACTCTCCCTGCCCGACCCGCTCCACCTTTCACGACCGGGACGGTCGTGCCACTGACAGGCGGTCCGCACTCCTCCCATGAATCCCGACCTTCATCTCGGCGACTGCCTCGCGGTCCTCCCCACCCTTCCCGCCGAGTCACAGGATCTCGTCGTCACCTCGCCGCCCTACAACCTCGGCATCGCCTACCGGACCTACGATGACTCCAGTAGTCGCAGCGATTTCCTCGACTGGTGCAAACAATGGGCCGCCGAGGTGAAACGGGTGCTCACCTCCGACGGCTCGTTCTTCCTCAACGTCGGTGCCGCTCCCTCCAATCCGCTCTTCCCCCACCAGGTTCTCCTCGCCCTCACCGACGGCCTCTTCGTCCTCCAGAACACCTTCCACTGGATCAAATCCATCACCGTCCAGACCCGCTCCGGCGAGTCGATCAGCGCCGGCCACTTCAAGCCGATCAACTCCAAGCGTTTCGTCAACGACTGCCACGAATACGTCTTCCACCTGACCAAGACGGGCGACGTGCCTCTCGACCGCCGTGCCGCCGGCGTCCCGTATCAGGACAAGTCGAACATCGCCCGCTGGGGCCACACCGGCGGCCAAGACCTCCGCTGCCGCGGCAACACCTGGTTCATCCCCTACGAGACCATCAACTCCCGCGACAAAGAGCGCCCCCACCCGGCCACCTTCCCCGTCGCCCTCGTCGAGCAATGCATCCGCCTCCACGGCAAAGGCGACGAAACCCGCCTGCTCGACCCCTTCCTCGGCATCGGCACCTCCGCCGTCGCCGCGAAACGGATGGGCATCGCCCGATTCACCGGCATCGAACTCGACGACCACTACCTCTCCGTCGCGAGAGAGCGGCTCGACACGCTGCTCTAACACTTTCAACTCGGCACTTGGCACTTTTCCCTTCCGGCCTTAGCCCGTGCGCGTGTCCGAGCAACTTCCCGTCGAGGAATTCACCCGCGTCGAATCGATCTTCGTCCGCCATCGCAACGTGCTGGCGGTCCGTGCGCAGTTCACGCCGATCTACACCGACCACTACCTCCACCTGATGCAGCACGGCCTGCGCTATCCGGAGGAGCTGGATCAGATGCTCAAGGACCTGCTCGCCGGACTCACCCTGCATCTCGTCGCCCGCCCCTGGGCGGAAACCATCGCCTGGACCGCCAACCTCCGCGCTCCCCGGGTGAACCTCTTTGTCACCGGCGGCTCGATTCCGGAAAACATCACCGGCCGGCTCTTCACCGAAGATGTGCGCGAGACCGACCGGGACTTGTTTTACGCCCAGACCCTCGCCCAACCCGGGACCGAACCGCGGACCTCAACGCTGCCCATCGACGGCCGCGATCCGCTTTTCTGGGTCGAACAATACTACACCCAGTCCGAGCAGCGGCCCGCCCGGGTCTTCCGCCTACCCGATGAAACCTTCGTCCTCGTCGCCGCCCAACCGGACTACGACAGCGAGTGGTTCGAAGCCCTCACCGCGGAGACCGTAGCCACCTTGGAAACCGACGAGGAAACCAAGCTCCTCGAAACCCGGCGCTTCCGTTTCCACTGCGGCTGCGACCTGGAAAAGATCCTCCCCATCCTCGGCTCCTGGCGGGACAATCCCGACGAACTTTTCCACGGCGAGGAACGCATCACCGTCCAGTGCCCCCGCTGCGCCGCCCGCTACGAGGTCACCCGCGACATGCTCTGACGCCGGTCGGCACCTTGACGCTTGCCCCCGCTCCGGCCAAACCGCAGCTTTCCACCGTGCCTTACTTGGAGATCAAGGACCTCAAAACGTACTTCCACCAGCGGAGCGGCGGATTCCTCACGCCCACCGTCGAGACCATCCGCGCGGTGGATGGAGTCACGCTCCATGTCGAAAAAGGCGAGATCCTCGGCCTTGTCGGCGAGTCCGGCTGCGGGAAGTCCACCCTTTCGCGGACCATCATGCAGCTCCAGCCCGCCACGGCGGGGACGATCCGCCTCGACGGCGTCAATCTCACCGCCCTGCCGCAGAGCGAGGTCCGCCGCCGACGGCTCGATTTCCAGATGATCTTCCAAGATCCCTACGCGTCGCTCAACCCGCGGATGACCGTCTTCGCCACGCTTGCCGAGGCCATCCGCCAGCGGCACCCCCGAGCATCTGGGAAAAAACTCGCCACCCGGGTCGCGGAGCTTATGGAGACCGTCGGACTCGACCCGCGGTTCCAGAAGAAATATCCCCACGAATTCTCCGGCGGCCAGCGCCAGCGCATCGCCATCGCCCGCGCCCTCGCCCCGGAACCGAAGCTCATCATTGCCGACGAGCCCGTTTCCGCGCTCGATGTCTCCATCCAGTCGCAGATTCTCAACCTGCTCAAGCAGCTCCGCGAGGACTTCGGCCTGACGATGATCTTCATCTCCCACGACCTCGGCGTGGTCCGCTATCTCGCCGATCGCATCGCCGTGATGTATCGCGGAAAGATCGTCGAAGAAGGCGAAGCCGAGCAGCTTTTCTGTGATCCGAAGGACGGCTACACCCAACGCCTCATCGCCGCGATCCCGGGCATGGCCATGCATTATTAAGAAGGCTGCCCCGGCCTTCCCAGACCTGCTGCCAGACAAGCGGTCACCCGGGAAATGCGGCTCCATGCCGTTTTACGGAGCCGACACCTCCAGCCGCAGGAACACCTTGGCTTTGTCAGGCGGCCCGCTGACCGGCACTGTCACCGTCTCGGTGCCGTCGCCGTTCGAAATCACCACCGGGACACCCGTGACCGTGGCGTCGGGCGCGAAGCCGGCCAGTGCCTCCGATACCGTCACGTCGGTCACCGTCCCCGCCGGGAGCCCCTCGCGGCGGCGGAAGGTGAACTCCAGGCCGCCGCCCGTCGCCTCGACCAGTCGCGGTGAAATCTGAGCCCGATCCATGACGCTCGGATCGCCGCCGAGAATCCATTCCAAGAGGTTGATGATGCCGTCGCCATCAGGATCGGCCAAGCGGCCGATGATCGACGGGTCGGTCTCGCCGGGAAAGGCCGTCGCGATGAAGGTGTCGAACTCCAGCCCGCCGCTTGGCCCGACCGTAAACTCGTCGGAGCGCACCGGGAAAGGATTCACCGGCGTCACGTCGAGCCCCGCCGGAAGGAAGGTCGTCGCCTCGACCGCACCGCTTTCCGCCAGCGAAAGACTGAAGGTCGTGCCGTCCGCCGGAGGTGTCGCCGCCGGTTCATAGACCACCAACCATTCCTGCGTTTCACCGTTGGCGATCACCTCGCCAAGCTCACCGAACGCCACCATCCCGTCATCGGCATCGAAGGCCATCCCGCCCCGCAGCAGGGAGTCGCCGGCGTCAACCTGTCCGTCGGCGTTGTTGTCGCGCATCAACCGCACACTGTTCAGACCGGTGGTTTCATCCAGGCTCCCTGAAGCAGCGAAAGTCAGACCGGTCACCCGGACATCCGCTCCGTTTGCCTCCAGGGCGATGCGCTGGACGACGACGTCGCCGAGAAGATCCGTCGTGCGGGCGATGGGCGCCCCACCGCCGGCGCGTCGCACCTCAAAGGTCGAGACCGGAGTGGTCATGAGCCCGAAGGGCGAGGTCGCCCCGCTGACGGCATCGGTGACCGTCGCGGTGATGTTCGCAAAGGGCGCCGGTGCCAGTGAGGTCGCGGTCCAGGCACCGCCGGTCCGAACCAGCGCTTCGCCGATCAGCACTTCGCCCTGCTCGCCCGCATCGCTGAAGACCTGCACCCGGCTGCCGACCGCCACCGAACCATCGACCATCCCCGCGGCGGTGCCCGTCGCATAACTCCCCGTCGGTGCGGGAAGGTCGTCGTTGCCTGCCGATCTCAGCTCGATCCCCGTGCCGGAGTTGCCGTAAATCGAGTTCGAAAGAATCGAATTTCCATCGGAGGCGGAGCCATCGATCGCCACCCCGGCCATCCCGCTCTGGGTGATCGCGTTGGGTGTCGGCACCGGAATCACCGGTCCGCTCACCTGGACGCTCGCCCCTGCCCGATTCGCCTCGTAGCGCCCGCCGATCAGATTCCCGCTCGCGCCACCCGTCACCCGCACCCCATCCTCGAGGTTGCCGAAGTTTCCGTTGACCGGGTCGTCCAGCGCGCCGTTGCGGGCGACCCCGACGAAGTTCCCCTGCACGCGGTTGCCGACAGCCAGGTTGCCGTCAATTTCCACCCCGCTCAGGGTGTGGCCGAGGATCTCGTTGCCCGCCAGCCGGCCCGCCCCGCCGATCAGGTTGAGCGCCGACTGCGAAATGCCGATCCCCACCCCGCTGCCGAACTCGATCCGGCTCGCCTGCACCGTGTTCTCGTCCGCATGGTCCACCAGCGCGATGCCACAACTCGGCAGCGACCCCGCGCCGACGAAACGAATCCGGTTCGCGCCGGCGCCCGGCTCTCCGATCACGTTCTGGCTGCCGCCGCGCACGACGATCCCCGCCGCCATCTGGCCGAAGGAGGAAAGGTCGAGCGCGCGGATCAGATTGCCTTCCGAGCCGTCGATGTAGGCACCGACCAAGCTGTTGGTGATCGAAATGCCGACATTCCTCGTTTCGCCCACCACCACGTCCGAGCAATCCGGATCGATCAGGATCCCGCAGCCATCCGGCGGACCCGCCGCCAGATCCAGGCTGGGCGGCAGCGACCCGAAGGCTCCCGAAATCGAGAGATTCTGGATCACGTTGCGCAGCAGCGGGCTGGCGTGGTTCATGTTGGAAAAACGCAGCCCCGCCACCGTCGAACCGGATACGCTGTTGTTCTCCTCGGTGTAGACGTCGTTGAAGTTCACGAAGCCATCCGACTCCGGCCCGCCGCCACGCGTACCGCCGATCACATTGGCCATCGCATCGTCACTGATCAGGATGCCCGTCTCGCAGGAGTTGAAGGCACAGTTATGCACCACGTTAGGCAGCGACATCTCCCCATCCGTACCCACCGATCCGCCGCAGGCCTCCAGCCACAGTCCCGGTCCCCGGGCCCCCACCACCGATACCGATTCCCGCCGGGGGCCGAAACTCAGATCCTTGTCCATCGGCCCGATGACGCCGATCTGGTTGCCGCGGGTGCCATTTCTCAAATGAATTCCCAGCGCCGGCAAACGTTCGGGAGCAACCCCGTCCGGAAAACGGCCGATCTCCAGGCCGGCCAGTTCGTTGCCGGTGGTGTCCGCGCCATCGATCACGACCGCCGCCTCCACGCAGGAGGCGATGAAGATCTGCTCGTCGTAATCACTGCCGCCGCCCAAGCGGTTCTCCGAGGCGCCGCCACGCAAGACCACGCCCGGACCTCCGACCGCGCCGTGGTAGTCTTCGAATCCCACGCTGCCGATCCGCGTGCCATAGACATGGTTGCGGTCGGAGTCGCCCTCGATGATCACTCCGCCGCCCAGGTCGTTGGCGAAGTGATTGATGAAATCCTCCGTCGGGTTGCTGCCGAAGTTCGACACCACCACCTCGATCACCGTGCCGATGACGTTGTTGGACGAAGCGTTCGTCAGCCGCACCGAGGCGCCGGTGCTCGGCGAGGCGACCGGATCGGTGTCCTCGATGAAATCCTGGACGCCGCTGCGAAATGACAGCAGCGAGTTGAACGAACTGCCATCGACCCGCACCCCGTCGCCCTGGTTGTTGTAGAGATTGATGCCGCTCACCAACGTCTGACCGGAGCCGCCGGTGAGCACCACACCGTGGCTGCCGTTGTCGGCGATCAGGCTGAAGAACACCGGGTTAAAGTCCCCCGGAAACCGCCGGTAGGGATGCCCGATGGTGTTGTGGGTCGTCGCCGCTCCGCTCACCCGCACGCCTCCTCCGGTGCAGTTGGAAATGAAACGCGGGGCCACGACGTTGTAGCTCGCCCCCTCCTCGATCGCCACACCCTGGGTTCCGCAGTCCCGCACCGCCGGCAGCACCCGCACCGCGTCCGATCCGCTGGTCACCGTCTCGGCCAGCCGGTTGTAACGCGTTCCGGCACCCGTCAACCGGATCCCCGCGTCCGTCATTTCGCTGATCTCCAGCAAGATCCCGAAAAGATTGCGTTCAGAGCCTCCGGCAAGGCGCAGCCCGTCCGCACCGCAGTCGTGAATGGTGAAACTGTTGAATTGATTGTGATCGCTCCCGCCGTCGATCCGCAGGCCATGGCTTCCGGTGCCGTCGATCTGAAAAGAGCTGAAAAGGTTCTCGTCGGAGTCGCCGCTCACCCGCAGTCCCTCGCCGCCGACGTTCAACACCTCAATGGTAGTGAAGGTGTTGAAGGTGCAAAGGTTGTCCACGACCACCCCCGCGCCGCCGACGCCATCGACGGTGACCCGCTGGACTTCCGCGCCCTGGGTGTCGTTGCTCACCACGATGCCGTCGCCGGGGAAGTTCTTGAGGATCACGTCCTCGAGCACCACGTCGTCGGCACCGTCCAGCACGAAGGCACCGCCGGGCGCGCCGGTGCCATCGAGTGTCGCGCCGTCGAGATCGATGTCATCTCCTGCCGCGAGGCCGGGCAGCGCCGCGGAGATCGGGAAAACCCCGGCGCCCAGACTGGAGCTGATGGTGTCCCGCACCGCGGCCCCACCGCCGAGCCCGAACTCGTCGTCGCCGAACACGAAGTCGGTTTCCCGGGAAATGCCGGCGGGCTCGCCCTCGACATGCTGCTCGATCGGCCGCCCCAGGGTGCCGTTGGCGATCAGCAAGGCTTCCAGCAGGCTGACCTGGCCGTCCGGCGAGTTGGTCATCGTCATTTCCGTGATCTGGATCGAGACCCCGCCGGGCTTCACCCGCGGCACGTCCTCGGGTCGCACCACCTCGAAGGTGAAGGCCTCGCTAGTGTCGTCGCCCATTTTGACCGTCAGGGTGTGCTCGCCAGCCGCCGCACCGGGCAGCGCCACGACGATCCGGTCGGCGGTCTTCTGGAAGGTTCCGATTTCCGTGAAACCATCGAAGAAGACCTTCGCTTCCGACCCGAAACGCTCGCCGACGATCGAAATGACAGCTCCCGAAGTCACCACTTCCGGCTCCAGTCCGGTGATCGTCGGCGGAGGCGGCATGGTGAACACACCGGCGTCGCCGGCATTCGTCGAAAAGACCTCCTCCCCGTCCTTCGTCACACACAGGAAGGAAGTCCCGTTGGCGAAGTTCGCCCGATAGGTGGCGGCGTCCGGCACGGTGACGTCGAGGTGCGTCGGCGAGGCGCGCGTGATGGTGGCCGGCACCGAGGCGGCGACATCGCCCGAAGTCGAGTGGAAGTCGCAGAAAGCCACCGAGAGCTCCGCAGGGTCCCAGGAAAAGTTTCCGCCGGCGATGGTCACCGTCTGCCCTCCCTTCGCCTCGGTCGGTGAGATTCCGGTAATGAACGGCCGCAACGGATTGCCCACGATCAACAGCGAACGCTCGACCGCCCAGGTTGACTGGAAGCCCAGCCCGGTGAGTCGCTCGACTGCCTGCGCTCCGCTGGAAATCTTTCCGATGATGTCGAAGCTCTTGCCGATCGCCTTGGCCGCGCGCGGCGCCAGTTCCGCCACCGTGTCCTCGCTGACCAGGTGGCTGTAGTAGCTCTTGATCACCGAGGTGGTCGCCGCCTTGGCGAGATCGAGAAAGCTGCCGAAATCCAGATCACCGCGACCGCGATAGACCGCCAGGGTTTTCGCCAGGTCGATGTTGAGGTTGGCGATGAAATCGCTGTCGATGCCCGTGACGCTCTTGGCGTCGGCGAACACCCCGGCCGCATCCAGCGCGGAGATGAGCAGATTGCCCGCCAGCGCGAAGGCCCACTGGCTGTTCGGGTCACCCGCCTCCAGCACTGCGGACTGGAATCCGAGCCCATTGGGAAGGTTGCCGCTGTAAGATTGCAGCAGGTAGATCTCGTCCACGTGCCGGTCGATCGCGAACTGGTTGGTTTTCGGCGGATCAAGCCCGAGGCCGGTGCGCTCCTTGACCACGCCGTTGACCACGTCGAAGACCGCGCCAGCCAGCTTGCCGAGCACGTCGAGGTTCGCCGTCAGCAGCTCCGCCCGCTCGTAGCCGCTCTGCAAAGGCACGGCGTTCGCCGGCTCCAGTAGCGAGTTGCCGTCGAGCGCCAGCAGGTCGCTCAAGCCGTTCGGGAACTGGCTCGGGCTGAGCCGGAACAACTCCATCGTCCAGTCCACGGTGTTGGGGCGCGAAGTCCGGCCGTTTTCGAGAATCAGGAACTCCGTGCCGCGCTTCGGCGAGGCCACGATCTTGCTGTCGAACACGTTCGGCACCCCGCCCGGGCTCAGCTCCGCCAGCCGCACCTCGGGAAAGCCCGAACCAACATCCTCGAAAGCCAGCGACGCCGCGGCGGCCGGCGGCTCCGGCGGGGTCGAGGCCAGCGCCAGCGCCGTCAGCGGGTCGTCCAGCCGGGCGTCATCGAGGTAGTCGTAGCTGCCAGCGAAGGCGTCCTCGATCACCCCGACCAGCGCCGCGAAGTCCTCGTGAGCCTCGATCCCCGCCCTGACGCCGTCCATTTCCGCGGAATCGCGGAAGCCCACCAGAGGGTTGACCGCCGCCAGCGCGAGGGCGGTCGATGCCGCATCGACCGTGACGCTCGCGTCGCTATCGGTCACCAGCGCGAGAAAAGTCCCCGGCATGCCGGGTTTGTACACCCATAGCAGGGTCGGCTTGCCGCTCGACACCACGCTGGTGAAGCTGCCGTCCACGGCGGTAGCGCTTTCACCCTCACCGCCTACCACCTTGAAGCCGATGGCGGAAATCCCCGTCGGCGGGACCAGCACGCCGCTCACCTCGCGGGAAACCAAGAAAGGAACCGGGTATTTGGTTTCCTCGCCGTTCTCGGTCAGCGAGATCGTCCCCGAAGCCGCCCCGGCGGGCACGGTGAAGCTCAGAGTTGTATCGGTGACCACGACGCCGCCGGCCGCGATACCGCCGAGTGCGACCGCATGACTGCCGGCAGGATCGAAGCTGCCGGTCAACGTCACCGTGTCCCCCGGCATTCCCGATGGCGGATCGATCGCACCGATGCTCGCGGCCAGAAGGCAGCCGACCGGACAAAGGCCGACCAGAAGCGACCCGACAAGACGGCCGCTTGAAAGGCGGAGGGAGGTCATAGCATCTCCACCCTGCCCTGTTCCAGAGGGTGGAGTAAAGAAGCCTTTGACGCAGGCCCAAGTCACTCGTCACCCGGATCGCCTCGCATAGGAGGTGGGACGCCCCCGTCCCACAACCTCCCGAGCCCGCCACCCTGTGCACCCTCTTCATCTGCATTTCCAAGAGGAGCGCCGAATATGAATTCGGCATCGCTCCACCCCACAAACTTCCTTTCCTCAAAGGTAGGCAACCCCGCACCCCCGCCGCGTCTTCAAAACGGAGCGCCGGTTTTTAAACCGGCACCGCCTTCCCCCGCAGGCCCTCTGCCTCAAAAAAACCGGCACCCGCATCCCCGTCGTCCTCTCCAAACAAGAAACCCACCGCCTCTTCGAGAAACTCGAAACCACCCACACCGATCCGCGCTACGCCCTCGCCGCACGCCTCCAATACGGTGCCGGCCTGCGCCTCTCCGAACTCGTCCGGTTACGGATTCAGGACGTGGACATCGGCCGGGGCACCCTGACCGTCCGTCAGGGCAAAGGCGACAAGGACCGCTCCACCGTCCTGCCCAAGTCCCTTGCCACCCGGCTCGCCTCGCAGATCGAGCACGCCAGAGCCGTCTGGCAAGGTGACCGGGAAACCGGCCTCGCAGGGGTCCACATGCCAAACGCCCTCGCCCGGAAATTCAGCCGCGCCCGAGAAACCTTCGAATGGTTCTGGCTCTTTCCTGCCCACCAAACCTCCGTCGATCCGGAATGCAACCTCCGCCGCCGCCACCACATGCTCGGGCCCGTTTACAACGAAGCCATCAAACGCGCCGCTAGTGTGGTGATCACGAAATAGCTGGGCGAAATGCGCGAGGGATTTTTTCCAAGATCGAGGCGCGACGAGGGAGCGGATGAATATCCGTGACCGAGGAGCAACGCAGAGATGGGAAAAAGCGCCGCGCTTTCGAAACCGGCCGAGCGAAGCGAGCTGACTCTCAGAAACTTTCAGTCACTCATTTCGTCTCGGGATTTCGTGATCACCACACTAGATCCGCAGGCATCGAGAAACGCGTCACCAGCCACGCCCTGCGCCACTCCTTCGCCACCCACCTGCTTGAGGACGGAGCCGACCTCCGCACCATCCAGGACCTCCTCGGCCACGAGGACATCACCACCACCGAGATCTACCTTCACGTCGCCGTCGGTGCCAACGGCCTCGGCGTCACCAGCCCGCTCGACCGCCTCGCCGGCACCGGCTGACTCCCCAGACCCGCGACCCCACGCAAACGGGCAGACACCTTGGTCCCCCCCGCACCGGTGCCTCGCCTGTGAACCCCAACAGTCCCTTCCGGTAGAAGGCTTCGAGGTGGCTCGCGGCTGCAGAGGCATTCTTCCGGATATCGAGACACTAAAAATGACCGAGACCACCGGGTCCGAAAACCTCTCATCCTGCCTTCTCCGTGATCTCCTTACATCTCCGTTTCTCGGTGATAGAAAAAGGCAACTTGGGGCTCGGAAGCCTGCATGAGGCCTCGGCCCTCGACGATTCTGCGTGAATCCGTCCATCCGCGGCTTCATCTCATTGGCATTCCGGCACGCTCGCTCCCCGGCTTGATCCCCTGCGACGATAGTCATTGCCCGACTCCGCGGCACCCACGACCCACCACCAGTGAAAGACCGCCTATATCACCCCCCGCTTTCGTCCCCCCGAAACACACTCCCACGTCAGCCGATATACGCACCCAAGCCGGAAAAATCCTTGTGAAATCGAGGATTCCCAGCCACCCTCCCCGAAAAGGATCGCTGGATATAGCCATCCTCGACCCTACTAATAAAACCTGTTCTGCCAAAAAATGACCGAGGCTCAGACATACGCGTGGATCTTCTACGCAGCATCGGCGGCAGCGACCAATCAACCAGCGAAGCGCCGTGAGATCGAGGCAGTCGCGGACGGAATCAACCATGCGGTCCCAACGCACAAGGAGATAGAAGCCTCATTCGCATGGGCTGAGTCGAAGGGTCTTCTCCAAAGAGACGGGAAGATGATTCAGTTGACGGACGAAGGGCGGAAGTTTTCTTCGCAGTTCACGGAGAAGCCGGGGAGCATGATGAAGACCTGGGACCGGATTACGGCCGCTATCGAGGGAATGGGGGTAGACAACACTACAATCCTAGACTGCCGAACAATGAAGGCAGAACAAGCCGGAGCACAGAACCCCTGACCAGCCGCGAGTTCCAGCCGTCATGACTACTACAACCCCAACCCGCAGTCGAAGCAGCACCCCCGGTCAGGGGTCCTGTGTCCTCTGACGTTCTGCTGAAAATGAATTCGCCCCGACCATCGCAGGAAGAGCTTCGTGGCATGACAGTCAACGAGCGTCTCTTTGCATGTGGGCTCCTTGACGATTACGAGGCCGCAGCTAAGGGACGCGACCGAACGAAGATGATCCAGCTTCTGATGGATGCTGCCGCGTCGCGAGAGCAAGCGGAATGGTCGGTGGATACAACCCTATCGAACCCGTCGAAGTATGGGTATTGACGACCTTGTAGATCAGCCGGTGCGTGTAGAGCACGTTCTCGATCTTGGCGATGAGGCGCATGTTCTAATCGTTGTGCCTGAGGGAACGAGCTTCGCACTGACCGATGATTCGACTCTCGGCGGCAAGCCGATCCGTAAGTGGCTCTTTCAGCCACGCGCCCTTGATGAGAACGGCAATCCAAGGTTCGACATCTTCAACATTATTCTGAAGTTGAGATCTGACCGCATTCACTTCAAGGCTGGTGACCGTCCAAGCCTCTTGGTTAGACCGCTCCCAGAACAAACAACCAAAGCAGAACAAGCCGGAGCACAGAACCCCTGACCCAATCGCGTCAACCTAAGCAGTGAATGATTGACTGCCAGTGGTTTGCGCGTCGTCTTCGTTCGTATCTGAGGTGACGGAGATCTGGTGCGAACACCCGGAGCTCCTCGAACCGGTCGAGTGACAGGAGATAAATGGAGAAAAAATCACTGATCTTCTCGATGCTCATCCAGCCTCCAGCCCCGTGCTTCCGGCAGAGGTCGTTGTGAAGTTTCAGCGTCAGAACCTGGTAGATCATGGCTGCGAGGACGAGTGCCTCCAGATGAAAGTAGTCGCTTTTGTGGGTGAGAGCCCGATGGATCTGGCAGGATTGCTTGAGCGCCCGGAAGTTGATTTGACTCGCCGCCTCCTCCCGGCGGCTCGCCCTGCGGGCTTCGGTCGCTCCACTCCCTACGTCCATAGCGCCTACAGGCCTTCGGCGCTATTCAATGCTCCAGCGTAGCGAATAGATGTCATTGAGCCTTCTCGGGGTGATCGCCTTCG
>CBFGTS010000017.1:0-96768 GCA_965652295.1 uncultured Haloferula sp. | reverse complement strand
CCTCCATCCTCCATCCTCCATCCTCCATCCTCCATCCTCCATCCTCCATCCTCCACCGCCACTTGCTCCTTGCTACCCGCTACTTTGCTAAGCAAAGCTCCCGCCATGACGACCCATGAGGAAGCCGCCGAGCAGCTGAGGGCCATCCGCACGATGATGGAGCGGGCGACGATTTTCCGCGCGCTGTCCGGGGAGGCGGCCCTCATGGGCGGGGCCGTTTCGCTCGCCGCCGGATGGCTTTCAGAAGGAAAGCACCGTTGGGAATGGGGCTCCGTATGGCTCGGGTTTCTGGGCGTGGCCCTGCTCTTCGCCTTCTGGCAGCTTTTCCGCACCGCGCGTGCCTCCGGCCGCACCGTCTGGAGCCATGGCCTCAAAGTCGCCCTCCGCGGTGCGTTGCCGTCGCTGATCGCAGGCGGTTTTCTCGGGCTTCTCTTTCTCCGCCACGGCCAGGGCTCCGGGGTCGAGATTCATGCCGCCTCGATGTGGATCCTCCACTACGGTCTCGCCCTCCTCGCCATCCGCGAGTTCGCCCCGAAATCGATGGCATGGCTCGGCATCGCGTTCGCCACCACCGGCATCGCCTGCTTCAGCGCCGTGACCTTCGTCCAGGCCGCCGCGCCCATCATCATGAGAATGGGTCCCTCGGGCTTGATGGCCGCCACCTTCGGCGGTTTTCATCTCGCTTACGGGGCCGCCATCGTCACCACCTCCCGTCGCGAACCCGCCGGCGAATGATCGACTTCTCCAAGCTCGACAAAACGATCCACGAAAAGGGGCGGCTCTCCATCATGACGCTGCTCGCCTCGCGCGTGGAGCCGTGGGCCTTCCAGGACCTCAAGGCCGAGCTGGAAATGAGCGACGGCAACCTCATCACCCACCTCCGCACCCTCGCCGCCGCCGGCTTCGTCAGCTCCGAAAAGCTCACCGGCGACGGCCGGCCGCAGACCAACTACTCGCTCACCCCGGCCGGAAAAAACGCCTTCGAGAGCTACCTCGCCGTGCTCGAACAGATTCTCGATCTGGGGAAATGAAAGCGTTGTCTCGGGTCACCGACCGCTTCTTCAGAACCGCCTGAGATTTGACTTGCCTTAATTGGCTTTGCATTACAAAGCTAAAGCCTCGACCGGATCGCCGGTTCTTTTTTCGTCATGTCGCTTTGCAATACAAAGTATGTTTCTCCAGGTGTTTGGTTGCCGTTGCATGGGGAATCGGCGGCGGTGCTCGGGATGAGCCAGGAGGTGCGGGATGCGTTCGGGCGATTGCTCACGCGTCTGGAAAGGGGGCCGGTCACGCTCGCGGGCGAGCTGGCTCCCGACCGCATGCTTCTGGACCGGGCCCGTCGCCAAGGCGCCCTGGAGGCAGCGGAGGATCTCCCCTGCCAAGGGTGCGTCGCGCTTCCCCTCACCGGCTTGCCCCAGGCGGAGGAGCAACGGTTTCGCGAGGCCGGATGCGAAATCCTTGACCTGACACTGCCGTCCATCCGCCGCACGCGAGCGACCATCCGGATGCTGAAGCTCGAGAGCCGCCAAGTCGTTCTGGTGGGGGATCCGGACTCGGCCGAGGTCCGGACGCTCGCTGCCGAAGGAGCTGTGGTGGTTCAGGACGTGGACCGGGCGATGCAGCTTCCGTTTTCGCCCCGCTTCGGCCTGGTGTGCCAGAGTCATGTGGGGAGCGAAAGGTGGGCCACGGTCGCCTCGGCGCTGCGCCGCCGGCACCCCGACAGCTCACTGGTCATGCTCGATACCCGGGACCCCGGCTTCGTCATCAGGGAGAGGGCCGTCACCCGGCTGGCCCGTTGCTCGGAAGGAGTGGCGATCCTTGCCGACGAGCGGGATCCAAGCGGCCGCGCGCTTTTTGAAGCCGTCCGCCTCTGCGGCACCGAGGCCCTGCGGACGGCGGACGTGCCGGAAGTCTTGGCATTTGCCCGCCAGGGCCGACGTGCGCTGGCGTCGGGGCTTTTCGTGGCGGACGAGGTGCTGACGATCTCGCCGTAAAGTGCGGTGGCGGTGCGGCGTAGAATGTGGCATGGACCTGCCCATGAAAACCCCACTCGCCGCACTGCTCGTGCTCCTTTCCCCCATGCTCCGCGCTGAAACCCTGAGCGATGCCGATCGCCAGCAGGTCCTGGAACGGCTCGATTCCTTCAAGGAGGAAGCAGGAAAAAAGGCAACGACCCGGCTCAGCGACGCGTCCGCCGCCCTCAGGAAGGCGATGGAAAACGACAAGGCAGCCTTCGATCTCTACCTCCAATGCGTCGAGCAGGCCGACTTCCTCTCCGCGAAGCGGAGCTCGAATGACTTTCGCGAGTGGCGTCGCCGGAACCGTGGCCAGCTGGAATCCGACGGCTTCGGAACCGCCATCCGCCACCAGATCCGCTGGCTCATGCTCTCGCTGAAGGCATCCGCCAAACCGACCCAGGCGAACCAGCTCGGCCCCGAAACCCTCGAATGCCTGGAAGGTATCTTCCGCGATCCCAAGGCACTCGCCCGACACACCGGCTTTCTCGCCACGCCGATGAATGAGACGATTTTCGCGAAAGCCTACGGCATCCGCGGCGACCGCTTGAAGGACTGGCCCGCGGCACCCATCCAGAAGGAGGAGAAAGAGATCGAACTGGGCGAGACCTTCGAAAAGGCGGTGTTGCCTTATTTCCGAGCGAAGAAGGATTACGCGGGCCTGCGGGAGGCATGGGACCGGCGCATCCACTTCGAGGAAGTCATCGCCGGCTTCTGGACGGGCGACGACAAACAGGAGGACAAGCACATGGAGGAACTCGCCGAAGAGGGGAACCACCCGAACCGCGCCGAGTTTCTCCGCGAAACGAAGCCGGACCTCGAGTGGCGCAGGGAAATGGATGCCTTCCAGTCGGGCGATCAGAAAAAGGCGGTCGTCGCGCTCGTCGAGCACCTCGAAGAGAATGTGACCCACAGCAAGGCGCGCGAGTGGGAGGCCGACCTCCGGCAGGCGCTCAGCCCGCAGGCCGCCGCCGCCAATTGACCCCAACGAGCCAATGGGTTGCAGAGCCCAAAGGAGCGGCAGGCATTGACCGCCGCTCCTTGGATGAAGGCTAGGCGAGCTTCGCTTTCGCCGCCTCTTCCATCTCCGTCAGCTTCACGCGCTCGGGTGCGGCACCGCGGGCCATGTCCGGTTTGCCGCCGCCTTTGCCGCCGGCGATCGCCGCCAGCTCGCGCAGCAGGTCGCCCGCCTTGAGACCCCGGCCCAGCGCCGCCTCGCCGCAGTAGGTGCCGAGGTGGAGCTTCTCGCCATCGTCCACGATCAGGAACGCCGCTTCCGCGAACTGCTTTTTCTTCAGCCCGTTGAGCAGCTCTTGCAGCAACGAGGCGTCCGATTCCAAAGAGGTGACGATCGGGCCGCCTTGCTCGATGAGCAAAGCCAACGCTGCATCGGCCTGCTTGGCGGCGGAGGAGGCTTGCAGTTTCTTCACCTTCTTCTCCGCCTCAATGCCCGCCTCGCGCAGCTCATCGAGCTTCACGCGGACCATGTTGAGCGTGTGGTTGATCTGGGTGACGTCGCCCTTCTCCGTGAGCATCGCCATCATGATGCGCGGGGCCTCGCCCACCTGAAGCGGCTCCTCACCGAGTTCCGAGAGACGTGCGTTCGCCGCGGAAAGCTTGGCGTGCAGGTTGTCGGATTCCTCATCAAGCTGTGCCACCACCTCGCGCAGGTGCTCCCACGCGCTCTCGCCGCAGACGGCTTCGATCCGCCGCACGCCGGAGGCGATCGCCCCCTCGCTCTTGATCTTGAAAAGCCCGATCTCGCCGGTCGTGCGGACGTGGGTGCCGCCGCAGAGTTCCATCGAGTAGCCATCAATCGCGCCCGGCGTGCCGCCGATTTGTACGACGCGCACCGTATCTCCGTACTTGTCACCGAAGAACTGCATCACATCCTTGCGATCCTTGACCTCGGCGGGCGGCACTTCCTTCCAGGAAACCGGCTGATCGGCGGCGATGCAGGCGTTCACCTTTTCCTCCATCGCCTCGATCTGCTCCGGCGTGACCGGCGCGCTGTTGAAGTCGAACCGCAGGCGGGTGTCATCGACCGACGAACCCTGCTGCGCCGCGTCGCTCGAAACGACCTCGTGCAAGGCCCAGTGGAGGAGGTGGGTGGCGGTGTGGTGGGCCTCGATCGGGCGACGGCGTTTGGCGTCGATGCGGAGCTTCACCGTGTCGCCGGGCTGGATTGAAGATTGGAGATTGGAGATTTCCGATTTGGAAACCGCATGCGCGCGGGCGCGGCCGATTTGTTGCACGTGGGTGACGCTCACGGCCACGGCCTCTTTAACGAGCGTTCCGGTATCGCCGGCCTGGCCGCCCATTTCGGCGTAAAAGGGCGTTTTGTCGGTGATGATGAAAAGCGCGTCCTCCTGCTCGTGGACTTCGAGCACGAGGGCCTCCGCTTCATCGCCATCGAAGCCGGTGAAGGCGGTGATCGCTTCGGTGGAGATGTCGAGCGCGCGGACGACCGTCGATTTCTGCGCCGCACGGGCGCGCTCACGCTGCCGCTCCATCAGCTCTTCGAAGCGCTGCATGTTGACCTTGATGCCACGTTCGGCGCAGAGCAGCTCGGTGAGGTCGATGGGGAAACCGAAGGTGTCGTAGAGTTCGAAGGCGATTTCGCCGGAGAGCGTCGTGACGGGACGGGGAGCGCCGGCGTCCCGCCGGCTGCTTCCGGCATCCTGCCGGAAGTCTTCCCTGGAACCCTCGCTCCACCCTTGGGACCAGACGAATGGGTAATCGTCATCTCGGGTCAATCCGGCTCGCGACGGATTCGAGGTGACGTACGAGAACTTCTCCTGGAGGTCGGACTCCGAGCGGATCAATCGATCGTGGTAGTCCCGTTCCCATACCGTCCCGGCACCACCAGTGAGCTTGTTAATCTCCTTCGCGGTGAAAGATTTGATCGAATGCATCAACTCCCCGAGTTCCCAGAACTCCGGGGTGCCATCGGCACCATGGGTCTTTGGCTGAGGCTCGATGAGCATATGGAAATGATCCGGCATCACCACTGCTGCGAAGAGAACGTAACGGTCGGGGTGAAAGTGACGGATGGCATTGAGCACGATCTCCCGAGCTTCTTCAGACAGCTCACACCGCTGGTCGGTGGAAACCGTGATCAGATACTTGCCCCAAGGACGTTCGAAGTGAGGGAGGCCATGGTGCTTGGAATAGCGTGGGCCTTCGGCGGGAGAAGAAGGACCGGGCGGGACGCCGGCGCTCCCCGTCCCGACCGCGTCTTCGAAGCGCTTCAACCCCCGGTCCAGCGTCTCATTGAAGCTCGCCTCTTCCCGTTCCAGCGTCACCCGCACGGCGGCTTCGCGTTCCTTGAGTTCGGGGAAGACGCCGCCCATTTGCTCCACCAGCGTCGAGACCAGCGCGCCGAAGAACGGCTTGTCGCCGGAGAAGCCGAGCTGGCGGCCGTAGCGGACGGCGCGGCGCAAGATACGACGGAGGACGTAGTTGCGGCCGTTGTTGCCGGGCAGGATGCCATCGGCGATGGAAAAGCTGAGCGTCCGCAGGTGGTCGGCGATCACGCGGAAGGCGATGGCCGTTTTCATCTCCTCGCTGAAGGCCGAGCGGTCGGCACCGGGCTCGGGGTAGATGTTGACGTAGGTTTTGCCGCTGAGTTCCTCCAGCTTGCGGAAGATCGGGGTGAAAACGTCGGTGGCGTAGTTGCTGGGTTTCACCGAGAAATCCGTGAAACCTTTGGTGTTCTGGATGATCGAGCAGGCGCGCTCGAAGCCCATGCCGGTGTCGATGTGCTTGGCGGGTAGCTCGCGGAAGGAACCGTCGGCCTCGGCGTTGTACTGGATGAAGACGAGGTTCCAGATCTCGATACAGAGGTCGGAGTCGCCGTTGACGAGCTGGCCGTTCGAATCGCCGTTCGGCGTGAGATCAACATGCAGCTCCGAACACGGGCCGCAGGGGCCGGTCTCGCCCATCATCCAGAAGTTGTCCTTCACGTTGCCATCGACGATGTGCACGCGGGGATCGAGACCCTTTCCGCGGAACAGCTCGGCCCAGATGTCCCACGCTTCCTGGTCGAATTCACCGGGATCACCCTTCGCCTTGTCCGGCGCATAGACGGTGGCGTAGAGGCGGTTGGCGGGCACGCCCCAGCGCTCGACCACCAGTTCCCACGCCCAGCGGATGGCCTCGGGCTTGAAGTAGTCGCCGAACGACCAGTTCCCGAGCATCTCGAACATCGTGTGGTGGTAGGTGTCGTAGCCGACGTCCTCGAGGTCGTTGTGCTTGCCCCCGGCGCGGATGCATTTCTGCGTGTCCGCGGCACGCGGCGGGTTGTAGGGTGCCTTGTCGGTGCCAAGAAAATAGGGCACGAACTGGTTCATTCCCGCATTGGTGAAAAGCAGGCCGGGCGACTGCGGCAGGAGCGAGGCGGAGGGCACGACGGTGTGCTGCTTCTCCTTGAAGAAATCGAGGAAGGACTGGCGGATTTCGGCGGCGGTCATGGGCGCGGGAGTCGTTGGAAACGAAGGGGCGGGACGATGGGGAAATCCCGGAGCCGAGTAAAGCCCGGGAAGCCGCCCCGGTTTCGCGAAAACATGAAGGGGCGGGCCTCTTGCCAAGGCCCGCCCCTTTAGTCGTCCCCTTAACACCCACGGGGCTCCACACACAACCGTGTAAAGTCATCGCCGCCGGCGCAGCAGCAACAGGGGCAGCGAGCCGGCGAAGGTCAGAAACGCGGCCGGTTCCGGCACCGCAGTCACCTGAAGATTCGAAATGGTGGCGAAATCGGTTCCGAGGCCCAGCGCCGTCGCGGTCAGCTCGGCATCACCGACAAAGCGCAGGGATGCCGCCCCGCCATCGACCGATGATGGCGTGAGAAAGGTCATTGTCGCCCGGCTGTCACCGACCGGATTCCCCACGACGGGTGCCAGGGAGAGCCCGAGGATGTTGACTACGGTGTCGCCGCCGTTGCTGGCCACCGCGTTTCCTCCGCCATCCAGAAGTTCCACGGAAAACGAAGGTGTCAGACCGCCGGTCGAGCTGAACAGCGTGTCGCTGCCCAACAGATCGAAGCTGACTTGATAGAGCGTGTCCGGAGCGAGAACCCACTCCGACCCGGCTGCGTCGAACGTCGCGGTAGCCGTCCAGCCATAAGAAAGCGACGCCCCGATGGAAAGAGCGCTCAGAAAGGCGTCGGAGCCATTCGAGATATCGAACTCAAGCGAGCTGCCGGTGAGCCCGACCACGGCCCCTGTTTCGAGGAGCCCACCTCCCAGCAGGGAAAGCGAGGCACCGCCATCGGCGGCGGCTTGCCAGTGGCTGCCCAAGGCACCCGAGGCATTGCCTCCGAGGGTCAACCCGAGGACCGCGGGCGGGGGCGCTTCCACCTCGACGGATCCGACGGGACCGAAAAGATCAGGATAAGTGGTCGGATCCACAAACGACTGGGCGGTCGCCACAGGAATGGCCATCAGAGCGGCCACGGCAGCCGCGGGATGTAGAAGATTCATGATGGCGGAAGACTCGCCGAGACCCCGGGCGGCTGCCGAGCACTTTAGGTAATCAATCTTTTATTGGAGATTAATTATTCAGTCTCGGAAAATATCAGAAGAGCCATTGACGGCGTCCTTTTTCGTGCCGGGGCGGACGAATTGTCTGATGACCTCCAACACATGCGGACGGGCCTCGTCCTCCCGGGCGAATAGATTCACCCGGTATGACTTCGGCATGGAGAACTCCATCGCACGGCGGCTTGCCAGCTGTGTGGAGTCGAGTCCGAGGCGGGCAATGGCATCCCCGGGAAAGAACAGCACGCCGATCCCGTGGGTGCATGCCTCGCGCGCATCGAGTTCGGAATGCACTTCCACCGTCACGAGGTTTCCTGAGATGAGCGACTTGGCTCCCAACAGTTCGACCAGCTTTCCAAAACCTGGAATCAGCTCCTCCGAAGGCACGATGAGGGTTTCCCGCAGCAGCACTTCGATCCCCGCGGCTTCCGCAATCGGCAGGCTTTCCGGATTCCATGCGAAGGAGATTCCCGACTGGAACTTCAGTTCGATCCGCTGCAATCCGGGAATTTCCGACAGCGGCCCGCAGGTGGATTGGAAAACGAGATCGCTTTCCCCGACCTCCAGGGATGTCGCCCACGAGGTTTGGGGGAGCACCCGGACGAGATCCACGGTGGAGATCCCCTGCAACCGCTTTACCAGCCGCTCACCCCGGATCGACTGATCGACGAGGATCCGCGTGACGCCCTGCTCGTCGCGATCCGCCCGCGTCACCGAGGCACCGAGATCGACCAGTCGCTGGAGAATCCGCTGGGCGTCAGGCAAAAGCAGGCGGCCCTCCTCGGTCAGGGTCATGCCCTCTCCCAGACGCACGAAAAGCCTCACGCCATAAGCCGACTCCACCCGCGAAATCCGCTGACTCACGGCTGCCTGACTCAGGCCCTGCAGCCTCGCAACTTGCGAGCCCGAGCCATGTTCCGCGAGAAGAACGAAGGTGGAGAGTCCCTCAAGGTCCATGTCAGATGATGTGCTGCGGCCCGAAATGGAAGGCAAGCCGACCGGTCACTTCTTCAAGAAATGGATAGGGATGATTTAATAAACGGGTGACCGTCAGCGTTGACAAAAACTCGCCGGGAAAAGGATGCACGGATCCTTCGAAACCGTTCAGATCCACCTCGTTGTCCACCACGGCGCAGAAGGGGCGCTCGCCTCCGGATTCCCGCCAGCTTACGAACTCGGCTGGAGCCAACCGGTGGCAGCATGCCCCGCATTCCAACGTCCGACACTCCGCCGAAAGCCGTGAACCGCATGCCTCGGAAACGGCGGGGGAGAGATACAACCCCCGCTCGGAGACATCTTGGAGCCGGGGTGCCTCGCGGCGCTCCCAGCGGTGGGAAAGCAGACTGAGCCCGAACCGCCCGACGACCCGTGTCGAGGTCCGCCTGCCTTTCCATTCCACGGTCGAGATCAGAAGATCCGATGCCCCGCTCTCCAACGAGCTGAGACCGGACGAATCCGCGCGAACCGGCACCGGGCGGAAGCGACCGTCGCGCCGGAGCAGGGCCACCACCCTGCCAAACAGGCGGCTTCGGAAGAGCCCCTCGTCCACCCCCACCCGCAGAAGACGGCCGCGGTGATGAATGCGGTCCACTTTCGCCTGGAACTCCCGGCAGGCTTCCATCAGGGACGGATACCCCTCCATCAGCTTCCGACCCATGGTCGTCGGCTTCACCTCTCCCCCACCCCCGGATTGGCACAATGGCGCGCCAGCCCAACTCTCCAGTTGGTTCACCATCCGCCGCAGGTTTCCCTGACTCGTTTGGAGGGCCGTTGCGGCCGCACCCGCCCGTCCCTCATTAACCAAAGCCATGAAGGCCCGGAGGTGATAGAAATCCGGAATGTGTCGTCCGCTAGTCACTGGAAAAAAATTCCTGCATATCTCCAATCGGTGATTTGAATGTTATCCCTCAAATAAGTTTCTTTTCTTCGTCTATGTCTTATCCTCAATTAGTTACGCATGCGTATTTTCCCCCGTTCCACGCAATCCGCCGCATCAGGGCTGGATCGGACCCCTCGTGAAGCCCTCGATTCCAAAGAGTGACCGCTCCGCACCCGGGAGAGGCGGATGGATCCCACCCGGTTCCGATCGAGAAAGGGGATCCGGCTTCCGCATCCACAGCCGACCGCCGTCGCTGCGATCAAATCCAGCGAATCCGCTTCACTCTGGCACGCCAGGCTGACTCAGCGGTCAACCGCCTCGTCGCCCTGATAGCGGTAATGCCCGGTGACTTTGAAGTTGAACAGGCAGTTCTCCCAGACGGGCCCCTGACCCAGGTTGTGAACGACCCAGCGTTCGCCCGAAGCCTCCGCCGGCCCCGGAACCACCACCCCGATGTGGCTGGCTCCTCCGGCGAACCGCCAAGCCACGATGTCACCCGGCTCGTAGTCCCCCACGTTCCGGCTTGGCACCGGATTGCCCAACGGATCCATCACCGTGATCTCCGCGCCAGCCCGGCGGAAGAACCGCTGGAGATTGGCGGTGAGACGGTGGTCGATATTCGAATCCGCCATCCGGCGGCCGAAGATCTGCGGATAGTCCGCGAAATGATCCTTCATGTCTTCGTGAACCCGCTGTTGCAGATCCACGCCCAAGGCTCGATAGGCTCGCACGACCACATCCTCGGCCTTGCCCTTGTCGGCGGGAATATCGCCGTTCGGATAGGCGATCTGGAAGTAGCTGTCCTCGTACTGCACCGACTCCTGCGTCCGCGCCAATGCCGCGGCGGCCAGCTTGGAACCAAATTCGCCGTCCTGCCGCAGCCTGGAGATCGCTTCGTCCGTGTTCTCGACCGAAGCGATGTTCTCCTGCGCTTCCACCAACGGCAGGATCAACGGCTTTCCGATGAAATACACGCCGCTCGCCGCCAGCAAAAGCACCACCCATCCAGCCAGAAAATTCGGGCGCTTGGGAGCTTTCTTCGGCCGGGGACCGATGTATTCGATCGTCCCCAGATAGGCGGATTTGCGGCGGGCCATTGGTTGCCCTATGGGGCTATCGGACTTCCCGGAGAAACTCAATGGCTGATTTGCACGGATTTCCGATTCACTGCGCACCATTGCCGCCGACCCGCAGGTCTGGACAGGGCGGCGCGGGTTGATGAGGCTCCCCGCGATGCAAATCCTCCGGACCCGCCACACCCTCCACTGGGGAGAAATGGACGTTCCGCTCTTCGGTGCCGGGCGCGACTGGTTCGGAAAACCGGTCGATCCCCCGCCCGGCTGGTGCCTGGTGGAGGACACCGAGGCGCTCTGGATCATCGCCAGCCGCGAGAGCGGGCCCGACCTGATGCCCGGCTCATCCGCAGGCCGCTTCATCGAAGGCCTCTGGCACCACGATGTGGTCGAACTTTTCATCGCCCACCCCCAGCGCCGCCGTTACCTGGAAATCAATCTCGCCCCGAACGGCGCCCACTGGGCCTGCCTGTTCGACGCTCCCCGCCAGCGGTCCTCCTACCAGCCGGACTTCCCTTTCGAAACCCACGCCGACCTCAGCCGCCCCGGCTCATGGGTCGCGGCAATGTCGCTGCCGCTTGATTTTCTCCGCAAGGAGCTGGATTTCAGCGACTCAAGTCCCGCCAACCTGACTTTCATGTTGGGTTCAGCCACCCCACGCCATCTCTCCGTCGCCGGGCTCCCGGGTGCGGAGCCCGATTTCCACCAGCCCGCTGCCTTTCCGATCCCGCACCGGATCGATGTCGATGTGCCCGCCGCTCCATGACCCGCTCTGAAGACACTCCCCTTTGGATCGCCGCGCCGCGCTGCGGTCGCGATGCCTGCTTCTCTCTTCCCGCCGTCAGGGCGCTGGCCGCCCGCCGGCCGGTGACACTGGTCTGCCACGAGAACCAAGCCTTCCTGTGGCGCGCGGCCAGCCTCGGTGAAGTCCGGCCCGTGGCGGACGCCGCCACCAAGCGCACGGCCGTTTCCGCCTTCGCCGATGCCCCGGAAATCCTGCTCTGGGAACCCGGCGTGCTGGCGGATGCCGCCGTCCGCGCCAAGGTGCCCCAGCGCATCGGGCCGGACAACCCGCGCCTCGCGAAACGACTCACATGTCCGATCCAGCGAGACGATCCGCCCGGCGCGATGCAACACGTCGTCCGCTTCTACCTCGGCCTCGCGAGCGAACTCGGCTGCGACCCCTTCGACAGCCGCTTTTTCGCGCCCCTGGCCGCACCCGAGACGCGCGGCGACTCCCTGATCCTCTCGCCCCGAAGCTCCTTCGGCTCGCATTTCGAATGGCCGCTCGAACGTTGGTCGGAACTGCTGGAATCGATCCGCCCGCTCCATGCCGCGATCCAAGTGCTGGCCGACCGTCCCGACATCGCCGCTTGGGCGGAGAGCCACGAGCTCCCCGTGATCAACGCGGCCGACGCCCCCGAAGTGCTCGTCCGTTGCCGCTCGATGATCGCCGCAGAGTCCCCCTGGCCGCATTTCGCCGGAGCCTTCGGTGCAACCTGTGCCGTGCTCTATGGGCCCGGCGAGCCGGTACTTCACCGTCCCCTCGGCAGGCAGCACATCGCCGTGCGTCAGAAGGCGGAGTGCGCGCCCTGCTTCGCGGCGAAATGCCTCATGGACCTGCGCTGCCAGCGGGAGCTATCCGTCGAGCGCGTCTTCCAGGCCGTGCGCCCCCTCATTTCATGAGGAAATCGAGGATCAACCCCTGGAGCATCAGGTAGAAACGCGAGCGGATCCCGGCGCTGCGGACTTCCGTGTCCGCTTCCCCCGCACCCCGCGAGGCGAAATGATAGCGCGCCTCCAGCGCCAGCCGCGCTTGGTTGAGCGTGCCGAACCACTCCTCCGCCTCGTCTCCGCCGATGAACAACGTGTCGCCCTCGCTCAAAGGGCTCACCTGCTGGGCCACGTGCGCGATCTGGCCGCCGAAACGCACCCGCAGCTCCGGCATCACGAATTCCTGCCAATCCTCCTCCAACTCCCCGGGCATCACGCCCGCCACATCCTCCGACAGCTCGCTGACGCGCCCACCGGCATCGGCCACGATCGACATCAGCACCAGCGCGTCGGCCTCGCTTTCGAGATCGATCCGCAGCCTGCCATCCAACGTCGGAGCCGCCTTCATTCCGCCGCCTTTTCCATGGTGGTCCTGAGCTGGAAGCCCTGCAACTGATGCGTATACAGCTCCGCCCGCTCGCGGTCGCCGGTCCAGACGATCGAGCGCCCAGCCTGATGAACCTCCAGCATCAGCTCCTCCGCCCGACCTTGCGAATACGAAAAAACCTTCATGAAAACCCAGGTCACATAGGCCATCAGGTTCACCGGGTCGTCATGCACGACGACGTTCCACGGCACATCGATGCCGACGCTCGTTTCCGTGACTGTCTCAGTGGCCGGCATGGTCAGACTTCCACCGGTTCGCCTGCCGGCGCGTCGATCCATTTGCCGTGCTCGCGGATCAGATCGATCAGCCGCTCGACCGCCTCGCCTTCCGGAATGTTGAATTTCACCGCCTGCTTGCCCACGTACAGGTTGATCTTCCCCGGCGCGCCGCCGACGTAGCCGAAGTCCGCATCCGCCATCTCGCCGGGGCCGTTGACGATGCAGCCCATCACCGCGATCCGCACGCCCTTGAGGTGGCCGGTCGCCGCGCGGATCTTCTGGGTTGTCGTCTGGAGATTGAACAAGGTCCGCCCGCAGCTCGGACAGGCCACGTAGTCGGTTTTGAAAATCCGCGCGCCGGAGGCCTGGAGGATGTTGTAGGAAAGTCGCAGGGACTGCCCTGGCGCCGGCTCCCCTTGCACCAGCACCGCGTCACCGATGCCATCGCAGATCAGCGAGCCGAGGTTGCGGGCCGCGACCAGCAGGGTTTCCACGAAGTCCCCGCTTTCCGCCGCGGGCTGCAAGGTGTCCTTGAGCAGGATCGGGTGCCGGGCGTCCAGGCGGAAAGCCAGCATCCGGAAGGCGTGGATCGGTGCCAGGTCGAGCCCGTCCGCCACCGTCACCAGACGGGTTCCTTCGATGGTGTTGATGTCGTGGAGGGCGGCCTCGTCGCGGGGATCGATCACCACCACGCCCGATTTCTCCACCACGATCTCCGGCTTGAAGTCGCCCATTTTCGCGATCTTGTGGGCCACCGCGTTCCATTTTTCCTGCGAGGTGAAGACCCGGATCTCCCGGTCGCCTCCCAGCTCGAGGCCGGCGATTTCCATCACCTCCGAACTACGGCGAGCATAGGAGAATGGGTCGTAGGAAGGGGCGGGCTGGGAAGCATCCGTGGCTGCCCCGGCCCGGGGCAGACCGTGGTTGCGGCGGCCCGCCGCAACGCCATCCACCTCATACGCACTCCCCACCCACCGCCATCCCTGCAACCCCGCCTTGCCGGGATTCCGACACACATACTCCACCTGATGCCGGAGATCCGCGCCGTCGCGAACCAAATGATCGTAGCTCTCCTTCTCCCAGATGGTCCCTTCCCGCTGGAGCAGCCGGTTGATCTCGTGCGCCGTGAAGCTCTTCCAAGTGTGGAGAATCTTTTCCAACAAGAACCCGCTCCGTGGTCGCAAAACCGCGTGAACGTGATTCGGCATCACGCACCACGCCAACAGATCATACCTGACGCCATCGAAGTGATGGAGACATTCCTCCACCAACCCGGCCAGCTGATCGTCACGGAACAAACAGGAGCCATGACTGCGATCCAGCTCGGACTCCACCACCGCTTCCCGCAGCCCGGCGAGTTCGCCGCGGAGCTGGATCAACTCCTCGCGGACACTCCTCGAACCGGAGGCTCGGGACAGCTTTTCCAGTCGGGCGAGCAGGATCTCGCGGCGCTCGCGATACGCGAGGATCGCGCTTTCCGGCAGGGAGTCTTCCAACCGAAAGGTCACCGCATAAGCACCACCCGGCATGCTCCAGTGTGGGAGAAATGACGCGTCGGATTTCTCGACCTCGTCCCAGTTGATGGCGATCTCCGCACCATCCGCCGCCAAAGAACGGCTGCGAGCCGCAGCCTCCACGGCCTGCCCCGGGCCGGAGCAGCCACCTCCCTGAAATGGCTCCGCCAGGACCCGGGCGACGGGGATCTCATACACCGGATCCTCGGTCAGCGAGACACGGATCGTGTCGCCGATCCCATCCGCCAGCAGCGAGCCGATGCCGATCGCGCTCTTGATCCGACCGTCCTCGCCATCGCCGGCCTCGGTCACTCCGAGGTGGATCGGGTAATTCCAGTCATCGCCCTCCTGATCCAGCCGCGCGACCAGCAGCCGGTAGGCCTCGATCATGACCTTCGGGTTCGAGGCCTTCATCGAGAACACAAAGTTGTGATAATCCAGATCCCGCGCGATCCGGGCGAATTCCAGGGCGCTTTCCACCATGCCCAGCGGCGTGTCGCCGTAGCGGTTCATGATGCGGTCGGACAGCGAGCCGTGGTTGGTGCCGATCCGCATCGCCCGGCCCAGCTCTTTGCACCGCTCCACCAGCGGCGAAAATTCCTGCCGGATCCGCTCCAGCTCCTCCTCATACTGGTCGTCGCTGTACTCGCGGACCTCGAACTTTTTCTTGTCCACGTAGTTGCCGGGGTTCACGCGGACCTTTTCCACCCACTTCGCCGCCTCCATCGCGGCATCGGGCTTGAAATGGATGTCCGCCACCAGCGGCACCTCGCAACCGGCAGCGCGGACCTCGCGGGCGATGTTCTCCAGATTCGCGGCGTAAACCTTCGTTTGGGCGGTCACCCGCACGATCTCGCAGCCCGCCTCCGCCAGCTCCAGGATTTCCTTCACACACGCCGGGGTATCGCGCGTGTCGGCGGTGATCATCGATTGAAGCCGGATCGGGTGGCCGCCGCCGATGCCCACCTTTCCCACCATCACCTCGCGGCTGCGGCGGCGGGTGTAGGAAAGCAGGTCGGGACAGTATTGGAGAACCACGGGGTCGCTCATGCGTCCCGTCGGGATACACCACGGATCTGCGCGCGACAAGGGAAGGTAAGCCGCCCCCGAGGCGCATCTCTCCGCCTTGATCCCAGCCGACTTCACGCCGACTCTCATCCGCATGCATTCCGACGAACCCATGAAATACGGCATTCTCGGCGAAGACGCGC
Organism: uncultured Haloferula sp.; assembly: GCA_965652295.1. Classification (GTDB taxonomy): domain Bacteria; phylum Verrucomicrobiota; class Verrucomicrobiia; order Verrucomicrobiales; family Akkermansiaceae; genus Haloferula. The sequence goes on along the minus strand of CBFGTS010000017.1, from coordinate 81,160 downwards.
TCAGCGAGCATGACAAGATTTCCAAATACACCGGAGACGTCCGCTGGAGCTACCTGAAACCCCACTACAAGCGCGACGCGCTGCTCTGGGTCGATCCCGCGCTGCCGCTGGAGGACGTCGCTCTCGCGATCATCCACGACGAAGCCACCCGCGTCGCCGACTGGCTTGGAAATGGCGACCTCGTCCGCGTCGGCCAGCTCCACGCCGCGCAATGGAAGGGCGGCGACGAGCTTTTCACGGCGGTCGTCGTCACGCCCTTCGTGCTGATGCAGCAGCGGCAGGGATGAGAGCGCACAAGCCCATCGACAGCACTCCGCGCCGCGGTTAGATCCTAGGCATGAAAAAGGGACTCATCGTGCTCCTCGGCCTGGTCGCGGCCTTCTTCGTCTTCATTTTCGCCATCGTCGGCACCTACAACGGCCTCGTTGGCAAGCAACAGGCGGTCGATGCCGCGTGGGCACAGGTCGCCAACCAGTACCAGCGCCGAGCCGACCTCGTCCCGAATCTGGTCAAGACGGTCCAAGGCTCGGCGGATTTCGAGAAATCCACGCTGCAGGACATCGTCGATGCCCGCGCCAAGGTCGGGCAGGTGAACCTGGATGCAAGCGGCGCTCCGGACAGTGAGACGGCGCTCCGGGATTTCCAAGAAAGCCAGCAACAGCTCGGCAGCGCCCTTTCCCGGCTGTTGGTCGTCGTCGAACGCTACCCCGACCTCAAGGCCAGCGCCGGCTTCCGCGACTTGCAGGCGCAGCTGGAGGGGACGGAGAACCGCATCGCCGTCGAGCGGGGCCGCTTCAATGAGGTCGCCCAAGCCTACAACACGACCATCCGACAGTTTCCCGCGGTCGTCTTCGCAGGCATGATGGGCTTCACTCCGAAACCCTACTTTGAAGCCGAGGCGGGGTCTGAGAAGCCGCCGGAAGTCGATTTCAACTTCCGCGGCGACGCCGAATGACGCGGCACCGTCCATTCCGCTGCCTGGGGGGGATCTTTCTCCTCCTGCTGGGCGGCTGGTCCGCGGCCGCACCGCTGCCCACCAGCCCCTCGCCGCGTTACGTGCTCGATGAGCCCGGCTGGCTCGATGCGGCCGCGTTTTCCTCGCTCGACCAACAGCTGGAAACGCTTGAGCGCGAGACTTCCAGCCAGGTTCTCGTCGCCATCTTCCGCCAGCTGCCTCCGGACGCCGAGCTGTTCGATTTCTCCCAACGTGTGTTCGAGAAATGGCGGCCCGGCCAGCAGGCGGAGGACAATGGGGCGATCCTTTTCGTCTTCGCCGACGACCGGAAGCTCCGCATCCACACCGGCTACGGCCTGGAGGGCGCGCTGCCAGACGCCCGCTGCCAGCGGATTCTGGATGACATCATGACGCCTCGCCTCCGCGACGGCGACCGCCAGGGCGCGGTGCTCGCCGGCACTGCGGCCGTGATCGCCGCCGCCAAGGGCGAGCCCTACCGCGGCGATGGCAGAACTGAACTCGACCGGGGCACCGATCTTTCCGCCAATACCATCCTTGCCATCCTCGTCATCGGCTGGGTGCTGTGGATGCTCATCCGCGCCTATCGCAACCTCGACGCCGGCGATGTCGTCATCACCGACCGCGGCACGACCCATGGATCCTGGGGCGGCTGGGGAGGTGGCGGCTTTGGCGGCGGCGGGGGCTTCGGCGGCGGCGGTGGTTTCGGAGGAGGAGGCGGCTCCTCCGGCGGCGGCGGAGCAAGCGGCGGCTGGTGATTGCGATCATGAAGACTTTTCTCACAAGCGATGACGAACAACGGCTGGTCGAGGCCATCCGCCGTGCGGAGCAGGGCACCCGCGGCGAGATCCGCGTCTGCATCACCTCCCGCTGGATCTGGCGGCCGGAGCGATACGTCCGCCGCTTGTTCGACCGCTTCGGCATGCGCCAGACCCGCGAGCGCAACGCCGCGCTCATCCTCGTGATCCCGCGCCGCCGCCGCTTCGTGCTCTACGGCGATAAAGGTCTCGACCAAGTCCTCGCACCCGGGCTTTGGGAAACCCTCGCCGCCGCCATGTCCGATCGCTTCCACGCCGGCGACAAAGTTGGTGCCCTCGAGGCCGCCATCGCCGAACTCGGCCAACAGCTGGCCAGCCATTGGCCCGCGGATAGCCCGAACCCGAACGAGCTACCCGACGACTTGCTCCGCGATTGATCGTCGCCTTCCCACCAACCATTCCGCATCCCTCCGCGACCATCGCGCAATCTTTGTTGATGCTTGTTTCTCCGTCGCCGGCACAGCAATTTGTTAACAGCGCCGGATGAGATCGTCCGGTCATCCACTCACGCGCCCACCCATGCTGCTCTACGCCCTCAACGAACTCGCCGGCGAGGAAACCCGCACCTCCCTCACGCCCGAGACCGCCCGCAAGCTCGCCGCGCTCGGCCTCGACGTCGCCTTCGAGCCCGGTCTCGGCGCGGGGGCCGATTTTTCCGATGCCGACTACACCGCCGCCGGCGCGAAACCCCTGCCCCGCGACGAGGCAATCTCCACCGCCGACCTCGTGCTCCACCTCACCCCGCCGCCGGCCGACCTCATCCGCCGGATGAAACGCGGGGCCGTCTCCCTCGGCTTCCTCGCCCCCTTCCACATCCACCTCGGCTCCGGAGATCCACCCGCCGAAACCGAGGAAAAAGCCCGGCTCGATGCGCTCGTCGAAGCCGGCGTCACCGGCATCTCGGTCGAAATGATGCCGCGCAGCACGCTGGCGCAGAAAATGGACGCCATCAGCTCCCAGGCGAACCTCGCCGGCTACGTCGCCGTCACCCTCGCCACCGCGCGGATGAACAAGATCCTGCCGATGATGATGACCCCCTCCGGCACCATCTCTCCGGCCAAGATTTTCATCATCGGCATCGGCGTCGCCGGTCTTCAGGCCATCGCCACCGCCAAACGCCTCGGCGCCCGCGTCACCGCCTTCGACACCCGCGCCGAAGCCCTCGAACAAGCCGAATCGCTCGGTGCCAAAGCCCTCCGCATCGACCTCGGCGAAACCGGCTCCACCGACCAAGGCTACGCCAAGGAACTCACGCCCGAGCAGATCGAAAAACAAAAAGCCGGCCAGGCCAAAATTTGCGCCGAGAGCGACATCGTCATCTGCACCGCCAAGCTCTTCGGCCGCCCCGCTCCGCGGCTCGTCGCAAAGGACGTCGTCGCCTCGATGCGCCCCGGCGCGATCCTCGTCGATCTCGCCGCAGAGACCGGTGGCAACGTCGAGGGCACCGTCCCCGGCGAGGAGGTCGTCACCGACAACGGCGTCCGCATCATCGGTCACCGGCGCCTCGAGTGTCACGTCGCCCGCGATGCCAGCGCCATGTTCGCCAACAACCTCGCCAACTTCATCGACCACTTCTGGGACAAGGAAACGAAGACCCTCAAGCAGGACCCCGAAGACCCGATCGTCAAGGGAGCCACCCTCACCCGAGACGGCCAATTCGTGAACCCGCACCCCGCGTTCAGGAATTCCTGAAAACTGAACACTGAAAACTAGCAAACTCCCATGGAACTTGCCCCACTCCTGCTGCTGCTGTTCGCCTTCACCCTGGCGATCTTCCTCGGCTTCGAGCTGATCTCGAAAGTCCCCTCCCAGCTCCACACGCCGTTGATGTCCGGATCGAACGCGATTTCCGGCATCACCATCGTCGGAGCCCTGCTCGCCCTCTCCGATCTCGAGCCCACGCTGGCGAAATGGATCGGCTTTCTCGCCGTCATCCTCGCCATGATCAATGTCGTCGGCGGCTATCTCGTCACCGACCGCATGCTCGGCATGTTCAAGAAGAAGGAGAAGGGAGGCCCGCAGCCATGAGCGTTCTCATCAACCTGCTCTACATCGTTTCCTCGATCCTCTTCATCTTCGGGATCAAGAAACTCGGCTCCGCCGAAACCGCCCGCCGCGGCAATGCGATTTCCGCCGTGGGCATGACCCTCGCGATCGTCGCCACCCTGCTCTATCTCGGCCTCGAGTGGTGGATGATCGCCCTCGGCATGGCCATCGGCAGCGCCATCGGCTACATCGCCGCCTCCCGCGTCGCCATGACCGGCATGCCGGAAATGGTCGCCCTCTTCAACGGCTTCGGCGGCCTCGCCAGCCTGCTCGTCGGCAGCGCCGAGTTCGTGAAACTCCGCGTCGGCGGCATCGCCCACTACCTCGATGCCCTCAAGGCCCAGAGCGGTTTCACCGTCCCCGCCTGGTTCGCCCTCGTCGCCATCGGCCTCACCATCCTCGTCGGCGGCATCACCTTCACCGGCAGCATGATCGCCTATGGCAAACTGTCCGGAAAACTCGGCGGCAAACCCGTGCTTTTCGCCGGTCAAAAAGGCCTCAATTTCCTCATTCTCGCCACCTCCCTCGCCGGCATCGTTCTGATGGTCGTCGGCGGCGATTCCGCCCTCGCCCTCACCGCCGGCATCGTTCTCATCGCCCTCGCCCTGGCCATCGGCGTTCTCATGACCCTCCCCATCGGCGGGGGCGACATGCCCGTCGTCATTTCCCTGCTCAACTCCCTCTCCGGCGTCGCCGCCGCCCTGGCCGGCTTCATCATTCTCAACAACGTCCTCGTTGTCGCCGGCTGCCTCGTCGGAGCCTCCGGCATCATCCTCACGGTCATCATGTGCAAAGCCATGAACCGCACGCTGCCCAACGTCCTGTTCGGCGGATTCGGAGCCACCGCCGCGGCCGCCGGAGGCGTCGAGGGCGAGATGAAACCCGCCACCACCGAGGACGCCTACTACGTCCTCGAAGCCGCCCAGAGCGTCGTCTTCATCCCCGGCTACGGCATGGCCGTCGCCCAAGCGCAGCACGCCGTGAAAGAACTCGCCGCCCTGCTGGAGAACAACGGCACCGAAGTCCGCTTCGCCATCCACCCCGTCGCCGGCCGCATGCCCGGCCACATGAACGTCCTCCTCGCCGAGGCCGATGTGCCCTACGAGCAGCTTCAGGAAATGGATCAGGTCAACGCCGTCATGCCGTCGGTGGATGTCGCCATCGTCATCGGTGCCAATGACGTCGTGAACCCCGCCGCCATGAACGACCCCGGCAGCCCCATCTATGGCATGCCCATCATCCACGCCCACGAAGCGAGGACCGTCTACTGCCTCAAGCGCGGCAAGGGCACCGGCTTCTCCGGCCTTGAGAACGCCCTCTTCTTCGGCGAGAACACGAGGATGCTCTACGGCGACGCCAAGCAGACCATCACCGACCTCGTCGCGCAGTTCAAAGAATAGGGAGCGAGGGCAATCCTGCCCTCGTGCTTGGAGGTGGGACGCCCTCGTCCCACAACCCCCGCAGCCCCGAACTCCGGCAAACCGGCTTTCCCCTGACGTCGAAGCCCTACCTTCTAAAACTCCCTTTACGACAGAGCGCTGTATCCGATCGAGGAAGATCAACGTAGATGCCATGGCCGAGTCCATCGACCGGCTTCCCAGCAGCATGCCCCCTGGTTCCTACCCGTTTCACGGATCGACTCGCGATTCGCCCGGAATAATAAAATCTCCATTTTTGATCTCGCAGCCTGTTCCTTGCTATCGTTAGAGACAACTCGATGAGCTCTATCACCAAACTCTGCCGACTTTCCGCCCTCTTCGCCGCCGCATTGCTCACCTCCTGCGGAAACAGCGTCGATCTCGACCCGGCCCGCCGTGCGGAGGCTTCCCGCATGCGCATTTCGCCCGAGGTCAAGCGACCCGACAAGCTCGCCTATACCGACCGGGGTGCCGAAGCGGCGGCGTTTCCCTTGATTGTCGCCGGCGGACTGGTCGGCGGCGTGGTCGCCGGAGCCATCCACGAAGGCATGACTTCCGGAAAACGGGATGAGCTGGAGGAAATGATCCGTTCGAGCGTCGGTGACGCAGGCAACCCGCTGCGCCAGTCGATGGAGAGCGCCATCCGGCGCAGGAAGATCGCTACGGTTTCCCCGTCCGGTGCCCGCTCGACCCTCCACCTCGAATACAAGCAGCTCGGCCTGATGCCGCTGAAGGGCGTCTCCGGTGAAATGCAGATCCTCATCGAGGTCGAGGCCACCCTCACCGCACTTGATGGCACCGTCCTCTGGCGCACCGAGAGCGGCAGCTACCCGCACAACGACCAGCTCCCCGTTCGCACGCTCGACCAGTACCGCCAGCAATCCGGGCTGTTCGGAAAAGACCTCACCGCCACCTGCGCCTGGGTCACGGATCAACTCGCTGAATACCTTGAGGAACAGTATGAAGATGAATGAGCGACATACTGGCGGGCGTTCATGCCGCCGGTGTAGCCGTCCGAGCCGAATAGAAGACGAAATCAGCTCAACAAGCGCGAGTCATGAATGGTATCCGAGGCTCCTGGAGGGTGCCCGCCGGCGATGAGGAAGCCACCTCCAACATTGCCATCGGCGGGGCGGCAGCGGAGGGTTTCTGCCATGCGATGGGCGTGCGAGAGTTTCAGGGATCTGCTACGGGCGCAGGCGGTGCTGCTGGGAATCATCGTCGTGATGATCCTGATGTTCCTCGCGCAGGTCCTCGGACCGGAAGGTTGGGATGCACTGCTGATGACGGTTCCCGGGGCGGTCGCCGAAAGCTGGCGCAACCTCCGCGAGGGAACGGCGGGCGTGGTGGAGGCGTGGCAGTTCGGCACCTTGATCTCCTCCGTTTTTCTCCACGGCGACGTCTTCCACCTCGCGGGGAACATGCTCTACCTGTGGGGCTTCGGCGCGCTGGTCAGCGAGCTGTTGGGATGGAGATGGATGCTGGGAATCTTCTTCCTGAGTGCACTGGGGGCCTCCACCTCGCATGTGATCATCGAGCGGGATTCGTGGATTCCAGCGCTCGGGGCATCGGGCGCGATCTCCGGTTTCATGGGCGCCTATCTGGGAATGGCGTTGCGCTGGGATCTGCCGGATCCCCACATCTGGCCGCTGGCCACGCCGGTGGAACCGTGGAAACTGGCGGCGCTCGCGGCGGTGTTCGTGGCGATGGACTACCACTCGATGTTCACCGGCTCGGCCGGTAACATCGCGGTCGGAGCCCATGTCGGTGGCTTCACCACCGGGCTTCTGCTGACCTCATTGGTCGCTCCGATGCCGTGGATTGCACGGCCACGGCGGGCGTGAGGAAAACAGGCCGCTGTTTTCCACGGAACTGATGCACCCCGAAGGCCGGGCGTGATCAGGGGGACCAGTTGAGATTCTTGATGTCGGCGACCCAGATGTAGGGCTGATCGGGGTCCTCGGTGGTGTTCCATGTCAGCAGAAGGGTGGCGCACAGGCGCTTGCCCCACCGGAGGTTCGAGGAAAACGAATAGAGCTGCTCGGCGAGCTTGGAGTGCACACTGGCGTAGGCGCGGGCGATCTCCGTGCCGCCGTCGGCGGAAAGGAGCTTGTAGGTGAATTTGTCGTCCGGGTTGGGCACGCCTTCTTCAAAGACCCGCGGCATCGGCTCGATCACCGCACGGAATTCCACCGCGGAGCCATCGCCGGTGGGCGCGGCGGCGAACTCGGCGAGGCGGCCGCCGAGCAGATCGATCACCGGCTGGACGAGAACCTTGGGCGGCTGGTGCTCACGCTGGCGGACCATCAGCAACATGCGCTCGACTTCGGCCCCTTTTGCGAAAGCCACGAGAAACGGAAAATCGATGTATTGTTCGATGAGGTCGCGGCGCTGCGGCAGCTCCTTGATCGCGGTCATCTCCGGCATCGGCCCGGCGGCGATGGTGCCCTTGAGTTGGGCGGGGTCCAGAGCGGGCTCGATCATTTCCATCCGCGACTCGAGCGAGGTGGCCTGGAGGAAGGAGACGGCAACCCGTTGGGCGGCCTGGACTGCGGAGACGGGTACGGGTTCCTTCTCCGGTGGAGCAGGGGCCGCCGGGGCGGGCTTCGGTTGCTCCGGGAGGCGCGGGGCGATTTCCTCGACCTCGGAGAGGGCGGCGGAAGGCACGGCGCGCGGCGCGGCATCTTCTTCGCCGCGGGCTTTCATGATGAAAAACACCACGGCACCGCTGGCCAGCAGCAGCAGCACGGGGATGCCGATACGCAGCAGCAGGTTTCCACCCCCGCCCGACTGGGACGGACGCGTCGAGCGGCCGGAAGCGGTTTCGGGGACGCGCTGAAACTCTTCCAAGGGCCGAGCGGGAATGCCCTTCTTCGCACGTTCCCCCGGCACGGCGCGGGGCTCCGGCGGGAGCCTCGGCACCTCCGGCTTGGGCTCCGGCTTGGGCTCCGGCTTGGGCTCCGGCTTGGGCTCCGGCTGCGGTTCCTGCCGCGCTTCCTCGACGGGCGGCGGAGCATGGGTGGCCGTGGGAGGCGGCGCGGGCTCCGGCACCTGGGGAGCTTGGATTTCCGCCGAACAAATCGGGCACGGACCCCGCACTCCGGCCATGGCTGCGGGGACCGTCAGCGCCGTTTGGCAGGAAGGGCACGGAAAGCGAAGGGTGTGATCGGACATGGGGTGGGTGAAAGATGTTTAGTCAAGGGAGCGTCGAGCGTCAACGCTACCCCCTGCCCGCCGATCCGCCCTGATCGCGGAGGGCGAAGGCTCTCGCTCCGGATAGCAGGTGACAGAAGCGTGGGGGGCGGGGTAGCCTCCCGCCGTTCATGGTATGGGACTACATCAGCCGTCACTGGCGCTACGCGGTCGAGATTCTCGTGCTCACCGTGCTGATCTATCAAGTCTACCGGGCTTTCCGGGCGACCCGCGGCGCGCGCATCCTGGTCGGGTTGGTGGTGATTCTGGTGGTTTTCACGGGGCTCCTTCAGCTGTTCAAGTTCCAGGTGATCACCTGGCTGGTGACCAAGGCGCTGTTCGTGCTGCTGGTGGCCCTGCCGGTGATCTTCCAGCCGGAGATCCGCACCGCGCTGGCCCGGGTGGGCAGCAGCCGCTGGCTCGACTGGCTGCTGCGCAACGAACGCCGCCAGGTCGCCTTCCTCGGGATCCTCGGCGAGGCGGTCGTCTCGCTTTCGAAAAAACGCATCGGTGCCCTCTTCGCGATCGAGCGGAACATTTCGCTGAAACCCCAGCAGGACACCGGGGTGACGATCAACGCGATCTTTTCGCCCGAGATCGCCCACTCGCTTTTTTATCCGAAGAGCCCTCTGCACGATGGCGCGCTGATCCTCGCCGAAGAGCGGATCCAGGCCGCCGCGTGCGTACTGCCGGTGAGCCAGAAGGAGCTCAGCGACCGCTCGATCGGCCTCCGCCACCGCGCGGCAATCGGCCTCACGGAGGAAACCGACGCGGTCTGCGTGGTGGTCAGCGAGGAAACTGGCGCGATTTCCATTTGCATGGACGGGCAGATCGAGCGCGGTTTGTCCGAGGAGAAATTCCAGGAACGGTTGGAAGAAATCTTCCTGAGCAAACCGAAAGAGCATGAGAAAGGCATTTCGCAGGAACTTGGGTCCGAAACTGATCTCGCTGATTCTGGCGATCGCGATCTGGATCGTGATCCGGGCTCAGCTGATCGCTAACGGAGAGTGGGAGGACGAGAACGGCAATCAGGTCCCGAAGCGCGCGATCATCGTGCCCGAGGACGAAGCCCGAGCCTTCGAAGGACAATGAGCTGGTTTATCACTGGAACCGATACCGGAGTCGGCAAGACCTGGTTCTCGCGCCTGCTCGTTTCCGCGCTGCGGGAAAACGGCCTCAACGCCGCCGGCTACAAGCCGGTCTGCTGCGGGGATCGCGACGACGCCATCGCGCTGGCGGAAGTTTCCGGCGGGCTCTCCGTCGAGGAAATCAACCCCATCTACCTGAAGGCGGCCGTCGCCCCCAAAATCGCCGCCATGCTCGACAACTCCCGCGTCAACCCCGGGGCGATCGTGGCCGGCTTCAAGCAGTTCGAGAAGCGCTTCGACACCGTCGTCATCGAGGGCGCGGGCGGCTGGCGCGTGCCTTTGGCGGAGGGCTACGACATGGCCGACCTCGCCACCGACCTCGGCCACCCGGTGATCGTCGTCGTGGCGAACCGCCTCGGCGCTCTCAACCACACGATCCTCACCGTGGAGGACATCCGCGCCAGCGGCCTCGAAGTCGCCGGCCTGGTGCTCAACCACCTCCAGGACGAACTCGACACCGCCGCCGTCACCAACAAGGGCGTCATCGAGGACCTCGTCGAGGCTCCGATCCTAGCCGAAATCATCCACGGCCAAGACTTCCTCGACGTGGAGCCGTTTCTCCAACAGCGGGGTTGATCGCTAGGCCAAGCGGCGTCTCCGATGGAGCAGCATCAGCAGTCCGCCGATGCCGAGGAGCGCTGCCGGGGGTTCCGGCACGGCGAAGGAAAGATAGGGAGCGTTGCCGCTTTCCGCCGTGGAAACCGAGAAGCCCGCGTCGCGGAAATACCCCGCCGTGTTCGGATCCAGGCTGAAGCAGGAGTAGGCGTAGTCGTTGGCGAGGTCGTTCTGAACCATCGCCGTCACGTCGAGCGAAAGCCATCCGGTGCCCTGGTCCTTGATTTCCACCACCTGCTCGGTTCCCGCAAGCCGTTGCGAGGCGTTGCCGTTTGCAGCCGTGGGAGCCGCCACGTGCTTCACGAAACCGGCGGAAGGGCTGTCCGAAGAGTAGTGGCTGGAGGTGATGTTCAGGTGGAGCGTGATCACCGTGGTCGGGGTCGAGGGCGTGACCGAGCCGAGGCTGAACTGCAGGTAACCGATGTTATGCTGCACCGTGTCGCTCGTACCCCAGTAGGTGTAGTAGGCACTTGCACTCGTCGAGCTGGCGTCGAAAAAGTCGTAACTTGTTCCGAGTTCGTTGTGATGATACCCGTCCCCTGCGGAGACGGTGGGGATGGTGATCGCGGCGGAGACATTTCCTGCCAGCGACCAGGCTCCAAGCAGGAGCAATCGTCCGATGGGATTCATAGCGAGGTGGGGGTTGGTGGATCAGGAACGAAGGGAACACGCCGGGATCGGGGCTCCCGGGCACCTTCGTCACCCCAAGCAGCATGGCAGGCCCGCCAGCCACCGCCACGCCGCCCGCCGGTTACACTCCGCATATTTTGCTTTTCCGACGTCTTGATGCGGTCGGACCGCCGGTCATTTGAGGAAACTCCTCAGCATCCAGATCGTCTTCTGGTGCAGGGTGATCCGGCCGATCATGAGGTCTTCGCTTTCCGGATCATCCACCTGTCCGGCGAGGTCGCGGGCTGCGCTCGCATCGGCCACCAGCTTCTCATTCGCGCCCAGAAGCGCCTTCACGTAATCCTCTTGGGCAAGCGGCGCGGTGAACTCCTTCATCGCGGCGGCGGACGCCAATTGGCCGAGGCCTCCGACGGCGTAGGCACCGATTGCGCGGATGCGCTCGGCGATCTCATCGACCGCGGCGAAAAGCTCCTCGTACTGCGTTTGGAAAGCCGTGTGCAGGGCGAAAAACCCCGGGCCTTCGACATTCCAATGCGCCGAGTGGGTCAGCGCCATCAGCGCATACGAATCGGCGAGGACTTGATTGAGGCTTTCGGCCAGAGAGTGATGGGTGGAATCGGAGCTCATGGTTCTCAATGGTGGTGTCAGACCATTCTAGCAGAGATCCTGTCCGCTGTCGCCGGATGTCAAATGAAGCGGCAGTTTTCAGGATCGGTGCGGGCGGCGGTTTCCCAGGCTTCGGGTCAGCGCGGCCTTGAACGAAGGTTTCGAACATGAACGATGGTGCCCTGCATTGGATGGGGCATCCGCGTCCAACGTCCGGGCACCTCAGCTTCTCCGATCCCATGATGATTCGCCTCTTCCTCCTCATGCTCTTCCTTCCGGGTCTCGCGACGCAGGCTTCGCAAGGCGCTGCTTTCCTCAAGGAGTTGGCGTGATCTTTTACCATGAACCCCCAACCACAAAAGCCAGTCCCTGCCGCCGGCCCTCATCTGGCCGTCTTCGCCTCAGTCCTGATGGCGGCCTGCGGTCCTGTTTCCGAGGTGACCCACGACAACGCCACGATGCGCGCCCGCCAGGAACGGGCCGTCTCGGCATTTTCCCCGCGTCCGATCGAGGGCAAGTCGGTGAGGGAGTTCTTCACGGACCGGACCGCCCTGATCACGTTCGATCCAAAAGACATCGGCGGCGGACGAGCCGTTCCGGTGACGCGTGACGGCTACTGTTTGACCGCCCTACACGTGGTGCAGGAAGAGCCGTGGTGGCTTTTGGAAATGGGCGCCGCACCTCCGTTTTCCCAAGTATGCCACAAAGGCCGGGTGGTGTGGGAAAGCGAGCACCTCGACCTGGCGCTCGTGAAGTTCCCGGTGGAGTTCGCGGCGCCCCTTCCCCTCGCTCGCGAGCCAGCGGAAGAAGGCACCTCGGTCTTCAGTGGCTCATCGCTTGGGGTGTTCCGGGCGACCGGTCCGCTGCACTTCAAGGACCTCCAGGTCCTGAAAAAGCGGAGTGTCGGAAATGGATCCTACGCCACCGCCGGGCGGATCAGCCGGACTGAAAAACATGGAAATGGCACGATCCACACCTCCACCATGCCTGTCCGCGGCGGCATGAGCGGAGGACCGGTGGCGGATGAAAAAGGTCGGCTGGTTGGCATCGTCACGGAAGCCCGGTGGTTCCTGCACCCCCGGATCCACTCCTGGTCCATCTTCACCATGGTCGACCCCATCGAGCTGGAGCGGCGGATCGAGGAAGATCGGAAGATCCATGAGTCGCGGTAGGATTCGGCGGAGAACGCGGTCCTCTATTTTTTCGAACACGGAGGCCACGGTGATTCCCCCCTGAAATCGTGCGGTGCTGCCCGAGAGCCATTTTTCTGTTCATGCCCGGGCGGAGAAATAGCCTTCCCGATGAGATCGGTGAGGCCCCATGCCTGACCGAGGCGAAAACCCCTTTGTTCGCATGCCCTTCCTCTCCCGTTCCGCGTGGTGGCTCGCCGCGCCCTTTTTCTTCTGTCCCGCCTCCGGCGAGCTGGCGATTTCCGAGTTCCTGGCCGACAACGGCAGCGGCCTCACGGATTCCTTCGGCGAGGCTTCCGATTGGATCGAGATCTGGAACTCCGGCAACGAGCCGGTGAGCACCGGCGGCTGGTTCCTCAGCGACGATCCGGATGAACCGACCTTGTGGCCCCTCCCGGATTTCATGATCGGTGCCGGGGAATACCGGCTCATCTTCGCCTCCGGACGCGATCTCGGAAACCCTGCCGACGAACTCCACACCAACTTCAAGCTCGGCCGGCTCTCGCCGGGCAACCTGCTACTCTCGCGGATGGAGCCGGACACCAGCGTCAGCATCGTCTCGTCCTATCTGCCCTATCCCGACCAGTTCGAGGACACCTCCTACGGGCTCGCCTTGCAGGACGGGTCCGGCACCACCGCTTACTTCTCGGAGCCGACCCCCGGCACGGCGAACAGCATGGACTCGGTCGACGGATTCGTCGATGACACCAAGTTCAGCGTGAACCGCGGGCTCTACGACGCGCCGCTTTCCGTCGTAATCACGTCCGCGACTCCGGGCTCGACGTTGATTTACACCACGGACGGCTCGTGGCCGGATGAAACGAACGGCACTCAGATCTCGGCTCCGAGCGGAACGGAAACGCCGTCCGCCACGGTCGCGATCACCACCACCACCTGCCTGCGGGCGATGGCGGTGAAGCCCGGCTTCCAACCGACGGATGTGGACAGCCACACCTACATTTTCCCGGCTCATGTTTTGCAGCAGAACGGGCTGGGCGCACCCTTCGATCAAGCGGTCGACTGGGGACACGCCGGGCCGGACTGGGAAATGGACCCGCAGATCGTGAGCCACCCGGATCCCGAGATCAGGCCGGTGAGCGACGACTTGAAGCGGATTCCGACGCTGTCCATCTCGATGAACTTCGACGAAATGTTCGGCAGCGGGGGCATCTACATCGCCGGTCAGGATGTCGAAAAGAACGTCTCGATCGAACTCCTGAATCCGGAGGACAACGTGGCGTTTCCCAACGAGGCCGAGGGTTTCCAGCTGGATGGAACGGTCCAGATCGTCGGTGGCAGCAGCCCGAATCGATGGAAATCCGACAACCTTTCGCTGCGGCTGAAGTTCGATCGCGACCTCAGGTTCCCGGTCCTCGGCGAGGACGCGACCGACCGCTTCGATACCTTGGTGCTGGATGCGCAACTCGGCGAGTGCTGGCACTACGGCGGAGAGTTCTCTCCCGCCACCCAGCAAGGCAGGGCCCAGTATGCGCGGGACCAGTTCGCCGCCGACCTCCACCGCGAGATCGGCGGCTTTTCCCCGCACGGACGACACGTCTTGCTCTACATCAACGGCATTTTCTGGGGCATGCGAACGCTGCACGAGCGCCCGGACGATGACTTCGCCGCCAGCTACATGGGCGGGGACAAGGACGACTACGACGTGGTGAAGCACAACATCAACACGGTCGTCAGCGGCTCCCGGGACTCGTACGTGCAACTCCACTCCCTGGCCGATCAGGATCTTTCCATCCAAGGGAACTTCGACCGGGTGGCCGAGCTTCTGGATATCGATGCCTTCATCGACTACATCATCCTCAACTACTTCCTCGGGAACACCGACTGGGGGCACCAGAACTGGTACGCCTCCCGCAACCACACCACCCCGGAAGGCAAGTGGCAGTTCCACAGCTGGGATGCGGAAAACGTGATGAACTACCTCACGGACAACGTCACCGGCCGCAGCGACTCCGGAGGACCCACAAACCTCCAGCAGGATCTTTCCGCGAATGCCGAATACCGGCTGCGTTTCGCAGACCGGGTCCACCACCACCTCCACCATGGGGGCGCGATGACACCGGAGCGAACCCTCGATCTGTACGCCCGCCGCACGGCACCGATCTTCGAAGTCATCCGGCTGGAATCCGCGCGCTGGGGCGACAACCAACGCGCCCAGCCCTACACCCGGCTGGACTGGCTGGCGAACCGAGAGCGCTTTCTGGGCGTGCGCACAGACGGCGACTTCGGGGATTATTTCAACCGCCGTCCGGAGATCTTCCTCAACCAGCTTCGTTCCCGCGGATGGTACCCGAATACCGAACCACCCGCCTTTTCCTCTCACGGAGGGAGATTCCCCGGGGGCACCCCGATCACCCTTTCCAGCCCCTCACCCGGGACCATCTACTACACCACCGATGGCAGCGACCCGCGCGTCTCCGCCTCCGGTGAGGTGGTCGACTCCGTCACCATGCTCGGGGAATTCGCCACCAAACGCGCCCTCGTTCCGACGAGCGGATTGCTCGGCACGGCCTGGACGCAGAGCGGCTTCGACGACTCCGCATGGCCTGCCGGCACGCTCGGTGCCGGCTACGAAAACAGCGTCGGCGGCGACTACGAGAGTCTGATCGATCCGAACCTCGACTTCGCCGGAGTCGTCAATGGCAGCAATTTCGAGAGCATCTACCTGCGAGCCGGCTTCACCTATTCCTCCAATCCGGACCTCAACGTGCTGCGCCTCGGCCTGCGTTATGACGACGGCTTCATCGCCTATCTCAACGGGGTGGAAGTCGCCCGGCAGAATGCCCCGGGGAATCCCGGCGAACCCGCGGCTTGGAACAGCCAGGCCACCACCACGCACGATGATTCCGAAGCGGTCGAGTTCCACACTTTCGACATCTCAGACCACCTCGGCCTGCTCGTCCCGGGAAACAACGTGCTCGCCGTCCACGCCCTCAACCGCGGTGCCTCGAGCTCGGATTTCCTGATCTGGCCGACCTTGGAAGGCCTCGAAATCGAAGGAGGAGCGAATGGCGTGGCGGAAACCGCCGTGCCCTATGAGGGAGACCCTCTGCTTCTGGACCAGACGCTGACTTTGAAAGCCCGCGTGCTGAATGGCGGCGAATGGTCGCCCGTGACGGAAGCGGATTTCGTGGTCGATGCCGTCGCGCCCACCCCGTCGAATCTGGTCGTTTCAAAAATCCACTACCACCCCTTGAATCCCACGTCCGCCGAGATCGCGGCGGGGTATCTCGACGATGGCGACTTCGAATACATCGAGCTGAAGAACGCCAGCAGCGACACGCTCGACCTCTCCGGGGTGCATTTCAACGAGGGCATCCAGTTCGGTTTCGATGCCTCCAGCGTCCACGAGCTGGCACCCGGCGCGCGGGTTCTGATCGTCCGGAACGCCACCGCCTTCGCCCACCGCTACGGTAGCGGTCTGCCGGTGGCCGGCGAATTCGAAGACGATACCGCGCTCGGAAACGGCGGCGAGTTTCTGGCCTTGATGGATCAGGACGGGGGCATCCTCCAGCGCTTCGAATACCTCGATGATCCGCCGTGGCCGCTGGCTCCCGATGGCGGCGGCCCGGCCCTGGTCCTGGTGAACCCGGACTCCGCCCCGGACCACAGCCTGGCGGGCAACTGGACCTCTAGTATTTCGTGGGGTGGCAATCCCGGCGAAGCCGAGAATGACGACCCGCTGCGCGCACTCCTGGCCCAGCACTTCACCCCAGCGGAGATGACCGACGGATCGCTCGTCGGGCTCGAGATCGATCCCGATGGCGATGGCATGACCACCCTGCTGGAGTTGTTTTTCGGGACCGATCCGACCGTGCCGGATCATGGATCGGCGAACGTCGCCATCATCATCAACGAGAGCGGCGTTCCCGAACTGAAAATTACCTGCCGCGAGGACTTGAGCGCGTTTGTCTGGCACCTCGAATCGTCACCCGATCTGGACGAATGGGCGGACGCGACGGACGCATTCACGATCACCGAGGCCACGGGCCTGGTCACCCTCACCGCCATGTCGTCTCCCGATGGCCAAGAGCCGGGCTTTTACAGGGTGGTGGTCGAACCCGCGGAATAAGGGCGGGGCGGCGACTCCGCAGCTTCCTTTCATCTCAACCCGTCTGCCAATCGCCGTGGGCCGCTCCATCGGGAAACCCGAAGCCACGGCGCACCCCAGCCATTTCGGCGGTGAGCCGGCCGCTTGCCTCGCGCACGATCAACGGTGCCTCGATCTCCATCTCATTCGGCACGAAACCGGGATGACGGCAGGCGATCAGATCGAACAGAGGCGGAAGCGATGCCCGTGGGATGACGGGCCGCAGCCGGACAATCTTGAGGCCGGCACCGGCGATGCCATCGAGAGCGCGCTGGCGCTGCGGCGTGGGAAAACAAAGCACGAACCAGCCGTCCGGCTCCAGATGGCGGACCGCGGCCCTGGCGTAGTCCGAGACATCGCCCCGAAGCTCGAAGCGGGCGTGCGCCTTCTGCGAATCCTGGGGGACGATCCCCGCCGTCGTCGGAAAGTAGGGCGGGCTGCCGGTCACCAGCGGAAACCGCCGGCCCGGCGCGAACTCCCGCAGGTCGCCATGCGAGGCGTCCACCCGGGAACGCAGGCCATTGGTCTCCAGATTCGCCTGCAGCAAACGGTAGCTGATTTCCTGCGCCTCGACACAAGTCAGGCGCGTCTCGCGACCCATGCCCCACAGCGTGAGGAGCCCGACGGTGCCGATCCCGGTGCCGAGGTCGAGATGTCTGGTGACAGGCGGCGAATTCCGCAGCGCATACCAGGCGGTGAGCACGTCATCGATCGAGTGCCGGTGCCCTTTCTTCCGCTGTGCGATCAACCATCCGGCCTCGCCGCCCGCATCGTCACGGCACGCTTCGCTTTCCAGACGTCCCTTCGGCCCGGTCAGCGCGTCGAGCGTGATCGCTTCGCCCAGCTCCGCTTGCAGCGCCTCCCGCATTTCAAGCCAACAGGTCATCCTGTCGGAGGGGAAGGATTCTCGGCAGAGGGTGGTCATCAGGTGGATTGGAAAAGATCGGGCTGCGGCCGATTTGACCCGGACACGCGTCTGCGGCGAGCGTTATTCGCCCTCGGGCCGCGGCTGCCGGTTGTCCCCTCCGTTTTCTCCGCTGCTCCATGATGTGGGAAAAGCCCGGATGGTCCCGGCTGCGCGGGTGCAAGGTCGGGCACGGCGTCGCCTCCATTGACGCTTCCCCGCCTGAAACCTAGACTGCGCCCGCTGTTCCCCTCCTTCCCGGCGGCTCCGGCCGTCCACCTTCCGCACCCGCACCCATGATTTTAGACGACAGCGAGGACCCCGTGTCCTTCCCGCGCACGGGCCCTCGTGTGTGGGTGGAGGTGCTGTTCTGGATCTTCATGCTTTCCTTCTCGCTCGACTACCGGGCGGGCGAAGCGCGAGCCGGCGCCTCGGGAGCGGGGCTCGATCAGCTTGTGTTCCTGGCCGGGGCGATGGGTTCCACGGCGGGAATCGTCCTGCTCGGCTGGCGCATGATCACCGTGCGGCCCGGGTCGTGGATGCTGGCGTTCTGGGGCGCATTCCTCGTTTACATGCTGGGGAATGCTTTCGTCCAAGGCGTCGAGCCCGGCCGGTCGCTGCGCATCATCCTGCCCCTGATGTTGTGCTTCGCCGGTATGATCAATGTCCACCTGGCCGGCTGCCTGGGCGTCCGCCCGGCACGGATCGTCGCTCCCATCCTGGTGGCGGCGTGCGTGAATGTCCTGTGGCGGATTTTCCACGGCTTCGCCTTCAAGGGGGTAACCATGGAAAACGTCCGCACCGAGGTTCTGAGCGCGGCGCTGGCCTGGCTCGCGGCATTCATCGCGTGCGCACTGCTGCTCCGCTCGCGTTTCCATTGGACCACGATCGCTGCCACCGCAGCCTTGTTCATCGGCATCGTGATCACGATCACGCGTTCGATGATCCTGCCAATCGGTGCCTCGGCGCTGACCGCCGGAATCGCCTTCGCGTTGGGTGTGAAATGGGGCGTTTATCGGTGGTCGGAGGTGGCGCGACGGTTGATGCCGGTGTTTGCCCTCAGCGGATTCGCGGTGCTTGCGCTGGCCGTCACATGGGTGTCGAAGCCGCAGCTGATCGAGCGCTGGAACGAGCGGCTGTTTCATCACGCGGCGGACCGGAACATCGCCATCGATATCTCATGGCTCACCCGCGAAGCCGAGGCGTCCGGCATTTTCAAGATCCTCGACGCCGATCCAGTGCACTACCTCTACGGCCATGGGATTGGGGCGAGCTATTCCTGGGACGCCGCCTATCTGCCTGAGATCCATCTCGTGTATCCGCCGGATGAGGAAATCGGAGAGGATGTCTGGTTCGCCGGTCACTCCATCTGGACCTACTCGCTTTTCTCCGGCGGCGTTGTAGCGCTGCTGAGCATGATCCTGCTCTTCGTCGCGACCATGTGGCAGTCGATCGCCGTGGCTCGAGCGAACTCCGCTCTGCCCGGTCCGGACTACTGGCTGGCCTCCTTGCCTTTTGTTTTCACCGCCAGCTTCCTCAGCCTCACGTTGACTTCGAATCCCTTCGACGAGCGTCTGCTCGCCTTGATGTTTGGCACCATGGCGACACTGCCGCAGGCGTTCTTCGTGCGCGGGTCGTGGATCCATGCGAGCGGTTAGCATTTTGCGGAATCTTCCGCATGATCGTGCATGGAGCGGCGCCCCCTTGACCCCATCGCGGAAAAGGCCGACCTACGGGCATGAAGCTTGCCTTCCGATCGTGTGGTGTCCCTGTGGAGGTTCTGGAATGCGTGGACGATGAAGCCGGCACCCTGGCTGAAAACCATGTGCGCGTGAAGGTCCTCGCCGCGCCGGTCAACCCGGCGGATCTGAATTTCATCGAGGGCACCTACGGCGTGATGCCGGAGCTGCCAGCGACGCCGGGAATCGAAGGCTGCGCGGAGGTGCTGGAAAGCCGGCATGCAGCTTACGTGCCCGGCGACCACGTCATTTTCCTGACACGTGCCTCGTCGTGGGCGGAGCAGGCGGACGTGCATGGGGATCTGCTTTTCAAGCTGCCGGTGGGCATCGATCCGCTCCAGGCGGCGATGCTCAAGGTCAATCCCGCCACGGCCTTCCGCATGCTTCATGGCTTCGTGGCCGTGCCTCCCGGCGGCTGGGTGGTCCAGAACGCGGCGAATTCCGGGGTGGGACGATGTGTGATCCAGCTCTGCAAGCAGCTCGGCTGGCGTACGGTGAACCTCGTACGTCGCGAGGAGTTGGTTGGCGAGCTGAAGGCGATCGGCGCGGATCACGTTTTCCTGGACAACGGCGACGCGGTGGATGCGGCCAAAGAGGTGCTCGGCAAGGACCGCCCGGTGCTCGCGCTGAATGCCGTGGGGGGCGACAGCGCGCTGCGCCTGATGAACCTGCTGGCGGTCGGCGGCAGCCACGTGACCTACGGCGCAATGGGTCGCAAGCCGCTCAAGGTGCCGAACGGTCTCCTCATTTTCAAGGACATCAGCCTGCACGGGTTCTGGATGACGAAGTGGCTCGAGAACGCGCGGTTGCCTGAGGTGCACCGGACATATGGTCTGCTCGCGAAATGGATGGCGGAAGGGAAACTGGACGTGCCGATCGACTCGACGCACCGGCTCGGGGAATTCAAGCAGGCGCTCGCCTGTCTCGACGCACCGGACCGTCATGGCAAGGTGCTCTTCACGCCGTAGCCGGAAAGGAGCGGCGGGCATCAAAAAATACGCCGCCCCGGTTTCCCGGGGCGGCATGAATATTGAAGCGGTGGGCTTGGCGGATGAAATCCGCCGCCACGATCAGGCTTTGGCGGCGGCAACGACCGACTCGACGGTGATGCCGAGTTCTTTGAAGACCGTGTTGCCGGGGGCGCTGAGGCCGAAGCGGTCGATGCCGACGACCTTGCCTTCGGTGCCGACGTATTTCCACCACAGGCCGGTGACGCCGGCCTCGATGGCGACGCGCCGGGTGCAGGACTTCGGCAGGACCGCCTCGCGGTAGGCGGCGTCCTGGCGGTCGAAGCGCTCGAAGCAGGGCATCGAGACGACGCGCACGCCGTCGCCGAGTTCCTCGGCGGCCTTGAGGCAGTATTGCACCTCGGAACCGGTGGCGAGGAGGATGGTGGTGAGTTCGCCCTTCTCCTTACGGACGACATAGCCGCCGCGGATCACGCCGTTGCGGCGCTCGGAAACGGACAGCTGGCTCATCGGCGGCACGCCCTGGCGGGTCAGGATGAGGGCCGTGGGACCATCGGTGCGGAGCATCGCCGCAGCGAAGGCGCCGGCGGTTTCCTCGGCGTCGGCCGGGCGGATCACGTCGAGCTGCGGGATCACGCGCAGGCCGCTCACGGTTTCCACCGGCTGGTGGGTCGGGCCGTCCTCACCGACGCCCACGGAATCGTGGGTGAAGATGTAGGTGACGGGCAGGCGGGAAAGCGCGGCCAGACGGATGGAGGGGCGGAGGTAGTCGGCGAAGACCAGGAAGGTCGCGCCGGAACCGCGGAAGATGCCGTCGTAGGCGATGCCATTGCAGATGGCTCCCATGGCGTGCTCGCGGATGCCGAACCAGATGTTGCGGCCGGTCGGGTTCTCCGGACCGAAGTCGCCGGCATCCTTGATGTAGTTCTTGGTCGAGCCGTAGAGATCGGCCGAGCCGGTGATGAAGTGGGGCACTTCCTTGGCCACCGACTGGATCACCACGCCGCCCGCGCCGCGGGTCGCGTCCTTGTAATCCTCGGCAAAGGCCGGGATGCGCTCGACGAGGTCGCTCGGGATCTCCCCCTGCACGCCGGCGCGAAGCTCGACGGCCAGCTCGGGATTCGCCTGCGCCCAGGCCTCGTAGTCGCTCTGCCAGGAAAGGAAGGCGTGCTTGTGGTTGTCGGCGACCTGCTTGAGGTAATCGCGCACCTCGTCGGAGACATAGAAGTGCTCTTCCGGCAGGCCGA
This sequence comes from uncultured Haloferula sp., assembly GCA_965652295.1. Taxonomy (GTDB): domain Bacteria; phylum Verrucomicrobiota; class Verrucomicrobiia; order Verrucomicrobiales; family Akkermansiaceae; genus Haloferula. Next base: position 59,558 of record CBFGTS010000017.1, on the reverse strand, counting down.
GGCCCTTGCGTGCGGCGTCGGAGAAATTCGCGCCGCCCTCACCGTGGCCCTTGGAGGTGCCTTCGACTTCCGGGATACCCTTGCCGATGGTGGTTTTGGCGATGATCACCTTCGGCTTGCCGTTGTCGTCGTTCTTCGCGTTTTCCAGCGCCTTGTGGATGGCGGTGAAATCGTGGCCGTCGATGGTGACGACGTCCCAACCCTGGGAAACGAAGTAGCCGGCGGCGTCCTCGCTCTGGGTCACCTCGGCCATGGCGTCGAGGGTGACGTCGTTCGAATCGTAGATGAGGATCAGGTTATCCAGCTTGTTGTGGCCGGCGAAAGCGATCGCCTCCTTGGCCACGCCTTCCTGAAGGCAGCCGTCGCCGTGGAGGGCGATGACGTGGTGGTCGAAAATCGTGTGATCCTTGGTGTTGAAGCGGGCTGCGGCGCGCTTGCCGGAGAGGGCGAAGCCCACGGCGTTGCCCACGCCCTGGCCGAGCGGGCCGGTGGTGGCCTCGACGCCGGCGGTTTCAAACGACTCCGGGTGGCCGGGGGTGTGCGAGCCGAGCTGGCGGAAGTTCCGCACGTTTTCCATCGGCACGTCGTACCCGGTCATGTGCAGCCAGCTGTAGAGGAACATCGAGCCGTGGCCGGCGGAAAGGATGAAACGGTCGCGGTTCAGCCACTTCGGAGCTTCCGGATTGTAGCGCAGGCCGCCGGCACCCCAGAGGACGGCACCGATCTCGGCGCAGCCGAGCGGCAGGCCGAGGTGGCCGGAGGAACACGCGTGGACGGCATCAATGGCGAGGCCACGCGCCTGGGCGGCGGCTTGGGAGAGGATGTCTGTATTCATGGGCAATCCGTAAGTGCTTGTCGGACAGGGCGCGCAGGGTAGGGACGATGTCCCCGCTGGCAAGCCGCCATTCATCCACCACTCAGGGAACGTTTCATCCAACCCATGAATGGATGCGGAATTTTTTTCCCAAAAATGTGCTTGTCAGTCGGAGGGCTCTGACTAGCTTTCCGGCCCAGCCCACCCCGGTGGGCGAAGGAAGCCTGCTCCGGCAAGCTTCGCGAAGTGAGACCCGTTCGTCTAACGGTTAGGACTCCAGATTTTCATTCTGGCAATAGGGGTTCGATTCCCCTACGGGTTGCCACTTCCTCCTTGAGTTCCCGCCCTTCCGGCGGGATTTTTTTGGAAGTAGAACGCCCTCGCCCCGCAACCTGGGCAGTCCGGGGGCTCGGTGGGTTTGCTCCAGGAACGGGAACGCCTTTTTTCAACACGGAGGCACCGAGGAAAACGGAGGTCACAGAGAAAAACTGAATTCCGGATGATCCAGTCGGACGTCCTCCCCTCCGCTGTTCTGTGATCAAAAAAGCCGGACACCCTCGTCGCCCGCAGGAGCGCCCGGCTCCTATTCGGTCCGCGAGAGGATTGCGGCCGTGGAGCTGTCGCGCAGGACGTCGAGTTCCCTCAGCACATCGCGCACGGAATTGATCCGCGCGTAGCGGTCGCGCAGCGTCGCCAGCGAGGCCTCGTGCAGGCGCTCGGTCACCGTCGCGCAGGCATCCTCGACGATCGTCACGAAATACCCGAGGTCGCAGGCGTCGCGTGCGGCGGTCTCGACGCACTCGTTGGTGTAGACGCCGCAGAGATAGAGCGAGCGGATGCCGAGGTTGCCGAGCACGTAATGGATGTTGGTGCTGGAGAATACGCCGCTGGCGGTTTTGTTGATCACGATCTCATCGCCCTCCGGCGCGACCTGCTCGAGAAACTCCGCCTCCTTGCTGCCGGGAGCGGCCAGCAGGTTGAGCCGTCGGTGCCCGGCGCTCCGGTCCCGGCCGTCGTGGGTCAGCGCGCAGATCCGAATGTGGATGACCTCCAGCTTCTCGCCGCGGAACGCATCCTGCAGCAGCCGCATGCCGGGCAGCACCAGCGTTTCCAAACGCTCGAAGTAGTACTTCCGTCCCTCCTCCGGCACGCCGCTCGTGTCGGGATCGGCGAAGAGCCCGTAGCCATCGGCCGCGTCGAGGTACTGCACGTCGATGCACAACAGCGCCACCTTGCCATCGGCGAGGTGCTCCGCGCGGCGCGGATTGGTGACAAAGGCTTCGCGATATTGCTGGCGGAGGGGGTCGGTGATGGAGGTGACGGACATGGGTTCAGGAAGCGGATGGGAAGGCGAAGCGTTCGATCGTGCCGAGCATGACGCGGGCCCCGGCCTCGATGTCGTCCCAGGCGGTCCATTCCGCGGGCGAGTGGGATTTTCCCTCCAGCGACGGGACGAAAATCATGCCTACGGGACAGAGCGAGGCGACGATCTGCGCATCGTGGGCGGCACCCGAGATCATGCGGCGGAAACGGGTGCCCGCGTCTTTCGCCGCGGCTTCAACCATGTCGGAAAGCGCGGCATCGCAATCGACCGGATTGATCCAGCTATCGACCTCGTAGTTGAAACGCAGCCCGCGGCGTCGGGCGATCGCGTTGAGCGCCTTGCGTGCGGAGTCGGCGAGTTCGTGCATCACCGTCTCGTCCGTATCGCGCACGTCGAGGGTGAACCGGGCCTCGCCCGGCACCGTGTTGGCGGAGCCGGGCGTGAGATCCACGCGGCCGATCGTCGCCCGCGAGCGTTCGGAGCCGTTCTCGTCGAGCAGGCGCGGGATCTCGTGGGCGAAATCGGCCACGCCCATGAACGCGTCGCGCCGCATCGGCATGGGCGTGGTGCCGGCGTGGTTCGGCTCGCCGGAAAGCGTCACGGTCCACTTGAAGAGCCCGGTGATCGCCTCGACCACGCCGATCTGCTCGTCGTTTCCGGAAAGCACCGGGCCCTGCTCGATGTGCAGCTCCAGGTAGGCGGCGATCGTCTGCGGATCGCGCCGCGCCTGCAACGCGAGCCAGGGATCGAGGCCGTGCGCGGCCATCGCATCGGCCATTTTTTCGCCCGCGGGATCGACCGCGGTGTGGATGACATCCGGCGTGACCTGCCCGGCGAATGCCTGCGAGCCGAGCATGCCGCCGAAGCGGCCTTCCTCATCGGAGAAGGCGATCAGCTCGATGTCGCGCTCCGGCACGCGGCCGCTTTCCTTCACCGCGCGCAGGCATTCGAGCCCGGTCAGCACGCCCAGGGTGCCATCGAGGATCCCGGCGCACGGCACCGTGTCGATGTGGGAGCCGATCACCAGCGCGGGGGCCTCCGCGTTTTTTCCGGCGAGCCGGCCGATCACGTTGCACGCGCCATCGCGCGAGGTTTCCAGGCCCGCGTCCTGCATGCGCTGCTCCAGCCATGCCTTGCCGCGCATGTCGGCCTCGGTGAAAGCCATGCGGTACACGCCGCCATCCTCCGCGCGTCCGATCTCCGAGAGTTCCCGTAGATCGCCGCCGAGCCTTTCGATGGATATTTCGGGCATCGTCTCGACCATGAGGTCCACCCAACGCGTGCGACGGCATGGATTCCAGAAAGAATTTGCCATCGCGGCGGTTAGACCCAAGGGTAGCCGCGCCGTTTTTCAGCAACCGCCGTTGCCGGACAGCCGCCATCCAACCCGACGGAACCATCTTTCTTCCTTCGCCCAACATCCATTTCTGCAGGTCGGTTTTCGCCGGCCTCGTCGTGGGTGGAGTGGTCGGCTCCGCGATGGCCGCGCCTTTGCTGGAAAGCGATCTCGGCCCGAGAGCCGGAGTCAGCGACGACGGCACCATCGACCTCGTCTGGCGGGGCGAAGGACCCGAATACGAGCTGCAACAAAGCACCGACGCCGATTTCTCCGACGCGCACCTGCGCTACCGCGGTCCTGACACCGAGAGCGTGCTGACCGGCCTCGCCGAAGGGACCTACCATTTCCGCGTCCGCGAAACAGGAGCCACCGAGTGGTCGGAGCCGCTCCGGATCAAGGTCGAATACATGCACCGCGGGCAGCTCCACCTGTTGCTCGGCACCGGTGCGTTTGTCGCCGTCCTCACCATCGGAGCCATCCTCCACGGGTTTGCCAAATCGCGATGATCCTCGCCGCTTCCATTTCCCACTCCACCGCCTGGGCCATCGTCATCGGGCTGGGCGTGTTGTGGGTCGCGCTCGGCATGTGGTGGGGCAGGAAAGCGAAGACCAGCGAGGGTTTCATGCTCGCCGGACGCAACGTCGGGCTTTCCCTCGGCACCGCCACCGCCATGGCTACGTGGGTGACCTCGAACACCACCATGGTCGCGCCGCTGCTCGCCTACGAGAAAGGCGTCTGGGGGATGCTCGCCTATGCCTCGGCCTCGTTCGGGTTGATGCTCTTCGCGCCGCTCGCCTTCCGCATCCGCAAGCTGCTCCCCGAGGGCGTCACCGCGGGCGATTTCTTCCGGCTGCGCTACGGACGTACGGGATGGGGCGTATTTCTCGTCATTACGCTGGTGTATTCCATCACCTGGCTGGTCACCATGGCCATCGCCGGCGGCAAGCTGCTGGAGGCTCTCGGCGGCATCGAATACGTCCACGGCATGACGTTGATCCTCGTCGTCTGCGTGCTCTACACGCTCTTCGGCGGGCTCTACGCGGTCATCGGCACCGATTTCATCCAGAGCCTGATCATCCTGATCGGCATCGTCTTCATCGGCTACGAAGTGCTCAATCACGTCGATGTCCCCACCGTCCACCGCCACCTCATGGCGGAGCAGCCGGCGCTGCTCGACGTGATGATGCCCGCCGCCCTGCTGGCCATTTTCAACAACATGCTCTTCGGCTTCGGCGAGGTCATGCACAACAACGTCTGGTGGTCGCGCGCGTTCGCCATGCGCGAAAAGGTCGCGCCGAAGGCGTTCTTCCTCTCCGGCGTGCTGTGGTTCCCGATTCCGATCGCCGCCGGCTTCATCGCCCTCTGCGCGGGGCCGCTGGGCGTGAACGTAACCGATCCCGGAAAAGTCGGCCCGCAGGTCGCCGAGCACGTCCTCGGCCTCGCCGGGCTGGGCCAGTTCGCCGGCGTCATCATCCTCGTCGTGCTGTTCTGCTCGATGGCTTCCTCGATCGATTCACTCCTCGCCGCCACCTCCGACCTGCTGGTCCGCGACATCTACGAGGGCGTCTTCAAGCAGCACCTCGATCCGCAGAAATTCCGCCCCGTCGCCGCTACGGCGATCATCGTAGTTTCCGTGGTCGCCTGGAGCCTCGCCCTCAGCGGCTGGAACATCGATCAGGTCCTCTTCAGCGCCGGCGCGCTCGTCGCCAGCCTCATCTGGCCGGTGATCGCCGGGCTCTTCTGGAAACGACTCAATGCCCCGCTCGTCATCGCCGGAATCATCGCCGGTTGTGCCAGCGGGCTTTGGGCGTATTTTGAACTCCAAACCTACACCGGCGCACTCGTTGGCGGCGCGGTCTCGATGGTGTTCACCCTCGCCGCGCGCTGGATCGGAGCCAAGCCCCTCGATGCCATCGGTCACTAAGCCATGTTCTCCTCCACCTTTCTCCAAGCCCTCGTCTACCTCGGCCTCGTGTGGACCGGTCTCGGCGCGCTTGCCTTGATCGTGCTGCTGGTCCGCGACTGGAAGCGCGGCGAACTTTGGTAACTCCCTCCAACCTCGATTCACCCATGAGCGAAGCATTCACGCCGAACCCGGCGACTCCCTATCTCAAGCCGCCGCGCGACTCCGACGCCACCCGGCCCGAGCCGAGGAACCTCTTTGCGTCCGCCGCGCCCGATCTCAACGTCCTGGCCGAACTTTCCGGCCAGAACGTCCTCTACGCCCGCCAGTTCTCATTCCAGCAGGTGGCCGAGCTGTGCAAGCTCGCCGCCTTCCTCGAGCAGGTCGAGATCTGGCCCTACCATCCGCTCGATGGAAAAATCGTCACCACCGCTTTCTTCGAAGCCTCCACCCGCACCCGCACCAGCTTCGAGAGCGCCGTCCACCGCCTGGCCGGGAAGATCATTTCCATCCCCGATGGCGGCGTGACCGGCGCGAAGAAGGGCGAGTCCCTCCAGGACATCGGCGAAATGTTCAACGCCTACTGCGACTGCGTCGTCATGCGTCACACCGAGACCGACGCGCCGAAGCAGATGCTCGAGAACCTCCGCGTCCCACTCATCAACGCCGGCAACGGCTCCGGCGAGCACCCGACCCAGGCGCTGGCCGACTGGTATGCGCTGCTGAAATGGAAGCCCCGCCTCGCCGCACCCTTCGAGACCGGCGACCAGAAACTCCAGCTCGGCATCCTCGGCACGCCCGGGTCGATGCGCGCGGTGAAATCCTTCCTGCTCATGGCGCTGCTTTTCCACGAACACATCGAGAAGGTCACCGTCATTTCGGAAATGGCCGACCCCTTCGGCAAGGACGTCACCGAGAGCCTCAACCGCGCCAACATCGAATACGAGGTCACCAACGACATCCGCGAAAGCCTACCGCGTCTCGATGTGATTTACATGAACTCGATCGCCTTCCTCGGGGACTCCTACAAGGCGCTCGACGCCCGCTACAAGCTCGACGCTGACAGCCCGCTGAAGCAGGAAGCCGTGATCCTCCACCCGCTCGCCCGCCTTGATGAGCTGGACACCTCCTTGGACAAAACCCCGCACAACCTCTACTTCAGCCAGGCTCACGGGGCCGTCTTCGTCCGCCAGGCGCTGCTGCTCGCGGTGCTCGGCCGACTTGACCGTCTTCCTGAATTCGCGGGCTCCTAGAAATAGGTCCCATAGGACTTATACGACCTATCTCTCCTTCCAAAACCATGTGTGGCATTACCGGCAGCTTTTCCGCCCGACCTCTCACCGACGCCCGTGAGCCGATCCTTCACGATCAGCTCCAGGCCATCCTTCACCGTGGACCCGACGCGCAAACCACCTGGCTGCGGCCCGAACGTGGGATCGCCTTCGGGCACACTCGGCTCTCCATCAACGACCTCGAAGGCGGCTGCCAGCCGATCCGCTCGTACGACGACCGCTTCGTTTCCACCGTCAACGGCGAGTTCTACGACTTCAAGTTCCACCGCTCCGTCCTCATGGCCGAGGGCCAGCGGTTCCGCACCAAGTCGGACTCCGAGATCGCGCTCGGCCTCTACCGCAAACACGGCCTCGATTTCCTCAAGCACCTCCGCGGCGAGTTCGCCTTCGCGCTCTATGATCAGGAGAACGACGAGTTGCTCCTCGTTCGCGACCGTTGGGGTATCCGCCCGCTCTTCATCCACGTTCAGGACGGCCACACCATCCACTGGGGTTCCGAGGTCAAGGCCCTCCTCGCCCACCCGGAGATCCCCGCCGAACTCGACGAAAAGGCCGCGCTGCACCAGCTCATGCAGACCATCGCGCCCGGCATGAGCGCGTTCAAAAACATCGAGTCGCTCGCGCCCGGCCACCTGCTCCGCGTGCGGAAAAACGGCGACCGCCTTTCAATCGAGAAGATCAAATACTGGGACCTCGATTTCCCCGAAGAAGGCGGCCACGACCAGCCCGAGAACGAGGAATACCACGTCGAGAAGATCCGCGAGGAGCTCACCCGCGCCGTGGTCCTCCGGCTTGAGGCCGACGTCCCGGTCGGCTGCTACCTCAGCGGCGGCATCGATTCCTGCTGCATCCTCGGCCTCGCCACCGGCGCCATGCAATCGCCGGTCAAGGCCTTCACCATCGCCTTCGACAACGACGACTACGACGAGTCTAGTATCGCCCGCGAGATGGCGGAGTCGATGAACGCCGACCAGGAAATGATCACCCTGGCCGCCGACGATCTCTACGGCGAGAACTACATCGACACCGTCTGGCACGCCGAGCGCACCTTCTACAACACCCTCGGCGTGGCGAAGAATCTGATGTCCAAGCGCGTCTGGGAATGCGGTTACCGCTGCGTCGTTACCGGCGAGGGCTCCGACGAGATTTTCGCCGGCTACCCCGGCTTCAAGCGCGACATGTTCCTCCACGGCATCAGCCACGAGCCCGAGCACATCCGCGCCGAATACGCCGAGGCATTGGAGAAAACCAACAAGCTCTTCAAGGGCGCGATCCTCTCCGAAAACGTCCGCCACCACCCCGCGTGGGACACCATGTGCGGCTTCACGCCGTCCTGGCTTCAGCCTTGGATGGAGACCCTCGACCTCGCCCGCCCGCTGCTCGATCCCGATGTGGCCGAGCATCTGAAGGACTACGATCCCATCGAGGAAATCGCCTCACGCATCGACAACTCGATGATGGAAGGCCGGCACCCGCTCGACCGCGCGCAGTACACCTGGGCCAAGTGTCAGCTCGAAGGCCAGATCCTCAACTGGGGCGGCGACCGCGTTGACATGGCGAACTCGATGGAAAGCCGCCCCGCCTTCCTCGACCACCACCTCGCGGAGGCAGCCTTCAAGGTGCCGCCGCATTACCGCATCAAGGGCAACATCGAGAAATACGTCCTCCGCGAGGCCGTTTGCGGCGTCCTTCCCGAGATCCTCTACAAGCGCGAGAAGTTCGCCTTCATGGCCCCGCCCGCGCACACCGACGAGAAGAAGAAGGCCAAGGTTCGCGAACTCATCGACGCCTTCCTCAACCGCGACGCCGTCAATCGCTGCGGCATCCTCTCCGCCGATGCGGTGGAGGGTTTCCTCAAGGAATACGACGCCGACCGCGACCCCACTTCACTCGTCCGCAAGGACGCCCTCCTCAACCACCTCCTCGGCCTCCACATCCTCCACGCGAAGTTCTGCTGAGGGCTACTCGACGGTGACCTCCGCCGTCGGGCACGAAGGCGGGTCGAGCCGCGAAGCGAGGGCCCGGCGGATGACATCCGCGTGACGCTTGGGTTTCCGCTCGAAGGTCCGGCCGCGCCATTCGATCCGCACCGGACGGTCGAGATCGAACAGGTCGTCGTGAAGGAGAAGCACCGTCCCCGGCGGCGTGCTTTCGGAGAGATGAATGGTCTGGCCGTCCACGGAGGCGTCGATCCTTTCACCGGCCTGCGGCGCGTAGTTGCCAGGGAGTTGCAGCCAGTAGAAGCGGCGGTGGGTGACGTCGTCCTGCACCCAGACGATCTTCCGCGGCCACGGGTCGCGTTCGAACTTGGCCATCCATGGCAGCGCCTCGGCATCTCGCCGGTCCATCCAATGCCCGAGGCCTTCATAGATGCGGGCGAGGTGAACATAACCCTGCGGATCGGAGGCTCGCAAACGACCGAGCTCGGCGACCCGTTCCGCGGCGATCTTGTTCCGGTCGTAAGCCGCATCCTCGCCACCCATGAAGATCGCAAAAGGCAGGTTCCGCAGCGGCAGCAGCGAAGCCTCGTTCGGGTGGCCCGCCATCATCGCCGCCGCGGCGAAACGGTCCGCCATCCGCGGGGCGAGCTGCCACACGCCGTCACCGCCGGCGGAGTACCCCATCAAATAGACCTTGTTCGGATGCACGCCGCGCAGCGCGATCATGCTCTCGATGAGTCGCGAAAAGAGCGGATCGATGTGGTCCTGATGCCACAGGTTCCAGGTATCCGTCGGCGCCCGCGGGGCGACGTAAATGCCTTCCTCCGGTTCGTAGAGATCGATCTGGTTCCGCCACTGCTGGTCGTTCACCTCCGTCGGTGCGCCGCCGCCGCCGTGCATGGAGATCCACAGGCTGCGACCGCCTGACTCGGCCTCGCCGAAGTCCTTTTCCAGCCAGCGCAACGTCGTGCCATCGAGGGAGATCCCGCGTTTCTCCAACTCCGCGGCGCGCGCCGCGCGACTTTTCTCCAGCTCGATCTCCGAGAGCAGGGAAATGACGCGTTCGGCATCCGCGGCGGACAACGACGGGTCGGCCAGGGGGTCGGCGGCGAGCGCGAGGACCGCCGCGGGTGGCTGCGTCAGCTCGGCGAGCCGGGCGTCATGCGTGTTCTCGCCTGCTGCCGCGATGAAAGGCGGGGTTTCGCCGTGATCATCGAAGGACAAGCGATAGCTTTGACCGGGCGTCACGGCGAGCCGCGGCATGTCGTTCAGATCGGTGGTTCCGGCCTTGGTCGTGAACTCCGCCAACCGCCGGCCGTTCGCGCTTGTCAGCCAGCCTTTCCCCGCCATGCGTTCGCCGTCACTGAACAGGCGCACGCCGAGCTGCGGGCGGACGTCGGTATTCTTGGCATAGCGATGAGTGACGTTGACCGCGGCGACGGTCTTGGAGCCCGGCGACCATACCATGGGGAAATGGATGCCATCGCGCCGCCAGCTCGTTGCATAGATCGCGTGTTCGGAGTCGTCGGCTTTGGCCTGCGCGGCATCGGCGGTGAACCACCCTCGGTTCAGCCCGGCCTCGTCGTATTCGTCCGCACCGGTGAAGCGCCAACCCTCGTCCCAGATCTCGACCCAGGTGTGGTTGCCGCGGCCATTGGACCACATCGGCGTGCCGACCGCTCGTGCCGGGATGCCGACCGCGCGACAGGCATCGACAAACAGGATCGAGAGCCCGGTGCAGGTCGCCTTGCCCTGCTCCATCGATTCCTTCGGGCTCTGGTTGGTTTTGCTACGGCGGGTATCGTAGTGGGTTCCGATCAGGTCGAAGAACTCCCTGTTGAGGAGCTGCGCCGCCTCGCTGGCGGTCGCGGTGTCCTTCACGAGAGGGGCGCACTTCTCGAAAAAATCCGCCCGCCACGGGTCGCGCGCTTCATCAAACACCGCGTAGGGAAGCACGTCGTTAAGGAAGAGATCTTCCGGCACATCCCGGGCCCACGGGAAAACCGCGCGAGCCTTCAGTGCAAGATCGAGGTTCTCGATCAGGAAATCCGCGCTGAGAGTGTCGCGATCTTTCTCCGGCATGTGCTCCACCAGAAAACGGGCCGCCTTTTCGCCGAAGGCACCGTGCTCCGAAGCGGCGGCGGAGATGAACTCATCGACCGGTTCCGCAGTCGCGATGGCGACGAGGGCAAAAGGCAGCAGCCACTTCATGTGACCCATGCTACGACTCGGTCGCGGCGCTTCGATCAAATAGGAGGCGGGACGCCCTCGTCCTGCGAGGGTGGCAGCGGGCGTCACCGGTTGTGGGACGGAGGCGTCCCGCCTCCTACATCGCCGCCTTAAAGGCGGCGACGTGGGCGGCGATGCGCTTCGTGAGTTCTTTCGAACTCGGCGTTTCGAAAGTGAAGGAGATCGGGCAGCCGCGTTTGGCGAGGTAGATGGCTTCCGGCCAGTCGTGGGGCAGATCGGCCTCGGCACCATGATAAATCCAGCCGGGCTCGCGGGTGTCGTGGTCGTCGATGCTGGCTTCCGGCTCGGGCGGGAAGCACGGAGTGACGGCATCGAGGATCGCTTGGGCCCGCTCCGGGCGGTCTTCGCCAAGGTTGATCTCGTAAAAATAGAACCCGCTGCATTCCCAGTCCTCATGCAGGGAAACGAAGGCCTGCGGGGTGACCATCGATTCCAACCAGGCAGCGTGGGCACGGATCTCGGCGGTTTCGAGGCGGAGGTAATCGCGGTTCAAATCGACACCCTCGGCGTTCTCCCGGGTGGCGGCGGCGAGGCCGGTGGGGTTGAGCGCGGGGCAGATGATCCAGCCGTCGTCGAGCTGTCCGCCACGCAGCAATTCAAGTGCGGCAAGCGGGCCGGCGGGTTCGTCGCCATGGATCCCGGCGGAAAGATATCGCGCGCCCTCGGGGGAGGAGGGCGTGTAGGCCATCACCGGTCCGGCCGCGGTTTCGGCGAGGCGCAGGGCGGTGAGCCCTCGGTGCCGCGCTTCGTCACCGAACTGCTTCAGGAACGCCAGCGGATCAAAGGCGCGCACCGTCGGGTCAACGTTGCTCGATCGGCGGGACCGACTGGGCTTCCTCCGGCCCGGTGTAAAGCGTGAGCGGGCGGTAGAGGCGGTTGTCGCGCAGCTGCTCAAGCACCTGGGCGGTCCAGCCGCTGGTGCGGGCGATCGCGAAGATCGGCGTGAACAGGTCCGTCGGGATGCCCAGCGAGTAGTAAACGGTGGCCGAATAGAAATCGACGTTCGCGTTGAGGTTCTTCCGCTCGCGCATGATTTCCGCGATGCGCTCGGACATCTGGATCCACTTCGGCTCGCCGAGTTCTTCGGTCAGCTGGATGGCCAGCTTGCGCAGGTGGGGAGCGCGTGGATCGAGCGTCCGATACACGCGGTGGCCGATGCCCATGATCTTTTCCTTCCGCTCGAGCTTGCCCTCGACGTAGGCGTCCACCTTGTCGAGATCGCCGATTTCCAGCAACATCTGGATCACGCCCTCGTTGGCCCCGCCATGGAGCGGCCCCTTGAGCGTCCCGACGGCCGAAGTGATGGCCGAGTAGATGTCGGACAGCGTGGCCACGGTGACGCGGGCGGAGAAAGTCGAGGCGTTCATGCCGTGGTCGGCGTGCAGCGTCAGCGCCACGTCGAGGATCTTGGTGGCGCGGGCGGTCGGCTCTTCGCCGGTGATGAGCCATAGGAAATGGCCGGCTTCGGAGAGGTCCTTGCGGATTTTCGGCAGCTCCAAGCCTTGGCGGAAACGGTGGAAGGCGGCGACGATCAATGAAACCTTCGAAACCAACGAGATGGCGCACGCGGCGAGCTTCGCGTGGTCCGGTTCACCAATCTCGGCACGGTGGTCATAGAGACCCAGCATGGAGACGCCGGTGCGCAGCACATCCATTGGATTCGCATCTTTCGGTGCGGATTTGAGGAACGCGATCACGCCGTCAGGCAGGCTGCGTTCGGCCCGCAGTGCTTTCTCAAAGGCGTGCAATTCCTGCTGGTTCGGCAATTTTCCGTGATGAAGCAGGTGGACGACTTCCTCGTAGGTGCAGTGCTCGACGAGGCTGTCGATGCCATAACCGACGTAAATCAGCTCTCCTTCTTCGCCGCGGACATTCGAGAGCGAGGATTCGTTGGCGATGACTCCTGCGAGGCCTTTCGAGTATTCGGTCATGATTGGTGGAAATTTTTGGAAACCGCCCCTCATGGCGGTCCTGAGGCAACAAAGCGGGTCGGCCGAATCCGTGCAAGGGAGAATCCCCAATCCTTGCTAGACGGGCGTTCGGGAGGTATCGCCCGGGGGTGCCGACCTTGCTTGCGATCGAATCCAGCACGAACCGCGCCTCTCTCGCGCTGTTCCGTGACAGCGGATGTGTTTTCGAGGGCGGCTTCGAGAGCGACCGGAATCACAACTCGCTGCTTTTCGCTCCACTGGAGGAGGCGCTGCGGATCCTCGGAGACGAGCGGCTCGATGAGGTCGTGATCGGGACCGGCCCTGGCAGCTACAGCGGCACGCGGGTCGGAATCGCCGCCGGCCAGGGCGTGGCGCTGGTTCATGCCTGCCCGGCGGTCGGACTTTCATCGCTGCTGGCGACCCCGGTGAGGGAGGGGGTGGCGGTCGGCGACGCGCGCCGCGGCAGTGCCTGGTGGGCCCGCGTAGGAAAAGGCATCCCGGAGCCCGAACTCCTCGATCCCGCCGCCTTGGCGGAGCTGTTGGGCGATGTCCGGACGGTCTTTTCTTTCGAAAACGTCACCCGTCTCGGCCTCGGTCGGGAGGTCGTCCAACTGCATCCGAAGGCCACGCTCCTCGCCGAGACCTGGCTTTCCCTGCCGGAGGAAACGAAGGTCCGCCTCCGCTCCGAGCCCCCCCAGCCCGCCTACCTGCGTCCCCCGCACATCACCGAGGCGAAGAAGGGCCATCCGTTGCTGCGCGGCAGAGGTTGAAGGAATGAGCTCCCCCTACGGCTCTGCGGGAACAAACCACCTGAAGGACCTCGAACCCGACTGCGACAGCACTCCGGCTGCCCTATCCCTGCCCGGCGATCACTGCCCGCCGCTCCTTTGGAACTCGATCGCGTCGATCTTCCCCCACACCCTCACGCACACCCGGGTCACACCGTGATCGTGGCGTTCGCAGGCGATCAGCACCCGGGTCCCGCGCTTTTCCAAATCCCAGAAATCCCCGCTGCCCGCCGCCTTCCAGCCGTCGGCCAGCCACGCGCGCAGAATCACTTCCCGCGGCCTCTGGTCCCAATGGAAAAACTCCTTGTCTGCCGGAGGAATCGCGGGCGGACGGGCGTCCACCGGCCCGATGAATTTCCCGGTCCGCGCCTTGGCACGCAACCGCGGGGCAAGCCAGGTGAGGGTCTTCAGGAGCACACGCGCCCACGGTCGATCGTAGCCCGCCTCCAGATCCCGCAGCGGCTGCATGCGGGCGATCACCCCCTGATAGCCGGCGAGACCCATCGGCCCATGGTAAATGACCGCCGAACCGGTCGCGCGGACCGGTGAACCGGTGTAGATAACACCCTGCCAGCGCGCATCGCCTGCCGGAGAAAAACGCCGCGGGAACTTCGCCATCAGCAGCGCCTCCGCCCGGCCGTATCCGAGCTGCTGCTTCAGGTAGCCAACCGCGCAAGGCCTCCGGTGGTGCCAGACGAAGGCGTTCGGGGCGAAACCGATCCGCATCCCCGCATCGCGCAGCCGCCAGCAGAAGTCCACGTCATCGCCCGCCGTGCGGAAGCGCGGGTCGAAGCCGCCGATGGCGAAATACGCCGTGCGTCGTACCGCGAGATTGCAACCCGGGACGTGCTCGGCCTCGCGGTCATCGAGCATCACGTGGCTGGCCGCACCGGGCGCGGAGGCGATCGCCGCCTCGACCGGCCCGACGGGCGGCGGCGGCAGGTTCGGCCCACCCACCGCGTCCCAACCGTCGGCGAAGACCGCCGCCAGCTCGGCCAGCCAATCCGCGTCGGCCTCGCAGTCGTCATCGGTGAAGGCCAGCAGCTCGCCACCTGCCGCCTCCGCTCCCGCGTTGCGCGCGGCACTCAGGCCGGACGGTTCCTGGCGGAGGAGTTTCACGCCGGGGAACTCGCTTTCGACGATCTCCGCGGTGCCGTCCGTAGAGCCATCATCGACCACGATCAGCTCCGGTCGCGGGCCGTGGAGTTTTTCCAGCGAGCGCAGGCAGGGACCGATCCTCTCCCGTCCGTTGCGGGTGCAGACGATCACGGAAAACGACGCCCTCTCCGGTGTCGCCGGCTCTTCGAAGAAAGCCTCGCGCACCGCTGTCAGGGCCGGTTTTTCCCGCCCTTCGCGATCGATCAGGCCGAAGGCCCAGTCGGTGATCTCCTCGCCCGCGTTGAACCACCGATCGCTCCACGCATAGACCGTGAATCCCGCGGTTCCTTCCTCGCGGGCCGCACGCACCGCCGCCTCCAACATCGCCGCCTGCCTCTCCACGCCGTGTCGCTGCGAATCCATGCCGAACTCGGAAAGCAGCAGCGGACGGTCGCCCGCGATGTGATGCAGCCGGCGCAGGTAGCGGCGGAAAGCCACCGGGTCCTCCAGATAAACATTCATCGCCGTCAGGTCGGCGTTGCCCGGCTCAAGGTATTCGGTGGTCGGATAGTTGGCGTAGGCCCAGATCAGGTGCGGTGCCCGCTCGCGGCCGAAATCGATCAGCGCCTCGATCCTCCGCCGCGTCCAGTCCGCGCCCATCCAGCGCACCAGGTCGGCGGGAATCTCGTTCGCCACGAACACGCCGGCCAGCGCCGGATGGTTGCCGATCCCCGCCAGGCCGCCGGCCAAGGCCGCGCGGGCAATGCCGAGCGCTTCGCCATCGCGGAGGTCCACCGCCTGCGGCCACTCCGGAGCGGCGAAAACATGGAGCCCGGCCGCCCCCGCCGCATCGAGCAGATCGGCCCCGGGCCACGAGTAGAGCCGCACCGCATCGAAGCCCGCCGCCCGGATCCACAGGAAATCCTCCGCCATCTCCGCCGGCCAGCCGCCGGGGAAGGGGCCGTAGGTCACCAAGCGCAGAAAAATCCGCTCCGACCCTTGCCGGAGGAACCTTCCATCAACCCGCAGACGCTCCATTTCCCCGCCACGCTAGGCGGCCGACGGGTCGGCGACGAGCACAGAGCGTGCTCCTCTGCCGCCGGCGGCCTACGGTGTCGCCATGACAGCGCGGAGTTCGCCTTCGTGGTCGCTCGAAAACACCGCTTCACCGATCCGGTAGGAAGCCGGCGCCGGGTCGCTGCCTGTGAACGCGCAGACCAGTTGAGAGTCGGACTCGCGGTAGGCCGCCGCATGAAAATCGATGCCCTGACGGGCGTTTCTCCGCAGCGTCAGGACGAGCCGGCAGGGCGCGGCCGCAGCAGAAGGCAGGGAGTAGTGCGCGACCGTTTCTCCGGCGGGATTCGTGAAGGTCGGCTCACTGCCGGAGTGGGCGAGATATCCGTTCATACCCCAGCTGAAATCGAGCCTCCCTGTCTCTTCGCGGGGTTCGAACCGGGCGGCCAGGGTGATCGCGTCTCCTTCCTTCTCCAAAGTCACCGGCGGGATCGGTGCACGTTGCATGCCGGCGGACTCTTTCCACGCTCCCGATTCGATCCTGCGGCTCTTGCGCAGATCCGGGGTAAAGTCGCCGGCCGTCCCCCAAGTGGTCGGAACGGCTCCCATTTCGAAGGCCAGCACGCCGCCCTCCATCAGGTCGCCATGCCGGATGACCGGCTGCTCCAGTGGTCTGCCGTTCAGGGTGACCGCCTGGATGTAGGGATTCGCGTCCCCGGCCTTGGCCGTCTTGATCGTGAAGGTCCTGCCATTCGCCAGATGGAAATCGAGCTGCGGGATCCGCGGACCGTGAAGATAGTAAAGGTCCTGACCCGCGATGGGGAAAAACCCGGCGGTCAGGAAAAAATAGAGGGACGACATCGCGCCGGAATCCTCATCGCCGGGAAACGAGTCCGGTCCGTAGTGCTGCCGAAGGCGATCGGCCCAGTGCGAGCTGAGATAGGGCCTGCCCGCGTGCGCGAAGAGCCAGGTGCTGTGGAAGCACACCTCATTGGTGTAGTCCACGTAGGCGTTGCTCTCCTGCCTGAAGGCGAAATCGAGGCGCTGCAGGAAACGCGCACGCCCTCCCATTTTCCCGATCATCGCATCGCGCTCGTGGGGCACGTTCCACGAGTAGTTCCAGGAGGTTCCCTGATAGAAATCGTCGCCTCCGGTCAGGGGAGTGTCACTGAACCTGCCGTTTTTTTTCCGGGCTCGGACGAAGCCGGTGAAGCCATCGCCGCTGGCCTCCTCGTCCCAAACCTCGCGCCACGACCCGGAGCGCTTGAGCAGCCGGTCCGCCAGCGCACGCTCGCCCAGCCCGCGGGCGACCTGCGCCACAGCCCAGTCCTGGTAGGCGAACGCCAGCGTCGAAGAGCCCGAGCGGGTCCGCCAGTCGTAGTCGCCATGGTCTCCGTCGCTCGCGACGTATCCGAGCTTGAGATAGTCGGGCATGCGACGCTTGGCGTGAGCTGCGAGGAGCTTCCAAACCCCCTCCCAGTCGATGCCCGGCACCTTCTTCGCAAAGGCATCGGCGATGATGACGTCCACTTCGTCGCCGCCCTGACCGACCTGATAATCCTTTCCCTGGATGAAGGCGGTTTCTGCCCGACCATTGTGTTCCTGGCGTTCGCCGAAGGAGTTCACGATCGAGGCCAACGTCTCTGGTTGGATGATCGTCAGCAACGGAAACAAAGTCAGCCATGTGTCCCAGCAGGTGTACTGGTCATCCCAGAACTCCGCGTCATCGGGGAATTCCTCGGCGTCGCCGGTGCGGTTCCGCGGTTGGATGAGGCTGTGAAACAGGGCCGTATAGAGCTTGCGTCCCTCCGCCGGGTCGATGCCCGGGACTTCCACCGCCGAAACAGCCTGAACCCAAGCCTGCCGGGCATCGGTCTCGAGCGCCGCCAGATCCCACGCCGGGATATCCGCATCGAGATACTCCCTGGCCTTTTCCACCGAGCGGAATGACACCGCGATCTTCAGCCGCACGGGCCTTTCATCCGTGGTGTCGAAGGCCATCCAGGCGCCCATCCGCCCCCGTGCGCGAATCGCCGCCCGCGTGCTTCCCTCGGTGACCCGCTCACCCTCCCACGCTCCGACCGACACGGGCACACGGTCCACCTTGGCGCAAAAGAACAGCTCGTAGGGAGCCGGGTTCCAGTTGCCATCGAAGGTTCCGCCGCCGCTGATCTCGCCACTCTTCGCATCGATCTCCAGCGTCCCCTCACGCATGCCATCGCTCTTCCCCAACTTGCGTGCGACATCGAAACAGATCCGCGCGTCACCATCTGCCGGAAACTCGAATTGATAGAGCGCTGCCCGGCGGGCCGGCACCACGGTGCAGCGGGTTTTCCAGCGATCGAGCACTCCACGGAAAGCCCACGGCCTGGCCTCCATCTCCGACATTTCCGAGGCATGTTCCTTCTCCTCCGTGGCAGCTCCGATCCGAGGAGACACGAGGAAATTTCCGAACGAAACGGTGCTGCTGCCCGCACCCGAGGCGTGAAGCTGGGAAAAGCCCACGATCGGGCTGCCATGCCGGTATCCCGAGGCGGCCGGTTCCAGCGTATCGGGGCTCGGATAAATGGAAGCATGAGGCAGCACCGGCCCGGGCGGGCACGACCCACGGCCCGCGGCACCGATCATCGGGTCAAGCCAATCGACCGGATTCACCGCCGTCGCTTCCGCCGGCGAGGATTCCAAAGGCGGTGCCACCTCGGCCGCATGGAGGAAGGCGGTGGCTGCGGAGGCGAGGAACAGCGGAATCGGTGGAAGCGTCATGGGTCGGAGAGCTACCTCCGTTTCCGGGCCGAGGTTTATTGAAGCAGGGCAAATTCCGGGCTGTGCACACAGACCCTCAAATCCCTCGCGATCCTCCGCAGACGCGTCTATGCCTCCACCATGCGGACCGAACTCCTCAAAAACTCCATGTTCGCCATGGCCTCGACCCAGTTCGACCAGGTGGCCGATTTCCTCGAACTCAACGACGAACTCCGCGAGCGCTGCAAGTGGCCGAAGCGGCTCATCACCGTGACCGTGCCGGTGCGCCACGACGATGGCTCGACGCGGGTCTACTTCGGCCACCGTGTGCAGCACCACCTGACCCGCGGCCCCGTGAAAGGTGGCCTGCGCTACAGCCCGGACGTCGATCTCGGCGAGGTTGCCGCGCTGGCCATGTGGATGAACTGGAAGTGCGCGCTCATGAACCTGCCCTTCGGCGGCGGCAAAGGCGGCATCAACTGCGACCCTCGTACTTTGTCCATCGCCGAGCTGGAGCGGATCACCCGCCGCTTCACCATGGAGATGATCCCCTTCATCGGCGAGAACATCGACGTGATGGCGCCCGACATGGGCACCAACGAGCAGACGATGGCGTGGATGCTCGATACCTATTCGACCCACGCCGGCCACCTCGTTCCGGGCATTGTCACCGGCAAGCCGCTGAACCTTCAGGGCTCCGCCGGACGCACGCGCGCCACCGGCCACGGCGTCGCCTTCCTCGCCTCCCGCGCGCTCGACAAGCTCGGCGTGCCGATCCGCCAGGCGAGCGCGATCGTCCAGGGCTTCGGAAACGTCGGCCTGCACACCGCGCTCACGCTGGCCTCATACGGCGTGAAGGTGCGCGGTGTGGCCGATATCACCGGAGCGGTTTGGAATGAGGCGGGCCTCGACCTGACGAAGCTCGCGAATTACGTCCGCACCACCGGCGGAGTCGAGGATTTCGACGGCGGCGATCGTATCGATGCGGAGGAAATGCTCTGGCAGGAATGTGACATCCTGGCCCCCGCCGCGGCCGGTCAGGTGATCACCCGGGACAACGCCCTGAAGCTCCGCTGCAAGGTGCTGGCCGAGGGTGCCAACGGCCCGACCACACCCGAGGCGGATGCGATCCTCGCGGAGCGCGGCGACGTCTTCATCATCCCCGATGTGCTGTGCAATGCCGGCGGCGTCACCGTTTCCTACTTCGAGTGGGTGCAGAACCTCCAGCGCTACCAATGGACCGAGCGGGAGGTGATCTCGCGCCTCGAAACGCAGCTTGAGACCGCCTTCGCACGCGTCCTCCAGTTCGCGGATCGCTTCAAGCTGACCGTCCGCACCGCCGCCCAGGCGCTGGCGGTCAAAACCGTCTCCGACGTCAAAGCCCAGCGCGGGTTATTTCCTTGATCCCAGAGCAATCCCACCGACGAGCAGCACGCTGGCACCCGCGGTGGCGATCCCCGAAGGCAGCCCGAGCGCGATCGCCGCATAGACCGCCGCCGCCGCGCCCGCCGCGGTGAGGGCGTAGGGCAGTTGCGTGATGACATGGGCGACCGGTTCGCAGCCGGAGGCCAGCGCGCTGACGATGGTGGTGTCGGAAAACGGGCTGGCGTGATCACCGAACACCGCGCCGCCGAAGACCGCCCCAATGATCGCGGGCAGCAGCGCGGGATCGAGATCAGAGGCCGCCCCGGCCAGGCCCAGCGCGAGCGGCATGACGAGCGCCATGGTTCCCCACGACGAGCCAGTGGCGAAAGCCGTCAACGCCGCTGTGCCGAAAACCGCCAGCGGCAACCAGGCGGAGGCGACCCGTTCTCCGAGCAGCGTTTGCAGTGATTCGGCCGCGCCCATCGCCTCGAACACACTTCCCAGAGTCCACGCCAGCACCAGGATCACGAGCGCGGGCAGCAGGCCCGCCGCGCCGGTCACGGCCGCTGCCCCGGCGCGTCCGTCGCGCGGATGGCAGGCGAACGCGGCGAGCAGGCCGGCCCCCGCACCGGCGACCAACGCGACCGGCCCGGCCAAGCCCGAGGCGGCCTCCCGCCAAGCGGCCAGCGAGAACAGCCGCACTTCATTTCCCGAGAACAACTGGAAGCCGAGCGCGATCGAAACCGCCAGCACTCCCAGCGGCACAAGGGCGCGCCAGATGCCGGTGGCGTGCGCGGGGCCGGGGGGGTCCATCTCTGCGGGGGCCGGCCGCGCACGCCTCATCGGGCCGGGTTCCCAGCGCAGGAAAATCGCCGCCGGGACCAGTACCAGCGTCAGCACGCAGTAGGGATTTCCGGGGATGGACTGGAAGTAGAGCGCATAGGGATCCGCGCCGGGAAGGCTGTCGCCGATCAGGGTGAGCTGGGTGGCGATCCAGGTGGAAATGAAGGCCACGCAGGCGACCGGAGAGCTGGTGGAATCGACGACCCACGCCAGTTTTTCCCGCGAAACTCCGGCACGGTCGGCGGCCGGGCGGGCGATGCGGCCCATCAGCAGGCTGTTGGCGAGGCCATCGAAGAAACACAGCAGCCCGAGCAAATACGTCGAGCCTAGTACACGTCGGTCGGCCGTGCCGCCGCGGAGCATCCGCCGCAGCAGGGCGTCGAAACCTCCGGAGGATTCGAGCACCCCGGCGAAGGCTCCGAGCAACAAGGTGAAGACCAGCGCGCCAATGTGCCAGGAGCCCTCCAGCGAGGGAAACAGATGCCCGCCGAGGCCGATCCGCAGCGCCTCGACCGGTCGCCCGCCCGCGAGCAGCAACGACCCGGCCACCACCCCCGCTGCCAGCCCGGCCGCGGCGTGCCGGGTGGTCACGATCACGCCCAGCGCCACCACCGCCGGCCAGCAGGCGATCCAGCCCGCACCGGGACCCGTGAATGCCAGCACCAGCGTGACGGTCAGAAGCCCGATCCAGATCCACGCTGCGGCTTTCATCCGGCTCACTCTGCGGGTCGTCCACGATTTGGCAAGACACCGCGGGGTGTTACCGTGGGGGCTCATGGATTTCCTGTCGGCACCCGATGCATGGCATGCCCGCTTCTGGTTCGAGCGCGGGCTGGGGGTCCTGTATGTCCTCGCCTTTCTCTCCGCGCTCAACCAGTTCCCGGCGCTCCTCGGCGAGCGCGGGCTGCTGCCGGCTCCGGAGTTTTTGAAACACCGGCGTTTCCGCGAAGCGCCCTCGCTTTTCCATGGGCGATACTCCGATGGGCTGCTGCGGCTCGTCGCCTGGATCGGGATCGCGATTTCCCTGGCGCTCGCGCTCGGCGCATTTTCGGCCGCCCCGCTGGGTGTGGCGATGATCGCGTGGCTGGCGGTGTGGTTCCTCTATCTCTCGATCGTGAATGTCGGGCAGACCTTCTACAGCTTCGGCTGGGAATCGATGCTGCTGGAGGCCGGGTTCTTCGCCGCGTTCCTGGGTCCGGAATGGATGGAACCATCGATCCTGCCGCTGCTGATCCTGCGCTGGATGCTGTTCCGCGTGGAGGTCGGTGCAGGCCTGATCAAGCTGCGGGCTGGCGGCACCTGGCGTGACCGCACGGCGCTGTTTTTTCATCACGAAACCCAGCCGCTGCCGAACCCGCTGAGCCGTCTGCTCCACCAGCTTCCGCGGTCGGCGCTGCGCGGTGGCGTGGTGTTCAGCCACGCCGTGCAGATCGTAGCCCCGTTCGGCCTGTTCCTGCCGCAGCCGGCGGCGGGGATCGCGGCAGGGCTGATCATCCTGCACCAGCTTCTGCTGATCGTCGCGGGGAACTACGGGTGGCTGAACTGGCTGACCGTGGTGCTGGCCTCCACCGCCCTGCCCGGCGCGTGGCTGGCGGGTATCACGCCGCTGGACCCACCCGCCGCGCTGGCTCCGCGACCTTTCGCGTGGGACATGGCTCTGGCCCTACTGGCCGGGTGGACCGTTTACCTCAGCATTTCCCCCGCGCGCAACCTGTGCTCAAGCCGCCAGCTCATGAATTACTGTTGGAACCGCTGGCACCTCGTGAATGCCTACGGCGCGTTCGGAACCGTCACGGAAAAACGTTACGAGATCGTGATCGAAGGTACCCGCGCCGAAGTGGCGGACGATCCCGCGGCGGAGTGGCTGCCGTACGAGTTCAAGGCCAAGCCCGGTCGGCTCGATCGCATCCCGCCGGTGATCGCGCCCTACCATCTGCGGCTCGACTGGCTGATGTGGTTCCTGCCGTTTTCCGTGAGGGTGACGCCGCGCGGGATCGCGGTGATGCGGGAGGAAACGTGGTTCCTCGCATTCATCGGCAAGCTGCTGGAGGGGGATCGCGCCGTGCTGCGCCTGCTCAAGACGAACCCGTTTCCCGACGCGCCGCCGGTCTTCATCCGGGCGCGCTATTTCCTCTACCGCTTCACCACCCGCGCCGAACGTCGCGAGACCGGCCGGGTGTGGACGCGGAGCTACCTCGATGACTACCTTCCACCCGCGCGGCTGCGCCCGAAACGATGACGACCCCCGACCGACCGACGATGCTCTGGGATGGCGACTGTGGATTCTGCGGTCGCTGGATCCGCCGGTGGAAAAAAGTGACCGGCGAGGCCGTGGCTTACCATCCCTATCAGGAAGTGATCGGAGATTTTCCCCAACTCACCGCCGAGCAGTGCACTCGCGCGGTGCAGCTCGTCATGCCCGATGGC
Organism: uncultured Haloferula sp.; assembly: GCA_965652295.1. GTDB lineage: Bacteria > Verrucomicrobiota > Verrucomicrobiia > Verrucomicrobiales > Akkermansiaceae > Haloferula. The sequence goes on along the minus strand of CBFGTS010000017.1, from coordinate 36,488 downwards.
CGCGTCTTTCATGCCGCCCACGCCGTCCTGCAAGCCCTCGCCTGCGCAGGTCGAGCGCGGCGGCTGCTCGCGCTCTACCGGCGCTCGCGGTGTTTCCGCGCGGTGGCCGAGGCCGCCTACCGCTTCGTCGCCGCCAACCGCTCCTGGCTACCGGGGTGACGGTTTCTCGTCTCTCCGCGCCAACATCAGGGAGGTGAGCACGCCGGTGGCGAGGATCGCGAGGATCACCGCGAGCACGATGAGATTGAAGGAATCCCCGAGCCATTCGCGGAGCGGGTGGCTGGCCAGCATTTTCACGCCCACCAGCAGCAGCACGAGCGAGAGCGCGGGCTTCAGGTAGCGGAACTTCATGATCATCCCGGCGAGCGCGAAGTAGAGCGAGCGCAGCCCGAGGATGGCGAAGACATTGCTGGTGAAGACCAGGAACGGATCCGCCGTGATGGCGAAAATGGCCGGGATGGAGTCAACGGCGAAGATCACGTCCGTGAGCTCGACGAGGATCAGGGCGACCGCCAGCGGCGTGAGCAGGTGCTTGCCCGCGGGCGCGGCTTCCACCACCGGATCGGTCTCGACCGCGGCACCCGGTTCCGTCGCCTCGCGCGATTGCATGCTGCCGGCGGTGACCATGAAGTGCTCGCCGTGGTAGTTCCGGGTGATCGGGAAATGGCGTTTCAGGTAGCGGACGACCGGGTTGTTTTCCGGGTGCTCCGCCTTTTCCCGCATGAACAACATCTTCAGCGCGGTGAGGATCAGGAAGGCGCCGAACAGATAGAGCACCCAGTGGAAATTCTGTACCAGCGCCGCGCCGATGCCAATCATGCCGCCGCGGAGCACCAGAGCGCCGATGATGCCCCAGAACAGCACCCGGTGCTGATAGCGTGCGGGGACCGAGAGCGAGCCGAAGATCATCGCGATGACGAAGATGTTGTCCACGCTCAGCGATTTCTCCACCACGTACCCCGTGAGGTACTTCGTCGCGGCCAGCTTGCCGTTGTTGATCATGCCGTCCACCGCGTCCACCCGGCCGCCGAGGCCGAACCAATGGTTCTCGTAGGCGTGGTAAACGAGGATCGAGAACGCGAGGCCCAGCGTGATCCAGATGGCCGACCAGCCGAGCGATTCCTTGAAGCCGATGACGTGGGACTTCCGATGGAAGACGCCCAGATCGAGAGCCAACATCGCGAACACGAACCCGAGAAAAATCACCCACGGCCATATCATGCGCGGAAGGTGGCGCGGGAGGCATGGGGGACGCTATTGGAAGTTTTCGGAGAAATTCCTGTTTGCCGTCGAATGACCGAAACCGACGGGGTTCGGTGGGACGACGGGAAAGAAGCTCAAGAAGGACGAATGCTCTCCAGGCCCGGTTCGTCTTTTACAAGCCGGAGACCACCGAGGTAGGAGAAGAGAAACGCGAATACAGCTCCGTAGGCCCCCCCGCAAAGAATCGTCCACCACACGACCTCAAGCGGCAGAAGGAATCCGCCCAAGCACATTAGAAAGGCAAAATGGAGCAGGAATCCCGCTCCGAAACCCAATGTCCCTGCCCCGAGGTGACTGAAGGATACCGCCCTCCGCTGCTGCTTGTGCCACGCCCAGTAGGCGGCCGGCATTCCAAGAAACAGCATGACCGGCGCGGCAATCATCATATTTGCTACTACAAGCATGGGCAGACCCAGCACATCCACGATGCCCAACGTCACCATAAACACGATTCCCAACATCACCGAAACCGATGCGACACTTGCAAAATAAGGCCGCCAAGCCCGCTTCAGGAATTCCAGCAGCATGGCGTGGGAGAATAGGTGCCGCAGGGTCCGGCGGTCAAAGTGATAAAAGGACGATGAAGATCGGTGGCGAAAGGGAAGCGGTCCGCGTGGATGCCAAGCACTGGATCTCATTATTCGGTGAGGCGGAGTTGGGGCCTGCCATGGCTATCCAGAGGATGAGGGCCATGTCCACCAAGGCACGGAAGCAAACCCGGTCTCTTCGGGACAAACTCTCCGGTAGCGATGCCATCGCCGAACTCGTCGATGGACGCTGCGCCTCGATCCTCGGCTTTAAATGGGATGCGTAGAGTCATGAGCCAGAATCCCCCCATAAAAGCCAGGCAGGGTTACTGGGTCTGACTGCCTGCAGCTCAAACCAGTGATCGTTTTTCCATGCTCCGCTACTTTTTCCCTTTTCCTCATCACTCGCCACTCCTGCCGGGCGCTCGCCCAACCCTTTCCCGGGCTTGATCGCCCTGCGGGGCTGGATGATCTCACCACGCTTGCTTTGTGCCGCGGTCCGGCTAGGGAGTCGCGCGACTCGTTGCATGCCGGAGATTTCCACGTCGCCCATCGTTCCCATCCAAGCGGCGAATCCGTGCTTGGCCTGCGGGGCGTGCTGCGCGTTCTTCCGCGTCTCCTTCCACTGGGCGGAATCGACCGCGGGCAAACCGCAGGGCGTGCCGGAGGAAATGACCTCGCCGGTGACCCCGCACCGGTTGGCGATGCTGGGAACGCTCTCGAAGCCGGCGCGCTGCGTGGCCTTGAAGGGGGTGTTGGGCGAGGCGGTCTTCTGTTCGATCCATCCGGCGCGCTCGTCGCCGTGCCGGGATTTCACCGCGTCCTGGGAAAACGGGGTGCATAACGCCGACTGCGATCGCGCCCGGGCGGCGCATGGCCTGCCCCCACTTGAGCCCGGCTGGTGGAACCCGGACACGGGTGACGACCACCCGGACAAGCCGCGCCCAATCCGCCCGCGTCGCCGCAAGCGTGCGGCGTAGGAGACACGTCCGTTCTGGCCGTGAAGAGGCGGTTGTCAATCCGGGCATCTGGGGTCCCTGACCAGGGCTCCTACGTTGGGAAAACGAGGACCACTGGCTGTTGGTGGACCAGGATGGATAGGATGGATGAGATATTATGAGGCTGCCGGATGCGGGTCCCCTGCATTTCCATCCTATTCATCCCATCCATCCTGGTCCCGAAAACCATTTTGTTCCAAGCAGAGCCCGGCTCCCTCCCAAATGTAGGAGCCTTGGGTCCATGACCGGGACCGCCGACTCATCGGGGCACGCGGTCAGGCCACTGACAGATGATTCGCGGCTTTGCCGGTGACGGCTCCCACCCCTAGCCTCCCGCCATGACCCGCGTCGAACGCGCCGCCACCATCGACCAGCGCCTCGCCGCGCTTTACCCGGAGACCCCCATTCCACTCGATCATCGGGATCCGTACACGCTGCTGATCGCGGTGCTGCTCTCCGCCCAGTGCACCGACGTCCGGGTCAACCAGATCACGCCGGCGCTGTTTGAGATCGCGGACACCCCCGAGGCGATGGCGGAGGTGCCGGTGGAGGTGATCCAGGGGATCATCCGCCCGTGCGGGCTTTCCCCGCGGAAAGCGGCGGCGATCTCGAAGCTGTCTCAAATCCTCATCGAGGAGCACGGCGGCGAGGTGCCGGCCGATTTCGCGGCGCTGGAGGCGCTGCCGGGCGTGGGCCACAAGACGGCCTCGGTGGTGATGGCGCAGGCTTTCGGCGTGCCGGCGTTTCCGGTGGACACCCACATCCACCGCCTGGCCCAGCGCTGGGAGCTGACCTCGGGGAAATCGGTCGAGCAAACGGAGCGCGACCTCAAGAAACTGTTTCCGCGGGAGCACTGGAACGCGCTCCACCTGCGGATCATTTTTTATGGCCGGGAGTTCTGCACCGCCCGCGGCTGCGATGGCACCGTTTGCCCGCTGTGCCGGGAGCTCTTCCCCCGCCGACGGCAGGCCAAGCTCACCCGGAAGAGCTAGTATTTTCACGTTCGGGCCCGGATAAGACACGCTGCGGCCGGTCTTTTTGAAATCTAGCCTTGCCGGCCCATGCCCGATTCCGAGAATGCCCTCACGTTCTTCAAGCGCAAAACCTTCAAGATCCCACCTCCAACATGACCTTTCCATCCGCCTGCCGTCCGGGCCGCGTCGCCGCCCTTGTTGCCACCAGCATCCTGGCCACCGCGCCCTCACTCTTCGCGCAGGACGCCCCCGCTTCGAAGAATGCGCTGGAGAAATACGTGCTGGATGGCGGTCCCACGATGCTCTTCATCGGCCTCGCGGTGCTGGCCCTGATCGCCCTCAGCGTCTTCAACTTCATCAACCTCACCAAGGCGAAGTTCTGCCCCGAGGATCTCAAGGCCGAACTCCTCGACCACATGGCCAACTGCCGGGTGCGGTCGGCGATCGAGCTCGCCGCTTCCCACCCCTCCTACCTCGGCCGCATGATGGCCTACTCGCTGCCGAACGTCGATGCCACCCGCCCCGAAGACCTCGGTCGCGATCAGGTCGAGGACGCGATGGCCGACTTCTCGGTCAACGAGAACCGCAAGGCGATGACCTGGGTGAACTACATTTCCCTGGTCGCCCAAGCCGCCCCGATGCTCGGCCTGCTCGGCACCGTCATCGGTATGGTCCAGGCCTTCGGCATCCTCGCCGAGTCGGGTCAGGCCGATCCGGTCCAGCTCGCGGATTCGATCTCCGTCGCCCTGCTCACCACCATGTGGGGCCTGATCACCGCGATCCCGTCGCTGCTTGCCTACTTCTTCTTCAAGAACAAGCTCAACAACCTCGTGGCGGATTGCCACCACGCCGCCGAGGACATGATCAACGCCTCGATCCAGACCGTGAATCAGGACGCATATTTGGCCAAGATTCCGGAAGGCATCGCCGTTTGATCCTTTGAAACCGGCATCCGTCCCCGCGGGCGGATCTCGCAAACCCGGTAAAGAACCCGCCACCATGGCTTCCAACAAACTCAAGGCCGCAAGGGTCGACGAGGGCGACGAGCTCGCCATCGACATGTCGCCCATGATCGACATGGTGTTCCTGCTGCTGATCTTCTTCCTGGTCAATGCGACCATGATCATCGTCAAGCAGGACGCCAACGTGACGCCGCCCGTGGCCAGCTATTCGAAGAAGGCGACGGACGGCACCGGCCGGATCGTCGTCAACATCTACGAGGACGGTCAGTTTTACTCCGAGAACGGCGTCCTGCTGAACAACGAGGCCGATATCGAGGACATGGTGAAGAAGCAGAAGGAGGAGATCGACCTCATGGGCTACCAGCCCAAGCTGCACCTCCGGGGCGACCGGGAGGCGGTTTTCAAATACTGCCGTCAGGTCATCCGTGCCTCAGCCCGCGCCGGCGTCGATCAGGTGCTGTTCTCCACCTACCCGTTCGCGGCGAGCAAATAATCCCGCCGAATCCCGCGCCATGTCCCGACATAAAAGAGCCGAACGCGCCGAGGAAGATGCCCCGAAGCTGGACATCTCATCGCTGATCGACGCCACCTTCCTGCTCCTCATCTACTTCCTGGTCACCACCACCATCCAGCCCCGTGAGCAGGATGTGCCAATGACCCTTCCGGCCGCCGCGCCCAGTGAGACGCCGCCGGAGATCGAGCCGAAGCTGATCAAGGTCGATGCCGGGGGCGCGATTTTCGTCGGCACCGGTGCCGCGCAGCTTCCGATGGACGCGGACGACAACCGCGCCGTCCCGCTGCTTTTCGCGGACCTCCAGGCCTACTCGGATTTCGCCAAATCCAGCGGCCAGGAACCGCTCGTGCAAATCTACGTGGACGGCGGTGCCCGCCAGCAGCGGGTCATCGACGTGCTCAACGCCCTCGCCGGCGTCGGCATCACCAAAGTGACCTTCACCGACCTCGTCGATCCTCCCTGAAGCCGGCCGCACCCCTCGCAATTTCCCGTGCGCCGATCCGTTGCCCCTTGCGGGACCGGCGAGTCGGCGCTTTCCGTTTCCAAAAATCTGATTCCGACTGACATGCAATCCATCAAGCGATCGATCCTGCCGCTCCTCGGCGCGCTTTTGACGGCGACTTCGCTCATCTCCCCCACTCACGCGCAGCTTGAGACGCCGCAGGGCCTCAACGCGGAGGCGACCAACGCGATGGAGGCCGGCAAGTGGGAGGAGGCCCTGAAACTGCTGACCGAATGCGTGGATCGGTTCGATGCGCGGGCGATGCAGCTCTACGGCCCGCAGTTCGGCGTGACGTGGTACCGCAAGGGCATTTGCGAAATGCGGCTCAAGCGCTGGGACGACGCCATCGAGTCCTTCAAGACTTGCTACGAGAAGTATCCGAACAAGTCCGACCAGGCCCAGGGCAGCGGCAATGCCTTCCAGAAGCGCGCCCTGCTCCGTTGGGCGGAGGCCGCGCAGGGGGCTGGACAGTGGGAGGCGGCCCTCAAGAAATACGAACAGTTCATGAAGGAGCGGGAGCAGCGGGATTCCTTTGACCCCGGATCGCTCTACATCAACCTCGCCATCTGCAACCTCAAGAGCGGCAAGATCGCCGAAGGCACCAAGCATTTCGAAACCGCCCTGAAGAACAAGGAGACCTACCGCACCTCGGGCTCCGGCATCGTGGCCGCCTTCCAGGCACTGGTCGGCGCGGTGATCGAAAAGCGCGATGCCAAAGCGTTGTCGGCCTTCCTCAAGGAGAACCGGGCCGACATCCTCATCGAGCCCTACGAGATGCCGCCTTACGCGCCGGTCTTTCTCAAGCTGGCGGCCGAAGCTTTCCAGGCGGAGATGCAGGGGGTCGCTTTGGAGCTCTATCAACTCACGCCATCGACCCAGGTGATGCTGGAGGACGCGGAGTCGCGTCTTGCCCGCCTCGGGGATCGCCCCGGCATGCAGGATGGATCCCGGATTTTCCGCCGGGCCGAGCTGGTCGATACGGTCGACCGCCTGAAAAAGAGCCTTTCCAGCGGCGATCCCAATGAAGTCGTGAAACTCGCCGCGACCGCCTTCCTCCATGAAAAGGCCGGCAACGTGCGGGGGGCCTACCTCTGCTACCTCCAGCTCGAACAGCTCTACCCGAAGAGCAAGCGGCGCGAGAACAACCTCTACAACCTCGTCCGCACTGCCTCCATCACCGGTCACGTCGCCGAGGCCGAGCAATACGGCAACCTCTTCCGCAAGCAGTTCCCGGATTCCGAAAATCTGGCCGCGGTCCACCGCCTGATGCTCACCACGCTGTTCTTCAACGGCCAGTATGACCTGTGCATCGAGATCGCCTCGGAAATGCTGCCCGATACCGAGGAAAAGACCGAAGCCCACGACCTCGCGCTCTTCGTCCTCGGCGGCAGTCATTACTACACCGGCCAGTACGCCGAGGCGCAGGAGGAGCTGGACAAGCACGTCGAGCTTTACCCCGAGAGTCCCTTCGTGATCCCGGCCCGTTATTTCCAAGCCTCCAACAAAGGCCGCCTGCAATACTGGGCCTCCTCCGCGGAGCTGCTGGACAAGTTCCTCGCCGATTACTCGAATCCGGAAGAAAACGTCTACCTTCCCTACGCTCTCTACGACCGCGCGAACTGCCACTACGCGTTGGATGAGCTCGACGCGGCGCTGGAGAAACTGAGCCGGCTTGAGGCTGACTTCGCCACCTCCGACGTGATGGCCATGGCCTACAACCTGAAGGGCAACGTCCTCCAGAACCAAGGCAAGGATGCCGAAGCCGAAGAGGCCTACAAGAGGGCCCTCGAACTCGCCGAACAACGCGGCAACGCGATCGTGGCCGGTGAGGCGCTCAACTACCTGATCGGATTGCTCGGCGAAAAGCCGACCCAGAAGGACGCGCCGAACCGCTTCAAGGATGCCGTGGCCTATGCCGACAAGTTCTGGGAGAAATACCCAGACTCGCCCTACAAGGCGCAGGTCGCCGTCGGCCAGATCCACGCGATGCAGGGCGTCGGCCGCGGCGAGGAAGCGCTGGAGCGCCTCCAGGCGGTGATTACCGACCTCGCCAACACCCCCGGTGCCGCCGGCATGGAGGAAGCCATCGGCTCGTTCACCGAAGCCTATCTGGAAAGCCACACGGTCGAGGAACTGAAGAGCCTCTACTACGATTTCCCCGGCATCGGCCTGGACAACAAGGCCGCCCGTGCGCTGCTGCGCATCGCCCTCATCGGTGTCTTCGAGGAACAGGTGGCCAAGGCGGGCGAGGACGAGCAGAAAAAGCTCCGCGCCAACGCCAGCATCAAAGTGCTGTTCCAGGACCTGAAGAACGAGTTCGACGTCAAGGACCTCTCGAATTTCATCCTCGTCCGCGTCGGCGACTTCATCCGCAACACCAACAGCCCGAAGGAGGCGCTGCCTTACTACTCGGAGGTTCTTTCGCGGGATTCCAGCGACTACAAGTTCCCCGCCCTTTTTGGTCGGGCGGCGGTGCTCGCTAGCGGCAGCGAGGCCGAGCAGCGCGAGGCCATCAAGGACTTCCAGCGCGTGCTGGCCGACTCCCAGGACCGGGGCGACAAGGACCGCGCCCTCTTTGAAATCATCGAGACCCAGATGGCACTCGGTGACTATGAAAAGGCGAAGGATCACGCCCGCCAGTATCTCGGCCCCGAGGGCTTCAACTCCAAGAAGCCCGAGGTGGCGTTGATGCTCGCGCAGTCCTACGACAAGCTCGGCATGCGCGAGGACGCCCTGAACGCCTACAACAACGTCGCCGGCAGCTACAAGGGGGCCATCCGCCTCTCCGCGCCGGCCACCAAGCGCGCCATGGAGATCGCCTGGGATCGCAACGAGCGGTCCGGCGACATCTCCGACCGCCAGGCCGCCTACAACCTCGGCCGCACCTACATCGATCTCACCCGACGGATCGTCGACACGCCCGATACCAAGGCGAGCAAGGCGGAACAGGCCGCGTGGCGGGAAGTCGAGGCACTGGTCAACCAGTTCGTCGCCAACCCGGACGTGAAATCCAAAGAGCAACTTGAGGCAGAAGCCCGCCAACGCTGATTCCCAGCCCGCAACCGTTTCCGAACATGAAAGCCCTCTTTTCCCTTTCGCTTGCCGCGCTGGCCTTGTCCGCCACCGTCGTTCACGCGCAGCGTTTCCAGCAGGAAGCCGTTCTCATCTACCACCAGGATAAGGTGGAGCGGGTGTGGATCGGCGATGCGAACAAAGCCCAGATCCTCTACTACGAGACGGAGAAAGGGGTCGACAGCAAGAAGCTGGCAATTTCCAAGCCCCAGTCGATCTGGCTGATGGAGCCCCCCGCCTACACGGCCGCCTTGGAGGATTTCCAAGGGCGGCGCTACGAGCAGGCGCTTGAAGGGTTCCGCGCGGTGCGGGAGGAATACAAGAACCTCATCGAGCTGCCCGACAACCACTCCTCGCTCGCCGCCTTTTACGCCATGGAGTGCCTGCGGAAACTGGAGCGCTTCGACGAGCTGGCCAAGGCCCGCGAAGAGTTCCAGCCGGACGATCGTGAAAGCCTGACCCGCAGCTATCAGCAGACGCAGCTTGAGCTGTATCCGATGTGGGAGGCGCTGAACGCCAAGTCCTGGGACCGCCTTGAAGGCATCGCCCGCACTCATCTGGACAAGAAACTGCCCGGCAACCAGCGGGCTCAGGTGGGTTATGCCCTCGGAGTGGCCTTGGAGGGGCAGAAGCGCCCGTTTGAGGCGCTGGACAGCTACAACCTGGCCATCACGGCCGACGCCGGTGGTTCCGAAGTCGTGGCCGCCAACGCGGCGGAGCGTGCCATGCGGCTCTACCTGGAAGACGAGAACGTGAAAGCGGCCAAACGCCTCCATGGCACGCCGGAAGAAGCGCCCGGCTCGACGGGAGCCGCCCGCCTGCGCGAGGCCGGAGCCCTGTCCAAGCTGTACCAAGCGACCCTCGGCGGCGGCCGCACTCTTCCTCCAGAGCTGGCCGAACTGTCGAAGTACGCCGCCAAGGCGGAGTGACCCCAAAAGAGCGGCGGGCATTGACCGCCGCTCCTTTCGCTTCACGGAACGATGTCGACCCGGTCGCCGAGGTCGGTGATGCCGAAGAGGCGGCCTGCGTTTCCGGCGGGGACGCGGATGCAGCCGTGCGAGGCGGGATAGCCGGGAACAGAGCCTTGGTGGATTCCGAAGTCGCCGCAGCTCAGCCGCTGGAAAAACGGCATCGGGGAATGATAGATCGTCGAGTGCCAATACCGGTAGCGGTTGGTGATGGCGAAAGTTCCGGTGCGCGTGGGGTAGCCGCGGCGGCCCGTCGAGACCCGGGTTTCGAAGATCTCGGAGCCGTCCATGCTGAACACCTTCAGCCGCTGCTCGGAAAGGTCGATCCGCACGCGCCGCTGCTCGCGGTAGGGTTCCTTGCCGAGAAGCAGCCGCATCATCGGGACGTCACCATGGCCGGCGGCGAGGTTGATCGGCCAGATGCGGCTGCGGCGGGTCCAGACGGATTTCTCCGCGCCGGCATTCAGCAGGGCGCTGGCGGTTTCCACGGAGCCGCTGTCGACGGCCAACATCAGGGGCGCGATCCGGCTGTCGTGACGTAGCAGCCAGCGGAGGTTGTCGCCACGGATGATCCGGCTGAAGGCCGGCGGGACCGGGGAAGGCAGGGGCGATTTGACATCCGCGCCGTGCTTGATGAGGCGGCGGACGGCGGCGGCCTGGCCACGGGCAAGGGCGAGATGGAGGGGCGGGACGCCGCACCGGGTCGGGGCGTCGGGATGCGCGCCGGCATCAAGCAGGCGAACGGCGAGGGCATCACAACCACTTTCCAAGGCGGTGGTGAAAGCGGTGGCGGTGAAAGGGGTGCCGGACTCGTTCACCTTAGCGCCGTGGGCGAGGAGCAGGGAGGCGAGATGGGCTCGACCGGGCACGGCGCATTCCCGCAAAAGGCCGGGTGGAACTTCCGCGTAGGAGAGGAAGAGGTGCAGGAAACGCACTTCGTCCTCAAGCGCAGCGCGGCGGATGAGCGAGGGCGGAGGCCGGATTCCGAGGCGAACCAGCATTCTGGCCAGTTTGTCATCCCGCGCCTCGTAGGCCTCCGCGAGACGCTTGGGGCCGTCACCGGGGCCGGGGCGCGCGCCGCAGGCACGCAGCATTTCAAAAAGCTCCATGTCGCCGGCGCGGTAGGCCCGGGTGAGCGGCGCGACGCTCTCGCGGTCCGGCCGGTTCGGATCGGCACCCTCCTTGGCGAGCGCCGGGACGAGGTCTTTCCAGCCGCGGCGGATCGCCAGCACGATGGCGCTCTCGCCCTCACTGTCGACCGCGCCGCAGTCGGCACCGAGCTGGATGAGCTGCTGGACCTGGGCACGCTTGCCCGCGGCGATCGCGATGTGCAGGAGCGGGTTGTCGTGCTGGTCCGCGAGGTGGGGGTCGGCCCCGTTTTCCATCAGGCGGCGGACGACGACCCAGCGGCCGTGGCGGATGGCCCACGGCAGCAATTCCTCCCCGTCCGGAGTGCGGCCCTCGGGCTTCGCACCGGCGGTGAGCAGCTTGTCGGCGATGGCGGCTTCACCGCGGACGACGGCCATGGAAAGCGGGGAAACCTTGTCTGGTGCAAGCGCATCGAGGTCGGCACCACCTTCGATGAGCAGCCAAGCTGCATCCACCGCCCCGCGCTCGATGGCGATGTGGAGCGGCGTGTAACCGCGCTCGTCCCGCTGGCCGGTGAAGGTGCCGGCGGTGATGAGCAGGCGGAGCACGCCGGTGTTCCCTTCGCGGACGGTTTCGAGCAACCGCGGACCTGTGGCTTCGACCCCGCGCGACCGCAATTCCTCCAGTGCCTTGCGCTGCGGTGAACTGCACGCGATCAAGGCCATGGCGGCAACGACCACGCCACACCGGCCGGCTCGGAGGATAAGGACGGGAGGCACGGTGGCCTCCCTAGCATGAAGCCCGACCGGCCTCAAGATCCATGCGCGGACGGCTCAGCCCGCCGGGCGCAGAAGGTAGCCGGCCACCCAACCTTCGGTGCCACCGTCGCTGCGGCACCAGTGCCAGCCGTGGATCTGGCGGAGCGATTCCAGCTCGTCTCCGCGCTTCACGGTGAGCACGGTGGGATCGAAATCCTCCATTGCGGCGAAACGGCCCTCGCCGAGCGGTTCGAGGATCTGCTCCGGCACATAGCCGCGGCATTCCCGGTCATCGGTTGCCCACACCCAGCCGGGCCAGGTACGATCCTCGGGGCCCACGGTCACTTCGTCCCCGGCGGTCAGGGCCAGCGGGCGGGAGTCCTTGTCCTCGTAGTCGGCGTTGGCGACAAATCGCGGCATGCCCCGAAGCTTGCCGAGCGGTTCCGGGGCGTCAATCCCGCGGCCGGGTTTCATGCGTCCAGGCCGGACCGATTGAAATGCAGGCGGTTCCTCGGAAAATGCCGCGTCCTGTCCAGTTCGGACGAACTTGGCACCGCCCTTGCTTATCTGGTGTTGTGGATGGTTCCGCGACAGAATGAAGCGTCTTTATGGGTTTGACCTTCGGACTGCCTCGGTAACACACGATCGGAGAGGGATTTATGGGTTTTTTCCCTCTCCGGTCGTGGTCACCGCCACAACTTACAGACTAGGCACCACGGCCGGTGAGGAGTTTCATGGGTTTTTCTTCTCGCCGGCCGTGGCTCGCCCGCCCCACCGCTCCCCATCAGGGGAATGATTCCGGGGGGGATGCGGACGGACTCGACTTTCAGCCACGCAGCGAGCGCCACGGTTCTTCCCCGCTGACATCGACGGCGAAGGGGCCTTCGCTGGAGCCGGGCGAAAGGATGGCCAGGATGACGGCATCCTCACCCGAGGGATTGAAAGTGGCATGCACGACTCCGGCGGGAATCACGGCCGCTTGTCCCGGACCGAGTCGGCGGTGCTCCTTTTCCACCCACTGCTCGATCTCCCCCTCCAGCACGTAGATGACTTCCTCCAGTTCCGGGTGGGTGTGAAACGGATGCCCCTCCCCCGCGGGAAGCACGGCGCGGCAGACTTGCAGGTCCTTGCTATCGGCGATCTCGGGACGGCACATCCAGTAGTTCGTGCGGCCCTTGAAGTCTTCCTTCAGCGCTTCGGACTCGGTGATGAAAACGTGTTTTCCAGCCATGGGTTGCCGAGAAAACGGAGCTGGCCGGCCGGATGTTTCGCCACGGCTCAGATTCCCGCCAGCACGCCGGTCGAATCGCCCACGCGATCGGCGCGGACGCCCATCCGGTCGAGCAATGCGAGGTGGAGGTTGGTCATCGGGGTGCCCTCCTTGGCTTGGATGATCCGGCCGGGGCTCAAGGTGCCGCCCCCGCCACCGGCGAGGAGCAGCGGCAGGTCGTTGTGGTTGTGCCGGTTGCCATCGCCGATGCCGCTGCCGTAGACGATCATCGAATGGTCGAGCAGCGTGCCCTCGCCTTCCCGGGTTTCCTGCATGCGTTTCAGGAACCAGGCGAACTGCTCGGCGTAAAAGCGGTCGATGGTGGCGATCTGATCGAGCAGTTCGGTGTCGTTGCGGTGGTGGGAAATGGCGTGGTGGCCGTTGTGAATGCCGAGCTCGGGGAACGCGCGGTTGGAGCCATCGTGGGCGAGGAGAAAGGTGGAGACCCGCGTCGAATCGGTCTGGAACGCCAGCGCCATCAGCTCGAACTGGAGCCGGATGTGTTCGGCGTAGCTCGCCGGAATGCCCTCGGGGCGCTCGATGGCGGGTTTCGCCGGGCGGTGGGTTTCGGCGTGTTCGATGCGTTTCTCCAGATCGCGCACGGCGGTGAGGTATTCGTCGACTTTGCCGCGATCGGTCGAGCCGAGGCGGGTTTGCAGGCGCCTGGCATCGCTACGGACGAAATCGAGGATGCTCTTGCGGCGGACGCGGCGCTTGGCGTCTTCCCTGGCATTGCCGGAGCCGAAGAGTTTCTCGAAGACCATTCGCGGGTCGCGCTCGGCGGGGGCCGGCGTGTCTTCATCCAACCAGGAAAGATTGAACTGATAGGCGCAGGAGTAGCCGGAATCGCAGTGGCCGGACCGGCGCGCCGGATCGGTGGAAAGTTCGAGCGAGGGCAGCCGCGTCTGGTGACCGATCTGACGGGCGGCGATCTGGTCCACGGAAATGCCGACCTGGATGTCGGCCCCCGCCGTTTTCCGTGCCTGGCAGCCGGTGAGGAAGGTGGCGTTGGCACGGGCGTGGTCGCCGGCCCCGTCGCCGTTGGCGAAAGCCTTGTCATGGTCGAGGTGGCGCAGCAGCGAGATGTGTTTTTCGAGCCCGGCGAGCGGCGCTAGCGAGTTGCTGAACTCGAGCGTATCGCCCTGCGGCAGCCAGCGGCTGAGGTTCACGCCGTTCGGCACGTAGACGAAGGCCAGGCGACGGGGATGCGCGGCGGCCGTGGCGATCGGGCTGCCGAAGGATTCGAGCGACGGCAACGCCAGGCTCGCGGCGATGCCTTTGAGGAAATGGCGGCGTGAATTCATGAAGGACAGAGTGTGGAAGTTTCAGATGGGAACCTCAGATCTCAGGCTTCGGATTCCAGAAGTGAGCAGAAGTAGATGACATCGTACATTTGATATATGAGATTATGGATCAGCCGTCCCCGCGGCGGTATTGGAACGGGACGGAGCGGACGACGGCGTGGATCATGGAACGGAAACCGCCGCCGGCCTCATCGGTTTCGGAAAGGATGCGATCGAGGGCGGGCTTGTCGTACCAATCGGTGCCGCGGCCGAGGGCGTAGGTGAGCAGCTTGGAGGCGACCGAGTGCATGAGATCACGCCGGTGGTCGGAAACCAGGATCTGGCGCAATTCGTCGGCTCCGTTGAATTTCCGGCCGCCAGCGAGTTCGCCGGAAACGTCGAGCGGCTTTCCCTGATCCTGCACGCGCCACGAGCCGTCGGCGTCGAAGTTCTCCAGGCCGAAGCCGATGGGATCCATCAGCGCGTGGCAGGCGGAGCACGCCGGGTCCGCGCGGTGTTTCACCATCTGCTCGCGCAGGGTGAGGTGCTGCTTTTTCCCGCGCCGCGGCGATTCAAGCTGCGGAACGTTCGGCGGCGGTGGCGGCGGGGCGGTATCGAGGAGGTTTTCGAGGACGTACTTGCCCCGCATCACCGGCGAGGTGCGGATCGGCAACGAGGTGAGCAGATGGAAGGAGCCATGGCCGAGCAAACCGCGGCGCGGGGTGTCGTCGAGCGGGACCTTGCGGAACTTCTTACCCTCGACGCCCTCGATACCGTAGTGGCGGGCGAGGCGGGCATTGACGAAGGTGTAGTCGGCATCGAGCAGCTCGGTGATGGGGCGGTTTTCGCGGATCAGATGGGCGAGGAGCAGCTCGGTCTCCCGGCGCATGTCGCCGCGCAGCGCGAGATCGAAGCCGCGGTAGGAACGCGGCGAAGGACGGGCCGCCGCGAGGTCACGGAGCTGGAGCCATTGGCCGCCGAAGTTCGAGATCAGCG
Organism: uncultured Haloferula sp.; assembly: GCA_965652295.1. GTDB lineage: Bacteria > Verrucomicrobiota > Verrucomicrobiia > Verrucomicrobiales > Akkermansiaceae > Haloferula. The sequence goes on along the minus strand of CBFGTS010000017.1, from coordinate 21,312 downwards.
CCCGACTGCGCGGGGAATCGATCAGGCGGTCGATCTCCGCTGCGAGCTGGTCGCGCAGTTTCCCCTCGTCCGCCAGCCGCGAGAGCCGCTCGTCCGGCATCGTGGACCAGAGGAAATACGACAGGCGGGTGGCCAGCACGTGTTCGTTGACGAGGTGGATGGATCCCGGGCGGTCCGGTTCCGGCTGCGGCTCCTCACGGAACAGGAACGAGGGCGAAACGAGGATCGCCTCGAGCCCGAGGATCACCGCGTTTTCGAAATCCTGGCCCTGGCTGCGGGCGAGCTGGAAGAGCTCCACGTAGCGCGCGGCCTCACCCTCCTCAAGCGGACGGCGGAAGGCCCGGCGAGCGAAGTCCGAGTAGATGCGCAGAGCCCGAGCGTCGTCGTTTTCATCCTTCCGCACCTCGTCGAAGATCCGCTGGTGCGAGGCCGGCTTCGGCAGCCGCGGACCATCCGTCGGGCCGATCAGGGCGACCGATTCGACCAGCAGGTTGGCGTCCTTTTTTCCGCGCTCTCCCTCCGGGTTGTAGGAGTCGTTGGTAAAGACAACGCGCACTTCCTTCGAGCCACTGCCTTCCAGCATCACGTCGAACTCGAGCTTCAGCGGATCTTCCGCCGCTGCATGCACGGTGGCTTGGCCGAGCTGGGTCTCTCCGAGGTGGATGGTGACGTCCGGCGGCCCTTTCGGCCCGACCGATCCGGCGGCGCGCACGATCAAACGGTGCGGGCCTGAGGAAGAATCATCGAAGCCTGCGCGGACGCTGCCATTGGTGGATAAATAATGGCCGGAGGAGTCGGCCCTGCCATCGCCCTTGAGCTTCAGACCGCGGATTTCACGGGTGGGAAACGGCATTTCCCCGGGATGCGTCGCGGCGGCCAGGGCGAGGTGCGCGGCTTCCAGGTATTTGTCGAGATGCGCGGGCGAGAGCGTCAGCACATCGCCGATGTTGTCGAAGCCGTACCCCGAATCGTCCGGCGGCAGGAGGTCGGTGACCTTGACGTCCACGCCCAGCAGGTCGCGGAGGGTGTTCTGATACTCGATGCGGTTCAGCCGCCGCAGCGTCACGCGGCCGGGGTCCGGGCGATCCGGATCCACGGGGAAAACGGCGGCGTCGATCCAATCGATCAGCGCCTGCCGCTCGTCCACGGCCGGCTGGTATTCGTCCGGCGGCGGCATCAGGTGCTGCTCCAGGTTCTGGCGGATGCGTTTCCACACGTCGCGATCCGCCTGCATCGCAGCGATGTCCGGATAACGGTCGAGGTCCAGCTCGCCCTTCTTCACGCCATCGCCGTGGCAGTCGAAGCAGTAGTTCTCGAACAGCGGAAGCGCTTCGTTTTCCCAGCGCGCAGCGGGCTCCTCACCAAGCAGGGAGCCGGTGAAAAGGAGAGCCAGGAGATGTCCGGAAACGGTTCGCACGTTCCGGGGATACGTCCGCCAGCCCGGATATTTCACAAGCCGCACGATTCCGTCACCTGGCAGGCCGCCTAATAGCCGCGCATGAAGGATTCCTCGGGAGGAGCCGGGACGATTTCCGGGAAATCCACCTCCAGCACCGAGACCGGACCTTCGCCCTCGTCGGGAAAGGTGATCGTGCCGGAGAGGCGGACCCATTCGTTTTCGTCGATCTCCGGCAGCGGTTCCTCGAAGCGGGCGATGATCGGGATCGGCCGGCTGTCCGCCGCGCAGCAGGTGATGAAAAGCCGGTAAAGCCGGCGCTGGTTCGGCGGCGCGTGCGGGTCGGGATCGTCCACCAGCCTGCCCTCGGTGACGACCTGCATGCCGCCGACTAGGTCGCGCATTTCCGGATCCGCGCTGGAAAAGAACAGCTCCATGAGGGGGAACTGCCGGTAGCCGTTCTTATCCGACGGGTGCTGTTCCTCGATCAGTTCCTTCGTTAGCGGTGGCAGGATGGAGGAGAGAAAAAGCCCGGATTCCGCGGCGGTGTCTTCGAGGCCTTTGCGGGTGAGCGCGGCGACCGAATAGCCATCGGTGGTCCAGGCAATCGCCAGCAACAGCGGGGCGAGCATGATCGCAAAGCCGCCCAGCGGGTGGATGTCGAGCGACTCGTGATCGTGCGCGTCCTCCGGGCCGTGGTCGTGCCCGCAGTCCGCCTGCTGGCGCGCGGTGAGGAGGCAGAACAGGCCGACGACGACAAGCCCGAGCCCGCCTGCCAAGGCGATCAGCCGAAAGTCGGGCGCGAGGTATTTCACCATCCGTCCGCTGGCGTGGAAATAGACCAGCGCACCGCCCCAGGTGACGAGGGCGAGGGATTGCAGGCAGCGGCTGACGACCCGGTTCATGGCAGCTCCAGGGGCGGGTTGAGGGCGGTGATGCCGGCCTGCCAGGCGATCGCGGCCAGCCAGACCGCGAGGAAAATCCCGATGGCCATGCCGAGGATGAAGCGCCGTTTCAGCACGGTCTGGTAGAGGAAGATCAGCTTCACGTCCATCATCGGCCCGAAGGTCAGGAAGGCGAGCTTCGCCCCCCAGGAGAACTTGTGGAGTGTGGCGGCGATGAAGGCGTCCGAGGTGCTGCAAAGGCTGAGCACGAAGGCCAGCCCCATCAGCGCGGCGGGAGCGGCGACCGCGTTTTCCGCAATGGAATCCAGCCACTCCGCACCCGGAGCAATGCCGGTGTTGAAGAGCGCGGTGATGGCCACTCCGATGGTGAAATAGACGCCGACGTCCACGAAATCGCGCATCGCCGAACGGAGCGCGGCGACCAGGCGGCCACCGGCATCCGGCGCATGGTCGTGGCCAGGGTGATGATGATCGTGGCCACAGCAGCCATGATCATGGTCGTGGTGATGATTGTCCTCCGGCCCGTCTTTCTCCAAGGAACTGATCAGCCGCGGGCGCAGGATGGCGCGCAACGGCAGGCGGGCGACGAGCAGGCCGACCGCGACGGCGACCAGAAACCCGAGCCCGAGGCGGGAAACGGTCATGACCGTGCTGGCGGAATGGAGGCCGAACTCGCCGAGCGAAACCTGCGGGCCCTTGAATGCCTTCCAGGTGGAGAGGGCGGTGATCGGGTTCACGATCGGGGCGGCGAGCATGTAAGTCAGCGCGCAGGAAACGGGCAGGCCTTTTTTCACCAGCCGGCGGATCACCGGCACCACCGCGCACTCGCAGACCGGGAGGATCCCGCCGAGCAGGCCGGCGACGAGGATGGCGGGCAGCTTCCGTCGCGGCAGCAGGCGGTCCATGGTGTTGGCCGGCAGGTAAATATCGATGAACCCGCTGATCAGCGTGCCGAGCAGGATGAAGGGTGCGCCCTCGAACAGAATGCTCAAGAAGGCGAAGGCGAAGTCCTGGCGGCTGTCGGGCGACACGCGCGGAAGCATGGCCAGCGCCGGGCGTGTGGCAAGGAAAGGAGCGGCGGGAAACGTGCGTGAACCCGTGCCCGTCATCACGTGATGATTCCCAGTCACCGATATGATACTTTCGGGCTGCCATCTTCGTTCCGGCTCCCCCCGCCGGCTTGTTTCGATCCGCAAACCCTCCCCCCTCAACATGACTGCCGCATTCACCCAGCGGCGGCGGAAATATTCCCGAGGAATGACCCTCCTCGAATTGACCGTCGTCCTCGTTGTTATCCTCTCCATGATCTCCGTGACGATGATCGGTGCCAGAGCGTGGATCCAAGGCACCGACCGTGCCGCGTGCATCCTCAACATCACCACCGTTCAAAAATCCGTGCGGTCTTATCAAAACATGTACGGCTATTCCTCCGGAGGACTGCCTGCCGCACAGGGAGGCACGCAGTCGATCGCCGACCACCTGCTCGACAAGGGTTACATCGCCGATGACCTGTATTCGATGCTCAAGGGCGCGCGCACCTGTCCGGGAGGCGGCACCTACGAGTTGGCACAGGAGGAGGTGTTTCCCGCCGAAGGCTCGCTTTACACCACCTGCTCGTTGGAGGAATCCCGCCGTCACGAGGTGCCGGTGGAGGACATCGCGGGCTGGTAATCCGACGATCATTTTCAAATTCGCTGCTTGCACCACGGGTGGCCCAAGCTTCAGGGTCCGCCTCCGCCGCGGGCCTTGTTTTCCCGGCCGGCGGATTTCCGCCTATGGATACGCCTCCGTTCTCCGAGCTGGGTCTCCCCGCTCCGCTTCTCGCCGCCGTCGAAGCCTTGGGCTACGAACGCCCTTCGCCGATCCAAGCACTCTCGATCCCTCCCGCGCTCGAGGGCCGCGATCTGGTCGGCCTGTCCCAGACCGGCTCCGGCAAGACCGCCGCTTTCACGCTGCCGGTGCTCGCGCGCATCGATCTCGCCGAGCTGCGCCCGCAGGCGATCGTGCTCTGTCCGACCCGTGAGCTGGCCCATCAGGTCTGCGAGGAGGTTCACCGCCTCGGCTCGGAAATGAAGGGTCTGCGTGCGGTGCCGGTCTATGGCGGCGCTCCGATCGATCGTCAGTTCCGCGCGCTGCGCCAGGGAGCGCATGTCGTCGTCGGCACGCCCGGGCGGGTGTTGGACCACCTCCGCCGGGGTTCGCTGGAAACCCAGGGAATCCGCACCGTGGTGCTCGATGAGGCCGACCGGATGCTCGACATGGGCTTCCGCGAGGACATGGAAACCTTGCTCGCGGACATGCCGGAGGAACGGCAGACGCTGTTCTTTTCCGCGACGATGAACCGCCAGGTGCGGACGCTGATCGACCGCTTCGGCAACGAGCCGGAAACAGTGCAGGTCGAGCAGAAGTCGAAGACCGTCTCGACCATCGACCAGTGCGCCTACGAGGTTCGCGAGCGCTCGAAGGTGGAGGTCGTTTCCCGGTTGCTCGATATCGAGCCGGCCCGCCTTTCGATCATTTTCTGCAACACCAAACGCTCGGTGGACGAGTGCACCGAGTCGCTGATGGCGCGCGGCTACGCGGTCGACCGCCTGCACGGGGACATCACCCAGCAGATGCGCGAGCGGGTGTTGAAACGTTTCCGCGATGGCATCGTCGAGGTGCTGGTCGCCACCGATGTCGCCGCGCGCGGTCTGGACATCGACGAAATCGACATCGTCATCAACTACGACCTGCCACAGGACCCGGAGGACTACGTCCACCGCATCGGCCGCACCGGCCGGGCCGGACGCAGCGGCCGGGCGGTTTCGTTTGTCTTCGGCCGCGAGCTGCATCGGCTCGAAATGATCGAGCGCTACACGCGCCACCCGATCCGTCGTGAGCGGGTCCCCTCGCAGGAGGTGGTGGAGGGCCGCTTGGCCGACCGCCTTTTCGAGCAACTCAAGGACCGGCTCGGCGAGGGCAAGTTTCCGTCTTTCGAAGGGCAGTTCGACCGCCTGCTGGAACAGGGTTTCACGCCGACCGACGTGGCGAGCGCGCTGTTCGCGATGCTGCGTGAGGAAGGCGGACGCGAGTTCAGCGAAATCCAGGAGGACCGCGAGGTTCCCGGCGAGCGCCGTGGGAAGCGCGAGCCGAGGGAACCGCGCCAGCGCCGCGAGCGCTCCGCCGGACCCGCGGCAGGTGACTCGGACATGGTGCCGCTGTTCTGCTCGCTCGGAAAACGGGCCGGCGTCCGCGTCGGCGACCTGATCGGCATGTTCTACAATGAGGCCGGCCTGCCCCAGGGAGCGATCGGCCATGTGAAGCTGTTCGAAAAGCACAGCAGCATCGATGTCGCCGCCGAGTATGCCGACCAGCTCATTGAGATGGCCGGGCGCATGAACCTGCGCGGCAAGCGCTTCGTTCTCGACCACGACCGCGGTCCGGGTGGGAGGCGGTGAGCAGCCGCTCCCGCCTGTCAGTGGCATGATCGCGTGCCCCTGGCAGGTGGATCAGCCGGTGATCCGCTTGTCGGTTATTTCTCGCCACCATGCCTTCACCGCCGACCAGCCGCGGGTCCACGCGTGCTCGCGGATGGCATGAAAGCCGAGGGTTTCGGCAAGGGCGACCTCGCTGCCTCGATAGCGGGGAAGGAACAACAAGGTGCGGTGCTCGGTTTCTCCCTCGATCGTCATGAGCACGGGCATCAGCAGGCCCTTGGCGAGTTCGAGACGGCCGGCAGGAAGCGGCACCGACCTCTCGGGACCGATGCAGCCGCGGCGATAGCGGAACTCGATGTTGCCGGCCTCCGTTTTCGCCAAGCGGCCGCCGATCCGGCTCGGCAGGCCCTCCATTTTCCGCATCAGGAACACATGCGGCCGGCTGAAATCGGCCCGGGCCCGCCCGCGCGCCCCGAGCACCACATCCCCGGCGAGACGGGTGCCGAAGATCGTCAGCCGCAGCGCCGCCGGGGCGAACCATATCGCCGCCAGCAGGATCAGCCCGCACACCACCGCGCCGAGCCATGGGGCAATGGCGTAGGCGATCGCGACGAAGGCGAGCGTGGCCGTCCGGCCGAGCTTCAACAGCGTGTCGACGCTGGAGAAGGGCGAGAGAATGATGAGCACGTTCACCGCGTGGCTGCACACCCAGACCAAGCCGAAGGCGATGATGGAAAGCGGCACGGTGATCCACGCTAGGTCGAGGGCGGCCATGACCGGCAGACCGAGCATCGCGGCGGGGGCCTCGACCGGACCGGTGGCGCGCGCCATTTCCCGGGCCACGAGCGGCACGAAGGCCGCGCTGGCGACGAGGGCGCTGGCCTTGTTTTCGAACAACTCGGCGAGGTCGAAGGGTTTCTTCAGAATCCCGGGTGCGGCCGCCCCGAGGGAATCCTTGAGGAAGCAGAGCAAAAGTACGGCGAAGCCCGTACTCCAGGCCCAGGGCTGGGCGTACCACGGCAGGTCGATGCGTTCCTCCGCCGGCGTGTGAAGATAGGTCCAGCTGCCGATGACCGAGACGCCGAGCAGCGGGGAAATGGCGACACCGGTGATTTCCGTGACGCCCTCGGCCAGCGCGACACCGGGAGCGCGGGTGTCGGAGGTTTCCTCCCGCGCCATGACCGGGGAAAGCATGACGAGCAGCGAGGCGAGGAGGAGCCGGAATCCTTTCATGATGGCGGAGCCTAGCACGATCCGGCCGCCACGGGGATGCTATAAAGTCGTGCCGTGGTTCGAATCGGGGCCGAAAGAAGTGGCGGTCAATGCCCGCCGCTCCTTTGGCTCACCCTTCCAGCGCCGCACGGAGATCATTGGCGGCGGCGGATGTGTTCGCCGGAAGGCGAGCGGCCTTTTCGACAGGGGTCAGGTCCGGCAGGGTCTGGCCCTCCGGCGTGGCCTGAAGCTCCTCGAACTTGCGGGCGGTGGTGAGCACGCGGGTTTCATAGGAGCCGACCGCGGCATTGAAGTGACCGACGGCGCTGTCGAGCGACTTTCCAAGCTTGCCGAAATGCTCCGCCAGCTTGCCGAGGCGCTCGTGCAACACCTGTCCGAGCTTCGAGATCTCCTTGGCGTTCTCCGCCAAGGCTTCCTGCCGCCAGCCGTAGGCGACGGCCCGCAGCAGCGCAATGAGCGTGGTGGGCGTGGCGAGGATGACGCCGTGCTCGACGCCGCGCTCGATCAATCCCGGATCGGTCGCGAGGGCGGCGGAAAAGAATGACTCGCTGGGCAGGAACAGCACCGTGAACTCCGGCACGTGGTCGAACTGCGAAGTGTAGTTTTTCGAAGAAAGCTGCGTGATGTGCGTGCGGACCTGCCGGGCATGGCGGGCCAGCGCTTCGTCGCGCACGCGGTCGTCCTGGGCCTCCACCGCATCCAGGTAGGCGTCCATCGGCGTCTTGGCATCGACGACGATCGCTTTCCCTCCGGGCAGATGGACGACGAGGTCGGGTCGCAGCCGTTTGCCTTCGTCGGTGGTGGTCGAGTTCTGGGTCTGGAAATCGCAGTGCTCCTGCATGCCGGCCATTTCGACGACGCGGCGGAGCTGCATTTCCCCCCACTGGCCGCGGCCGGTCGGTTGGCGCAGCGCCTTGACGAGCTGGGCGGTCTCGCGCTGGAGGCCGAGCTGGGCCTCGGCCATCGATTTCACCTGGGTCTTGAGTTCGGCGTAGGCACCCTCGCGGGCTTTCTCGATCTCGCCGATGCGGCCTTCGAATTTGGTCAGGGACTCGGCGACCGGCTTGACGAGGTGCTCGATGGCGGTACGGCGCTTCTCCAGCTCCCCCTTGGCTTCCTCCTGTTGGGCTCCGAGCGACTGCTTGGCGAGGTGGAGGAATTGCTCGGTGGTGGACTTGAGAGCATCGGCCGAGAGCGCCTTGAAGGTATCGGAAAGACGGGCCTCCGCCTTCTCCAGGAGCGCCTGCTTTTCGGCGGCCGCGCGGGCCTCGGCTTCCATCCGGGTGGTGGCCTCGGTGAGCTGGGTGCGCAGGGTGCGGCTTTCCTTTTCCAGCTCGCGTGTCTCCGCTTCCAGGCGGGCGATCGCGGCCTCCAGCTCGGCGGCCCGGCGATGCTCGCCTTTCACCTGCTCCTCAAGCCGCGAACGGCGCGGGCGCAGCGCGAGAAAGGTGACGAGCCAGCCCAGCAACAGGCCTGCGACGGCACACAGAATCCATGGCAGATAGGGGGCGAGTTCTTCGGGAAGGGCGGCCATCATGATTGTTCCTTGCGGAGCGGGCGGACCGGGCCATCGTGGCGCTGGTCGTGCGGCACACCGGACTAACCGTCCACGCCGCTCGAAGCAAACCTAACCAAATATTCCACCATGTCACACTCCCTCCCGGAACTCGGCTACGACTACGACGCGCTTGAGCCGCACATCGATGCGCGGACGATGGAAATCCATCACTCCAAGCACCACAACGCCTACGTCACCAACCTCAACGCCGCCCTCGAAGGCACCGGCCTTGAGGACAAGAGCCTGTGCGAGTTGCTGGCCGACCTTTCCCAGGTCCCCGACGACAAACGCACCGCGGTGCGGAACAACGGCGGCGGTCACGCCAACCACTCGCTGTTCTGGAAACTCATCGCCCCGGGCGGCGCGAATGCTCCTTCCGGCGACCTCGCCGCGGCAATCGACTCCGCCTTCGGCTCCTTCGATGCCTTCAAGGAAGCGTTCGGCAAGGCCGGCGCGACCCGCTTCGGCTCCGGCTGGGCATGGCTGGTGAAAAAGGACGACGGCAGCCTCGCCGTCTGCTCGACCGCCAACCAGGACAGCCCCTGCATGGGCGAAGCCGTCGCCGGCTGCTCCGGCAAGCCGCTGCTCGGCCTCGACGTGTGGGAGCACGCCTACTACCTGAACTACCAGAACCGCCGGCCCGACTACATCGCCGCGTTCTGGAACGTCGTGAACTGGGACGCCGTCGCCGAGCGTTTCGCCGGTTGATCACCGCCGCTTCACCTCTCAAGGCCGCTCCGGTTCGCCGGGGCGGCCTTTTTTCATGGAGTCTCCAGCCGCCGGATCGACCGGTCGTGCAGCCGGTGGAGGAAAACGAGTGCCGCCAGAGCGCCGACCAGCGCACAGAACATGTCCGACTGGGTGTCCCAGTTGTCTCCTTGGGTCCCGAGAAACGACTCGGACGCCTCTGCAGAAACGAGGGCCGCCGACCACTCCAGCAGCTCGTACACCGCGCTGATGGCCATGCAGACGCAGACGATCAGAAAACACCGCCAGCCGCGGCGGGCGATCACCCGGTGGCGGACGAACAGCTCGCGTGTGATCAGAGCCGGGGTGAGTCCTTGGAGCAGGTGGCCGAGGCGGTCGTAGTGGTTTCTTTCGGAGCCGAAAGCCTCCCTCGCCCACTCGCCCAGCGGCACCCGCGCATAGGTGTAGTGGCCGCCAATGATCAGCACGATCATGTGCAGCGCGATCCAGCCGAGCACGAAGCCGGACAAGCGCCAGCCCCTCACCTGCGCCACGGCCAGCGCCGCGAACCCGATGAACACCGGGCCGGTTTCCAGCCACCAGGTCACCGCGTCGTACGGCCGCCAAGCCGACCACGCCAGGACCGGCAGTACCACCGCCGCCACGGTGAAATTCGGGTGCCATTTCATCCGCTGGACATTCTTTCTCCAAGCGGGCGGCGGCACAAGGTCGTTGACGGGGATTTACCGCCGGGCGTTCACCGGAACGCCTTCATGAGCCAAGCCGCGGCGGTGGCTGCCGGCTTCCACCCGCCCGTTTCGCAGGCAAGCAGGCGGGAGCCGGGTCGTCCAGGGTGGTGTCTCAGGCACGGACCAAGGTACGAAAGCCACCGTAGGCCATTCTCTTGCAGTCGAAGGCCTGGCCACCCGCCTCACACACCTCTTTCATGCGGGGATCGCTCATGATCTTTTCATTCACGGCATCGCGGACCTCTTTCGAAGGGTAGACCACGTAGGCAAAGACCACGACTTCGTCCTCCGTTGCGCCCGCCGCCTCGGCGAAGGGTCGCATGTCGGGCACGGCATCGTGGTCGATGACCGTTTCCACATACTCCAGCGCTCCGAATTCCTTCCAGATCGAGGAGCAGGTTTCGGCGGCCTTGCGGTAGTCCTCCAGGCGGTCCTTGTGGACGGGCAGGAGAAATCCATCGGTATATTTCTCGTCTTTCATCAGTGGTTTATCGGGGTTTTGCGGCTTCCTCCAAGGTGGCGATGTCGATCTTCACCATCGTCATCATCGATTCCATCGCGCGGCGGCCGACGTCCGGATCGTCATCCGCCATCAGTTCGGTGAGGCGCCGGGGGATGATCTGCCAGTGCAGACCCCAGCGATCCTTCAGCCAGCCGCACTGGATTTCCTCACCGCCGCTGGCGGTCAGCGCGGACCACAGGCGATCGACCTCGGCCTGGTCTTCACAGTCGATCTGGAACGAAACGGCTTCGTTGAACTGGAATTGCGGTCCGCCGTTCAGGCCGATGAATGGCTGGCCGGCGAGGGTGAATTCGACGGTCAGCACCTCGCCCTCGGCGGTCGATGGATTGTCCGCGGGTGAGCGGCCGATCTTGTCGATCCGGGAGTCCGGAATCAGGGAAACGTAGTAATTTGCGGCTTCTTCGGCATCGCCATCAAACCACAGGCAAGGTCGGATTTTCGCGATCACGGGCTTTGGAGTTCGGTTTCCAAACGGTCGAGATTTTCCTCATTACATCGGGGAGCATAGGCCCGGACCCGGGCGCACTCCTCGGGAGTGTCGAACACCATTTTCCAGCCTACCTTGGTGTGGGCGCCCTCCCCCTCAAATGAAAGAGTCAGGGTGAACGCGTGGACCGGGCCGAGATGACGCATGACCACTCGATGAGCGTCGATTTCCTCGAACTTCCATTGGTTCGGGTAGTCGGTGCCGTCGGGACCGTGCATCGTGATCTGCCATTCTCCGCCGGGGCGGAAATCGAAGGCGTGGATGGTGTTGCGGAACCCCGCCGGTCCCCACCACCGAGCGAGCCGTTCGGGATCACGAACGGCGGCGAGGATTTCCTCCGGCCGCGCCGGAATGAGGCGGGTTTGAAGCAATGAGCATTCGTCGTCGGTGATCATGGTCTCAGAGGGATCGGGCGAGTTCGATGAGTTGATCCAGGGCGGCGTTCCACCCGGGTTCGAAACCCATGGCTGCATGTTTTTTCATCGCCTCTTCCGTCCAGTGGCGGGCGGTGGCGGTGTAGCGGGTGCGTCCGTCGCCGAGGTCTTCGAAGGTCACGATGGCGGTCATGAATGGCTCGGGGTTCGGCACCCACCCGGTGCGGTAGGCATCGGTGGTGACAATCCGCTCGTTCTCGATGACTTCAAGGAAGACGCCGAGATTGGGGAACGAGTCGCCGTCCGGTCCGTAAATTTCCGTTTCGAAGCGTCCGCCGGTGCGTGGCTCCAGCACGGTGTGCCGGGTGCGGTAGGGCTTCGGGCAGAACCATTCGTCGAGCAGTGCGGCATCCGTCCAGCAGCGGAAGAGCTTTTCCCGCGGCACGTCCACCTCGCGGGTGATGGAGAGTTCGTGGCTCATGGTGCCTTCAGACTTTGGATTCGGGAACCGTCACCATCCAGCCGACACCGAACCTGTCGCGCACCATGCCGAAGCAGGGCGACCAGAAGGTTTCCCCGATGGGCATCAGCACCTCACCACCCTCGGCCAGTGAGGCGAAGGTCAGGCGGGCGGCGGCTTCGTCGGGCAGCGTGAGGGAAAGAGTGATCCCTTGGATCGTCTCGCCCTCGCCGCAGCCATCCGAGGCCATCACCTTGCTTTCCCCCACCGTGAACTCGGAGTGCATGACCTTCTCGCCCCAGCCTTCCGGCAGCGGCATCGGTGGCTGATCGGGGCTTTGCTTGAAACGCATCACCATGCCGATCTCGGCGTTCAGGACGGCTTTGTAGAATTCCAGCGCTTCGTCGCAGCGGCCGGAGAGATGCAGGTAGGGTTGGATGTAGGGTTTCATGGCGTTGGCAGGTCAGGGTTTGCGGGTGTAGGTGCTGACGACCGCGGTGACCCAGCCGTCATCGGTTTTCTTCTCGTCGGTGATCACGCGGAGGTCGTCGGTCTTGAACTCCACGGTGGTGCGGAATTCGCAGATCTTGCCCTCCAGCGGACAGAAGCCTTGGGTGGAAAGCTTGAGCACCTTTCCGCTGTCATCGAGGGACCCGGTGTAGTCCCAGGCCTGGGAGGTCATCGAATCGATCCAGCGCCCGACGTACGCCTCCTTCTGCGGATCGTAGCCAAAGGAGATGAGCCATTCCATCGGCATCTCGGCGGTGCCGCCGCTGCCGCGTCCGACGACCCAGAAACCGCCGAGCATCTCCGCTTCTTCGGATCCGGTGCAGACCATCGGGTCCTTGTCCGGCTCCATCCAGACCTTGCTCTCGACCGACCAGCTCCCGGTGAATTTCCGCAGCCACTCGTGCTGGGAGGTGGGCTGGGGCATTTCCGGCATCGCCGGGGTTTCCTCGGCCGCGACGAACGGGCCGAACAGCATTGCGGCGCCAAACGCCATCCATTTCATGTTCATGGTTCTCTATCAGGTTGGGGATGAGGTGGGGGAAAAGAGGGTGTCCACATGCTGACGGGCGAGCTGCAGGTTGGAGCGGATCAGGGCGGCATCGCCATGGGTTTTGGCCACCAGCATGGAGCCCTGCCAAAGGCTGTTGAGAAACCACGCAAGGGTGACGGAATCGAAATCGACGGCCGGCGGATGGACCTGCTTCGCTTGATCGAGCAACCCGGCCACCCGCGTCGTCCAGTGCACCAGCTCGCGGTCGGCTGCGGCGCGGAAGATGGGATTCGATTGGGCGGCCTCCTGGGACATCATCCCCACCACGCACACGCAGGCCTCCTCGCGCTCGGTGAAGCCGCTCATGATGTCGAGCATCCGATGCAGCCGCTCCAGCGGATCACCCTCCACATCATCCCAGGCCGGCGCATACACCTCGCATCCCATGCGTCCCCACCACTCGATGGCGGCCTCGCCGATCTCCTCCTTGCTCTTGAAATGGTGGAAGAACGCCCCCTTCGTCACCCCTGCCTCACCGCAAATCTCATCCACCCGGGTGGCCGCAAAGCCCTGCCGAAGGATCAGCCGCACGGTGGCTTGGACGAGATCCTCACGGGTCTCCTCCGGGCTACGACGACGTTTCGGCTCCTTTTTCATACAAACCGGTTGGTATGTAGCGCGCCATCGGTGAACCCGCAAACGAATTTTGCGGGTGCCTTGTTTCTCTGTCGGCCGTCCTCAGTCTGTCGCGCAATTGTGTCATATCACGGAACGTCTTGCGACATCAGGGGTTGTCCGTGAAAGATGGCGGGATCTGTCGTGTATGCGTGTCGGTTAGGAAATTTCCATTTCGACATGATCGACGCTCCTTGGCGCCCCCCCTAATGGGGGAGTCGGCACCGGAAAAGGAAGATCCTACGCCCCTATACGCAATTTTTTCCTCGTGCTCTGAGTTTGTTACGATTTTGTCACCCTTTCAATGGACGCCCACCAAGACCGCCGCGAATTCAAGTTTCTCCTCCCTGCGGAGAACGTGGCGGCGGTGCGGGCGGCGGTGGGCGAACATCTGGAAGCGGACCGCGGCACCACGGACGGTTATCGCATCCTTTCCGAGTATTTCGATTCCGAGGCGCGGGACAGCTACTGGGAGAAAATTTTCGGCCTGCCCAACCGCCGCCGGATCCGCACGCGGGTCTATGGCACGCCCGGCAGCGGCCGCGAGCTGACGCGCTTCATCGAGATCAAGCACAAGCAGGACGGCCTGACCGTGAAACGCCGGCTGCCGGCCTGCGATGAGGAACTGGAAGCCTTCATCCGGGGCGAGCTGCCAACGGAGGTGAGCGAGGACGAGATGCGCGTCCGCACCGAGCTGGAGGAGCTGCTCAGCAGCCCGCCCAAGGGGCCGGTGGTCCGCATCCAATACCATCGCTACGCTTACGACAGCGGGGCGGATGGAACCATCCGCGTCACCTTCGACACGGACGTCCGTTGCGGGTTTTCGACCCAGCCGCTGGATACCGCTGCACCGGAGCCCGACCTGCCGCTGCTGGAGAAAGGCTGCGCGATCATGGAGGTGAAGACCATCGGTCCGGTCCCCTACTGGTTCCGGAGCCTGCTGGGCCGCTTCTCCCTGAGCCCGCGCGGCTTCAGCAAGTACGCCATCGCCCTGGAGCGATACGAATTTCAACGCACTGCCAAAACCCCACCCCATGAACCTCGCCAACCTGTTCACCGATCTCGTCTCCCCCACTAACGTCGGCGTCCCCGGCCCCGGGGAAGTGGCCCTAGCCATGGGCTACAGCCTTTTTCTGAATCTCATCATCGCCGCGATCTATCGCCGCACCTACAAAGGCACCCGCTATTCCCAGGACTATGTCCAAACGCTGATCATCATCGGCATGGTCACCACCATCCTGATCATGGTGGTCAGTGGGAACGGGGCGATCGCCTTCGGCATGTTCGCGGCCTTCTCGGTGATCCGCTTCCGGCGGACGCTGGGGCAGTCGCGGGATCTGGCGTTCGTGTTCTTCGCCATGGCCATCGGCATGGTGGTCGGCGCGCGGCACTACTCGATGGCGCTGGTGATCATCCTGGTGGTCGGCATCGCCATCTATGCGCTTTCCGCGACCAATGCCTTCGCTCCGCGGCGCGCCTCGCACCTGCTGACCATGCGGCTGACCAACGACATGGACTTTGAAAAACTCCTCGAACCGATCTTCGGGAAATTCACCACCCGCTCGCAACTCATCCGCGTCTCGTCCGCCCAGGCCGGCATGATGACGGAGCTGCGGTACGGCCTCCAGCTCAAGGAAAACGTCAGCACCGCCGAGTTCCTCGAATCGCTCCAGCTCGCGTCCGGCAACAACCGCGTCGTGCTTTCCCCAACCGAACAGGAGTTCGACGCATGAAGTCCGCCCCGCTCCTCCTCGCCACCCTTTCCTGCGCCGTACTGCATGCCGGGGAAAAGGACGCCTCCGTTCCGAAGCCCGACAAACCGGATAAGCCCGCCAAAGGCTGGGATTTCTGCGAGTGGATCAAGGACGATCCCGGGCTGCTCTACGAAAACGACGAAAGCTGGTTTCTGAACAAGGTCCAGATCGGCGGGCGATTCCACTACCAGGCGTCCCATGTCGGCGGCAAGGACGTGAACGGACGTCATTTCCACGACACCTACGACGAATACCGTAGAGCACGGCTGGAGACCGAATGGGAGTTCCTCCGCATCTTCGAGGCGGAGATCAACGTCAACCTCGTCGACGACCGGCGCTTCCGCGACAGCTATCCCTACGACCTCGACTGGGGTTACGACACCTTCGACACCTTCACGCTCGGCCTCGACCTCGATTCGGCCTTCGACTTGAAGTGGCTCGACAAACTGGAGCTCGTTTACGGCAAGATGAAGCTGAAGGTCGGGGCGGAGTCCCACCAGTCGTCGCGCGAGATCCTGACCATCGAGCGTTCCGCGATTTCCGACCGGATCGGAGGCGATGAAAGCCGGCCGACCGGTGGCATGATCGTGCTGGGCAAAGGCGATTGGGACCTGACACTCGGCATGTTCAGCGGCGAGGACGATGCCGACATGCTGGGCGGCTGGAACGACGGCCGCTTTTACTACGGCAGCCTGGAGTGGGAGCCTGCCGACGAATGGCGCTTCGTCTTCGACCAGGTGGTGAACAACCAGCACGGCTTCGATATGGCGCTGGGATATGCCTGGGTCAGCTCGCTCTCCGGCGTCTATGAAGACGAGCGCTGGGGCATCCTGGTCAACGGGGCCTATGGCGACAACGGCGGTGCCGACGAAGGCAACGTCCGCCAACGCCGTCAGGGTGATTTCTGGGGCGGCGTGGTGATGCCCTGGTACTGGATACTTGAGGACAGGCTGCAGTTCGTCTGCGCCTATCAATACCAGCGCGCCGAGGAGGAGGAAGGCATCCGCCTCGACAGCCGCTACATCCGCGCCCGTCACGACGACCCGCTGGTGGACGTGAGCAACGGCCGCGGCGACCGCAGCGAAACCCTCTACGCCGGGCTGAACTACTACATCTGCGACAACAACGCGAAGATCATGGGCGGCCTCTCCCGCACCAACATCGACACCCGCAAGGGCGAGGTTTCCGCCTGGACCTACACCATCGCCTTCCGGACCTACTTCTGAAGACTCCGCCCCACCCTGAGGCGGAGGAAAACAAAGGCCGCACCGGTTTCCCGGCGCGGCCTTGTCGTTGTGGGGGGAATCTCGGAAACCCGTTCAGCTCTCCGTGTTGTATGCTTCCTCGCCGTGGACCGTGCGGTCGAGGCCGCCCATTTCTTCCTCGTCGCTGACGCGCAGGCCGACGGTGAAACGCGCAACGGTCAGGCCGATGACCGCCGCCACCGCGCTCCAACCGATGGTCACCAGCACGCTCTTCGTTTGCGCCCAAGTCTGGCTGGCCACGGTCATGCCCTCCGCCAACACACCCTCGCGCAGGAACACGCCGGTCAGCACCGCGCCGATGATCCCGCCGATGCCGTGGACCGCGAACACGTCCAGCGAGTCATCGATCCGGAACATGTGTTTCACCTTCGTCGCGGTGAAATAACAGATGAACGCCGAAATCCCACCGATCGCCAGCGCACCGCCCACCGTCGTCGAGCCCGCGGCCGGAGTGATGGCCACCAGGCCCGCGACCGCACCGGTCGCCACGCCGACGGCGGTCGGCTTTTTCTGAATGAGCCACTCCAGCGCCATCCACACCAGCACGCCCGTGGCGCTCGCCACATGGGTGACCAGCATGGCCATCCCGGCCGAACCGTTCGCTCCCAGGGCCGAGCCCGCGTTGAAACCGAACCAGCCGACCCACAGCAGGCCCGCCCCCATGACGGTGAAAGGAACGTTGTGCGGTGCCAGGCCGGGGCCGGGGTAGCCGCGGCGCGGGCCGATCATCATGCAGGCCACCAGGCCCGCCACGCCGGCGTTGATATGGACCACCGTGCCGCCTGCAAAATCGAGCACGTTCCAGTGGTGGAAAAGCCCCCCGCCCCACGCCATGTGCCACACCGGCAGGTAGGAGAGGATCGTCCAGATCGTGGTGAAAATCAGGATCGCCGGGAACTTCATCCGCTCCGCGAACGCCCCGACGATCAGCGCCGGCGTGATGATGATGAAAGTCATCTGGAAGGTGATCCACACGCTTTCCGGGATGGTCCCGTTCAGCGTGTCCGCCGTCATGTGCCCCAGCATGATCTTCGAGGCGTCCCCGATGAAAAGGTTGTCGCTGCTGCCGGTCGCAAAGCTCGCGCCGAAGACGATCCACAGCAGGCTCATCACGCCCGCCAGCACGAAGCACTGCACCAGGATGGAGAGCACGTTCTTCGACCTCACCAAGCCGCCATAGAACAGCGCCAACCCCGGCAGGGTCATCAGCAGGACGAGCACCGTGGAAACCAGCATCCACGCCGTGTCCCCGGTATCGAGAACCGGTTCCGCCTCCTGCGCCGCCGCCGGCAGCGAGGAAACAAGGAGCAGAGCGAGGGCACCAAAAGGCCCGGTCAGGACGGCCCGGCCGCCGGAGCGACCGCGATCAAGGGAGGGCATGCATGAATCAGACATGAGGCGGAGCATGAAGCATCATGAGCGCCATTCATGACAAAAAGTGAAGGGATCCGTGTCAGCATCACAACTCTTTGATTTTCAATCTTCAATTCTGACAATCCGGACCACATCCCGATGGCGGGACGCTCGGCGAACTGCGGCTTCGACAGCCATGAAGGCCGGAAGCCCCTCCCGGGCTGCTACTCCGGACTCAATCGAATGGTCGCCCGACCATCGGAACCTGAGAGCCCGAGTTCTTCATACGGCGGCACGGTTCTCATCGAGTATCCCGAGGCCTCGACCCGAAACGGGGGAGGTGCGCTCGGCATATCGAAATAGGGCGCCAACGAATAGGAAATCGGGCCGATGAGATAGGCACCATGCCACCCGTATGCAGGCGGTATCTTGAAGCCCCCTTGACGGTCGGTGATGGCCAGAACCCGTGTTCCATCGGAACTCGAAACCTTGGCCCCATGGATGGGCGCCTCGCTTTTTTCGTCCACCACCTTGGCATCAAGGCCCTCGACATGCATCCGACGATGCGGCACCGGCAGAATACACCCGGTCATCAAGAAGGCGGCAAGCAGGGCGGTAGCATGGAGGGGCACCATCGTGTCTTTCTTCCCATGCTGACGGGAATGAGCGTGGCCGCGAGGAGGAAGTTCGCGCCCACCCTCGCCAGTCCGCAACGGACGAGTCCGGAGCCGCCCGGATCTTCCGGGGCGGCTCCGTCCATCCATCACACCATGCTGTGGAGCCCCACGATGTTGCCTTCGGGATCCCGGAAAATCCCGATGAAGCCGTGCGGCGAAATGTCCGTGCGCTCCTTGATCACCGTGCCTCCGGCCTCGGGAATCCGGGAAAGCACACCATCGAGATCCCCCTCGACATTCAGATAGACGAGCGTGCCGCCCGGGCCGGCATCGCAGCCATCCATCTCGGTCAGGGCTCCGCCCACGCCCTTCTCGTGATCGGCGGGAAACATCGCCATCCGGCACCCCTCCATCGAGGCGGGCTCCAGCTTGACGTTCAGAATGGTGCCGTAGAAATCGACGGCTTTCGTGAGATCCTTGGTGGCGATTTCAAACCAGTTGAGTGCGTTCGTTTTCATGATCGTTGTTCAGTCGCTGTCGCCTCCATTTCCGGGCGACGGGCGGATTCCAACACGCCGCACTGACAACCCTATGTCAGGAGCCTTTCAGACGGCCGCGAAAACCTCCCCGTGGCGCTCCGCCACGGCAAGGGCCGCCGCGCGGATCTTCACCCTCAGCTCATCCGGGGCCACCGCCTCCACCTTGACTCCGAAGCCCAGTAACCAGTCGACCAACCAATCCAGCGAAAACGCCAGCAACTCCATCTCCACCCACCCGCCCGGCTCCACCTCCTCGGACAAGGGCATGCAGGGCATCTCCGCCCGGAAACGCTCCGCCCCCTCCACCGCCACCCGGATGGTGACCGGCACCAGCTCGGAACCATTCGGACATTCCCTGACGAAATCCTTCACCGAAAAACCTTCGTGTCCGCTGAAACACTCGTCGAGCACCTGCCAGGACGCCATCCGATCGAGGCGGAAATCCCGAAAATCCCGCCTCAAGCGGCACCAGCCGATGAGATGCCACTGGCGCGCGTAGAAAACCAAGCCGAGCGGCTCCACCACCCGGCGGGTGATCGCCCCGAGGTTGGCCGTGTTGTAGCGGATGGCGAGACAACGACGGCGCACGATGGCGTCCTGGATCGGCATCAGCGAATCCCGCTTCTCATCGCCCTCCGGGCGGCGGAACCATACGCCGATGGCGTGATCCAGGCGACTCAGGTATTCCTTGCGCTCCTCCGGCAGCACCGAGCGGATCTTCAACATCGCCGCCCGCAGCGACTGGCGGAGCGAGGCATCGGCGATCTGCCCGGCCACCTCGCCGCTCATGAAAAGCGCCGCCGCCTCATCCTCGGTGAACATCACCGGCGGCATGTGGTAGCCGCGCATCAGGCTGTAACCGACGCCCGCCTCCGCGACGATCGGAACCCCCGCCTCAGCCAGGGCACCCAGATCGCGATAGACCGTCCGCACGCTCACCTCGAAATGCTCCGCGATCCGCTCGGCGGTGATCACCCGCTGCGCCTGAAGGAGCAGGATCATTCCGGTGAGGCGGTCGATACGGTTCATGGCGGCGCTCCCGTCTAGCAAACCTCCCTCCACCCACGCAAGCCGCGCGCATCCCGCCCGCAGATGATCTTGGTGCGACTTCGCCCGAAGTTTGACGCGGCCGCCAGGGCGCTGTCCTTTCCCTCATGAAAACAGATCGGAAAGACCGGGCGGCGGGTTGCGTGATGGGGGCCTTGATCGGCGATGCGCTCGGGCTGGGCCCGCATTGGTACTACGACCTCGACGAACTGCGGCAGGCGCATGGCGATTGGATCGATGACTACACGACCCCGAAGCCGGACCACTACCACGCCGGGATGTTGGCCGGTGAGCTGTCGCAAACGGGGCGGATCATCCGGATGCTGCTGGAGTCGGTGATCGAGCGCGGCGGCTATGAGGGAGAAGACTTCCGCAAGCGGCTCGACGAGGAACTGCTCCCGCAACTCGACGGCGAGGCCGGAAACGGACCTGGGGGTTTCACCAATCATTCGTTCCGCCAGGTGTGGGAGGCGAGGGTGAAACACGGGAAGCCATGGTCGGAATCGGCGGGAAATGCCGATACTTCCGAGGCGGCGGAGCGCTGCTGCGTGATCGCCGCACGGCACGCCGCGGATCCGGCGGCGGTGTCGCGGATGGCGTACGATTGCAGCCGCGTCGCCCAGAACGACCCGCTGGTGCTCCAGCAAAGCGTGGCCTTCGCCCTGGTGCTGGCCGATCTGGTCGACGGTGGCTCTTTCGATGAGAACCTTTCCCCGCGGCTCATGAAGCGAGTGAAGGAGGGAGGCGTGCCCTTCGTCATGTCGAGCTCGGTGATGGAGACCGGCGGGCCCGACGGGCTGCCGGCATTCCCCTCGCCGGACGCCTTGTTGCAGCCGTCATGGATCGCCCGGGCGACGGACGATCCTGCCATCGCCATCGAACCCGCGTGGAAGGTTTCGTGGGTCTATGGAATGTCCTGCGCGATCCAGTTCGTCCTGCCGGCCGCGTATTACCTGGCCGCGCGGTTCTCCGATGACTTCGAAAGCGCGGTGCTGCACGCGATCAACGGCGGTGGCCAGAACATGAGCCGCGCCTGCATGACGGGCGCCCTGGTGGGCGCGCAGGTGGGACTGTCCGGAATCCCGGAGCGGTTCATCGAGGGGCTCCAAGGGGGAGCCGAGCTGAGGAGGCAGGTCGTGCGCATGGCGCAGGCCATGGGCTAAAGCCCTCCCTCCGTTCACTCCAGCCACGGACATCTCGGCCGCGGGCGCGAGTTTAGAAGCTATCTCAAAAGTGCGTTGAGCAGGATCATGGCGCAAGCGAGTTCCACG
>CBFGTS010000016.1:0-104256 GCA_965652295.1 uncultured Haloferula sp. | reverse complement strand
GGCCGACTTTCTGCCTCTAATAATCAACGAATTGCGTCTTATTCCCGCGCCATTCGGGTCGGTCCTCGGTCCGGGGTCGGTCCTAGAAAACAAGCACAAGCAATCCTTTCACCGGAGTCGTCAAAGGGAGCCTTGATGCTCGAACAAATGGGGCGTTCCCAGCCCCCCCTTCGGAGTTGGGGAATGGAGCGGGATCGCGAATGAGGACAGTGGAGGAGGGTGCGAAGATCCGGGCGTTCGTGGCAGCGGGGTGGTTCCGTTCTCTCCCTCGGGAGATGAAATGGGGAGCCACGGTGGATATCCAGCCTGACTGAGGATACGCCCGTCAAATAGGGCGGCTCCAGTACACCACGCCGCCGGTTGCAGGGGCTCGGAGTCGTCCTTGTTGTGGGTAGAGTCTTCGAGGAGGAACTGGTCGAAGTAGTCGGCGGTCTACTCGGGGTGGCCGGAATGATGAGCGGCGATGAGAGGGATGTTCCCACCGAGCTGAAGCGCCAGGGCGGTGGGGGCGGAGGCGACGTCGGCGCGGATTCGTGCGCTCTCCACATCACAAATAGAAATTGACTTCGGTTTCGCCGGCACGACTGTCTCGTCGTTTCGTAAGAAGCCGTTTGATGGCTTTTTGTCGGGGTCTTCCCAGGGATCCCCCCGCCGTTCAGGGCGCGAGATCGTTTCGATTTCCACCCTGCAAGCATGAGCACGCCGCCTTCGACCCGACACATCGCCTTCATCGGCAACTACACGCCGCGACGTTGCGGAATCGCCACCTTCACGGCCGACCTCTGCGAATCGGTCGCCGCGGAATTTCCCGCCGCGAGCTGCATCGCCGCCGCAATGAACGACCGTCCGGGCGGCTACGATTACCCGCCGCAGGTGAGGTTCGAGATCGATCAAGACGACCCCGCTTCGTATTCACGCGCGGCCGATTTCCTCGAGATCAACAACGTCGAAGTGGTCTGCGTGCAGCATGAATTCGGCATTTACGGCGGCCCGGCGGGATCCCACCTCCTCGGGTTCCTGGAAAAACTGAAGCGGCCGGTGGTCACGACCCTTCACAGCGTCCTCCAATCACCCAACCCGGACCAGCGGCGGGTGATGGACCGGCTCGGCCAACTGTCGGCGCGGTTCGTGGTGATGGCCCGCCGGGGCCTCGATGTGCTGGTGGACACCTATGGGATCAGCCCCGAACGGATCGATGTGATTCCCCATGGCGTGATCGACATGCCCTTCGTGGACTCGAATTTCTACAAGGACCTTTTCGACGCCGAGGGCAAGACGGTGCTGCTGACCTTCGGGTTGCTGTCTCCCAACAAGGGGATCGAAACGGTGATCCGCGCGATGCCGGAGATTCTCCGGCGCCATCCGGACGTGGTCTATCTGGTGGTGGGAGCCACCCATCCGCACGTCCTCGCCCACGCCGGGGAGGCTTATCGTGACGAGCTGATCGCGTTGGCGGAATCCCTCGGCGTGGCCGACCAGGTGGTGTTTCACAACCGCTTTCTCCCGCAGGAGGAACTCAAGGAATTCATCGGTGGGGCGGACATTTACCTGACGCCCTACCGCGACGAGCAGCAGATCACCTCCGGCACGCTGGCCTATGCCTTCGGTGCCGGGAAGGCGGTCATTTCCACGCCCTACTGGCATGCCGCGGAGCTGCTGGCGGAAGAGTGCGGGATGTTGGTGCCCTTCGCCGACCCGGGCGCCATCGCCGAGGCCGTGGAAGAGCTGCTGGCCCACCCCATACGCATGACCGCGATGCGGAAACGGGCGTGGAAACAAGGCCGGAGCATGACCTGGCCGGAGGTCGCCCGGCGCTACATGGAGAGCTTCGACCGAGCCCGCAGCGGCCTGAGCATCTCGGCGAACGCCGCCGCCTTGGAACGACCGGCGGGTCGGGAAATCCACCCGATCCCGCCGCCGGACCTGCGCCATCTGGAGCGGATGAGCGACCACACCGGCATCTTCCAGCACGCCATCTACAGCGTGCCGAACTTCCATGAGGCGTATTGCACGGACGACAACGCCCGGGCCTTCATCTACACCGTCCACCACCAGCTCGAGCACGGCGGGGACGAGCGCCTCGACCGGCTGGCCGGCACTTATCTGGCGTTTCTGTGGCATGCCTTCGACGCCGACACGCGCCGCTTCCGCAACTTCATGAACCACGAGCGGCAGTGGCTGGAACGCAAGGGCTCGGAAGACAGCCACGCCCGCGCCTTGTGGGCGGCGGGCACCGCGCTCGGCCACTCCCCGAATCCCGGCTTCCGCGATCTCAGCGCGCTGCTCTTCCAGCGCGGGCTGGGGCAGGTCGCCCGCTTCAGTTCGCCCCGCGCCTGGGCCTTCACCCTGGTGGCCATCCACGAATACCTGCAGCGCTTCGAGGGCGATCGCGAGGTCGCACGCATGCAGCGGATGCTGGTGGCCCGGCTGGTCGATCTCTACCGCGCCCACTCGGCACCGGACTGGCACTGGTTCGAGCGCATCGCGACGTACGACAATGCCAAGCTCCCGCACGCCCTGATCGTTTCCGGCGACGAGGCGGCGGAACGGATCGGCCTCACCTCGCTGCAGTGGCTCATCGCCCAGCAGACCCATGAGGCCGGACACTTCTCGCCGATCGGCTGCCATGGCTTCTGGCCGATGGGAGGGGAAAAGGCGCGTTTCGACCAGCAACCGGTCGAGGCCCACGCGACCGTCTCCGCCTGCATGGCCGCCTATGATCTGACCGGTGATGAAAGCTGGGCGGTCCACGCGCGGCGCTGTTTCGAGTGGTTCCTCGGGCGCAACGACCTCGGTCTGTCGCTCTACGATCCGACGACGGGAGGATGTCGTGACGCCCTGCTGTGCGATCATCTCAACCAGAACCAGGGTGCCGAATCGACCCTCGCCTTCCATCTCTCGCGTTCCGAGATCAGCCGCCGAACCCACCTCTTCACCCCTCAGCCCGGGCCCTCCCGGCCGGCCGAAGCCAACCTCAGCTCCGGCCGCATCTTCGCCACCCCGGCCCCATGATTCCACCCGATTCCGACACCTCGCCGCCCGTCGCTGAAGCGACCGGCATCTATCTCAATCCAGACAAATCCCGCGTCATCGTCCGCGCCTTCGTTCCCGGCGACGTGGATTCCGTCCGCCGGATCATCGAGCGCGCACTGGCGGTCGATGCCGAGGAGATCGACCGGCGTCTGGGGCTGCTTCACGAGCAATTCGGCGGTCGCCACCCCCGGCTCGAGCTGACCTGGCAGCAGCACTACGACCGCCTCCGCGGGCTCGTCCCGCACGACGGCAGCCTGTCCCGCCCCCAGCGGCTCTACCTGGGTTCCCTCATCTCCGGCGAATATGCGGTGGAAAGCGCCGCGTTGTTCAATCCCTCGATCGTTCCCCATCCGGACCAATCCGGCCTCGAGCCCGGCGAACTGCGCTTCATCCTCAGTCTCCGCGCCACCGGCGAAGGTCACATTTCCTCGATCGCCTTCCGCACCGGCATCATCGGCTCCGACCACCAGATCGTGCTCGATGTCCCCGGCGGCCACGTTTCCGCACCGGCGCTGAATCCCAACCCGACCTTCCGTCGCGGACCCTTCTTCCGGAAACTACGCGAGCTGGAGTTCGAAACCCCGTGGTCGGAAGCCCTCCGGCAATCGCTCGGCGACACCTTCACCCGCAGCGAACTCAAGGCGGCGCTGAGCACCGCCATCGGTTCCACCCGGCTGTCCCAGCGTGAATCCCGGCAAACCCGCGAGTGCATCGACTGGCTGGCATCGATCAACTACGAGGTCCGCTTCGACCCCTCGATCCCGCTCGGCGAAAGAATCATCTTTCCGAACTCATCGATCGAAAGCAATGGCATCGAAGACGCCCGCTTCGTCCGGTTCACCGAAGACGACGGCACGGTTACCTACTACGCGACCTACACCGCCTACAATGGTCACGCGATCGTCCCCCAGCTCCTGGAAACCTCCGATTTCCATTCGTTCCGCTCGGTTTCGCTCAACGGCTCCTCGGTCCGCAACAAGGGGATGAGCCTGTTCCCACGACGCATTCACGGGAAGTATGCCATGATCTCCCGGCAGGACGACGAGAACCTCTATCTGATGTTTTCCGAGGACCCCCATACCTGGGAGGAAGCGCAGCTTCTGCAACGTCCGACCCATGCCTGGGAGGCGGTGAAAATCGGCAACTGCGGCTCGCCGATCGAAACCCCGGCGGGCTGGCTCCTGCTGACCCACGGCGTCGGTCCGATGCGTCGCTATTGCATCGGGGCCATGCTGCTCGATCTCGACGACCCTTCGATCGTCCTCGGCCACCTTGAACACCCGCTCGTCGAACCCGCCGAGCCGCAGCGAAACGGCTACGTGCCGAATGTCGTCTATACCTGCGGAGCTTTGGTCCACCACTCGCGACTGATCCTTCCCTACGGCCTCAGCGATACTTCCACCTCCTTCTGTACCTTCGACCTCGCCACCCTCCTCGGAAGCCTCCGCGGGCAGGGCGGCTAGGTCCAACCCAACAAGACCATGAGCGACAAATCCCCGAAATCGAAGCGCAAGAACGACGCACAGAAACAAGCCAAGGCCGACGCCGTTGAACGTGTCCGGCGAAAGGCGGACGACGACCGCCAGGCAAACAACAGCAAGAACTCTCTGGCCGGCAAGCCGGGCAAACGAAGCTGAACGCCCCGAAAGGGAACCTTACGACCACCGACGCGAACCCTCCCCCAAAGACGACGACGTGGGGCGGCGGGGATTCTCCCGCCGCCCTGACAACTCTTCAACTTCCGGCCGCCGCGAAGGTCACATGGCCGCTCTTGAGATCGATCGACCACGGCCCGGGCATCCAGCCTTCCCGTGGCTTGAGCGCCAGTTGGCCGCCGCCGATCTCCAGCGGATACCAGAGGTAGCGGCTGTCGGTGAGTTCGTAGGGTCTCCAAACATCGCCCATGTAGATGATGGTGGTTTCCTCGCTGCCCACGATCTTGAGAAGATAAGTGGACTGCGATCCGTAGGTCAGCGTCTCCGGCGGTGCCATGTCGCGGAACTCGGACCAGGGGCCTTCGAGTTTCTCGGCCACGGCGTACTGGTTCGCGTTCGGCCACCAGCCGGTGAGATACGAACCGATGCAGTAGTAGAGCCCCTCGTGACGCACGATCGCCCCACCCTCGATGGGTGCCTTGAGGAACGCCACGGACTCGACGACGTCGAGGTAGTCCTCCGACAGCCGGGCGATGTGGAAGCCGCCTTCCGGGCGGGTCTCGAAGATAAGATAGGCCTGGCCGTCGTCGTCGATGAACTGTCCGATATCGCGGCTTTCCTTGCCGAGCGGACGAAAACTACGAACCCACTCGTACTTGCCATCGACCGTGTCGCTGACCGCCACACCCACCTCGGCGCGCCGGTAGCGCGACCAGTGACCGGGCACCTGTCCGTCGATGTGCATGTACATCACGAACATCCCGGTGGCCTTGCAGTGGAACACCTTGGGGCGCTCGATCTGCCACAAACCCTCGATTTGCGCCGGATTCCGGCCCTCGAATACCTGGCCGCGGCACTCCCAGTTCATGAGATCCTTCGAGGCGTAGCAGGCGACCGGGCAGGTGCCCGGATCGTTGTCGGGCGAGCGGTCCTCGCCGAACCAGTAGAAGGTGCCTTCGATTTCGATGATGGCGCCGCCGTGCGCCTGGATGTGCCGCCCGCGGTCGTCGGGCCAGATTTTTACGGGATCGATCATGGTTTCAGAGAGGTTTCATCACGCCTTCGCGCTCGTCATGGAGGAGGGAAACATCCAGCTCGTCGAGCACCAGGAGTCCTTGCAGGGAGGAGATGCGCGAGGCGTCGCTCCATTGCCAGACGAGCTTGCCCGCGGGATCGAACTCCAACAGCTGCACGCCGGATTCCCCGAAGCCCTCGCCGTGGCCCTGCCAGTTGGCGAGCACGATGTGGGCGTTCGGAAGGAGCTGGAAAGTGGCGTAGAAGAACGGGTTCACCTTCGCGGGAAGCTGCTCCTTGGTGCCGAACTTCCGGAGAATCGCGCCCTCGGCATCCAGCTCGACCATGAAAGCACCATAGCCTGCCGAAACCAGCAGGTGGCCGTTCGGCAGACGCAGCGATTTCCAGGCGTGGAAGAAGTCCTCCACCGGGAACTCGCGCAGGTAGTTGCCCTCGAGGTCGGCTTCGCGGATGCGGTCGTTGCAGGACATCAGCAGCGTGCCTTGCGCGGTCTGGCGGATCAGGCGCACGTAGTCGCCCTCGTACTGGATCTTTCGTAGTTCGTTGCCCTCGGCGTCGAGCTCGACGACCGCCACCCCCGTCACCCCCGCGATATCGACGCCGGCGAGCAAGGTCCGCCCGTCCGGCTGACGGCGGGCGGCGGTGACGCCCTCGTAGCGGGTGTTTTCGAAAAGCACCTCCCCGGTCCCGAGGTCGAACTCCGACCAACCGTGGTGATGGCCGATCAACACGCGGCCGCCACCGATGAGCTGCATGTCCCGCGCCTGCGGATGACCGACCGGCACGACCCAGTCGTTTTCGGGGTGGGCTTCGTCCACGTGCATCAATTGCGCGAGGCCTTCGTCGATGGTGAGAAAACGGTGTTGGATCATGAATCAGGCAGGTTGGAGAAAAGCGGAGAAGCGGGAGGGGTCGGCCGCGGCGAGTTCGGCAGGCGTGCCGCAGCGGACGACGCGCCCTTCCTCAAGCACGACGATGCGATCCGCCCGGCGGAGCGTACCGAGACGATGCGCCACCACGAAGCTCGTCCGCCCGGCCATCAAGCGGTCGAGCGCGTCCTGCACGAGCGCCTCGCTGCCGGCATCGAGCGCGCTGGTGGCCTCGTCGAGGATCAGCACGCGCGGTTCGCGCAGCAGGGCGCGGGCGATGGCGACCCGCTGGCGCTGACCGCCGCTGAGGCGCGCCCCACCTTCGCCAATGAACGTGTCGAGCCCCTGGGGAAGCGCGCGGATGAAGTCATCGGCGTTGGCGTCCCGGACGGCCGTTTGCATCCGCTCCTCGGACACGTCCTGCAAACCGTAGGCGATGTTCTCGCGCAGGGTCCCTTCAAACAGCAGCGTTTCCTGGCCGACCACCGCGAGAAAACGGCGATAGCTGCGGAGATCGAGCGAATGGAGATCGCGGCCATCGACGAGGATCGTTCCGACCGTCGGCCGGTGGAAGCCGACTAGCAGGCTCATCAAGGTCGACTTGCCCGAACCACTCGGACCGACGATGCCGATCGTCTCGCCCGCGCCCACCGTGAGGTCGACCCCACGCAGCGTGGTCATCCGTTCCTCGCCGTCGCTCGCGGGATACTCGAAGTGGACGTTTTCAAAATGAAACGTACCGGTGAGCCGGGGCAGCCCGGGTTTGCCGTCGTTCTCCTCCAACTCCTGCCGCTCTAGTACTTCACCGATGCTGCGGATCGACTCGAAGCCGCGCGTGATGACCGGAAGCATGTTGTTGAGCTGCATCACCGCGGTCACGATGGAGGCGGTGTAGCCGGAAAGCAGCACCAGGTCGCCCGGAGAAAGGGTGAGCCGGCCCTCGATCACCAGCCACGCTCCGCCCACCAGCACGCCGAGCTGCAGAAGCATGAACAGCACCCACGCCACCGCACCGAACAGGGCTCCATGGCGATCCAGCCGCTTACCCGCTTCCCGGACCTCGCCGAAACTCGACTCGACCCTCGCCAACGCCTCGCCCTCGGTGGCATGGGCACGCGTGACCGGAACCATCGCGATCATCCCCAGCACCCGCGTGCTCATCGATTCGATCCGCGCGCGGAAATCCGTGTTGTAGCGCTTCATGCGGGCGCTGAAGGCGATCCGAATGAAGGCCACGATCGGGATCAGCAGGAAAAACACCGGCACAAAGGCCGGCATCCGTATCGCCGTGACGGCGATCGCCACCATCACGCTGACCACGGCGGTAATGCCGGCATCGATGAGCTGGCGGCTCATCTGCTCGATCGCCTCGACATCGCGCAGAACCTTCGTCTGCAGGCTGCCGGTGCTGCGCCGCTGATGGTAGCCGATCGAGAGCATCTGCAGCTTCCGCACCAAGGCCGAACGCAGGAGATTCTCCGTGCCGCGCAGGGCCCGGCTCGAGAACCGGCCGTAAAGCACGCCTGTCGGGATGTTCTGCGCCAGCATCACCGCGCCGATCGCCGCATTCACCCACAACGACTTCAGACCCGCGCCATGAGGCATCAGCACGGCATCGACGATGTTCGCCGTCACGATCGGCACCACCCACAGCGGGCTCGCTTTCAGCAGGAAAAACAGCTCGCCGATCAGCAGCGAGCGACGCTCCGGGCGGTAGAGCCGCCAGAGCGTGCGCCAGGGTCGGGCTGAGTCATAGCCTGCCAGTTCTGCATTCATGAACGACGGAGGAACTCCACGGCGCCGAGCAAACCGCGACGCGGGCGATGGAAAAGGACGCTGCGGGTGTCATTGGAAACCTGCTCAAATGCTGGGGCGCGAGCGGTCACCGGCCCGGCTCGGAATCAAGCAACAGAAAGCTCCGTTCACAGGGCGCGGCGGCGCGGATTGCCGGATCACCGGCCGTCCCTTCCTGCCAGGCCACCACGGTGATCCGGACCGGATATTTCGCCGCCGGAGGCACCGGGGTGAAATGCAGGCTGCCGCCCCGGACATACGCCGGGCCCTCCCTCACGTAATACCGCACCGGCAGCCCGCGGTCCGACACCGCCTCAAGTTCGAGCCGGGCCGCGTTGGCCGGCTGATCGGCGATCTCCGCGAAATCGATCGACTGAGCCAAGCCTTCGGTCCGCCATGGAAAGCGCATGACGGCCTGCCGGGCCGACGGCTTGAACTCCTCGTCTCCCGGATGCCGGGCAATGAACCACGCCTCCGGAGTGCGGTCGCCGGGGGGCGGCGTCATCCAATCGGGCGAAAAACGAAAACGCCCGCCGCCCAGTGCCTCCACGGGTCCGACGATCTTTGAAACCGTGACCTCGCCCTCCGGATGACGGCCCGGCGCGGCGGCCTTGGGCACGACGACACGCGCCGGTGGACGCTCGTCTTTCGTCGCCAGCGGCGGATCCGGCGGCAGTGGTTCCATGAAATCCGCTTCCAAGCGGAAGGTCAGACCATCCCCACCGGGCCGGAACCCAAGCTCGGTGCCAGCGTGGCTGTTCGAGATGGCGACGAACCCGCCCTCCTGCTTGAAACCGACTTGCAGCGGCTTCTTCCCCCGGCTCGAGGCATGGGCTTCTTCGGTCGCACGAGCCGTCGCTGCATCAAAACACCAGAACGCCTCGCTACGATCTCCATCGTAGTTCGCGAAAGCCGCCGCTTCCGCCCGGGGCATCGCGTCGCCACGCCAACGATCGACCAGCCATCCCTGCTTCGGGTCCACCGGCCGCAAAGCACCGCCCGGGGTCTCAGGCAGCCTTGCCGCGGCGGCCTTGCGGATGAACATCGCCAGGAAGCGCACCAAACGATCGCCCGCCTCGAAGTGGCCCGCCCCTGCGTCCGCATACAAGGCCAGCGGCGCGTCCGGATGCTCCTCCCGGTAGGTCCGCAGCGGATCGAGCCGCTTTTCCCACCACTCATACTCCCCCATCACCATGAGGCCCGGCACGCCGGCGAGCGTGCGGTTCCCCCAATCCGGATTCGGTCGCCCGCTGCCCGTGAGATCGGTCAGCGGCCCATCGCCCTTCACCGACAAGGCGGCCAGCGTCCGGCCGGGATTCCACGCGGCGAAGTTCCACGGAAAGGACGCATGCGCCGAATGTCCCATCGGCACCACCGGTGCCGACGAAATCTCGTCGTAGCCGGACGCCTCCGCCAAGCGGGCGAGGAGCAGCTCGAAGCGCTCGCCCACCCCATCGGAAAAGTCGAACACCGGGCCATCGCTCGGGTACACGAAGACCTCGGCGACCCCGATATCGGCGAGAGCCCCGCGCATCGCGGGGTGTTCGAGGATGCCGCGCTCGATCATGTTGTGCTTGGCGAAAACCACCGCCCGCACCTCCTCGCAGTGCTCCGGAACCCACAGCCACGCGCGGGATTCCCCCATCGGCACCGACCATTGCCACACGGCCGGCTCGGCCGCCCGCGCGCTACCGGCCAGCAGCACGATCAGCGGAATTCCGAGGCACTTCCACCATCGCCTCGTCGCTGCCGGCGCGCGCTTCATGACCGGCGGAAAAGCCATACCGAGCCGGTGAAATCGCCTCCCGTGCGGTGGGTGAGAATCCCGTCGGCAAGCGCGGACGGCGCGTCACCGAGGGAGCCATCCAGCTCCCATCCTCCCTCCAGCGGCACCTCGATCGACTCCGGCGCGTTCTCGAAAGTATGCACCACCACCAGCGCCTGCGTTTCCGAGCGGCGGACCAGCGCCTGCCAGCCGCGGGGATGGCGCCAGCTCGCGGGAGCCGGGCCGTATTTACGGCTTCTGCCGTACTTGATCACCGGCGCGGCCCTGCCGTAGAGGGCGATGCCCTCGCGGACGAGCTGCCAGGATTCCCCGGGCAGTTTCTCGATGGCCCCGGAAAGGCACATCCGGCCGAGGAAGGTGGCGGCAAGGCTGTAGGCCACGCGTTGCAGCGAATCGTGCGGGTGCAGCACGGCCCAGATCTGATTCTGCCGCGGCAGGAGCAGGCGGTGCAGGTTGGCGGCGATGATCGGGATTTCGGCAAGTTCGTGCGCGTCGGAGAAGGACGACATGGCCGTCAGCGCCATCATCGAGGGCTCCAGGCGGTGACCGCCGGACGAGCAGTTCTCGATGACCAGCCCGGGCAACCGCTCGCGGATCTTTTCAAAGAAGCGGTAGCTGCCCTCCACCTGCCGACGCAGGCCCTCGCCTAGGGAATCGGGATGATCGCAACCGAGCCCGGCGGTTTCGTTGTAGTCCACCTTCAGGTAGCCGAAGCCACAGCTTTCCAGAAGATCGATCACCTTCTCGGAAAGAAACTTCTCCGCAGCGGGATCGTTCATGTCCCAGAAGCGGCGCTCGCGGACGGTGACCGGCTGGCCGTCGCGTTCGATGAGATATTTCCCCTCTTGGAAGGAAGCGCTCTGCGAACCCACCGTTTCCATCTCATACCACAACCCGGGAATCAGCCCGCGCTCGCGGATCGCATCGGCCGCGGCCTTGAGTCCATCCGGGAAAAGCGTGGGGCTGGGGATCCAATCGCCGTGACCGCTGCTCCAGTCGGTGCCTTCCTGCTTGTACCAACCGGCATCGATGACGAGGTAGCGCACGCCGGAGCCCTTGAGTCGGTCGGCGATCGCACAGAGGTTCGCGTGGCTCGGATCACCCCAGGTGGTGCACCACTCGTTGAAGACGACCGGCAGGTCCTGCTCGACCTCCGGGTGGGCGTTCACCGGAGCGTCCTGCATCGCGGTGAGACGGTCACAGAGTTCGTCCAGCCCGCCATGGACGCAGGCCACCGTCGCGGGTGTCGCTTCGAAGGTTTCGCCGGGCGCGACCACCTTCATCCAGTGCCCGAACTCACGGTCCGCGAGGCCGCCGGAAAGGGCGATGTCATCGTGCTGGCGGAAGATCTCCATCTGCCACGAGCCGGCCCAGTTGAGCCTCGCGCCCCAAAGTACGCCAGCTGCCGTATCTTCGACCGCGACGAAGGGAAACCACTTGCGCACCGGCATGGTGCCCACCTGTCCGAAGCGCTCGCTGAACGCGCCCGCTCCGCTCCACGAACGTTCGAGGTGGAGGTCCTCCAAGGTCTCACGCACGTGCCGGGCCTCGGCGCTCCACACCGAGCGGAAACGATGCACCGCCAGCCGTTCCGGGGCATCGGCCTCATGAAACGGCGTGATGCCGGAAAGCGAGAAGCTGGCGAACATTTCCAGGGTCACCGGCCGGTCGGAGTGGTTCTCCAGCCGACAGCGAACCGTCAGCGCCTCATCGCCCTCGCACCAGCGGATGGCGTGCACGGCCAGCAGTCCGTCCGCCGAGCGGAGCCGGGTCTCGATGGTGATGGCCCCGTTTTCGGAAATCTCCTCCTGGCCCTCGAAACGGAACCGCCCGAGCGTCTCGGAGTTCCGCATCGAGTGACCCTGCACGAAGGCACCGGGATACGGATCGCCGACGAGCTTGAACTGCAAGAGCGACTCGATCGGACGGGCCGGCCACGGGTCATCGCCCGGCAGCACATCGATGAAATCCTCGCCGCGCAGGGATTCGCGGGGCTCGACGACGGCATCCGCCATTTCCGCGGGCAGCATCTCGAGCCCGACGAAGCCGCTTGCAGGATCGTGGGGATAGCGGATCAGGGTGTCCCCGAGCCGGAATTCGGAAATATAGGTTCGGGGCATGGCCTCAGATCACCACCAGGTCGGTTCGTGGCCAAGCTCGACGGCGAGGCCTTCCATGAGATAGTAGTCGCCCCAGCTCGTGTAGGCACTGCGGGCCTTGCCCACGCCGTCGCCGACCTCGCCCTGCTTCAGGACGCCGCGAATTTCCGGGCGGGCGTCGAAGTAGTCCTCCGAGCACAGGCGGGCTAGCAGGGCATCCTTGGCGGCAAGCATCTCCGCGTCCGCCTGACCGTGGCGGCCGAGCTCCTGAATCGCGCAGACCGCGATGGCCGCCGCGGAGGAATCGCGCAAAAGCGGTTCGCCCGGCTCGAGACAGAAATCCCAGACCGGCACGACTTCCTCATCCAGCAGGGAAATCCAGCGCTTGGTGACCTTGAGGGAGGCTTCGAGATAACGTTCGTCGCCGGTGTGCTTGTAGCCGAGCGCGAAGCCATACATCGCCCATGCCGCACCACGGGCCCAGTGCGATTCCACCGCGCGACCGCAATAGTTGTCCGGACCCTTCGGCGAGCCGTCCTCTTCAAAGCGGAACGAGTGATAGACCGATCCATCGTCGCGGACGAAGTTCTTGAGGGTGGTGTCGCTATGGCGGACCGCCATTTCCTTGAAGCGCGGGTTTCCCGTGACCCGGGAGGCCCAGTAGAGCAGCGGCAGGTTCATCATGCAGTCGATGATCGCCAGCCCGTCGTAATCGTAAGCGGGCCCGGTTTCATCCATGCGGCCCCAGGCCCGGATGTAGCCGCCTTTTTCAATGAAACGGCCAGCCAGCACCTCCGCTGCCTTCAAGGCGAGTTCCTTGGCGGGCTCGTCTCCGGTCAGCTCATACCGTCCCACCGCGTAGGGCAGGTAAAGGAAGCCGAGATCGTGCATCGTATCGGCCGCGCCCTCGTTCACCTTCCGCTCGAAAAGCTCGTCCATGCCCGAGACGGCGTCGAGGAAGGCGTCGTCCTTGGTATCCATCCACGCCAGCAGACCCATGCCGGTGAAAAACCCGGCGGTCCAGTTGCCGATCTCGAAGAAACCCTCGTTCCAGTTCTGATAGTCCCCCTCAAGGTCGAAGGCCCAGGTTCTTTGGCTGTCGGCCAGGGCGGGAAGGTTGCCGAGAGCCTTCACCGCACAGAGGTCGAAGGCGCTCCTGATTTCGGACAGCTGAAGGACGGGAGGAGAGGAGGCAGCGGTGGTGGAGTGCATGATTGGCCGGAAATGGTAGGGGAAAATTTCTTTCATGAGAGGCGGCTCGGGAGCGCCCCGGTAGAGGATGGGCGCCCGGAGCGGACCCCAGACACCCATCCATCAACCCAAGAAAGCAGGAAGCTATGATACGTTTCCTAACCTTCGCGTTGAGCATGCACGGGACGGCCCCAAGGTGGCAACCCAGCCTTGGGTGTCACTGGAAACCTGACATTTCCCCGGGCGTTTTCCCCGCGATTTGAAACGCCCACGTCACAACCGCCGAAAACCCTCTTGGCAGCTCCGGTGACACTGATATGTCCGTGATGTGTCTGACGAGTCTCCATCTTCCGGCTCGCGCCGGGTGAGCCTGCGCGACATCGCCCGCAATCTGGGAGTCAGCCATGCCACGGTTTCCCTCGCACTCCGCGGGCACCCGAGGATCTCGGAGGCCACCCGCGAAAAGGTCGAGCAGGAGGCCCGGCGGATCGGCTATCGCCCCGATCCGATGCTGGCCGCCCTGGCAAGCTATCGCCGCGACCGCGCGGACACGCCGATCGCCGCCTCCATCGGCTGGATCAACGCCTGGGAACAACCCTCGAAACTGCGGAGCTACGAAGAGTTCGACTGCTACTGGAAAGGCGCGCTCAAGGCCGCCCAGAAATTCGGTTACCGGCTCGAGGAGTTCAAGATCGGCCCGGACTGCCGGCCGCAGAGGCTCCATGGCATCCTTTCGGCCCGAGGGATTCGCGGGCTGCTGCTGCCGCCGCAAAATCCTCATCCCGATTGGACCGGATTTCCCTGGGAGGACTACTCCGTGGTCCGCTTCGGCCGCTCGCTCCAGGAACCGAGGACGCACCTCGTGACCGCCGACCAGGCCGCCAACACCCAGCTCGCCATCGCCTCCATCCGCGAGCGGGGCTACCGCCGCATCGGCTTCGTCACCGATGACGCCAACCTCCGCCGCGGCCACCTCTTCCTTGCCGGCTACCTTTTCGCCCGTCACACCCTGCCGGCCGCCGAACAGGTTCCGCTCTGCTCCATCAGCGAGCCCCACTCCAGCCATGGAACCGCCATCGCCGAATGGATCCGGCGGGAGAAAGTCGACGCCATCCTCACCGACCTGGGCGGCCTGCCCACCGTTCTGAGCAAGGCCGGCGTGCGGGTCCCGGAAGACGTCGGCCTCGCCGTAACCAGCATTCTCGACGGTGCCGCAGATTCCGGCATCGACCAGCACCCGGAGGAAATCGGCCGCGTCGGCTTCCTGATGCTGAACTCCCTGATCAATGACCGCTCGACGGGCGTCCCGCGGATTTTCCGCCAGATCCTCGTCGAAGGCTCCTGGGTCGATGGAGCCTCGCTGCCGGACCGGCGCTGAATCGCATCCTGCGGCCGCGCGGGTCGGTCCGGCTTTTTCCCACCACGGAGGAACTGAGGAAAACGGAGATCACGGAGAGGAACCCGTCATGGATGGCGATGAAGTTCGCCCTCCGAACCCGATGTTCACCTCAGCATCCGCCCACCCGCGGCGAAGGTCATTTCGAAGGAGCCACGGGCCGGCGCTCCCACGGGCCCGGGTCCTTGCGCAGGTCCTCGTCCTTCACCTCGCGGGCGGTGGTTTCGATGGTCGAGCCTTCGACCTGCCCGCTGACAATCACCGGAGCGAAGCCGATGGTGCTCGTCAGCTCGATGTTCCTGGCCGGGGCCGGCTCAGGCTCGCTCGCCATTTCAGCGTGCGCCGGCATGCCGAAGCCGAAGAGGATCGGGAGCTGCGGGAAACCCGCGAAACCGCGCTGCACTCCCAACTTCACCTTGTGATTCTCCCCCGCGATGGTCGCCAGCAGATGCACCAGGCTTTCCGGCGGATCGCCGATGAGTTCGAGTTCCACGTCCGAGTCATGGCCACCGCGGAGGTAGAGCAACGGCCCGTGAACGATGTCGCCACGGCACCGCCGGACAATCGTTTGTGAGCCGATCAGGAACGCCCGTTCGCAACCACGCGCCACGCAGTTCTCGACGATGGTCTTCGTCGGTGAATCATCGCGAACTCCGATCTCGAAGCCCGCGCGGGTGTTGATCGCGGTGCAATTCAGCAAGGTCACGCTGCCGGCATTGCCATAGGTGCGGAAGCCGTCCTCGGAGAGGCTTTTCATGTATCCCGGCGTGATCACGAAGCGTCCGTCACGGTTTTTGTAAACCGACGGGAAACCCATGTCGTGAACCGGGCCGGAGGTGTCCTTGAGCATGTCGGTGGTGCTCCTCACCGAGCCCTCCGCATAACAGTCCTCCAACCTGCTGCCCTCGCCCCCCTGGATGTAGAAGCAGTGCCCGAAGGCGCGGCTGAATACCCGGCAACGCTTGAGCAACGTGCGGCTGCCGATCACTTGGATACCGCTCTGCTTTTCCAGATGGAGGAGGTTCGGCCCGCCCTTCCCGAGCAGGTCGCCGTATCCCCACGGGAACGATCCATGCACGTGGAGCTGCACGTTCTCCAGCGTGTTGTCGTCACCCTGCACCGAGAGAATATTGCCGCTGCTGCCGGTGTTCGGGCCGGTGTTGCGGATCGTCAGGCCATGCAGGAAATTGCCCTTGCCCTCGATGATCAGGCAGCGCGTGTAGCCACCCTGCGGGACTTTTGCGTAGAGCGTGGTGTCGATCTCGATGATGACGTCGCGCAAGTCGATGCGGTTGTCGTTTCCCCTGAAAAGGAACATCGGCACCGGCGGACGCGACTGGGAACGATCGACGTAATCGCCGATCTCCTTCAGCACCTCATCCGTGAGATAATCCGCCATCCGGTAGACTCCGGGTTTCATGCGGATCTCGCGGCCATTGCCCGCTGCCGCCTCGGCCAACCCCGCAAGGCTGTCCACCTCCACGACGCCCTGCGCCGCAGCGAGGCCGACCCAGCTGAAAGCCAGGATTGTCTTCAGGATATAAGTTCTCATCGTCGTCATCATTCCGTTTCGCGTCCCGACAGCAGCGGCGGCCGCTGGGTGCGATGCGACCGCCAGAGGAACACGCCCACCACCACCATGAAGCCTCCCACACCGAGGAAGCAGAGCCGGCCGCTCATGG
Organism: uncultured Haloferula sp.; assembly: GCA_965652295.1. GTDB lineage: Bacteria > Verrucomicrobiota > Verrucomicrobiia > Verrucomicrobiales > Akkermansiaceae > Haloferula. The sequence continues at coordinate 87,716 of CBFGTS010000016.1, read as the reverse complement.
GATTGGGAATCCACACCAGCGACGCGACGAAGGCACCGTAGATCAGCAGCAGCTTGCCGATCGATCCGGCCACGGCCTGGTCCTCGCGCGCTTCCTCGCCGGTCTTCGCCTCCACCGGCGTCTTCAGGCGCGTGAAGAACTCGTCCACGTTCCGCTTGTACGCCTCCGGGCTGTTTTTGTAGAAAACGGAGGTCAGGAAGAACCAGGCGATCGAGATTCCGCCTACCATGAACACCGTAGCGAAGAGCGTGAACTGCGTCATCTCCTCCGACTTGATGTCCCCTTCCAGTCCCGGAATCCAGGCAACGCGGGCGAGGCTCGCATCACCCTGGGCATCCTTGAGCAGCGTGTTGAGGGCCAGCGAAACCGCGAGGCCGACAAGCACCGTGCTCCACGCCGCCCAGGGCGGGGTTTTCCGATAAAACAAGCCGAGGAACAGCGGGATCGAAATCGGAATCCCGAGGCTGATCGCCACCTGGTTGACGAGGTCGAACAGGTTCGACTGCCGCATGTTCTCCCACATCAGACCAAAGCCCAGCATTACCAGCCCGCAGACGCCGGTGGCGACCTTGCTGATCAAAAGAAGCCTCTTTTCCGGGCAGTCCGGGTTCATGATCGGGAGGTAGAAGTTCCGGACAAAAATCCCCGCACCCTGATTCAGCCCGGCATCCATCGAGGTCAGCGTGGCCGCAAAAATCCCACACACCAGCAGCCCCAACATCCCCTGCGGCAGCACGTCCGCCGCGGTTTGCAAAAACGCCGCCTCCTCGGGCACTTTCAGCGTCGGGTAGAGCGAGCCCATGTCCGGGTGGTTGATCGCCGCCACCGTCGGCGGGATGAGCCACAACGCCGGTCCGAGAATCGCTCCGAGCACCGGAATGATCAGCGTCATCCGCGCGTTGCGGTCGTCGCGCGCCATCAGGAACTTGGCCGACTTGTCGATCGCGTTCTCCTCGAAAAGCTTGGTGATGTTCAGCGCCACGAACCACAGGATGATGAACTCCGGTCGCGCGATCTCGCTCCAGTTGTAGTGCGCGCTCGGAGCCTGCTCGATCATTCCGCTGATCCCGCCGATCCCCGGCAACTTCAGCGCCAGCACGGTGACCACCACCGTCACCAGCACGATCAGGAACATCTGCACGAAATCGCTCGCCGCCACGCCGAAGGACCCGCCCAGCAGCGCGAGCGCCGTGACGATGATTCCCATGCCCACCATCACCACCTGGACATCCATCCCGAACACCGCCGCCATGAACACCGCGATCGCATTCAGCGAGATTCCCCCGAAGATCAGCATGAACGGCAGCCGCGCCCAGGTGAAAAAGACCTGCGAGGTCTGCCCGAAGCGCAGACGAACCGCTTCCAACGGCGTCACCACCTGCATGCGCCGGAAACGGAAGCAGGTGAAGAACAGCAGCACCGCCCAAGGGATCAATACCGCGTAATACAGCCCGAAGGCATACGGCCCGCTCTGGTACATTTTCGCCGCCGCCCCGGTGAAGGTCCACGCACTGAACGACGCCATCCATGTCGAGGCCCCCGTCACCCACCATGGCAGCAACCCGCCGGCCCGGAAGTAGTCAGACGTGTTCTTGCTACGCCACATGAAGTAGATCCCCACCCCCGCGATGAAAAGGAAGTAGAAGGCGATGTTGATGTAGTCGTAGCGGGTGATCATGGAAATCGTTGGAGCTCGAAGAAGTCAAAGTCGGCGGTCTTGTCGCGGTCCGCCAGGTCCTGCGCGGCGATGCCGATCATGGTCCCCGTGAAGCCCGCGGCGTAGTCGTCGGAAAGTTTCGTGAAATCGAATGCAGGGCCCGCCGCCAGCCAGTCCGTCCCATCAGAAGAGACGGAAAACCGCAGCGTGTCGCGCTCGATCTCCGCCCGCAGGAAAACCCGGTCCCAGCCGCCGATCGGGATTCCGTCCAGCTCGTCGTAGGCTCCCTTGTCGGTGAGCGTCACTCCCACCACCTTGCCGCGGCCTTCCTCGTGGGTGACGCGCAGGTAGTAGTGGTTCGCCGAGTTGTACCAGCACACCAGCCCCGCCATCTGCATGTAGTGCTCCGGCTCGAATTCAAGCAGCGTGGTGGCCACCGCCCGATGGGTCGTCAGCCGTTTCGCCAACAGGCTCTGGTCGAAATGCGAGTGCACCGACTCGCGCCCGCGCAGCCGCAGCCAGCCGGGGCGCGAGGCAAGGTCCACCCAGCCCGCATCCACCGGCACCCGCAGCGATTGCCACGAGAAATCCAGTACTTCGTTGTCGAAATCGTCCCGCTCAGGAACCTCCGGCCACGGCTGCTCCGCGAGGTCGGCCGGCTCGCGGACCTCCACCGCAGGCGAGTGCCCGCCCCCTTCCAGCCGAAGCCAGCCGTCCTGCCACTCCACCCGCTGCAGGCAGGTCTCGCGGCCCAGCGTGCAGCGCCGGTCGAAGCCGACCGGACGGCTCGCCAGATGAGCCAGAAACCACTCGCCAGCCGCCGTTTGCACGAGTTCGCCATGTCCTGATTTCTGAAGCGGATGCCCGTAATCATCGCGCGTCGTGATGACCGATGCCTGCGGGTCCAGCTCATACGGCCCGTGCAATTCGCGGCTACGCGCCATCGAAATCCCGTGGTTCCAGCCCGTGCCGCCCTCGGCGAGCATCAGATAATACCAGCCGTCGTGCTTGTACAGGTTCGGTCCCTCGGTCAGGATGTTCTCCTTGTGAAGGATCTTCCGCCGCTCGCCGACGAGCCTGCCGGCCTGCGGGTCGAACTCCTGAATCACGATCCCGGCGAAACGGTAGCGGCCCTTGCGGAAGTCCCACTCCATGTTCACCAGCCACTTTCGGCCATCGTCATCGTGGAAAAGCGAGGGATCGAAACCGATCGAGTCCAGCTCCACCGGATCGCTCCACGGCCCCTCGGCGCGCTCGGCAGTGGTGAGATGGATTTTGATGTCCTTGAACGGACGACCCATCCCGGTGTTCCGTAGGTTGGTGGAGACAAGCCAGAATTTCCCGTCCGCATGGCTCATCGAGGGTGCCCAGACGCCACCGGAGTCCGGCACGCCGCGCAAATCGAGCTGCGAAGGACGGGTGAGGGCGTGGCCAATCAGCCGCCAGTGTTTCAAATCCCGCGAATGATGGATCGGTACGCCCGGAAACCATTCGAAAGTGGAGTTCGCCAGATAGAAATCGTCCCCCACCCTCACGATCGAGGGGTCGGGATGAAAGCCGGGAAGTATCGGGTTTTGGATCAAAACGACGGGCGACTCTACAAGACTAGCCGTCAGAATCTCAGCCGCCAATCTGCTAACCATGGAAACCTCGGAATCCCTCCGCCCGCAACGAGCCTTGACCGCAGCGCCGGATGCTCAACGCTCCGCCCATGCCCGACGCCGTCCGCGAGCTTTACTCACAGCACCGCTACCCCGCGCTCTCCCACCCGGAGACCCACCCCGGCACGCTGGGAGCCGCCGCCCGCTGCTGCGGCCTCATTTCACCGGCACTCACCGATCAGGCCCGCGTTCTGGAAATCGGCTGCGCATCCGGGCACAACCTGCTGCCCCTGGCCGAACGCTTTCCCGAGGGAACCTTCCACGGCATCGATTTCTCCGATTCCGCCATCCGCTCCGCGCGGCAGGCCGCCACCGAGGCAGGGCTGAAAAACATCACCTTCGAGCACGCCGATCTCACTGCCTGGGAACCGCCGGCCGGACCCTTCGATTATGTCATTGCCCACGGCATGCTGTCGTGGATCGGCGATGAGGCAAAGGCCGCGCTGCTGGATCTGATCGCCCGGACCCTTGCCGAATCGGGCATCGCCAGCATCAGCTACAACACGCTGCCCGGCTGGGCCCTGCGACGCGAGGCCGCGACAATGCTGCCCGTCCTCGGAGCGCTCGATCCCGAAGGCAAGGGTCTCGATTCCCTGCTGGAGTCCCTCGAAACCACCGCCGCCCTCGGCGACTCCCCCTACACCCGCCACCTCTCCGCGATCTACCGCGACATGCGCCGCAAGGGCCCCGCCATTCTGCCTTTCGACGAACTCGCCCCTCACTGCGAAGCTTTTCATTTCGGCCAGGTGCTCGCCTGGACCGGTCGGAAAAACCTCCGCTACCTCGGCGAGGCCAGCCTCACCGACAACCTCCCTCCCCACCTGCCTGCCGACGCGTTGGCGCGCTTGAAACCGTTGGAAAACGATCCCGTGCTTCTCCAACAGACGCTCGACCTGCTGTCCGGCCGCTCGCACCGCGTCAGCCTGTTTTCCCCCGCCGGCGCGCCGCTCGACCCCGCCACAACCCAGTCGGTCGTGCTGCATTTCGAAGCCCGGCTCACCGTGCCCAAGCTGCCCGCGGAAGCCGTGCACGGCGAACTCATCGGCCTGCTTCACGCCGCCTTGGTCGCCTCCGCGCCCTCGGCCCGACCGCTGACCACGTTGATGGAAGAATGCGCCGTCCGCCTCGGCCCGCGCTGGGACCCCGCGACCTGCGGACAGGCGATCTCGAAGTGGGTCTTCCAGGCCGCCCGCCTCGGCTGGATCGAGCTGCGGACCGATTCCATCACCATCGCCGGCACCCCCGCGAAGCCCCGTCTTTCGCCGCTCAATCTCCACTTCGCACGCCGGCACCAGCCGATCGTCGATGCCTTCCACCGCACCTGCCATTTCCCGGAGAACCACCAGTCCGTGGTCGCCGCGCTCGATGGATCGCGCACCCTCGACGAGCTGGAAGCCTTCGCCCGCACCGAAGCACCGGACCTCGACTTCCGCCCCTGGATCCGCCACCTGGCGGATCGCGGGTTGTTCGTTGGGTGATTTCGCACGGGGAGCGGCTCAAGCAGTTGAGCTACTCCACCTTCCGCTTGTTGTTTTCACACTGCGGGTTGAAGCAAGGAAACGACGAAGAGTGAGGGAATCAACAACAACGCTCTCTTGAGACTCAGCCGATTCACTTCCGACTTCCGAAAATAGGGGACTTGAGCGGCACACCACAAAACCGCTACCGCCGGGACACCCGCCGAGAGGACCAAAAGCCCCGCCGACGCAATCTTCTCAACCGTTCCGCCAGAAACCGACGGGTGCGAATACCAGACCAGAAACCGCCATGCGAGAAAGTACGCGGCCTCGAATAGCGCGAACAGTCCCAGTATCCGCACCAAGTCCAAGCGATCTTTGGCGACCACAAGAACCACTCCTACTCGAATCGCTGCGAACACATACCATGTCGACATGACTCGGTCGTAGGCGCACTGCGAGCATGCCAGTAGCGAGAATTGGACTATCACGATATCGCCAATCATCTAATAGGTAGGGACGCCGATTCTTGGTTGCTGGTTCTGATCATGCCAATGATCCAGATTGGCACAAGGCAGGAGCCCGACAGCCTGTTCCCGGAAGTTTACGGGCGATGATGACTGTATGGGTTTCGGGGTATTGGTCCAGCTCGACATGCACGACCAGGCAACCGTGGGCATGCAGAAGTTCTAGGTAACGGGGGATGCCCAAGGTGCTGTATTCGAACTCCTCGCCGGCGAAAGAACCGCTCACCTCACCCGCTTCGGCCGCGGCACCGCAGGTGAAAAGCAGCACGCCCTCCGGTGCCAGCGCTTGGCAGAGCGTGGCCAGCACCGGTTCCTGCTGGTCCAGCGGCAGGTGAAAGGTGGAGTCCCACGCAGTGATCAGTTCGTAGGTTCCACGCGGTTGCCAATCACAGACATCGACCGTCTCGAACTCCGCCCACGGATGACGTTCCTCGATCAAGCGGATCATTTCCGCCGAGGCGTCGATGCCCGAAGCCTCGAAGCCCGCCTCCCGGAAGGCACGGATGAAGCGTCCCTCGCTGCCACATCCGATATCGATCGCCCGTCCCGTCTTCGGCGATAGCACCAGCACGCGACGGAGCGCGGCGAGTCCATAAACGGACGTGGCATGCTGGTCCCGCCACCAAGCGGCGATCCGATCGTAGGCGGCGGCGGTCTGCAGGGGTTCCATGTGCCTGTTTCTTGCTCAGCCGGCTGGCTTGGACAAGCCGGCGCTTTCGTCGAAGGCGGTGCCGAATTCATATTCGGCGCTCCACGCAATTTCGCGTTCCGGCCGGAATTCGCTCGACATCGGCGGATGCCATCCGAGCGTTTCCGCATGATGCAAATTACCCGCCTCTTCAAATCGGTTGTCTGCGCGATGGCCATCGGAAGCGCTTTCGCCGCGGGCGAGGGCTGGACGTCGGACTTCGATGCCGCCAAGGCCGAAGCCGCCAAAGACAACAAATCCCTGCTCATGGACTTCACCGGCTCCGACTGGTGCGGCTGGTGCATCAAGCTCAACGAGGAGGTCTTCCAGAAGGATGCCTTCAAGGAAGGCGTGAAGGACAAGTTCGTGCTCGTGGAACTGGATTTCCCGCAAGACACCTCGAAGCTCTCCGAAGAAACCCAGAAGCAGAACGCCGAGCTTCAGGAAAAATACGGCATCCAGGGCTTTCCCACCATCGTCCTGGCCGACGCCGAGGGCCGTCCCTTCGCCACCACCGGCTATCAGGAAGGCGGTGCCGAGGCCTACGTGGAGCACCTCGACAAGCTGCTCGAGAACCGGAAAGCGCGCGACGCCGCCTTCGAAAAGGCCGAGGAACTTGAAGGAGCCGAGAAGGCCGAGGCACTCGTGAATGCCCTGGAAACCATGGCCCTTGATGAGGCGATGGTGGCTCAGTTCTACGACGGCGTGGTGGAGAAAATCAAAGCCGCCGACCCCGACGATAAGACCGGCTACGTCGCCAAAATGGAGGAGAAGCAGCGCTACGTCGATTTCGAGTCGAAGCTCAACGAATTCGCTCAGAAGGGCGACCACGACAGCGCGCTGAAGTACGTCGCCGAAACCCTTGAGACCGGCGATTTCAAAGGCGAGCAGAAGCAGCAGATCGCCACCATCAAGGCCATGATTCTGGCCCAGCTGGGCCGCTTCGATGAAGCCCTCACGGCCTTCGACGAAGCCAAGGCCGTCGATCCGGATTCGGAGATCGGCGGCAACATCGACGCCTTCAAGGAGCGCGTGTCCCAGATGGCCGCCCAGTCCACGGGTGCTGCCGAGGAGTCCGAGGAAGGCGCCGCTGAGGAACCCGAGGAAGGTGCCGCGGACGACGCCGAAAAGGACGAGCCCGCCGAGTAACACCGCCCGTCCCAGCGATTTCTCCAAAAGCGCCGCCGGAATGTTCCGGCGGCGCTTTTTCGTGGGTAATCGCCAACCGTTGAAATTTCGCGAACCGCGAAACCGTTCCTAGCTGCTGTCCGAGCGATTCCGCTCCGGCGTTCATTCCAAATCCATCTCCATCCGATGACTCCGTTCCACTCCCGCCGTCGTTTCCTGAAACAAGGCACCCTCGCCGGGGCCTCGCTGGCCGCCGCGCCTCATCTCTTCGCCCAAGTCGCAGGCAGCGCCCCTGAAATCAAGGTCGCTCTCGTCGGCTGCGGCGGCCGCGGCAACGGTGCCGTCAACGATTTCCTTGAGGCCTGCAAGATCCTCAAGCTCCAGGCCAAGGTGGTGGCCACGGCGGACGCCTTCAAAGAGAACGCCGAGGGGACCGCGAAGCACCACAACGTCCCCGCGGACCAGGTCTTTTCCGGCTACGACGCCTACCAGAAGGCCCTGAAAACCGACTGCAACTTCGTCCTTCTCGCCACGCCTCCCGCCTTCCGGCCGGTCCATTTCGCCGCCGCGGTCGAGGCGGAGAAACACGTCTTCATGGAAAAGCCCGTCGCCGTCGACGCCCCCGGCTGCCGCTCGGTCATCGAGACCGGCAAGCTCGCGGCCTCCAAGGGCCTCGGCGTGGTCGCCGGCACCCAGCGCCGCCACCAGAAGGGATACCTCCTCAACAAGGCGAAGATCGACGCAGGGGCCATCGGCGACCTCCGCGGCGGAGTCATCCAGTGGAACGGCGAAATCCCCTGGATCCGCGACCGCCAGGATGGCTGGTCGGACACCGAATACCTCACCCGCAACTGGCTGAACTTCGTCGAGCTTTCCGGCGATCACATCGTCGAGCAGCACGTCCACCAGATCGACATCGCCTGCTGGTTCCTCGGTCGCATGCCCGTTTCCGCACTCGGCTTCGGCGGGCGCGCGCGTCGCCGCACCGGGAATCAGTTCGACTTCTTCAGCGTCGATTTCGACTTCGGTGACGACGTTCACATCCACAGCCAGTGCCGCCAGCTCGCCGGGGCTTACAGCCGCGTCGGCGAGATGTTCACCGGCGCGTCCGGTGCCTGCTACGGTGGTGGCAAGCTCGACGGCAAGGACGTCTCGATTCCCGACATCACCGTCGATAGTGACAACGCCATGGTTCAGGAGCACGTCGATCTGCTGCGCGGCGTGCTGGAGGAAAAGCCGCTCAACGACGCCGAGCGCATCGCCGAGGTCACCGCCGCCGCCATCATGGGCCGCATCTCCGCCTACACCGGCCAGATGGTCCGCTGGGTGGACCTCCTGAAGAACGAGAAATCGCCGTTCTACAACCTCACCCTCCAACCCACGGCCCTCGCCTTCGAGAAGGGACCGGTCGAGCTTCCTGCCGAGGTCCCGCCGATTCCCGGTGAGGCGTGATGGGAAACGAGCGGCCGGAGTACGGAGACGCCGATTTCATCATCGGCGCTCCCTCTACTCTCTGGCCCTCCGTTAGGTTTGTACAAGGCCAGTTCACAACTGGGCGGTCTTTCTTTCCAACACGGAGACACTGAGAGAAAACGGAGGCCACGGAGTAGAACCCGAGCACGGGTCGCGCTAAAAAGCCGCAGCCCTGCCTTTCTCCGTGGCCTCTGTTTTCTCGGTGTCTCCGTGATCTAAAAAGCGCTTCGAGCCTTGGATACATGCCCGCTCAACGAAGCGCTTACTCCTTTTCCAGCTGCTCGCGGATCAAACGGATGACCAGAGCCGTCCAGCCAGTCTGGTGGGATGCGCCGAGGCCTTCGCCGGTCTCGGCGTGGAAATACTCGTGGAAGAGGAGCAGGTGCTGCCAATGCGCCACGTCGGTGTACCGCTTGGCTTCGCCGAAACACGGGCGGTAGCCGTTTTCGTCCGGCTTGAAGAGTGAGACGAGGCGGTTCGAGAGGTCCTCGGCCACCTCGCGGAAGGTCACCTCATTTCCGGAGCCCTTGGGATACTCGACCTTGAGCGTGTCGCCATAAAAATAGTGATAGCGTTCGAGTGCCTCGATGATGATGAAGTTGATGGGGAACCAGATCGGTCCGCGCCAGTTCGAGTTGCCGCCGAACATGTCGGTATCCGACTCACCGGGGGTGTAGGCGACTTCATTGCGCTGGCCGCCGTGCTCGAAGACGAACGGCTTCTCGTGGGCTTTGGAGAGGGAGCGGATGCCGAACCGGCTGAGGAACTCCTTCGGATCGGTGAGCCGCTCCATGCAGCGCAGCAGCCGCCGCTCGGTGGGAATGGCGAGCAGGCAGCGCACGGGGTTCTTCTCGCCATCGTGACGGCGAACCTTGATGTAGCGCAGGAGGTCGGGCCGGATGGTGAGAAAGTAGTCGACCCGCTTGCGGAAGCCGGGCAGCTCATCGAGGTGCGACTGGTTGAGCACCGTGGACGCGCACAACGGCAGCAGCCCGACGAGCGAGCGGGTACGCAGGGGCACGGACTCCTGGTCGTCGAAAATCAGGCGGTCATAGTAGAAGCCGTCCTCTTCATCCCACAGGCCGTTGTTTTCATCGGAGTTGATCGCATCGGTGATGGAAACGAAGTGCTCGAAGAATTTCGAGGCGATGTCCTCGTAGGCCGGGCGCGTGCGGGCGAGCTCCAACGCCATGGTGAGCATGGTGAGGCAGTAGCCGGCCATCCACGCGGTGCCGTCCGCCTGGAAGAGCGTCGAGCCATCGGGCAGATGGTGGGAGCGGTCGAAGACGCCGATGTTGTCGAGCCCGAGGAAGCCGCCGCCGAAGACGTGGTTGCCGTCGGCGTCCTTGCGGTTGACCCACCAGGTGAAGTTGAGCAGCAGCTTCTGGAAACAGCGCTCGAGGAACAGCAGGTCGCGGTCGCCGTTTTTGGCGGCGATCTTGTACACCCGCCAGACGGCCCAGGCGTGGACCGGCGGGTTGACGTCGGAGAAATTCCACTCGTAGGCCGGGAGCTGCCCGTTCGGGTGCATGTACCACTCCCGTAGTAGCAGAAGGAGCTGGTGCTTGGCGAATTCCGGATCGATCCGCGCGAAGGGGATCATGTGGAAGGCGGTGTCCCAGGCGGCGAACCAGGGGTACTCCCATTTGTCGGGCATGGAGAGCACATCACGGGCGAGGAAGTGGCCCCAGTCGTGATTGCGGCCCTTCATGCGCTCGACGGGTGGCCGCGGGCCGTTCTTGTCGCCGGAGAGCCACTCATCGATGGCGTAGTGGTAGAACTGCTTCGTCCACAACAGGCCGGCGTACCCCTGACGGCAGATCAGCCGCTCCTCGTCCGAGGCCCCGTGGGGCATGACCTGACGGTAAAATTCATCGCACTCCGCCTCGCGGGCGGCAAAGGTTTCGTCGAACTGTTCCAGTCCCGCGAGGCCGTTGTCCTCCTTCGCCCGGTGCAGACGGCAGCGGAAGACGACGGTTTTCCCCGCCGGGATGCGGGCTTTGAACCAGGCCGCCGCCTTGGTTCCGGTCGGTCTTTTCGAGACGGCGTCCTTGTCTCCATGAATGAGGTGGCGGTCGAAGCCATCCTTGAAATATTTGTGACTCGCCTTCACCCCGAACACCGACGGCTCGTTGGTTTCGTTGTCGGTGAAAAGCCATTTCACAGGAGGGCCGCCTTCCGCGGTTTCCGCCACGAAATGGAAGCGGCCGAGCGTCGAGTGGGTGAGCAGCAGGGAACCATCCTCCAGGGTGATCGTCGGCTTTTCCACCGGCTCCTCCCGCAGCACGCCGAAGCTCCACGTGTTGCGGAACCAGAGCTGCGGCAGCAGATGGATCGGCGCGGGTTTGGGCCCGCGGTTGGTGATGCTGATCCGCCACAGAATGTCCTCGGGGGTGCGCTTGGCGACCTCCTGGACGACGTCGAAATAGCGTCCCTCGTCGAACACGCCGAGGTCGGCAAGTTCCAGCTCGGGCTCGCTACGGGGGCGGGAGGCATTCTCGTTGCGCAGGCGGGTGTAGGGGAATTCGCACTGCGGGTACTTGTAGAGCGCCTTGGTGTAGGAGTGGGTCGGCGTGGAATCGAGGTAGTAGTAGCACTCCTTGACGTCCTCACCGTGGTTCCCCTCGTGGCCGCCGAGGCCGAAGAGGCGCTCCTTGAGGATCGGATCCTTGCCGTTCCACAGCGCGGGGGCGAAACACAGACGGCATTGGCGGTCGGTCCAGCCCTGCAGACCGTCCTCGCCCCACCGGTAGGCGCGGCGACGGGCGTGGTCGTGCGGAAAAGCGCCCCAGCTCCAGCCGCTGGCCGAGTAGTCCTCGCGCACCGTCCCCCACTGGCGCTCGCTCAGGTACGGCCCCCAGCGACGCCACGCGGAGCTGCGTTTCGGGGATTCGGCGAGTCGTTCCTTTTCGCTCTGCATGGACGGAGGGAAACCAGCACAAAGCCTGCCGGATTCCAACCCCCGCGGCGGGAAATCCAAATCGCCCGGGCGACGCCTCCCTTCCCGGCGAGCCGGATGGTGATCAGAGGGCGCGCGGTTTCCGCTGGCCACCCGGCCCCATGCGGAAGGAGCATCGGGCCATGAAACGCCTCGTGATCCTCGCCCTCACGGCCCCGCTGCTGGCGGATCCGAAGGTCGATTTCGCCCGGGGCGTGCTGGAAGCCGCGCGCGATCGTGACCCGCGACCGTTCTACGAAAAGGCGCTGGCCGCCGATCCCGATGCGTGGCCCTTGGTCAAGGAAGTTGCCGTCCAGCGGCTCGCGGCGGGCGAGGAAAAAGCGGCGGTGACTCTCTACCGGGAGTTCGCCCATCGGCATCCGGAGCGGCTGGAGGCGCAGCTCGCCTACGCCGATGTCCTGCTCAATGTAGCCCCGCAGGACGATGCGGCCGCCGCCTTGGCGGGAAACACGTTGGAACAAGCGGCGGAAAGGTTCCCCGCCAGCATCGGCGTCCAGCGCCGGTTGTTCCGCAATTACGAGCTGCGCGGATTACGCGAGCGCTCGCTGGCGATGTTCGCCGAGGCGGAAACAGGCACCTCGCCGTCCATGGCAAGATTCGGCCTGGAATTGGCGCGCAACCTCTTCCCGGCGGATGACGCCGGGGCGCGGCAGCGGGTCGATGCAATGCTCGATCGGACGCTGACCTCGTTCCCCGCCGATGCGGGCCTGGCCAAGGCGGCGAGCGAACATTTCCGCACCACCGGGCGGCTCGACCGGGCCATCGATGTTCTGCGGCGGCACGTCGAGGTCGCGCCATCGTCGCTCTCCATGAGGACGCGGCTGGGCGTGTTGCTTTTCGCCGGCGACCACGGCAGCGAGGGCGTGGAAGCGCTCGAAAAGGTGCTGGAGATTGATCGCCGCCGCTGGCTCGCTCACCAGGCCCTGGCCAAGTATTTCCGCAAAATCGACGACCCCGCACGGGCACGCGGGCACGCGGCGGAACTGTTGAAGCTCCGTGGCGGGGACACGGATGAGTTCGCCGACCTGGCGGAGGAGTGGCTGGCAGCCGGGGAACCACGGAAAGCGCGTCTGCTGCTGGAAAAAGGCATCTTTGAGCACCCGGAGGATCCGCGGCTGGCGGTGCTGCTCGCCGTCGCCACGCGGCGTGATCCGGAAACCACGACTCTCGCTGCAGGCAGGTTCCGCGAGGCTGAAGCGCTCTCGGGCCCCGACGGACCCGCCGCGGATCCGGATTTCCAACGGGCCTTCGCCGCCCACCTGATCGAGACCGGCCGCACCGCCGCCGCGGAAGAACGCCTGCGCGCCGCCATCAAAACCTACCCGCCCGAAGCCCGGGCGGAAACCGCCGCCGCTCTGCGGGAGCTGGCCTCCCTCTGGGAATCGGAAAACCGCAATCAAACCGCCGCCACAGCCTTGCGGAAGCGGGCCGAGGCCCTCGACCCCGGCGAATCCAAATGATTGCGCCCCCGGCATCAGGAGGGTATAGGCTCCGCCCAATCCCCTTCTGGCACATGAAAAAACTGTGGATCAAGGCCCTGTCTCTCACGCTGCTCACCCTACTGGTGGCGAACTGCGCGAAGGAGCCCGGAATCAGACTCGGAGAAGACGGCAAACCGGTCGATAAGGAAGGCCGGCCGATCAACCCTTACGAGCCGGGCACCTACGAGCATTTCAAGGCCGAGCGGAGCTACCCGAAGACCCAAAAGATCTGGAAGAACGAGGAGGTCCTTTCGCGGACCAATGCGAGCAATTCGCGCCTGGTGATCTCACGCAAACTCCAGCGCGGTTTCCTGATGAACGGGGACGAGGTGGCCATCGACTATCCTGTTTCCACCGGCAAGGGCGGCTTCCCGACCCCTGCCGGAGATTACACGATCCTCGAAAAGACAATCGACAAGAGCTCCAACGCCTACGGCAAGGTCTTCGATGCCGAGGGCGAGCGTGTCCATGGCGTGGAAAAACCCTCCGAGGTTCCCGAAGGCGGAAGTTTTACCGGCGCGCCAATGCCTTACTGGATGCGGCTGACCAATGACGGCGTCGGCCACCACATCGGCAACGTCCCCCGCTATCCCGCATCCCACGGCTGCATCCGCGGACCGCGCGCCATCGTCCCCACCGTTTTCCGCAAGGTGAAGGTCGGCACGCCCGTCACCGTGGAGTGACGCAAGGTAGGGTCGGGCAGCCCTGGCCGACCGAAAGAAGGCAGCGGTTTGCAAAGCCGCTCTCCTGAGGGGCTTCGTTAGAACGATACCCGTGCGGCGGAATGCCAGATGAAGCCGTCGGTGTCGAACCCGGCACCGGCCTGGTCCTTCATGATGGAATACTCAAGGCCGTTGAGCCACACGACCTTGTCCTGATAAAGATGCAGGTTGGCCCCGAGGTAGAATGAATGAAACTCGTCGCCCACGAACAGCGGTGAAGTGTCGAAAAGCGGATCGCCACCCACACCGAGCCCGCCGATGAGTCCGCCCGCCGCGTCGGTGTCCGCGTAGTGGTAGCGGCCCACGATTTGCAGGCGCTCGGGAAGCACCCAGTAGCTCGGCGTGAGCGTCATGCCCCACGCGTTGAGATCGCCGTTCGCCAGCATGAAGTCGCCCTCGAAACCGAAGCGTTCGCCCTCCGCCGAAAAGCCGGTGGAAACGAGATGCCGGAACGCCGGATTCGAAATCGGACCTTGGGGACCGTTCGCCGCCGTCCTGCCTGCGACGTTGTAGCGCGGAATCGACCGGCTCTTCCGGTGGTCCATGTTGTGGATGTAGTCGAGGTGCCAGCGCGTGCGCATCACGTCGCCGCCCTCGATCCGCTCATCCATCTGATACGCGAGGCCCGCGGCGATGAATCCGTTGCCCTCGAAGCCCGGAACGTAGCGATCATTGTCCCCGGAAAACCATCCGAGGTGCCATTCCCAGGCATTGATCTGCTGGGAAACGGACGCTCCCAAGGTGCTGGCAGGCATCAACATCGACGCCAGCAGCGAACGCTCCGGCGTGAGGAGCTGGTGCGGATCCTTCGAGCCCTCGATTCCGAAATGCGGGCGGAACTTGCCGTATTCGACCGCAAACCCCTTCGGCAGTCCGGTCTTTCCTTTCAACCGCTCCAGTCGCTGGAACTCACTGTCGCCGGCGAACTCGCCCACCGTCTCGATCTCCGTGTTGCCGAAAATCTTCATCCGCGCGCCCAGCCGCGCACGGCGCGTGCGGCTGGTGTCCAGCTCGACGTTCCGAGCTCCCTCGACCTCGGCATCGCCCCACGCGCCGCCGAATTCGAAGAATCCCATGATCGCAAGCTGCTGGACCCACGGATCATCGGGCTTGTCGTAAAGCACGGCGCGCGACCAGATCGGGTCGAGCCTCGGATTCGGCGACCACGCCTTCTCCACGAACACGGCCGGTTTTTCCTCCTCCGCGCCTTCCGCGCCGTCGGGCAGCGGCGGCAGCGTGACGTCATCGACCTTCTTGTTGCCCTCGAGGATGTCGAGCGCGTCGTTGGCGGGGGCGGCTACGATGCATGCCGTAGCACAGGCGAGGATGAACGGAATCTTCATGGAAAATGATGCGGGAGTGGAAAAACTCAGATAACCGGGGACGAACGCAGCTCACGATTCAGCCGAACTCTTCCTCTGCGTCCATCGGCGTTCATCTGCGGTCGAAAGTTGCAAATCATTGCTTGGCTTTGTCTTTGGCTTCACGGTCGGCGGCTTCTCGCTCCTCCCGCTGACGTTGGCGGTCGGCGGCGCGGCGGACCTTGCTGACGTAGGACTTCAGATTGTCACTCGGCTTCATCTCGGCGGCCTTTTCGAGGTAAGGCAGCGCGTCCGTGTATTGCAGCTCGCGGGTGAAGAGCTGCCCCAGAGCCAGATTCGCGCCGTAGCCGACATCGCCCTCGCGGCCGGCGGCGATCTGGAAGCGGGTCTTCGCCTCGTTGAGGTATTCGCTCTTCCTGTCCTCGTCTTCGGCGTTCTTTGCGAGCGTGTCGTAGTGCTTGCCGAGTTCCAGCAGCACTTCGCCGTTCGCCGGATCGCGGGCGAGCAGGTCTTCCAGCAGGGCACCAACCCGTTCGAGGTTGTTGTCGGCGCGGGCGATCTGGACCTCGATCAGGTCGATCTTCACGCGGTCATCGGTGGAAAGGTTCGACCCGCCCTTGGCGCGGACCTGTTCGACGTAGGCCGCCGCCTTCTCCGGATAGCCGTAATCGTTGAGGATCTTGGCCGATTTGAGTGCGGTATCGACGTTCAGCGTGCCTGCCTTCTCCAGTGCAGCGAGGTAGGCGAAGAGTGCGAGCTGCGGCTCGTTCTGGTCCATGTAAAGATTGCCGAGCAGCGTGAGTTCGCCTTCTCCCGCAAGCCCCTTCATCCGCAGGATCTCCAGATTCACCGCGGCCTCGACCTTCTTTTCCTGGGCGAGCAGCGCGTTCGTCTGCTGGAGCCAGAGTTGCGGGTCCTCGGGAAATTCCTCCACCAGATTGCCGAGCAGCGCGGAGGCCTCGTCGAACTTCTCCTGCTGGATCAGCGCCTGCGCGAGTCCGAGCTTCCAGTCCTTCGAATTCGGATCGAGCAGATATGCCTGGCGGTAGGCATTCTCCGCCGCCAATGCCTGCTGCTTCAACAGGTAGGTGTAGCCGAGCAGGCCGAAGACCCGCGGGCTGCCCTCACCGAGCGAGATCGCCTCCTGGAAGTGCCCCTGGGCCTTGTCGAACTCTTCCTTGGAAACATAGAGATAGCCGAGGTTCACGTGCGCCCGGCGGAACTTCGGAAAACGACGGATCGCTTCCAGAAATGCACGCCGCGCCTCCTCGGTGCGATCGGCGGAGAAATACAGGTTCCCTAGTACGAACACCATCGCCGCGCTGATCTCGCGGGGCTGCTTCTCGGGATCCGTCGGTGCCTCGGTCTCCTTGATGAAGCGGACCATCTCCGTTTCCGCCTCGGAAAACTTCGACTCCTCGAACAGCTCCTGGATCTTCACCAGCACCCGGCTCTCCTCCGGGGAGACCTTCGGTTCGATTTCCGAATGGAAGCCGTAGCTCCCCACGAATTCGCGCACGAACTGCGGATCGCGGAACAGGTTCGATGGAGGGATGATCTTTTCGGCGAGTGCCGGCGTGGCCACGGAAAGAGCGCTGGCCACGATGATCCACCATCCAACATTCACCATCCACCATCTGCTTTGCTTCTTCTTCATCGCTTCACTTCAAAGTTGAACGGCACCAAAGCCGTGGCCTGAATCTTCCTTCCGCCGCTGACGGCGGGCCTGAACTTCCACTTCCGCACCGCCTTGAGCGCGGCCGCATCGAGATCGCGGTTGCCGGACGAATCGCGGACCTTCGCGCCCGCCACCTTGCCGTCGGCGGCGACCGTCACGGCCACCACCACCTTGCCGCCGATGCCTTTGCTCAGCAGCTTGCTGGGATAGACGGGCTGGGATTTCGTGACCGGCTGCGGCGGGCTGTCGAGATCGCCGCTTCCAAAGGGATCATCGCCTCCCGCCATCGCGAACTTCGGAATCTCGACGATGAACGATCCGCCGGTTCCCACCGAGAGATCCCCGAGATCCAGCCCGAGGTCGAGGTTCGCCGGTTCTTCCATCGGCTCCTCCGGAGGGGTTTCCTCGACCTCTTCCGGCGGCTCCTCAAGTTCCACGTTGAAATCCTCCGGCGGCTCCACGGCCACCTCCGGCGGCGCTGCGACCGGCGGAGAAAGCGTCTCCGCCAGGCGCTGCGAAAGCGGGATGACCACGAACACGGCAATGGTCGCGACGACGCCGCCGAGGATCGCGAAGATCCCGGTGAAGCGCCCGCGCGGAGGCCGATATACGTGGAGTTTCTTCGCCATCTACGGTCTATTTGGTAGAAACGGAGATCTTCTCCTTCTGGGCACCGGCGAGCATCGCCTGACCGTGGACCCGCTGGACGGTGCCGTGGGTGGCGTCCTTGTCGCCCTGGATGATCACCGGCATGTCCGGCGTCTCCGCCAGCAGCGGCTTGATCTTTCCGATGATCCCCTGGATGCCGATGCTTTCGCCGCCGTAGAACACCTTGTCGTCCTTGGTCACCGCCAGCAGGATCGAGTTGCTGTCCAGCGCGCTGGCCGCGGCTCCGACATCCGGCTTGTTCACCTTCACGCCCGTTTCCTCGACGAAGACTGTCGAGACGATGAAGAAGATGAGCAGGATGAAAATGCAGTCGATCATCGGCGAGAGGTCGATGTGGACCTCGTCGTCGCCTTCGTCTCCAAGGGATTTTCCAAACATGGCGGATCAGTGTTCGCGGTGGAAGCGCGTGGTGAGAATGAGGGATTCGAGCCGTGCCAGGGCGGCCGCGACCGCATCGCGCTTGCCCTTCACGATGAGCGCGATGAAAAGCCCGGGCAGCGCGATGGTGAGGCCGGTCTGGGTGGTGATGAGCGCCTCCTGCATGCCATTGGCCACGGCCTGCATGCCCGCCTGCCCCTTGCCCTGGGCGAGGCCGGAAAACATCGCCAGCATCCCCATCACGGTGCCCAGCAGCCCGGCCAGCGGCGCGGCGGCGGTGAGGGTGTTGACGACCAGCAGGCGGCGGTCGATGGCGGACACGACGTTGGTGCGCACCTCGGACATGCGGCGTTGCACGATCTTGATCGTAAGTCGATCGCCGTGGACCACGTAGCGCAGCGCCTCGCCGAGGCGTCCCGGAGCCTTCTCCGGATCGCGGAGCCACTGGGGCCAGTCGGCCGACTGTTTGTCGTTCAGGTTTCCCCGGGAAACATAGGCCAGCGCGGCGAAGGCCGTGGCGTAAAGGATGAAGGCCACGCTGCCGAGCATGTACATGATCCCTCCGCCGGTGAGGAAGGTCTGAAGGGCGTCACGGAAAAGCGACAGCATGGCTCGTCAGGCGGGGTTGGGAAGCAGTTCGGAGTCGCCGTCGCCTTCGTCCTCGCGGGTCGCGGCTCCCGCCTTGGCATCGGCGGAGCGCTCGAGTTCGGTCGTCCCGTTCATCAGCGAGATGGCCACGCCCTCGATCTCGGAGAACTTGCCGCGGGCGAGACTTTTCATCAGGCCGTGGAGCACCAGCACCGGGATCGCGACCACCAGACCCTCGGCCGTGGTGATGAGCGCCTCGGAAATGCCCTGCGTGAAGGCCTTCTGGTTGCCGGAGCCGTAGAGAGCCATTGCCTTGAAGGTCTTGATGATGCCGAGCACGGTGCCGAGCAGACCCATCAGCGGAGCCGCCGCAGCTGTGAGCCCGAGGAACGGCAGGAAGCGCTCGAGCCGCGGCTTGATGCACACCAGCTTTTCGAACAGCGCCTCTTCCAGCACGCGGCGTTTCTCGTAGAAACGCTCCACTCCGGTGCGGACCAACGCGCCGGCCATGCCGGGAACAGTCGCGGCTTTCTTCGCGGCGGCGTCCTGGCGATCGGCCAGCAGGTCGTCGAGGATCTCGTTGACCAGCCGACGCGAAGGCACCGGGAAACGGGTGATCTCGAGGACCTTGAAGAGGGTCAGACCAATCGCGACCGCGCCCAGAAGCAGGATCGCGTGGCCGACGATGCCGCCCTTTTCGATCGTCTCGCCGATGGACTCCTCCGCGGCCTGCACCTCGATCGCCTTGCCCATGGTCGGATCATACGGAAGCCCGCCGGAGCCGGTTTGAATCACCTCGGCGATCGCGCTCTCCGGCACATCCTGAAGGGCGACGACCGTCGGCAAGGCGGTGCCGCCGGCGGCGAAGGTCGCCACGCCCTCGAAGCCACCGTCCGATTCCGCCATGTAAACGGACGGGCCGAGCACGAGGAACTTGCCCCGGATCGCCTCACTGCCATTGCGCAGACCCTCGCCCTCGAAGCGATGACCGCCGATCACGTTGCCAAGACGCTCAAGACCGGTGCGGGCGGCCACGAGCCGCTGGTCGAGCTCCGACATCAGGTCCTCGCCGGCGGCCGTCGCCTTCGCCGCGGCGTCATCGATCCGGCTCTTGTAGAGCTGGTTTTCCGCCGGATGGAGGCGGGTGAGGAACGCGTCGCCATACTGGTTGAGAATACCGGTCGTATAGTTGAACCCAGCCTCGCGGCCCTCGATCTCACGCTTCAGCGCCTGCTCACGGTTGTTCCGCAGCTCGGCCTCCCGCTCCAGCGCCCGCAGCTCGCGACCCAGCTCCAGCGCCTCGTCGTCCAGTTTGTTGATCTGGCGGAAAAGGTCCGTCCGCATCGCGGTGTATTCCGCGCGCGTCTTTTTCAGTTCGTCACGAGCCTCGGCGAGCTGCTGCTCGGAAGTCGTCTGGGCCGCCACCGCGCCGATGAGGCCCAGCGAGATCAGGGGAATCCGGAGTTTCATGGGAGAGAAAGAGGAAGAGTGGTGAAGCGCGCCTCGGCGTCGCCGGTCAGCACCGAGACCATTTCCCGGATCTGCGGGGCGAGTTCGTTTCGCGGCTCGAAAATCCATCCGGACTCGCCGGCCGTGCCCACCAGCGCGTAGTCACCGGCCTCGTTGACCGCATACGCACTACCAAGACCATAGTAGATCACCTGCATGTTGAACTTGCGGCCATCGTCCGCCGTCCGGAGTTCCTCGCGCAAATGCACCGCCTGCTGCCATTTCTCCGCCTCGGTGAGCAGGTTCAGCACGTTGTTCAGCCGCTTGGTGAGGTTCTTTCCCGCTTCCTCGCCCGTCACCGTCACGTCCTTCCGCACCTGCTCCATCAGTTCCTTGATCCGCGGGTCCTCCGCGAGCGGCGGTGGAAAGGATGACAAACGGGCGACGAGACCTTTCTCCAGCTCCCGAACCTCGGCGGCGAGCTTCTCGTCCGCCTTCACCAGCGCGTCGCGGCGGGCGACTTCCTCCACCGATTGCTGGTCCGCTCCGGACTTCTCCTCGCGAGCGTCTTCGAGACGTTTCTTCAGGTCAGAGATTTCGCTGTCCAGCGATTCCCGCTGGCCTTCCAACAGCTCCCGGTCGCGCTCCCAGGTGGTTTCCTCGATCTGGATCTCGCGCATGGTTTCGATCCACTCGCGGACCGATTCCTTGAGCTTGGCCGTCTCGGAAAGATCGGCTTCCTGGCTGAAGGCCCGAGCCGCGAACAACGGCACGAGGATGAGGGAAAGGATGGGGATACGCATGGCTCGTCGCAAAGCGGGCGAATCAAACCTCCCGCCCGCCGCTTTGCCCACGGGTTCGATGTGACGCTTTCGTCAGAGAGAGGTGACGGATCTCCGGGAGTTTCGTCACAAAGCAAAAAGCCGCCCGGGACGAACCCGGACGGCTTTGGGAGGAGATGCGAACTACGGGAGATTATTCAGCGCCACTGACTTCGATGCGGTAGAACTGCTTGTCGCCGTCCTTGGGAATCGTCAGCTCCAGGTCACCGGCCGGCGTCCAGGTGCTGAGGTCCTCCGAGGTGTAGACCGGGAGGGTCAGGTCCACGTTCGCGCCGTTGGCCTGGATGATCACCTGCCCAGCGGTGGCGAGATCCTGGATCGACGACTCGGTGTAGAGGCCTCCGAAGACGCTGGCCGCGTCGGCCACGGTCGGATCGAAGCCGAGCGAGGCATACGTCACCTCGACGCCGTCGTTGATGCCGTCGCCATCGGTGTCGGCAAGGTTCGGATCGGTGCCGTGGACGTTGGTCTCGTCGTCGTCGGAGAGACCGTCGCCGTCGGTATCGGTCGCTGGTGCCATCAGGTAACCGTAGGCCGAGAGTGCGGTCCAGCTGTCGATCCAGAGATCGCTCGAATCGAACGCACCACGGTAATTCGCCGTCACCGGCGCTCCGCTTTGAACGCTGGTGTTCAGCGTCGTCGGGCGTGGGTCGATGGAAACCACGTTGTTTGACCCGTCACGGGTGTAGCTGGCGAACATCGGGTCCTGACCCGGCTCGCTGTTGTCGTTCTCCAGATCACCGAGGAAGTCCTCGGAGTAGAAGTCCGACGGACGACCGCCACCGGTCACCACCGTCGAGGTCGTGCTGCCGGCACCGATCGCGCCCACCGTGATGCTTTGGAAGCCGGCCGTCGCGGCTGCCGCCGGATTGTCCCCGGTCTGCGCGTCGGTCGATTGGAAGTGGCCGTCACCGGCGAACTCCGCAAGGTGACCCATCACGTCGTGGATGATCGAGTTGCGCAGCGCACCGTTGAAGTTGTCGTCAAGGTAAAGACCGTTGTCCTTGCCCGCACCCGCCTTCGGTCCATTCGCAGCCGAACCACCGACGAAGGTCGCGTTCCAGATTTGCGGGGAGGAAGGAAGAGCAGCGGTGTTGCCGACCTTGGCCGCACCGTCGTTGGTGTCGATGCCGTCCCACTCGCCGAGGTTGTCGCCGTTGTTATTCTGCACCACGAACACGAACTGGAGGTTGCCATTGTAACCTTGGTCGATGTCGATGCCGTCGTCCTTGCAGAAGGAAACCGAAAGGTGGCTGCAGTTCACCGTGCCACCGAAGAACTCGATGCCGTCGTCCTCGTTGGCGAAGACTTCGATGTGATCGATCGTCGTGCCGGAACCCACGCCACCCAGCGTCAGGCCATTGATCTCGTTGTCGGCGGACAGGTTGAAGCCACCGTGACGAATCGAGATGTATTGCAGCGTGCCGCTGTCATCCGCGTCGTCCTGAGGAAACAGACCGTCGTAACCATACTCCAGAAGGTCGCTGAAGTTGTCGCTGTCGGCATTGCGTGAACCCACCGGAGTCGTGCCTTCAATCACGTCGTTGCGGACTGGCTGGGAGCTGGTATTGACCAGCGAGATTGAGGCGTTGCCGAGAACGATCAGGCCGCCCCACTTCGCCGTGTCGCTGGCTCCAAGAGCGGAGGCCACCACCGAATCACCGTTGAGATCGACGCCACGCTCGGCTTCGAGATTTTCAATGGCGTCAAAAATGATCGGCGCGTTGGCGGTGCCAGCAGCTTCGATCTTCGCACCGCGGGAGATGATCACCGAACCCACCGAGTCGTCGGACGGATCCCCTGGGGTGTTCAGCGGGTCGCTATTGGTGCTGTAAATCCTGGTGCCGGGCTCGATGGTCAACGTCGTACCGTCGGTCACATACACGCGATCCGTCAGGATGTAGATATTGTCGGCGGTCCAGGTGGTATCGGTGGCGAGAACCGGAGTCCCCCAATTGATACCGTTTTTGTCGGTGGCAGCCAGCTGGGTGGCGACCACGTCTACGACCGGTTCATCGAGCAAGCCGTACTCGGACAGCGCGGTCCAGCTGTCGATCCAGAGGTCGCTCGAATCGAACGCGCCGCGATAGTTCGCCGCCACCGGAGCACCACTTTGAACGCTGGTGTTCAGCATCGTCGGGCGTGGATCGATGGACACCACGTTGTTCGATCCGTCACGGGTGTAACGAGTGAACATCGGATCTTGGCCCGGCTCGCTGTTGTCGTTCTCCAGATCACCGAGGAAGTCCTCGGAGTAGAAGTCCGACGGACGACCGCCACCGGTCACCACCGTCGAGGTCGTGCTGCCGGCACCGATCGCGCCCACCGTGATGCTTTGGAAGCCGGCCGTCGCGGCTGCCGCCGGATTGTCCCCGGTCTGCGCGTCGGTCGATTGGAAGTGGCCGTCACCGGCGAACTCCGCAAGGTGACCCATCACGTCGTGGATGATCGAGTTGCGCAGCGCACCGTTGAAGTTGTCGTCAAGGTAAAGACCGTTGTCCTTGCCCGCACCCGCCTTCGGTCCATTCGCAGCCGAACCACCGACGAAGGTCGCGTTCCAGATTTGCGGGGAGGAAGGAAGAGCAGCGGTGTTGCCGACCTTGGCCGCACCGTCGTTGGTGTCGATGCCGTCCCACTCGCCGAGGTTGTCGCCGTTGTTATTCTGCACCACGAACACGAACTGGAGGTTGCCATTGTAACCTTGGTCGATGTCGATGCCGTCGTCCTTGCAGAAGGAAACCGAAAGGTGGCTGCAGTTCACCGTGCCACCGAAGAACTCGATGCCGTCGTCCTCGTTGGCGAAGACTTCGATGTGATCGATCGTCGTGCCGGAACCCACGCCACCCAGCGTCAGGCCATTGATCTCGTTGTCGGCGGACAGGTTGAAGCCACCGTGACGAATCGAGATGTATTGCAGCGTGCCGCTGTCATCCGCGTCGTCCTGAGGAAACAGACCGTCGTAACCATACTCCAGAAGGTCGCTGAAGTTGTCGCTGTCGGCATTGCGTGAACCCACCGGAGTCGTGCCTTCAATCACGTCGTTGCGGACTGGCTGGGAGCTGGTATTGACCAGCGAGATTGAGGCGTTGCCGAGAACGATCAGGCCGCCCCACTTCGCCGTGTCGCTGGCTCCAAGAGCGGAGGCCACCACCGAATCACCGTTGAGATCGACGCCACGCTCGGCTTCGAGATTTTCAATGGCGTCAAAAATGATCGGCGCGTTGGCGGTGCCAGCAGCTTCGATCTTCGCACCGCGGGAGATGATCACCGAACCCACCGAGTCGTCGGACGGATCCCCTGGGGTGTTCAGCGGGTCGCTATTGGTGCTGTAAATCCTGGTGCCGGGCTCGATGGTCAACGTCGTACCGTCGGTCACATACACGCGATCCGTCAGGATGTAGATATTGTCGGCGGTCCAGGTGGTATCGGTGGCGAGAACGGGGGTTCCCCAGTTGATGCCATTTTTGTCGGTGGCAGCCAGTTGCGTGGCGACCACGTCAATATCCGCTGCCTGGGATGCGGCGACCGCACCGAGGCTAAGCAGACCTGCGATCCACGCAGGATTCATGGGGTAATGTTGTTTCATAGGTTGGAGACGACTAGATTTGCCACCCTTCGCACTGATTCTCATCGGGCGGCGAGGGACCCTAGAAATCGCCCCGGCATCCGCAGACCACTTTGATGAAACGGATTCGTCACATCCTCCGTCACCCATCGATCCGCCGCTCAGAACGAGCACTTCATCTCAACGAAGTAGGTTCGCTGCGCGTCGATGGTGCGATGGGTTCTGCCATCAATCGTCGGCGCGCCGCCGCGCCAGACCAGTTCACGGTCCGTCGCGAACAGGTTCTTCACCCCCGCACCCAGCTCGAACTCCACGCCCATCACATCCTCCCAGGTCTTTCGCAACACCAGGTCGATCGACTGTGTCGACTGCTGCTCCAGATTCGGATCCGCCTCCGTTCGCCGCAGGATCGTGTTGTAGGCCCCGGTGAAGTTATAGATCAGATTGACAGCGAGGCCCCATTTTTCGTGCTCATACCCAAGATTGAAGTTGGCGAGCCACTCGGGCTGGTAGGGGAACTGGACTGCGGTGATCTCATCAAGACCGGTCGACGGATTCTCCACCTCATATAGCAGCTCCGCATTGATGTAGGTAAAATTCGCGCCGAGGGAGAAGGGGCCGAGATCCTGGATATCCAACTCGAACTCGACGCCGCTCAGGCTGCTGTCCTCCCCGTTGCTATAGGTGATGAAATCGGAGGTCAACCGCTGCTCAATCACCGGCGCCGTGATGGTCTTGTGGAAAAAGCTGACCCGCGCGCTGGTGCTCGGATTCAAGAGATACTCGATCGCGAGGTCATAGTTTGTGACCTCCGAGTTCTCAAGGAACGGATTGCCCTGCCGGATGAAACCGGTCGAGAGGTCGATCGATTTCGTCGGCAGCCATTCGTAGAAGGTCGGGCGGGCTGCGGTGCGGGACCAACCGGCGATCAGCTTCACCTTGCCATCGAAGTAGTTCGAGCCCGCGGTAAGGGTCGGCAGCAGCTCCTCATAGTTGCTGGGCTGAAGGTTCTGAAACTCGGGTGGCAGGATGGGTGAGGGATCGAGGATCACCGCCGAACGCTCTTCCTTTTCATAGCGAACGCCTCCGCGCAGGAACCAATCGTCGCGGAAGATCTCACCACCCAGGTAGTGCGAGGTGATCTTGTGGCTGCCCTCGACGTTGTTGATCAACTGCGCTGGCGGACTGAGGTTGTTGCCCAGCGTGTTGTCGTTGAAGTAAATCGAGCCCGCCCAGTAACCCGTGATGAAGTCGCGCAGGAGCTGCGGGTTGTTGACGAACTCCTCTCCAAGCTGGACCAACAGCTCCTCGGGCAGGCCGTAGATGTTGTTGCCCGCGGCGTCCTGAAACTCGGGAATGAGGTCAAAGATGGAGATTTGCGAAGTGCGCTCCTTCTCCACATTGGAAAACCCCATATTAAGCCGCACCCCGGCGGTCTCATCGTCCTCACTGAAATAGTAAGGAACATCCAGGTCGAGCCGCTGGTCCACCGTGTTCTCCTCAATCTTCTGAGTAGTTCTCGGCGAGTAATTGCCTGGCCCCGCCTGCTGGGTGATCGCGAGGAGAGCCAGGGTATCGATGGCCCCAAGCGAAGGATCGACCACCGGGTATCGCGCGAGCACCGCATCCAGCGCCCGCGTCACGCTCGCCTGCGGAACACCCTTGGAAAGCAGGAATTCCCCCGCTTCATCAAGGGACTGGAACGTGGGAGCGTCTGGAAACGATCGGGCAATCTGGCTAAAGAGCCGTTGGTTCTCGATCCCACGGGCAAGGTCGAAAGCCTGGTCGTCCGTGAAGTCGAGCGTGGTCCACTGGAAGAGCGAGTAGTTCGGCCGCTCCTCAAGGGCGTCGGACTCGGTGAAGGCCCACTTGAGAGTAGGTCCCCGCTCACCGAACTGATGTTTCCCGGCGAACTGGAGCAGTTCAAGATCCTGCTCCAGCGGATCGATCTCTTCAAAATTCCCACGAAGCGTCGCCGCCGCACCATAAAGCCTTGTGGTAGCGTTGAAGAATTCCGGCGTGCCGTAAATCTCCCCATCCTCGATGTTGCGGGCCGTCGTGACGTTGTCCTGAGTAATGTTTTTTCGGAAATAGGTGGCGGTGATCTCGTGCTGGTCCCTGAACTTGAGGCCCGCCGCCGCGTAGAGGTTCCATTCATACTGGCGCTGGAACTCCTCTTCATCCCACGTGGTTCCGTTCACCTGAAGAACTTCCGTCGCATTGTAGCTGTCTTCCGATTTGGCCCCGCCCGCGATCAGGAATCCGAACTTGAGGTCATCCGATAGGGAATACGTGTTTCCGATCGTCGCACTGAAGGACTCCTCGTCCCGACTTCTTCGGGCACTCGGACGCAGGTCTCGCGAGTCGAACAGTGCGAGCCAGGCCGCCTGCGCCTCGGGCACCGTCGGCGGGGCCCCCGCGCTTTTCGTCGGCTGACCGGGAATGAGAAAGCCATTGTCGCCGATGAGCGAGTCCAGATTGATCTTCCGACCGCCGCCGAGACTGCTGAAATACCCCAGATCACTGTCGTTCGGCAGCAGGATGTAATCCGGCAGGGACGGATTGAACTCTTGCTTGTACTTGAAATCGACCACCGGCTCGGAGGGGAAGATTTTGGTTTGAAGATCGATCGCAGCGCCGCCGAAGTCGCCGAGCAACGGCTCCCGATAAAGCTTGTCTACCACGATCGCCCGCATCGCGGAGGTCGGGAAAAGGTCCAGCCGCACCGCCTTTCGGTCGGGCACCGCCGAGGAAATCTGACCGCCATTGAGCGTGGTCGTCACGTAACGGTCGGCCAGTCCTCGAACCACCGCGAAAGCTCCATCCACGACGTTGGCACCCGACACTTTCTCCAACGCTTCGCCCGCGTCACTCACCGCCGCCTTGGTGAACTCCTCCTCGGTCATCCCGCTCCGGAGCGTCGGTGTCGAAAGATCCAGATCCAGATTGAAATCCCCCTGATTCGACTCGTTGTATTCCCCGACAATCGACTCCTCCGCCAGCATGTATTCGCCCTCATGGGTGTCCTGGGATTTCACCCGCAAGGCGATGCGAACTTCGGCGGTGGTGCCGTTCCGCAAAGTCGCTGCCGCGGTGCCGGTCGAGTAGCCGAGCTTCAACGCTTCCACGGTGGCGTTGCCTTCGGGTAGATTCGTGATGCGGAAGCGCCCCTGGGCATCCGTCTCGTCCTCGCGGCCGGTTCCGGTCACGGAGACGATCGCCCCGGCGATGGGTTCGAGCGTCGTCACGTCGGAAACCTCGCCCTCCAGCACGGCGGTACCGGCGCGCTGCTCGATCGGCAGCGGATTGCCGGCAAGTTCGCCTTTCGCAACCGGAGCGGGACCTTGAGCGACATCGCCGGGAACCCACGGACCCTCGAGATCCTCCCCGCCCTCCGGCGGCGCGAGCCCGATGCCGGACGCATCCACGAGATCCATCGTAGTTCCCGCCCATGGGCCCGGCGGCATCGTCCATCGCAGGTATCGCCACGCCGGGAGGGATTCCTCATCCGCCAGCAGGAAACCGGCCGCGGCGGTTTCAAAGCGCACCACACCGCGGGGCGAGCCGTCCTTTTGCGGAAGCAGGGAAGAGAACTCCTCGAAGGTGAAGACCCCGGCCGCCTGCGGCAACCCCTCGGCGGAAACCGGCAGGACCAGGCCGCCAAGCCCGCTGAGAATTGCGGCGACCGCGATGCATTTCCTCAGGCGACGCGTGAGGACGGCCGGTGTGGGGAGCGGAAAACGGAGAGCGTGCATCGGGCGGGAAGCGGGAAGGGCGTAGCCGCCCCGCCGCCATCCATGAAGCCGCCCCATGTGACGCTTCCGTCACGAGTGCTCCGGACCCATGTGACGACCCCGCTTGGTCTGCCCCCATGGCCGACCGGCCCATCTCATCAAACACGATCTCGCAGCGACTGGAAAGCGACGAAACCGCCATGTGAAACAACCGGCACCCTAAAGGAGATGTCCCGGGGCGATCAATCCCTCAGAGGCTCCCGGGCCGGGCGCGTCATTCTCCGCGCCCACTGGCACCAGCAATCAAACTACGAAACACATGAAACGCCTTGTCACCCGCCGCCAGCTTCTCCTGGCCGCCCTTGTCGCCACCTCCGGCGCCTCCTTCGCCGGCACGCCGGTCTGGTTCACACCACTGACCGAATCCGCACCCGTCACCTCTCCGAACTCGGCGGAGGAACTCACCTCGCCCTGGGTTTCTCCCGCCGGCATCAGCCAGAAAAATGTTCTCAGCCTCCGCGAGGTCGAGGACGAAGTCCTCAGCTACGGCCAATCCACCCTCCGCGCCGCCAACCTCGGCAGCAACGCCTCGATGTTCGACATGATCGCCTACGATCCGAACGGCGAATACCTCTTCATCCCTCATGAAACGCAGTGGAGCGCCGGCGTCACCCGCTACAGCGTCTACGACAACCATGCCGAGCTGATCTTCCAAGGCGATGGCCAGGGGGAAACCGGTGACTATACCAACGACTTCGGCGCATTCGACCCGTGCCGATTCACCCCGAACGGCACCCTTTTCCTCGCCGAGGAATGGGCCGGCACCGGCCGCGTGGTCGAGGTCCTCAATCCCTTCGCCTCCGCCGGGGATGTCGAAGCCCGGGTGCTCGATAGCATCGCCAACGTCTCCCACGAAGGCATCAACTTCTCGAAGAAGTTCAACGACACGATCTACTTCGTGGACGAGGACAATTCGGGCTCGATCTACAAGTTCGTGATGTCCACCGCAGGCGACTACACCCAAGGCCAAACCTTCATCCTTTCCGTGGATGCCTTCCAAGGCTCGTCATCTGAAAACTGGAACAGCGCCACCAATGGCGCGGCCACCCGCACCGGTGCCGCCACCTGGGTGCCGCTGACCGACGCCAGCGGCACGCCGCTGCCGGGCATCACCGATCCCTTCGTCGATGACTTCGACAACCTGTCCTATCGCGCCGGCCGCGTCGCGGCGAACGACGCCGGGGGCACGCCTTTCGGTCGTCCCGAGGACATGGCCATCAGCCGCCTCGCCAACGGCAACGAGGTCATCTACTTCACCGCCACTTCGGAGGCGTCCGTCTATTCCATTGAGATCCTCGAAAACCCGGCACGCCGGGGCTGGTGGGGTTGGAACCGCTCCCACCGCAGCCGCGGTGCTCATTTCAATCCCTGGGCCTCACCGCAGCCAGCCGGCCCGAGCGGCAAGGCGATCGTCCGCGTCTTCGCCAGCGAAGCCGGCACCCCGAAAAACGCTGGCTTCGCCGGCACCAGCGGCACCCTCAATTCGCCCGACAACCTCGCCATCGACGCTCTCGGCAACATTTACGTCATCGAGGATTCCCCGAACAGTTCCAGCACCGGAGGCGACATCTGGATGGTGCGCGACGTCAACAACGATGGCGTCGGCGAGTCGCTCGACCATTTCCTCAGCCTTCGCGTCGATGGCTCGGAAGCCACCGGCATGATCTGGAACCCGGCCATTCCGACCGAGTTCGCCGTCTGCGTCCAGCACCCGGACAGCACCGACCTCGCCGATGTCCCCGACGGCCTCGGCGACGCGGTGTGGATGTTCAACGTCTCCCATATCGACAACCAACACTTCGTGAACCAGCTGAACCGCGCGCCGGTCCAGTTCGGCGAATGATTTTCCTGTTCCTGGCAGAACAAACCACGGGGGGCGGGCTCAACGGCCCGCCCCCTCTCTTCCTTCATGAAAATGAAACCTCTTCTTGTCGTCGTCGCGCTCCCCGTCCTCTCCGCCCTTTCCGCCACCACGCCGGAGGTCGTGGAAAAC
The DNA here is from genome assembly GCA_965652295.1 of uncultured Haloferula sp. GTDB lineage: Bacteria > Verrucomicrobiota > Verrucomicrobiia > Verrucomicrobiales > Akkermansiaceae > Haloferula. The sequence continues at coordinate 57,685 of CBFGTS010000016.1, read as the reverse complement.
GCCACGCCGGAGCGCATGATCGGCGCGCTCAAGGCCTCCCGCGGCGTCCTCCCGCCGGTGCCCGACGTCCATCCGAAGCACATCCTCGCCAACGCCGAGGCCGTGCTCCCTCCGCAGTGCTACACCCTCACCGAGGCCCGCCACAATCCCTGCTACGTCTGCCACCAGAACCCGATCGAGGGTCGCGAGAACGTCCTCGGCGATGGGGACTTGCAGCGCGACTACGCCTTCAGCGACCTCGGCATGACCAATCATTGGCAGAACCTTTTCGAAGACCGCTCCGAGCGCGTGGCCCGCATCAGCGACGAGGAGATCATCGCCTACATCCGCCAGGACAACTACTCCGAACTTCCCAGCCGCCTCCGCGAAGCCGGTTTCGAAGGCTGGATCCCCGACCTCGCCGACCTCCACCTCGGCCCCGCCGCCTTCGATGAGAACGGCTTCGCCCGCGACGGCTCCGGCTGGGTCGCCTTCAACTACAAGCCGCTCCCCAGCACCTTCTGGCCGACCAACGGATCGACCGACGACGTCATGATCCGGCTGCCCGAAGCCTTCCGCAGCAACGCCGATGGCTCACCCAGCAACGATGTTTACCGTAGCAACCTCGCCATTCTCGAAGCGAAGATGAAGGGCCTTGAGTCCATCACCTGCCTGCCGGTCGATGAGCGCGAACTCGGCCTCGACCTCGATGGCGACGGACACCTCGGCACCGCCATCCGGATCACCCGTCTCGACTCGTGGACCGGAGCCGCCGCCGGCGAGTTCATCGACACCCATCTTTACCCGCAGGGCACCGAGTTCCTCCACACCGTCCGCTACGTCGGCGTGGAAAGCGATGGCACCATCGGCGTCTCCACCCGCATGAAGGAGGTCCGCTACCTGCGCAAGGCCAAGGCCGCCAACAAGGCCGTCTATGCCCGCCGCTACGAGGAGGAGGGCTTCGAAAAGGACGCCGGCAACCTGCCGAACTACCTCGGCCTCGGCGATCAGGGCATCGACAACAAAAGCGGCTGGGTCGTCCAGGGTTTCATCGAGAACGCCGAAGGCCGCCTGCGTGCGATGACCTTCGAGGAAAATTTCTCCTGCATGGGCTGTCACAACGCCGTGGGCGTGACGGTCGACAAGACCTTCTCGTTTCCCCGCAAGGTCGATGGAGCGGAAGGCTGGGGCTACATCAACCTCAAAGGCATGCCGGACGCCCCTTCGAAAGGCGAATCCACGGGCGAAATCGCCACCTACCTCGCCCGCGTCGGCGGCGGCAGCGAGTTCCGCAACAATGATGAAATGGAGCAGCGCTGGTTCACCGATGGCCGGCTCGACCGCGAAAAGCTCGCGAAAGCCAGGGACGTCTACGACCTCATCACCCCGTCCCGTGAACGCGCCCTCGCCCTCAACAAGGCCTACCGCTGCATCGTCGAAGATCAGGACTTCATCCACGGCAAGGACAGTACCATCTCCCCGCCGCGCAACGTTTACGACAAGATCGACAATGACGAAACGCCCACCCTCCCCGACAACCGCGTCTTCTCCTACAACCTTCTACTGGACTGGTAGGAGGTGGGACGCCCTCCTACCACAACCCGCGCGGCCTCAGCTCTTGCACCGAAACTCGGCCCGGGCCGTCTCCCTGCAGCCGGCCTTCACCTTGCCACCACTCCATCCATAAAAAGCGCCACCACCCTGCGCGCCACCTCCTCGCGCCCGGCCTTGTCGAGCGGCTCCTCATTTCCAAGCAGCTGCGGCCAGAAGCCGAACTCGCTCAGCATCGCGCCGAACTTCCGCGCCACCGATCGCCAATCGCCGTCGCGCACCGTGCCGGCGGCCATCGCCTGCTCCATCCAGCGCCCGAGCCCGGTCTCCCCGCGACGCAGGCGATCGAACACGCCCTTCGCCAGTTCCGGATTCCGCACCCGCTCCGGCAGGATCACCCGCGTCATGTCCATGAAATCCTTGGAGCCCACGAGTTCGAGGTGCCGCAAGGCCAGCTCCATCAGCTGATCCCGCACCGCCCGCTGCGGATCGTAGGGCATCTCCGTGGCCACCACCAGCTGGCTGCACAGCCGCTCGCTGATCTTCTGGAACAGCGCCTCCTTGCTCTCGAAGTGGTTGTAAACCGTGCGCTTCGACACCTCCGCCCGCGCCGCGATCGCATCCATCTTCGCCGCTGCATAGCCCGCCTCGCTGAACTCGCCCACCGCCGCGTTCAGGATCGCCAGCCTCTTTTCGTCACTCCGACTCATTTGCCAAACCACCGTGAAGCGCCGAGGCTGAATCCAAACGCTAAAAAAGTAAACTCTCCAGTTTACATCCGGCCCCACGAAAGTAAACTCGCCGGTGTAACCCGCTTCCGGCGCGACTGCCGGGCCGCCTCTCATGATCCCATTTTTTCTCCGACGCCCGGGTTCGCTCGCGGGCCTGCCATTCCTTTCCGCCGCGATGCTGCTCGGCGGCTGCACGGTCGGCCCGGACTACGATGCCCCGGTGGCCGAAATGCCGGCCGATTACCGCTACGACTCCCGCAAGAACGGTCGCGAGGCCGCCCGACGCGACGATTGGTGGAAAGTCTTCGGCGATGGCGGACTGAACCGCCTCGTCGCCGATGTTCGCGCCTCCAACCACGAGTTGAAAGCCGGCCTGAAACGCGTCGAGCAGGCCCGCGCGATCGTCCGGCTCGCTGCGGCGGACGCTTACCCGCAGCTCTCCGCTTCGCCCTCCGCCTCGCGCAGCCGGTCCTCGGAGGAAATCCCGAATGGCGGCAGCACGGGCAATCTCTTCGCAGCACCGCTGAGCGCCAGTTGGGAAATCGACCTCTTCGGCCGCATCCGCCGCAGCGTCCAGGCCGCCGCCGCCGATGCGCAGGCCAGCGCCGAAGACCTCAATGCCCTGAGGCTCGCGCTCGAAGCGGAGGCCGCCGCGGGCTATTTCAACCTGCGGGCGCTCGATCGGCAGATCCAGATCGTCGAGGCCGGCGTGGAAAGCCGCGAGGGCTCTCTCCAAGTCGTCCGCGATCGCCACGAGCTCGGCGCGGTCAGCTCACTCGATGTCTCCCAGGCCGAAGCCCTGCTAGCCACCAGCCAGGCGGACATCGCCGCCCTCCGCCGCCAGCGCGCCGCGCAGGAGGCCGCGCTCGCCGCTCTGGCCGGACGCGCCGCTTCCAACTACCGCATCGCGGCCGATCCGCTCGCTGGCCGGCCGCCCTCCATCCCGGCCGGCATCCCCGCCGAGCTGCTCCGCGCCCGCCCTGACATCCGCCAGGCCGAGCGCCGGCTCGCCGCCGAAAACGCCCGCGTCGGCGTCGCCACCGCCGCCTTCTACCCCTCGGTCCGCATCACCGGCTCGCTCGGTTTTCAAGCGGCCGACTTCGAAAGCCTCTTCAACCGGGGCGCGCGCTTCTGGGGAATCGGTCCCGATGTTTACGTCCCCATTTTCCAAGGTGGCCGCAACCAGGCCGAACTCGCACGCTCCCAGGCGCGCTACGAGGAGGTGCTCGAGATCTACCAGCAGACGATTCTCGAAGCCCTCGCCGAGGTCGAGACGCGGCTCGCCGCCACCCGTCTGCTCGACACCCAGGCCGCCGCCCAGGCGCGTGCGGTCCGCGCATCTCTTCAGGCCCGCGACACCGCTCGCGAGCAGTACCAGGGAGGCACAGCCAACTATCTCAGCGTCCTCGATGCCGAACGCACCGCGCTCGATGCCGAACGCCAGCAGGCCCTCCTCCGCGGCTCCGATTTCATCAACACCGTCAACCTCATCCGCGCCCTCGGCGGCCGCTGGTGAACCCCTTCCTCTCCGCCATGTCCCCGTATCCCGTCCTTTCCACGATCCTCCTCGCGCTTCTCGCCACCTCCTGTTCGAAAAAGGAGACCCGGCAGAAATCCGCGCCACCCCCACCTACGGTGGAGTTCGTACATCCCGTCCGGCAGGACATCGTCTCGTGGGACGAATACAACGGCCGGCTCGAAGCCATCGACAGCGTCGAAGTGCGCGCCCGGGTCAGCGGGCTGCTGGAGGAAATTCACTTCACCGATGGTCAGAAGGTCGAGGAGGGCGACCTGCTCTTCACCCTCGACCGGGCCCCGTTCGAAGCCGCGCTGAAGGCCGCCGAGGCCGAGCTCAAGCAGGCCCGCGCGTCGGAAAAGCTCGCCGGATCGAACTTCGACCGCGCCCGGCAGCTCCTGGAACGCAACGCGATCGCCAAGGAGGAGGTCGATATACGCCAAGGCACGCTGGCCGAAGCCAGCGCCCGTGTGCAGGCCGCCGAGGCCCAGGTCGAAACCGCACGCCTCAACCTCGGCTACACCGAAGTCCGGTCGCCGATCAACGGCCTCATTTCCGACAACTACGTCTCCATCGGCAACCTCATCAGCGGCGGCACCGCTCAATCCACCCTGCTCACCACCATCGTCTCCACCCAGCCGATCTACTGCCGCATCAATGCCGACGAATCCACCGTGCTCAAATACCTGCGCCTCGATCAGGAAGGCAAACGCGAGTCCGCCCGCAGCCGCAAAGTGCCTGTCGAGATGAGCCTCGACGGCGACGAAGGCTTTCCGCGGAAGGGTCACATCGACTTCGTCAACAACGCCTTCGATGCCGCCACCGCCACCCTGCGCGCCCGTGCCGTTTTCCCCAATGACGACGGCTTCCTGCTCCCCGGCATGTTCGCCAAGCTCCGCCTTCCCGGCCGCGGCGAATACACCGCCACGCTCGTCCCGGAAGTGGCGGTCCGGTCGCAGCAGGACCTTACTACGGTGCTTACCGTCGATGAGGAGAACATCGTCCGTTCCCGAACCGTCACCCTGGGCCCTAAACACGGCGACATGCGCGTCATCGAGAGCGAGCTGCCCGCCGGGACCCGCGTCCTCGTCTCCGGCCTGACCTCCGCCCGCCCCGGCGCGCCGGCGAATCCGAAGCCCGCAGAAACGCCCGCGCCCTCCGCGAAATGAAACTCCCCCAGTTCTTCATCGATCGCCCGATCTTCGCGTCGGTCATCTCGATCGTCATCATCATCGTCGGCGCGATCGCTTATACGACGCTTCCCGTAGCCCAGTACCCCGAGATCGCGCCCCCGACCATCCAGGTCAGCGCCAGCTACCCCGGTGCCAGCCCGGACATCCTCGCCGACACCGTCGCCACGCCGCTGGAGCAGGAAATCAACGGCGTCGAGGGCATGCTCTACATGACCTCGTCGTCCACCAGCAATGGAGCCGTCCAGATCACCATTACCTTCGCCCAAGGGACCGATGCCGATGAGGCCCAGGTGCTCGTGCAGAACCGCGTCTCCCGCGCCGAGCCGAAACTCCCCGAGGTTGTCCGCCGCACCGGCGTCGTCACGGAGAAATCCAGCCCCGACCTGCTGCTCGTCGCCCACCTCATCGCCGACGATCCCTCGCTTTCCCAGCTCTTCGTCGGCAACTACGGCTTCCTCCGCATCCGCGACGAACTGCTGCGCCTCGATGGCGTCGGCAACGTCACCGTCTTCGGCGGCAGCGAATACAGCATGCGCGTCTGGCTTGATCCCCAGAAGCTCGCCGCGCGCGAACTCACCGTCGGCGACGTGCTCAACTCACTCTCCGAGCAGAACGTCCAGGTCGCTGCCGGCACCGTCGGACAGCAACCGATGCCCGATGCCGCCAGCTTCGAAATGAGCGTCCGCGCCCAAGGCCGGCTCAAGACCGAAGAGGAGTTCGGCCAGATCATCCTGAAGACCGGCAGCGAGGGCCAGGTCGTCCGCCTCGCCGATGTCGCCCGCCTCGAACTCGGCTCGCAGGAATACTCCCGAGAAAGCTTCCTCGACGGCACGCCCGCCATCGGGATCGGCATCTCCCAGAAGCCGGACGCCAACGCGCTCGAAACCGCCGAGGCCGTGAAACGCAAGCTCGACGAGCTTTCCGCCGACTTCCCCGCCGGCCTCCGCCACACCATCATCTACAACCCCACCGTCTTCGTCGAAGAGTCGATCAACTCCGTCTATCACACCCTCGTCGAGGCCGTGATTCTCGTGGTCATCGTCATCCTCGTGTTCCTTCAGAACTGGCGCGCGTCGATCATTCCGCTCGTCGCCATTCCCGTCTCGCTCATCGGCGCGCTCGGAGCCATGGCCGCACTCGGCTTCTCCCTGAACAACCTCTCGCTCTTCGGCCTCGTGCTGGCCATCGGCATCGTGGTCGATGACGCCATCGTCGTCGTCGAAGGCGTGGAGCGCCACCTCGAGGAAGGGCTCGGGCGGAAGGAGGCCACCCGCAAGGCCATGAGCGAAGTCAGCTCGGCCCTCGTTTCCATGGCGCTGGTGCTGGTCGCCGTGTTCCTGCCGACCGCCTTCATCACCGGCATCTCCGGCCAGTTCTACCAGCAGTTCGCCATCACCATCGCCGTCGCCACGGTCATTTCCGCTTTCGTATCCCTCACCCTCAGCCCCGCCATGTGCGGCGTGTTGCTGCGCTCGCCGGAGGCACCGAAGGACCCCCTCCAGAAAGGCATCGACTTCGCCTTCGGCTGGTTCTTCCGCGGGTTCAACAAGCTCTTCTCGAAGATGTCCGATGGCTACGGCGGCTTGGTGAAACGCGTCACCCGGATGGTGGCGATGATGCTCCTCCTCTACGCCGGCCTCGTCGCACTGGGCGGCTTCGCATTCAAAACCGTCCCCGGCGGCTTCATTCCGCAGCAGGATCAGGGCTATCTCATCCTTTCCACCCAGCTGCCCGACGCGGCGTCGATTTCCCGAACCCGTGAGGTGGTCACCGCCGCCGCTGCCGCCGCTCGCCAGGTCGATGGCGTCGCCCACACCGTGGAAATCGCCGGTTTCTCCGGTGCCACCCGCGCCATCGCCTCCAATGCCGGTGCCGTGTTCGTCATCCTCGATCCCTTCCACGAACGCGAGGAGCGCGGCCGAGATGCCACCACCATCAGCGCGGAAATCCAGCGCGCCGTCGGAACCATCACCGGCGGCACCAACGTCGCGATCGAGCCGCCACCCGTGCGCGGCATCGGCACCGGCGGTGGCTTCAAGCTCATGCTCCAGAACCGCGGGAACGCCAGCTATCAGGACCTCGAGCGAGTGTCCGGCGAGTTCATCGCCAAGCTCAATCAGGACCCGCGCATCGCCCGCGCCTTCACCACCTACCGCGCCTCCTCGCCGCAGTTCTTCGCCGATATCGACCGTACCAAGGCCAAGATGCTCAACGTCCCGATGTCGAACATCTTCCAAACGCTCCAGGTCTTCCTCGGCTCGTCCTACGTCAACGACTTCAACCAGTTCGGCCGCACCTACCGCGTCATCGCCCAGGCCGAGGCGGAGTATCGCGACGACGCCAGCGACGTCCGCCTCCTCCAGACCCGCAGCACCACCGGCGAGATCGTCCCGCTCGGTTCGCTCGTCGACATGCAGCGCGTCGTCGGCCCCGACCGCGTCGTCCGCCACAACCTCTACCCTTCCGCCGAAATTTCCGGCCAGACCGCTCCCGGCATCAGCTCCGGCGAAGGTCTCCTCGCCGTCGAGGAACTCTCCAAGGACCTGCCCGAGGGCTACTCGTTCGAATGGGTCGACATCGCCTACCAGGAGCGCGCCACGGGAAACACGGCGACCCTTGTATTTGCGCTCGCCGTCGTCTTCGTCTTCCTGCTCCTCGCCGCGCAGTATGAAAGCTGGGGCCTGCCGATGTCCGTCATCCTCATCGTCCCGATGTGCCTCGTGGGTGCCATCGCCGGTGTGATGCTGCGGGGCATGGACAACAACATCCTCACCCAGATCGGCTTCATCGTGCTCATCGGCCTGGCGGCGAAGAATGCCATTCTGATCGTCGAGTTCGCGCGCCAGAAGGAGGACGAGGGCATGGACCGTTTCGCCGCCGCCGTGGAGGCCTGCCGCCTGCGTCTGCGCCCCATTCTGATGACCTCCTTCGCCTTCATCCTCGGGGTCCTGCCTCTGGTCATCGCCTCCGGCCCCGGAGCCGAAATGCGTCAGGCCCTCGGCACCGCCGTCTTTGCCGGCATGATCGGCGTCACCTTCTTCGGCCTCATTTTCACCCCTGTGTTCTACGTCTTCATCCGGGGGTTTGGGGGGAAGAAACGGCCGCAAACCACCTGACCCGCCAGCCTGCATTTCTGCTTCGCACTCCGTCCTTGCAACGTCCATCCTGCGCCGGAAATGGACGCCTCCACCTACGAAAAGCTCGGCTCGTTCTACCTCGGGAAAACCTTCGATCCCGAGGCCGCCAAGCCGACCGAGGATCTCGTGCTTTACGACTCAAGGGACCTCGTCACCCACGGCGTCGTCCTCGGCATGACCGGCTCCGGGAAAACCGGCCTCTGCATGGCCCTGCTGGAAGAAGCCGCCATCGACCACATCCCGGCGATCGTCATCGATCCCAAAGGCGACATCGCCAACCTCCTCCTCACCTTTCCCGATCTCGCCGCGTCCGATTTCCACCCTTGGATCAACGAGGACGACGCCACGCGAAAGGGCGTCACTCCCGATGAGTTCGCGGAGAAAACCGCCCACATGTGGAAGAACGGCCTCGCTGACTGGGGCCAGACTCCCGAGCGCATCCGGACGCTGCGCGACAGCGTGGACGTCAACATTTTCACCCCCGGCTCCAACGCCGGCATCCCGGTCTCCATCCTCGCCTCGCTCGCCGCGCCGCCTTTCGAGATCGTCGACGATGGCGAGCTGTTCGGCGAACGCATCGAGTCGACCGTCGCCTCACTGCTGTCGCTGGTCGGCGTCGATGCCGACCCAATCCAATCGCCCGAGGCCATCCTGCTCGCCAACGTCTTCAGCCACGAATGGCGTGGCGGCCGCGATCTTTCACTGGAAAGCCTGATCCGCCACCTCCAGAAGCCACCTTTCGACAAAGTCGGCGTGCTCGATTTGGAGAGCTTCATTTCCACCAGCGACCGCCAGAGCCTGGCGCTGAAGTTCAACGCCATGCTCGCCTCGCCCGGTTTCCAGACCTGGCTCGAAGGCCCGCCGCTCGACATTGCCAGCATGCTGCACGCCCCCGACGGCAAGCCGCGTGTCTCCATTTTCAGCATCGCCCACCTTTCCGACAGCGAGCGGATGTTCTTCGTCAGCCTGCTGCTCAACCAGATGCTTGGCTGGATGCGCACACAGAGCGGTACGACCTCGTTGCGGGCGCTGCTCTACATGGATGAAATCTACGGCTACCTCCCGCCCACGGCCAATCCGCCGAGCAAGAAGCCGATGATGACCATGCTCAAGCAGGGCCGCGCCTTCGGCCTCGGCTGCCTGCTCGCCACGCAGAATCCGGTCGATCTCGACTACAAAGCGCTGTCGAACATCGGCACCTGGTTCCTCGGCCGCCTGCAAACGGAGCGCGACAAGCTGCGCGTGCTCGACGGACTCGAAGGTGCCGCCGCCGCGCAGAACTCGCAGTTCAACCGCGCCAACATGGAGAAACTCCTCTCCGGCCTCGGCAGCCGCGTTTTCCTCCTCAACAACGTCCACGCGGACGCGCCGGAGCTTTTCCACGTCCGCTGGGTCATGAGCTACCTCGCCGGCCCCCTCACCCGCGGGTCGATCAAAAAGCTGATGGATCCGAAGCGGGATGCGTTCAGTGGCTGCGCCGGCCCGTCGCAGGCCGTGGCGGGACCAGCCCGGTCCCCCTCCACGAACCCCATGTCCATGGGACCACCCACCTCCGTCCATCCGTCCTCGGCCCGCCCCATCGTCGGCCCCGGCATCATCGAGCACTTCGCGCCGGTCGCCGGCTCCACCCGCGACGTCACCTACCGGCCTCACCTGCTGCGCGTCGGCACCGTCCGTTTTTCCTCCGCCAAGGCCGGGGTCGAAGGCTCCCGCACCGTCCGCAAGGTCAATCCCGTCACCGCCACCGGCATCGACTGGGATCGCGAAGTTCCTCCTCCGCTCAAGCCGGAGGAACTCAGCCACCAGCCCGGCGAAGGTGCCGGCTTCGCGGAACTGCCCGGCTTCGCCATGAACGCCGACAACTACAAGGGCGTCGCCAAGGAGTTCGACGATTGGCTCTACCACCACGAGCGGGCCGAAATTTTCTGCAGCCGGGAACTCAGGCAATATTCGCGGCTCGGCGAATCCGAGGCCGACTTCCGCGTCCGCCTTTCCCACGCCGCCCGCGAGGCGCGCGATGAAGTCGTGGAGAAGCTCCGCGACAAGACCGAGTCCAAGCTCAAGACCCTGGAGAACCGTCTTCGCACCGCCGAGGCCGCGGTCGAGCGCGAAAAAGGGCAGGCCAATACGGCGAAGCTCGAAGCCGGCATGAGCGTCTTCGGCTCGCTCCTCGGCGGCGTGCTCGGCGGCCGACGCCGCAGCGCCCGGACCTCCGTCTCCCGCGCCAGCCGCGCTTTCCAGCAGCACCGGGACATCGGCCTGGCCGAAGACAAGGTGGAGGCCATCGAGGCGGACATGAAGGCGCTTGAAGAAGAACTCCAGGCCGATATCGCCGAGCTCGATCGCAGCTTCGCTCCCGAAGCTCTCGATCTCGACATCGAGGTCCTCAAACCCTCCCGCACCCAGGTCCAGGTCGACCGCGTGGCCCTACTATGGCTGCCGTATGACGATCGCGGCAATCCAGCCTGGTAGGAAGGGAGCGCCGATAAAGCCCGCTCTCCTGAAAGAGAGTCCTATTTCTGAAGCGTCAATCCGTAGGAAAAACGATCGGCCCGGTAAAAGTTCAGGTTGTATTCGATCTCCTTCCTCGCCGGATCGCGCACGATGCGCCTGCGGACGAGAACCGCGTCCCCCGCCTCGCAGCAGAGCCTTTCACCAAGCGCGCGGTCCGCCACAGCCGCCGAGATCTCTTCCTCGGATGAGTCGGCGGCCAGACCGCTCTTGGCGTGGATCAATTGGTACAAAGGCCGGGAGAAATCGTCGGCGACCTGGAGACCGGTCCTCGGATGGAACCACGAGATCGAATACACGGCGGGTACATCATGGTATCCCCGGATCCGCTCCATCTTGAGAATCCGCCCTTTCCTCTCGTCTTCGGAAAGATGGAGCGCTCGCACGATTTCATCTGGAGGCGAAAGCAGCTCGGCATTCAGCGAGAAGACGGACACCTCGATACCCTTTTGCTTCATCTCGCGGCTGAAACTCGGCCAGCTCTTCAAGCTCGTCCGCAGCGGCTCATGGACGTAACGGGTGCCGCGGCCGGCCCTCCTTTCCAACACCCCTTCCTGCACCAGCCGGGAAATGGCCGCACGCACGGTATTGCGGCTGACCTCCAGTTGTTCGGCGATTCTTGCCTCCGGCGGCAGCAGCTCTCCCTGTTGGTACTTCGGCTGCTTGATCATCTCACGCAGCAGGCTCTCCACCTGGGCGTGGAGCGGCACCGGACTGCTGGGATCGATCGTCATTCGGGGCGATGGTTCATACGGAGGATTCGACGCCGAGCCAAATGTTCCCACCAGGGTCGGGAAACTCAACCGCTCAGCGAACGCTCGATCTCCTCGAGAGAGCGACCTTTCGTCTCGGGCATGAATCCCCAGACGACGAAGAACTGGATCGCCATCATCGCGGCGAAAATCAGGAACACGAAGCCGCCCCAGACCGAGATCATGATGGGAAACGCCGTGCTGACAACGATCGCAAGCCCCCAGAGGACGAAACAGGCCGCCGATGCCCCGGCGGCACGGATGGCGTTCGGCAGCAGTTCGTTGATGCAGACCCAGATCACCGCGCCCTGGGAATAGGCGTGGGAAGCGACGATGCCACCGGCGGCGACCACTGCGAGCCAACCGCCGCTTCCGCTGAGAAATACCCACGCCGCGAGCGCGTGGGAAAGGATGAAGGTGATGGAACCGGCCAGCAGCAGCAGCCTGCGGCCGACGCGGTCGATCAGCGCCATGCCCACGACCGTGAAGACAAGGTTCACCGCGCCGACCACGGCGGATTGTTTGAAGGCGTCCGTTTCGGCGAAGCCAGCCATCCGGAAGATATCGGTGACGTAGTACAGAATGGCATTGATGCCATCAAACTGGTTGAACGCCGCAAGGGCGAAGACCAACAGCAAGGGTTTGAGATGGCGCTTCTGGAGAAGGGATTCGCGGGCCGCTTCCCCGCCATGGTACGATGCCTCGATGCGGGCAAGGTCGCCTTCGCCGTCAGGGTAGCCCAGCCGTCGTAGCGTGGTGAGAGCTTGTTCGTGACAGCCTCGATGAGCCAACCAGCGCGGGCTTTCCGGGATGAGCAGCACGGAAATGAGGAACAGCAGGGCGGGCAAGGCCTCCGCGCCGAACATCCAGCGCCACGCATGCCCTTCGGGGGCCATCCCCAGGGTTTCCGCGATGATATAGTTGGAAACCAGCGCGGCGAGAATGCCGGCCACGATGTTGAGCTGGCTGATCGCCACCAGCAGTCCCCGGCGCGAAGGAGGTGTGATCTCCGTGATGTACATCGGCGAAACGACCGATGAACCACCCACGGCGAGTCCTCCGACAAAACGGAAGATCATCAGCGAGTTCACATCCCAGGCCCCCGCACAGCCGACGACGGACACCAGATAAAGCACCGCCAACACGAACAAGGTCTTCACCCGGCCGAACCGTTCGCAGGGTTTCCCCACCGCCGCCGCGCCGAACAATGCCCCGAAAAGGGCTGAGGAAACGGCGAAGCCGACCTGGGAGTCGCTGAGGGCGAAAACTTCCCGCAACGATGAAGTCGTCCCCGCGATGACCGCGGTGTCGAAGCCGAACAGGAACGAACCGATCGACGAAGTCAGGGCACTCAAGAGCAACAAACGGCTCATCGGGGATTTCCGTGGGGCGGACATGGCTCGGGTTACGTTCGGACGAAAGCCTTGAGTGTCGCACAGCGGGTACCTTCGGCTTCGCCAAACGGGCGGATGGTGTAGGCACCGATGCCGGCCGGAATGATGAAGGTTTCGGCGTAGTGCACCACGAAAGGCTCGAAGGCGCCCGTCGGACTCTCCACCACCGCTTCTTTCCCTTCGATGAGATTGATGACATTCACACCGCCGCCGGTGTGGTGCTCGACGGTGCCGGTGAACCAGTGACGGCGGGTTTCAATGAACTCCAACTCATGCAGACCCGTGCGTTCCTCGCGCCAGCCATCGCCGCTCGCGATCTCAGTGACCGCGTTGACCAGCTCCCGTTTCACCCACTTCTCCGTCCGGTCCCAGGCAATGTTGAGCTTGCCGCGCCCGACGTTGATCGGGCGGGGCAGGCCGTCCAGACCCATCCGGCCCCAATCCCACAACTTGAAGGTGAAGATGTTCGGCGTGGCGCTGATTTCGAGCACCAGCGTGCCCGCTCCGGAACAATGGCAGGTGCCGGCCGGGATGAGGTAGTGATCGTGGACCTTCGCCGGCCATTTGCAGACGAACCGGGTATCGTCGAAACGGACGCCCTCCGACCGCGCGGCCTCAAGCGCGCCGATCATTTCCTCCGGCACGACGCCTTCCTTCAGCCCGAGATAGACAGCCGAGTCTTCCTCCGCCGCGAGCAGATAGTAGGATTCGTCCTGCGTGTAAGGGATCCCGAAGTGGCGCTGGGCGTAGTCCGTGAACGGATGAACCTGGAAAGAAAGATTACCCCCGCCGACGGTATCCAGCAGGTCGAAGCGGATGGGGAAGCTGAGGCCGAAGCGCGCATGGACACGCGGACCCAGCAAGCGGACGGGATCGAAGAACACGACGTTCATCGATGGCAGTTCCACCACTGTATCGCCGAAGCGGAAAAGGATGCTGTTTTCCTCCGGGACGCAATCGAAGCACCAGCCGTAGTTCGGAGCCTCCTCAGGCAGGGCCATGACCCGCTTCATCCATTGACCGCCCCACGGCGCCGGATCGAAGAAGGGCACCACGCGGAACGGGCGCGAAAGCGCGGTTTCGTAAGCTTCTGCCGCGGCTTGCCTGGAGATGAGCTTCGGCTCGCCCGCCGTGCAGGTGTCCAAGAGGAATCCGACGCGCTTCAGCTCGAGCTTGAGACGCTCGCACACCGGCCAGTCATTGAAGAACGCCCGTTTGTACTGGAGGCTCAATTTCTCCTTCCGGTTGTCGACTCCGAGGTTGGACATCTCGTCCCGCCGCATCCGCCCCTGCGCCTCCCAACGCGGCATCTCCGCGTAAACCAGAACGTCCCCGGCATGCACCACACTCGCTCCCGGTCCCACCACCACCACCGGCCGGTGCGCGATGGTTTCCGCAATCGTCCTCCGCATCGAGACGAGCTTCTCCGGCGAGAAATAGTCCTCCATTCGCAACGCCGACACATAACCGAAGACGGGATCATCCTTTCCAAGGAATGGTGCGACCCGGCCTTCGATCTCCCCGGGCTCAAGCCAGCCAGCCGAGGCTTCGAAGACAGCCGCCGCCGGGAAGTGAAGGCGAATCGCCTCAACGAGCTCTATCACCGAAACACCGACGCAACACTCCACGACGAGAACCCTTCCTCCCTCCGCATCCAGACGCCCGGAGAGCGTCGACACGATCCTCGCCCAGCCGGTCCAACACTGGTCTTCCATCCCGGAAACCGCCACGATGGGTCGCTTGTCGTAGTTGGCGGGCTTCATCATGCTGCGGAAATCGACGACCCAAGGATGCGGGCTGCTGAAACGGAAATGTTCTTACATTTCGGTCGAAGACAAGCTCAATTCGCCCGCCGATCTGGATTAGCTTGACGAGGTTGACCTCCAACCATTGAATCCCCTTCGAAATGTATGGACATTTCATCTTGACCCGCGAGCCATCGCACGAACGCCAACATGACGATCATTCTCAAGCCGATGCCGACGCTGTGCGCATCATTTCTCATGGCGACCGTCCTTGCGGTGGGTGGACAGGATCCTATTGAGTTCGTCGATCCCGAGATCGGGACCGCGCACAGCCGCTGGTTTTTCTACACCCCTGCGGCCGTGCCCTACGGCATGGCGAAGCTGGCACCGTCCACCAACGGCCATGAAGGCAACCCATCCGGTTGGGAAGCGGTCGGATACGATTCCCGGCACGACTCGCTGGCAGGCTTCGTCCATTTCCACGAATGGCAGATCGGCGGCGTGTGCTTCATGCCGACGGTGGGAGAGCTTCAAACGCGGCCGGGCGATTTGACGGCCCCCTCCAGCGGCTACCGCTCCCGGTTCGCCCGCGGGAAGCAGGTCGCGCAACCGGGCTTCTATCAGGTTCATCTGGACGACTACGGCATCACCGCCGAACTGACGGCTACGAAACGGGTGGGCTTTCACCGCTACACGTTTCCCGAAGCGGACTCCGCCCACATCATCCTGGATATCGGAAACAAGCAGGGCGAGAGCGGTGAGGTCACCGCGGCGTCCGTTCGCATGATCGATGATCTGCATTTCGAAGGCTTCGTCCGCACCTCTCCGAAATACATCGAGCGCTACGACCCCGGCGGAAGCGTGACGATGTATTTCCATGGTGCCCTCGACCGGAAGCCGGTGGGAATCGTCGCCTTCAATCGCGACGGCGAGTTCGACGGCGGGAAAGCGGTGGAAGGCATCGGGGCCGGGCTGGCACTGAACTACGCCACCACCGAGGGCGAGGAAATCGGCATCAAAGTCGGTCTTTCCTACACCTCCACCGCGGCCGCCAAGGCGAATCTGCTGGCGGAGGCCGCCACCCTTTCCTTCGACCAGGCCAAGGCCGCGGCCCAAGCGGAATGGAGGCGGGCGTTCGGACGCCTCGCCATCGAGGACGGCAACCACGCCAACAAGACGAAATTCTACACCGGCCTTTTCCACGCCTTGCTCGGCCGCGGCGTCGCCAGTGACGCCAACGGCGACTATCCGAAGCCCGACGGCACGACCGGGCACTTCCCCGAAGGCGCGGATGACCCGACGCGGCAATTCATCAACAGCGACGCGATCTGGGGTGCCTATTGGAATCTCACCCAGCTGTGGGCGCTGAGCTATCCCGAGTGGTACTCCAGTTTCGTCCACACGCAGATGACTCTCTACCGGGACAAGGGCTGGTTCGGCGATGGTTTCGCCAACAGCTCCTTCGCTTCAGGCGTCGGCACCAACATGGTTGGTCTCGCCATCGCCGGTGCCTATCAGACCGGCATCCTGAAGGGCGACATCGGGCCGATCTACGAGGCGGTCCGCAAAAACGAACTCGGCTGGAAAGGCCGTCCGGTCGGAGCTGGAAAGCTGGATCTGGAGGCGTTCGTGAAGCGCGGTTACGTGCCGTTTCACCCGGAAGATCGCACCGACGCGGACGGCTCGAACTTCTCCGCGTCCCACACTCTGGAGTACAGCTTCAGCGCCTTCGCCGCCGCCCAGATGGCACGCGACCTCGGACACGAGGACGACCACGCCAACCTGAGCCGCCTGGCGGAAGGATGGCGTCAGCTATTCAACCCGGAGAACCGCTACATCCACCCGAAGACCGCTGACGGAAGCTTCATCGACCCATTCCACCCTCACGAAGCCTGGCGCGGCTTTCAGGAGGGCAATGCCGTCCAATACTCCTTCTTCGTGCCCCATCAGCCCGTCGCGCTGATCGAGGCGGTCGGAAGGGACGAATTCAACCAGCGTCTGGACGGCATCTTCGAGGTTTCGGAGAAGGACGATTTCAGTGGCGGCCGGACGATTGACGCGTTCGCCGGAGTCCAATCCCTTTATAACCACGGCAACCAACCCTGCCTTCACATCAGCTGGCTTTTCAATTTCTCCGGCAAGCCCTGGCTCACCCAGAAGTGGACCCGGAGGATCTGCGACCGCTTCTATGGCACCGACCCCGTTCACGGCTACGGTCGTGGCCAGGATGAGGATCAGGGCCAGCTCGGAGCATGGTACGTGATGGCATCGCTCGGCTTGTTCGACGTCAAAGGCCTCACCGACAGCCGTCCCGTTGTCGGGCTCGGAAGCCCGTTGTTCGAGAAGGTCACCATCCAGCTGCGCCCAGGAAAGACCCTCGTCATCGAGACGAGGAACAACTCCAAGGAGAACCTGTATGTCCAGTCCGCCCGGCTCGACGGCGAGACCCTTGACCAATGCTGGTTGTATTGGGACGAACTCATGAACGCCGCCCATCTCCAGTTCACCATGGGGCCCGCCCCCAACCCGGAATGGGGAACCCGGCCGCCATCCGCTTCCCGTTAGGTTCCGTTGAGGGGAAGGCGGCGTGTGGGGCCCGCGGCGATTTGCCCTGTCCCTATCGGAGCCCGCCACCTAGAACCCCCGCCGTGGCCACGAAGCGCAATACCCAACTCGACGGCTGGCGGGCCTTTGGCGTGCTGGGCGTGATGTGGCTGCACTGGATCCCCGATGCTTGGGAAACACCGCTGCCTTTCGAAACCGGGCTCTACTTTTTCCTCACCCTCACCGGCTTCTTCGTCACCCGCGTGGTCCTGCGCGACCGCGCCGCGGGGAAACCCAATCTCTACTCGATCATGATCCGCCGCCGGGCCCTGCGGATCCTCATTCCCTGCTTCGCCGCCTTCGTCTTCGCCTGGATCGTACGTGCTCCGGATTTCATCGCCCATCCGTGGTGGTACCTGCTCCAGCTCGCGAATTTCCACATCGCCACCCTGACGGAATGGCCTTCGGGCACCTCCCACTACTGGACGCTCGCTATCCAATCGCAGTTCTACCTGCTGTGGCCGCTGGTCGTCCTCGCGCTCCCCACGCGCCTGCTCGCACCCGCCTGCCTCGCCACCGCGGCACTGGCTCCGCTCTCGCGGTTCATCCTGGTGAGGGAATTCCCCCACTTGCCCCTGGCTGGCGCGGTCACGTCGTGCAGTCTCGACTACCTCGGCCTCGGAGCGCTGCTGGCCGTGCTGATGCAGCGGGGCATGGCGCCCGATGACCGGCGTCTGAAAACCACCGCCTGGATTTCGGGTACGATCTACGTCGTACTTTACGCCCTGGAAGAGGCGCGGCATCCGATCGCCGGCATTCGTTACTTCAAGCAGACCTTTCTCACCGTCGCGCTCTGCGGACTGATCGCCGCCAGCCTTTCCGGCCTGCCGAGGTGGCTGGCGGCTCTCTTGCAGCATCGCGGGACGCAGCACATCGCGAAAATCAGCTACTCGCTCTACCTGCTCCACTCGCTGGTGCCGCTCGCGCTCGGATGGGTGATCCCGTTCCTCTGGCACCTGCCGGAAAGCCACGCCACCAGCGCGCTGAAGATGGCCGTTTTCGCACTCGCGTCCTGGGGACTCTGCTGGCTTTCCTGGCGTTACATCGAGGTGCCGGTGGAGCGATGGAGAAACCGCGGACGTGCGGGAGGCCAGCCACCGCCCCACTCTCCCCGAGCTGGCATGGATGCCGGATAAACCGGTTTCCCCCGGCCACGGAAAGCAGCCAGACTCTCCCCGCTCCCGATTCATCCATCCTCATGAAAACGCGTCTGCTGCCCTTCCTCGCCCTCACCCTCATGACCCATGCCCAGACCGTTCCCGCCCGGCAGGCCGGACGAACCAATCCCATTCTTCCCGGCTACTATGCGGACCCGAGCCATGTGCTCGCGGACGGAAAACACTACCTCTACGCCACCCTCGACCCGTGGGGCGGGGAAACACTCGGCTGCTGGGAGTCCGCCGACTTCAAGCAGTGGACCTTCGCTCCGCTGAACTGGCCCACCAAGGCCGCCTGCACCAGCCCGACTTCCAAGCAGGCCATGGTCTGGGCGCCCTCGGTGGTGAAGGGCAAGGACGGCCGGTTCTACATGTACGTCTCCGTGGGCAACGAAATCTGGGCCGGCGTGGCGGAACATCCCACCGGGCCATGGAAGAACGCCCTCGGCGACAAGCCGCTCATCCCCGAAGACTTCCGGCCCGGCTTCCACATGATCGATGCCGAAGCCTTCATCGACGATGACGGCCAAGCCTACCTCTACTGGGGCTCCGGCTGGAACTGGGTCAACGGCAAGTGCTGGGCCGTGAAGCTGAAGCCCGACATGGTGACCTTCGACGGCGAGGTCCGCGACGTCACGCCCGCGAACTACTTCGAAGCCCCCTTCATGGTGAAACACAACGACCGCTACTTCCTGATGTATTCAAGCGGCCGCACCGATCGGGAAACCTACCAGGTCCACTACGCCGTCGGCAAAACGCCCTTCGGTCCCTTCACCGAGGGTGAAAACAGCCCCATCCTCACGACCCAGGAGGCCATCGACGTGATCTCCCCCGGCCACCACGCCGTCATGGAGCGCGATGGCCGCCACTACATTCTCTACCACCGTCACTCGGTGCCGTTCGATCCCGGCTTCATCGGCCGCCAGATCTGCATCGATGAACTCCGCTTCACACCCGATGGCGGCATCGAAACGGTGCTCCCGACCCACGACGGGCCGGACTTCGTCCAAGGTCGCGCAGCGGACCGGAAAAACCTGATCCGCTCCATCTCCGCCTGCTCGCAGCGCGACGACAAAACCTCGCCGGACTTCGCCCTCGACGACAACTACGCCACCCGTTGGGCCGTGACCAAGGACGCGAAAGGTGGCTGGCTCAAGCTCGACCTCGGCGAAAAGAAATCCGTCCGAACCCTCGTCCTCCGGCCGGAGTACGCCTGGAAGCCCTGCTCGTTCACCGTCGAAAGCTCCGCCGACGGTGAAAGCTGGACATCTATTCCGGGGGCGCAGGTCGACCAAATCGCCGGTTCGCCCATCACCATCCAGCTCGACGCCACCACCCGCTGGCTGCGCGTCGTCTTCGATGACTCGATGATGGACGCCTCCGTCTGGGAAGTCGCCGTTTACTGACGCTCAACCGGGCGGCGAACATCCGAAAGGAAGGACTGGCCTCACGCTCAGTAGGATTCCAGTTTCCAGTGGCGGGCGAGGCGATCGGCTTCGGCCTTCGTCAGGTGGATCACCGAGCCATGCTTCGGCGTTTCGAAATTGGTCGCCTTCATCACGCCTTCGTTGAAGCGGCCGAGGTTCTTCCAGGTCTTGAAGTCGGAGGTCTCGCTGAAGCCGAAATTGTGAGGCTGGATACCATAGACGTCGTACATCAACACCCATTTCTCCTCGCCGATGCGCTTCCACAGGTTCGGAGCTTCACAGGCTTTCGGCTCCGGATCGACCCACTCCGGCTCGTAGACGTAGCCTTTGGTCAGGCTCTCGGACGCCATGTGCTTGATCCCCGCGCCGCCGTCGTGCGGGTCGTAGAAAAGATGGTAGGTGCCGCCCACACGGGTGATGTCGGCATCGATATAGGAAACCTCCTTCGGGTACCAGAACAGCAGCTCGGGCTTGCTGACCAGGCGGGTGAACTCGTCGTCGGTGTAAGCGTAGTAGACGCGGTTCGGTCCGTTGCCGAAGCGCATGGTGAAGTAGAGCATCATCCTGCCCTCCTTCTCGTCGTAGATCGTTTCCGGAGCCCAGGCGCAGCCGATGTCCTCAAGGCCGGCGTAGGCTTGATCGACCCGCAGGCTCGTCTTCGTCCACTCGATCAGATCGCCCGACTTCATGAGAACGAGGGCGCGGTTGTTTCCCCATCCGTAGGCGGCCCCGTCGCGCTGCCACTCGGTGTCCCGCAATCCGTCGCGCTGCGCGAAAATGTGCAGGTCCGTCATCGCGAGATAGAACGCCCCATCCGGGCCGCGGGTGATGTGGGGATCGCGGATGCCCTGCTGCTCGGCCAGTGCACCGCCGCCCATCATCGGCTCACCCCCATTGACGTCGGTGAATGCATAGCCGTCCGAACTTAGCGCAAAGTAGAGGCTGTGCGTGGCGTCCTTGAAGTAAACCATGAGGTAGGCGGCCATGTCCTTTTCTTCGGGAGCCGCGGACAGGGCCCCGAGCGTCGCGGCCAAGAGCGGCATCAGGAAACGCTTCTTCATCGGTCGCTCCATGTCGGAACCTCCCGCAGCCGATGTCAAAACCCAATCGATGCATCCCGTAATGTCTCCATTGTGCTTTTGCACTCAGATTGCACTTTATTGCTTGAAACGCAAAAGTTTTGCGATAACGGTCGCGGCCGTGATGAAACACCTGACCTTGCTTCCGGTCCTCGCGACCGCCCTCACCGCCCCGGTTTCCGCCGCCAACTACACCGCCGGACACGGCGACATCGGCATCGCCTACGAGGACGAGGGCTCCGGCCCTGAGTTCCATTTCCACTACCACATCGGCTCCACGGCCATCGTCGATGGCAGTCCGGTGGGCGGCGTGGATGGCGTGGAATACGAGCCCGGTGAGCTCGTGACATTCGTGCCATCCAGCACCGAACTTTTGATGCCGACGGCTCCCGCACTTGAGGCGGGCACGGGCGTTGCGGCGGGCGGCAGCCTGTGGGTGCTGCCGATCAGTTCCATGGCGGACACGCCGTTCCTCGGCATCGCCACCGAGGAACTCGCCGCGGACGACTGGGTGGGAAACATCGTCTTCACCTTGAACTCGGTGGTTTCGCCGTCCGGCAGTGGCCACTTCAGCGTGTGGGACAGCGATTCCTTCGGCAATCCGACCTTCCACTTTTCCACCGCGACCGGTGAGAACACCCTGGCTCTGCCGGCCGGGGTCCACGCCCACTTCAACTACGGCTTCTCGGAGCCCGGCACCTGGACGGTGGATCTCAGCGTTACCGGCACGCATGTGACCGATGGCTTCATGTCGGATAGCGGCACCTTCACCTTCCAGGTCGTGCCCGAGCCCTCCACCGCGCTTCTCGGTGGCCTCGGCGGCCTCGCCTTCTGCATGCGCCGCCGGCGTCTCGGCTGAGGAGTTTTTTCCCGGATCGGAAATCGAATAAGGCAGGCGGGATCGGGAAACCGGTCCCGCCTTTTTTGAACCCGCAGCTCACGGATCGACAGGTGCCACGGGTGGGGTCGTCGATGGAGCCGGCGGCGCACTTTCCGTAGGGGTGACCCCGTGCACCGGCTCCGCGGGCGTCTGCGCGGGCGGAGTTTGCGGAGCGCGGAGGTAGATCGCGAGCGCTTGGGCCTTTCGGCTGAAGTCGATCGATTCGGCGAGAATCCGCGCCGACTCCTGGTCGGCGTGAAAGCCCTTCGAGTTCTCGCTGCTGATGAAATCGAGCCGCCACATCGCCTTCTTCTGGAGATCGAAGATTTCTTCGAGTTGTTCCTCCGCGGCACCCGCGGCCTGGGCGCTGCGGATGGCGTCGAGCATGTCGGTCATCGCCTCCGCCGCCCGTTCCTGCAGCCGCACCGTCCGATCCTGGATGGTGTTGATCCGGTCCCGCAGCTCGTCTTCGGAAACGTTGTGGCAGGTCTGGCAGGCGTTGTTGATGTTGAGCTTCGGGCTGCGCACCCAGTGGTTGGTCACCTTCATCGCGCCGGCGCGCTCGTAGGGCATGTGGCAGTCCGTGCAGCTCACCCCGGCCCGCGCATGGACGCCCTGGCTCCACAGCTCGAATTCCGGGTGCTGCGCTTTGTAAACGGGAGCGCCGGTTTCACCATGGATGTAGTCGTAGAACTCGGAGCCATCGGCAAAACGGTGCTCGTCGTAGGAGGCCTCGATGTCCTCCACCTTGAGGCCCTTGCCCCACGGGAAGAACAGGGTTTCTTTCGTGGCACAGTAGTATTCCACATGGCACTGGGCGCAGACCATCGTGCGCATCTCCTGCCGGGTCGCCATTTCGTTCGGGTTGTAGGGGTCCTTGCGGCCACCATCGCGCCAGCGCCCGATGCTGGGCAGGTGCGGCACCGGGTCGGCGCTCTCGGCGAGCTTGGCAATCCCGAGCACGAAGCCGGGCCGCGTCACCCGCACCTTCATCGTCCGCGGATCATGGCAATCCACACAGCTCACCGGATGGGCCTCGCCCATCGCGTGCGGGTCGGCAGCGGGTGCCTGCGGCGTTGCGGGAGTGATCGAGCCTCCGGGAAACAGCGGCAGATTCTCACCCGGCGTGCCGTCCGGGGTTTTCAGCAGTTCGGCGTGGGCCGCAGCGTAGTCCATCGCACTCGCGACGCGGAAACCCTCCAGCACCGCGGGCCAGTCGAAAGACGACGCCAGGGTCTCGGGGCTCGCGTCCCGGCCCATCGCTTCCAGTCCGAGCCGGCGATAGGTCGGAATCGCCGATGCATGGCAATGCAGGCAGGCACCGCTCTGGCGGGCTTGTGCGACGCGCTCCGTCACCTCCTGATCATGGAGCATGTAGGCATGGCCACGTGCTTCGCGGTAATCGATGCTGAAGGCATATCCGGAATACAGCCGCCGCAGCCAGGGGTGCTGCTCAAGCTTGCTCTCCGGCATCGCGCTCGACCCGCCATAGGTCGTCTCGGTGGTGTCCACGCTCTGGCGGTAGGTGTCGAACTGATGCGGCCAGTTCACGCCCCACGGCACCGGATCGGTCGTCGTTTCATCGACTTCCTCCAGCCGGACGAAGGGCCGCTGTGCCTCCTGCTTGTGCTCGAAGATGTTCACCAGCAGGGCCGTGATGCCGAAGGTCCCCAGCGCCACGATCACGATCAGCGCACCGACGGCCAGAAACCACCGGCGGTTTCTACGGCTTGTATCGTTCTTCGGAGAGGTTGGTTCGTCGCTCATATCGGTTGGGTTTTTTTGAGGTTCTCCCGTCATTTGAGGGCATGGCCCACGTCCTGGTGGCACTGGATGCACTGGAGCATCTCACCGCCGGGCTCGGCCGGAAGCATCTGGTGGACGACATCCTCATGGCAGCTCATGCAGGCTCCCTGCGTCACGCGGCGGTTGCGGGGCTTGATCTGGATCGGCTCGTGGAAATCGCCGGTGGTGAAAGCGAGGGAATGGAAGAAGCCGTTGTCGGCCTTGGTCACCCATTTCATCACCGGATGATGCGGAAGGTGGCAGTCGTTGCAGACCGCGACATGGGCGTGGCTGGAATTCTGCCAAGTATCGTAGTGACCGGCCATCACGTGGCAGTTCACGCAAGAGACCGGATCGCTGCTGAGATAGCTCGCCCCCTTGCCATAGCCGAAGGTGAACAGCCCCACCCCCGCAAGGATGCCGAGGGCAACGGCCAGCGAAAGGTAAACGGTGGCTCCAATCCCCAGAACCCGCGGCAGCAGGTGCCGTTTACGACCGGGAATACTCCCCTTCGTTTCGGTCACCGGTTCCACCTCGACACCCATTCAACTAGGCTAGGTGCACATCCACCGCGTCGCCAGAATGATTTGCCGAAATCTTGCGCTAAAGTTAACCTAACTCCCGCTCAGGGAGCATCGACACGGAAGCGGAAGAACCATCGTCCAGGATCTTCGCCGCGTACCCGGAGATGGCGATCCATGACACGTCCGTGGGCATTCCCCTCATCAAGCGATCCGGTTTCCACTATACCCAGCGGAAATCCCGGCGTTCGCGAAGAACGGGTGGTCCAGCTCTGGAGGTTCGTCGATACCTGCGAACGGATCTCCCATGAGCTTTCGTCGAGTGGGTCCTTGTAAGTATCGCGCAGGAAGGAGAATCGCACCTCCTCCGCCGTCCGATGGATCATCCGCGGCATGCGTCCCGCATCCGGATGGGTGGGATCGAGGCCGTGCCAGAAGAACGCGAACTCCACGCCGTTCGATACACCATCGCCATCCCCATCCGCCTCCGGATCCGACAACGCGCCCGCCGCGAGCCCGCCTGTTGCTTCGAAGCTCGCCGCCCACGCTGCGTAACCGAACTCCACCGGCACACCCGCGCCGAACACCACCTCCACCCGGCGCGCTTGCGGCTCGCCATTCCGCAGGCCACTCACGGTGAGGCCGGCCCGATAGAGCCCGGTGGCGGAAAACACCGCCTTCAGCGCGCGCGGCCCGTTGTAAGAAATCTCGTCGCCCGGCGAATCCATGAGCACCGCGCCATCACCCTCCAACCAACTCATCGCGCCAGGTCCGCGGACCTCGTCGAGCCGAATCTTTCTTTCCGTCCACACGCCCCCGTCGAGTCCGGCATTCACCGCTCCGACGTCTAGGCCCACGCCGTTCCGGAAGTCCGCCGCACTCGCATCGAGAGCCAGCTCCATTTCCCACGCCGCGCCGCCGCTACCCGGCGACATCGCTTCCAACAAAACCCGGTCGGACGGGTAGACCACATCCTCAGCCGGCACCGCCACCGCCAGATCCGGCGATCCGTCCGCTCCTGCCAACAACCGCCACTCCGCACCGCCACCGGCACGCGAAGGAAATGGCACCGAGAACCGAATCACGCCACGCCCGCGGGTCAACGTACTCCCATAAGCCGGCATCAGTTTTCCCACCGCCTCGACCTCCAATTCGTAGATGCCGGGCTTGGTGAAGCCCCAGTTGTAATGAGTGTGGGAGGTCACCGGGATGGTCGGAATCTCGTCCGCCGCCGTGATCCCATCGGTCGTATCGAACGAAAACACCGCCGAGCCAAAGGTCTCCGTCTTCCAAATCGCCACCTGCCCTCCGGCCTCCGGACCGCTGCCCGTCACGGAAATGAGACGCAGCGAAATGCTGCCTTGGCCCGTCGACGTGTAGTTCGAGCCCACCCTCGCTTGGAAAACTCCAGTCGCCATCGTCGTCCGCACGCCCAGGTAGTCGGTCCCCAGCACCTGCGTCTGCGGAAACACCCACAACCGCGTCCCCGCCGGGCCAAAGCGCGAGAAGATCCCGGGCGGATTCGGCACCACCTGCCGGGTTTTCGGGGCCGCCACCAGAGTCGTCACCGTCGGGTCCAGCCGCACCACCCCCGCCGGGTTGTTGAAATCATCATCCTCGTCATAGGAAATCGAAAAGCTCCAGCCTGCGTCCGGGTCCCCCGGAGTATGCGTGTAGTCCACATGAATCTCGTAGTGACCGTAGAGCAGGTCCGTCGGGGGAGTTGCGGCGACCGACGACATCACAAGGGCGACCATCACAGACAGAAACGGGAGCAAGTACTTCACGCGGCGGATCATTTGCAATTTGACTCCCTTTGCAATTTAAATGCAGAAACAGTCCGTGTGCATCAAAATCCAGGTCGCCCTCGTGCCGGCACTTTTCCTTTCAGTCGCCGCGCAGGATTTCATCGAGCCGCTGGAGCTTACCGTCGATGAAGCAGCGGATGCCGACATTCAGGCTCTGGAGCCCTTGGTCCTCGACGCCTCCGAAACGGACCCCCCCCTCACGCTCGAAACCCTCGTCATCGAAACCACCAGCGACGACGCCCCGCCCGTCTTCAGCCTGGCGGAATTCTCGCCCGGCAGCGTCAGCATTCTCAGCGGAGAGGCCCTGAAACGTCAGGCCGCCGCCACCCTCGGCGAAACCCTCGGCTGGCAACCCGGCGTTTCCTCCACCTACTTCGGCCCCGCCTCCAGCCAGCCCGTCATCCGCGGTCTCGAAGGCGTGCGCGTCCGCATGCTGCGCGACGACCTCGGCACGCTCGATATCGCCGACATCAGCCCGGACCACGGCGTGGCGCTCGATCCGTTGCTGCTCGAAAGCGTCGAGATCCACCGCGGCCCCGCCGCCCTGCTCTACGGGAATTCTTCGATCGGCGGTGCCGTCAATGCCCGCACCCGTGTCCTCGCCCGCGAATACTCCGAGCCCCGCATCACCGGTGCCGTCGAACAGCGTTTCGATACCGCCACCGATGGCACCGCCAGCTCCGCCTGGTTCACCCTGCGGGAAAAGGAGCTGCACCTCTCTCTCACCGGCTCCTGGCGCGAGGATGGCGACGTTTCCATTCCCGGCCGCGCCCGCACCGCCGACTACCAACGCCTTGAGCAAGGCGCCCTGGTCTACGACCCCTCCGCCGGCTCACCCGTCCCCGTTCCCAATCCATCCGGCACGCTGCCGAACACCGCCAGTGACGTCGCCACCCTCTCCCTCGGCCTCTCCTGGGTGCCGGAGGACAACCGCGGTTACCTCGGGGCCGCGTGGTCCCACTATGACGCCCTCTATGGACTGCCCTACCTCTATGCCGGCGACCCCACCGACTTCTACGGCGTTTCTAGTATCGAGGCCCGGCAGGACCGCCTCGACCTTCAGGCCGGCCTGGAGCTCGACCGCTTCGGTTTCACCCGCATCGACGCCCGCCTCGCCTATGCCGCCTACCGCCACGACGAGCATTTCTCCGGAGTCGGGAAAGACCTCGGGCGCAAGGTGGTGGACACCGCCATCGAAAAGGACGCGCTCGAATCCCGCGTCGATCTCCGCCATGAAGCCCTCGACGGCCGGCTCAGCGGCGTGTTCGGCGTGCAGACCCTTCACGAAGGCCTCACCACCTTCCGCCTCGTCCCCCCCAGCTTCCGCGTGCGGACGAATTTCGACACGGAGAACCTCGGGTTCTTTCTCCTGGAGCGCTACGAGGACGGCCCTTGGAGCCTTCAGCTCGGCAGCCGGGCGGATTTCCAGACACTGAGGGACGATTCGCTGGCCGAGTTCGGCATCCTCACCCGCGAGTCCGGCGAATCCTTCAGCCACGCGCTCACCGGCGGCTGGACCTGCGACACCGTCCCCGGCCTCGACCGCCTCAAGCTCACCGGCACCCTTTCCGCCACCGAGCGCCTCCCCACCGCCGCCGAACGCTGGGCGTTCTGGAGCAACGCTGGTGTCGGCCGTTTCCTCATCGGCGGCGACCTCGACGGCACCCCGTTGGGAAACGAGGAATCCACCGGCATCGAGCTGGGTGTCGCGCTGAGCCGCGATCCCATCGATTTCCGGCTCAACGTCTACCACTACGACTTCGAAAACTTCATTTTCCTCCAGGAAGCGCCGCAGCTCACCGGCGGCTTCGGACGCGCGATCCAGTACATCGGTCGCGAAGCCACCTTCACCGGCTTCGAAAGCGAACTCGACTGGCACCTCTACACCGGGGAAACCGACCAGCTCGATCTCTCGCTGATGACCGACTACGTGCGCGGCCACAATGAAACCGATGACGAACCCCTGCCCCGCATGCCGCCGTTTCGCATCGGCACCCGCCTCGAATGGACCCGCGGCAACACCACCGCCGGTCTCGAAATCCGCTACGCCGCCGCCCAGGACCGCGTGAAGCCCGCCCCGCGCGCCGAACTCCCGACCGATGCCTACACCCTCGTCAACGCCGACCTTGCCCACACCTTCACCCTGCCGCGCGGCGGCGATCTCACCGTCTTCCTCCGCGCCCTCAACCTGCTCGACGAGGACGCCCGCATTTCCACCTCCTTCCGCAAGGACGTCGCCCCCCTCCCCGGCCGCGGCCTGGTCATGGGCCTACGGCATGAGTTTTGAGAAGGCGAAACAGGCGTTCCTTCCCCGGTTTTGGGACCAAGCGAAAACCTCCCTCCCGCCCTTGACCTTCGCCGGAAATCACGTCTGGTGGGATGTCCGCGTCGCCGATCATGAAGACTCACCTTTTGTCACGTCTCCGCCCACTGTCTGAATGCCTCGGCGTTTGCGGAGCCGGCCTAATCTATGCGGGGGCATTGAAATACTTCGTCTTCCCCGCAGAAGTCATCCTCACCGGCTTCGAGGGAATCGCCGCAGCCACGGCCTATTTTTTCGATCAGCCGAAACTCTTCCTTGTCATCTACATCGCAGCGCAGGCAGTGCTAACCGTCTTCGCGTTCGTCAAGATCAGCCGCACCTTCGCTATTCGAACCATGCTCACCGTCGTTTCCGTTGTGGTCGGATTGGCGTTTCTCCCGGCCTTGGAATTCGCCAATCCCGAACCACACAATGAACGCATCCTGCTCGTTCTCTTCGGCGGCATCCTAGCCGGACTGGCGAAGGCGCTTTCCCTGAGGCTCCGCGGCTCGACGGGCGATGAGGATGTTCTCGCGGCGTGGTTCGCGATGCGATACCTCAAGCCCGTCGGCAACGTCGCCATTGCGGCGGCCACCGTTTCTACGATCTACGGCCTCACATTGGCTTATCTGAAAAGCGGCAACATCGAACCGGTGATCAACACCCTGATGTATACCGCCATCTACATCTTCACCTCGGCGGAAACGCTGAACAATTTCTTCCGGAAGTTCAAGCTGGTGGTTCTGACCGCCTTCGGGAAAGACCCGAACGCACTGGGCGAAGCGATCCGCGAGGTCGCACCGCACCGTACCTTCACGCTTCAAGATGCCGTTGGAGGATATTCCTCCGAGCCGATTCGCCTCGTTCGCACGATCATCACCCACGAGGAACTGCCGGCGGTACTCGACTCCCTCCGCACCCATTCACCCGACGCCTTTTGGTTCCATCACGACATCGAAGGCATTTCCAGCCGCTACGAGATCAAGCCGATCGGGTAGCGTCCGCATCCGCCGGAACCATCTGGGGAAGCTGGATTTTCCATCGATACCGCAGCGCCTTCCGCAGACCGGCCTGGCGGTCATCGAGAATTTCTCCGAGCAGGACTACCAGCGGAAATTTCCCAAGTAATCCTTCCAGCTACATTCGACGTTGGACCATGGTTGTAATTATTGCATCGTAATTCCAAGCTAGGATCTTTCAGAGCCCCCCAACGGCGGTCCGACGCGAAAAGCTCAGGAAATCCAAACCACAAAGCATCGCTCCGTTCACTCTCCCACTTGGAACGCAGTGGTTCTGCATCCTTGGGCATCCACATGCACTCGCAGCTCGATTTGCCGTTTCACGACTACGGCACGTAGACATGGAGGCGCATGAAACGGCGGGAGTTGCCTGAAATCAGGCTCAGATCGCGCACGGTCACGGACTCCGTCTGATCGTCGATAGGCGTGGTCGAGACTTCCTCGGTGAAACCCCCACCGGCCTGCCAGGGTCCGAGATCGCCGCTCACTTCGACGATGTAGTTGAGGCTCACATCCGTCCGGCGCACGTAGGTGAGAGTGAGGTGGTTGCTTGAGCGACCGACGACCGGCTGGGCGTTGGCGTCGGCGACCTTGGGGTGCAGGTTGAAGGCGAACTCAAGCAGGTTGACCAACCCGTCGGCATCGGGGTCGGCACTCGGCCCGCTGACGGCGTCGTCGGCCTGTTCGCCGATGGTGAAATACTGGCTCTGGAACGCAGCGAAGGTGGTGAGGATCGTAAGGGTCGCGGCGTTGCTGGTGGCGGTCTCGGAGGGGTGGGCAATGCTGGCGACAACACAGCGGTACCGATAGCCGTTCAGGCCGGAGTTGGCGGTGACGTTGAGGACGTTGGACGTCACCGTGCTGTAGGGCGCGGCTTCGGTGAGATCGGTCCACGTGCCGCCGCCGTCGGTCGAGACCTGCCACTGATAGGTCACCGGGTCGCTGCTGCTCAGGCCGATGGAAAATACAAACGTCTGCCCTGGGCTGACCACTTCGTCGGTGGGATGCGTCTGGATGACCGGCGCGTTCGAAAGGGTGAAGTTGAGCGTTTGGTTGGAGCCGGCGATGACGGTATTCTGCGAGGGGGCGTTGCCGGAATCGGGGGAAAACACGCCGACCTCCCAGGTGCCGTTGATGACGGGAAGCTGATAATAGCCGGTGCCGTCGGTTTCGGTGTTGCTGGTGAATGACACGCCATCGACGAGCGCGGTGCCATGGACGTTGACGTTGGCCAGAGGTTGAAGGCTGGAGTCCCTGACCACCCCATCGATCTGCGCGGTGACGGTGGCCACGACGATTTCGATGCCGGCGACCGTTTGCCCATCGACGAGCGTCTGGTCGATGGACGAACCGAGCACGTTGAATTCAGCAGCGCTGCTGGTCTCAAGCTGGAGCGTCCAGCTGCCGGCGGTGACGCCGAGATCAAACGTACCGTCGGTGCCGGTGACAACCACGGCGTTCTGGTTCGCTTCGTGTTTGTAAGCACTCAAACGGATGCCGGCGACCGGAGTATCATCGACGGTGACGACCGTGCCTTCAAGGTGGGCGGTCACCGCTTCGAGAATAAAGTCGCGGGTGGCGGCCTCACCGGCGGCGAGGGTGAGCGACTCGCCCCCAGATGCGACGTAGCCGACGAGGTCGTCATTGTTGACGCCGATGTGGACCAGGCCGGCCACGAGAGGGGCCACATAATATCCGGCGTCGTCGGTGGTGATGTCGCCGTGGGTGTTCAGGCCATCGATACCGGCGAACACTCGTACGCCCGCAACCGGAGCATCCTCAGTGTCGGTCACGTGGCCTGCCACGAGCGCGTTGACCTTGCTGAAACTGGCGTCGACGCCGGTCGCGTTGCCCGCGGTCGTGTCGCCGAAGATCGGGGAATCGACCGCCAGGTAGCCGAGCGGAATCAGGGAGGTTTCGCCCACCTCCACCTCCCAGGCATCGGCGGTGACGGCCACACTGTAGTTGCCGGCGGAATCGGTGCTGGCAAGGGCGACGAGATTGTCTTCCGATCCGATGAAAAGCTGCACGCCGGGCAATCCAGCGGCGGTATCGGCATCGGCGATTTTTCCAGAGAGGGTGCGGGTCGCGGCGATCAGCGAGACGTCGGCGATCGTGTTGACGCCACTCGTGAGGGAGGCGGAGGTCTCACTCAGGTCGGCCACGTAGCCCGGACTGACGGCGAAAACGATGTAGTCGCCCGGAGGAGCCGGGATTGAGAAGCTGCCGTTGATGTCGGCTTGCCCTCCGAGGACGAATTCGCCGTCATCGTCCTCCGCCTGCAGCAAGATGACTCCGGCACCGGGAACAGGCACGCCGCCGCTGGCCACGGTGCCGGTGATAGCCTGGGCTTGGGCGGGATTGGTGACCGTGAGAGTGCGGGTGAGGGGCGGAAAACTGGAGGTGGGGCTCGATATCCGGATCAGCTGGGGACTGGCGACGCGGCCGACTTCCGGACCGCTGGCGATGGCGAAATGGGCCGAAATCTGCCCATTGGCCACGCCGTCCTCATCGCCGGGGACATGGATGTTGCGCACTCCGCCGATCGAAAACACCGCACCGTCGGTCAGGGTGGAGGATTGGACGAGAAGATCGCCGGCTCCCACGAGGCTATCGCCATCGAGATCCGTATAGCGTTCCACCAACACGGTTTCACCGGAGACGAGTCCGGTGACATCGACGGTCAGCGGAGTGACCGAAACACTGCTGATGCTGCCGCTGGAGAGAGTGGCATCGACCGCAGCGAAAGAAGCGATGGCAAGTAGCGGAAATGCCACTGCGAAAAACGCCGGAGGAAAACCTGACAGGCAGTGTTTCCGACACTGAAGGAATGACGAGCAACGCGACAGGGAGTGCATCGGAGGAATGAAGGGTTCAGGGCGGCTATATGCTGCTCCGTGGACACTTCCATGTCAGTCTCGGAATTTGGCATGGGCGGGCCCGCGATGGCGGAATCGCTTCGGACGGGCTGCCGGATCGTAGCGGCGGAGTCATCAAGCGCCCGTCCGGACGGCGAATCCGAAGGAGGCGATGCCTGTCATGGTCGTTTAGACCCTGTCGGCAAACGCTTCGCAAAAGCTAACAAAATGACACTCTCCGCGAACTGGAGCGCCGAATAGGAATTCGGCACTGCCCCCCCTCTTGAACTCTCGTCTCTTGGATCGAGAGCCTTGCAGAAACTCGAAACCGCGAGGCAGCAAACTCCCTGCCCTCACGGATTTGCATCGATCCATTCCGTCGGCGTGAGCGCTCCCGCTCTCGATCGATGCTCGTCGTCCCACGACACCAAGTCCCCAGCGATGATCTCAGCAGCGGCCGCGTAGAGAGCATCCGCGCCCCGGAGAAAGTCGCGGGTGCCGCTTAAAGTCGCATGGGCGAGGAAGGCGGCATCCACCGGCACTTCGACCGCCCGAACGGCGGAAAGCCCCCGGATCGCCAAATTCCTGGCCATGCCCGGGTCCCGAAGCCGACGGGACAAGGCACAGGCGATCTCGGTCAACCCGAACGCGGGAACATGCACCGGCACACCCCGGCCTATCGCGATCTCCAGAAATCTCCGGCTTTCCGCATGAAAAGCATCCGTCGGCTCGGCAGCTGCGATGATGACGCTGGCATCAAGCACCACGGGTTTCATGGCGACTCAAGACGACGGCGATCGGACTCCAAGAGTTCCCGGACACCCGGCCCGGATGGTGCGTTTTTCATCGCCTTGTCGGCCGTCTTGAACCACTGCCGCAGCTCCGCCAGCGCCGCAGTGTCGCTGTTTTTTCCCGAAACTTCCGGCACAGCCGTCGGATTCAGAACGTGTCTCAGACCGTCTGAAACCAGATCCTTCATTTTCCTTCCGGTCAATGCGCTCAGGGCCTTCACCTCGCGGTAGAGAGCGTCATCGATTTCCAAGGTCGTCTTCATGCTCCCATATTCCCAGATTTCCAGAATCCGTCAACTCTCCGAGCCGGGACCGGGTATCGGCTCGGCGCCATGAGTCTAATCATCCCTTACGACTCCGCGGGTTGCACCATGCGGGAAAGCTGGCTCCGCCATTTGTCGCGCGCCACCTTCCGCAAGTCGGCCTCACGGTCGGTCTCATCGAGGATCTCCAAACCGATCACCGTTTCCAGCACGTCCTCCAAGGTCACCAAGCCGACGATCGCGCCGAACTCGTCGTGCACCATCAGCATGTGCCGACCCTCCCGCAGCATCCGCTCGAAGAGGTGATCGACTCCGATCTGATCCGGCGTCGCGGCGATCGGCAGCATGATTTCCTCCAGCTTTCCGTCCGGTGTGTGGAGGCAGCGCAGCAGTCCGTCGGATTTCAGCACGAAACCCACGATTTCGTCACGGTTTTCGCCGAAGACCGGGATGCGTGAATACGGCTGGTCCGCGATCCGCTTGGAAAACTCCACGAAGCTGATGTCGCGCGGCAGCGTGAACATGACCGGGCGAGGCGTCATGATTTGCGTCACGCGGACCTGCGAGAGCTGCAGGATGTTCCGCACCACCGCGCTCTCGTGCTTGCCGATCTCCCCGAGCCGCTCGCCGAGGTTCGCCACCGCGATGAGTTCCTCGCGATGCACGGGCCCGACATTGGCCTTCCCGAACGTGATCAGCCGCGTCACCTGCCGGCAAATCCAAACCAAGGGCCCGAGAAGTCTCTCCAGCCACGGCAACACCCAGGCGGTGGGGGCAGCGAAGAAGGCGGAATACCTCGCGCCGAGCGTCTTGGGAATGATCTCGGTGAACACCAGAATCGCCAGAGTCAGGATCCCCGCGAAAATGCCCCCCGTTGCATCTCCATACAACTTGGCATACTGGGCGCCTGCCCCCGCCGCCCCCATCGTATGGGCGAAGGTGTTCAGCGTGAGGATGGCGGAAAGCGGCCGGTCGATGTCCGCCTTCAGACGCTCCATCGTCACCGCCCACTTCGCCCCCCGCTGTTTGGCGGTCTCAATGGATGGAGCGCTGACCGTCAAAAGAGTCGCCTCAAGCAGGGAACAGAGGAACGAGACGCCGAGGGCGAGGAGAACGTACGCGAAAAGCAGGAACATAGAAAGCAGCCCACGACTCAACACCGGCAGCGCCGGAGGTCAATGGGGTAAAGCGCGATTCTCCGGCGCGCTGTCGCTACAGTCGACGAACCGATCGGCTTCCAGACGGCGGCCGTCTTCTAAATGCACGGCGGCGATGCCCTGCGGCCCGTTGTCGTTTTCGATAACCTTCCCGTCGGTGACTTCCACGCCTTCCTCGCGGGCGACGATCTTGAGAATCTCGATGAATTTCTTGTTCTCGATGTGGAAGGCGTGCCACGGGTGGATGTCCGGCTCGCCGTTCGTCTGGCGCGGGAAGACCATGTCCCGGCGCATCAGGGCACGCGGCAGGCTGGCATCGGCGAAATCGTCGGCGCAATAGAAGCCGGTGGGCCGCGGGAGGTCGGAGTAGTGCGTGTCCAGTTGGAGAAGCGCTTGCGGGTGATGCCCAGATACTCGAAGAGTTGCCGCGGGAAATTCAGCGTGGTACTTTCCCCGACGCCGGATCACTCCGATCGAGGGACTGCGCACCACGATTACGACGCGATCATCATCGGCGGCGGCCCCGGCGGCAGCACTGCGGACAGCGCCCTCGTCATGGCAGGAAAGAAGGTTTCCCCTGTCCCGCGTAGCCCGATACGGTCGCCCCCGAGCGCGACTATGCACCACGATTACGACGCGATCATCATCGGCGGCGGCCCCGGCGGCAGCACCGCGGGCAGCGTCCTGGCCATGGCAGGAAAAAAGGTGCTAATCCTGGAACGCGAGAGATTCCCCCGCTTTCACGTCGGGGAGTCGCTCATTCCTTACGGCAACGACGTACTGCGGGAGATCGGAGCATGGGACAAGATGATGACGACCGGCTTCATGGAGAAGCTCGGCGCAGAGTTCGTGCTGGGGAATTCGAAGGGCTCTATCCGCATCCTGTTTGGCCGCTATCTCAAGAAAGGCTACGCGCAGACTTTCCAAGTGGAGCGCGCGCGATTCGACAACCTACTGCTGGAGCACGCCGCATCGCTCGGCTGCGAGATCTGGCAGGAATCGAAGGTGAAGACCGCCACTGTCACCGGGAATGGCGTGACAGTCACCTGCGAGAAAGAAGGCGTTGCTTGCGGAATTTCAGCCCGCTGGATCCTCGATGCCAGCGGGCGCGATGCCTTCCTCGGCAACCAGATGCAACTGCCGAAGTCCGACCTCGGATTGCCGAAGAAGTTCGCTACCTTCGGCCACTTCCGGGGCGTGCTGCGGAACGATGCACCGGACCAGGGGCAC
This sequence comes from uncultured Haloferula sp., assembly GCA_965652295.1. Taxonomy (GTDB): domain Bacteria; phylum Verrucomicrobiota; class Verrucomicrobiia; order Verrucomicrobiales; family Akkermansiaceae; genus Haloferula. Next base: position 22,295 of record CBFGTS010000016.1, on the reverse strand, counting down.
ATCACCATCGTGAGGCTTGGTTTTGGCTGGTTCTGGATGATCCCGCTCGATGCGGAAAAGACCTCCATCGGCCTCGTCCAAACGCTGGAGCATTTCAAAGCAAGCGGCATGACGCCCGGCGAATGCTTCGATCACGTCGTCGCCACCACCAGCGAACTGCAGCGTCGGATGGCGAACGCCGAGCGTGCGAGCGAGTTCTCGTTCGCCGGCGATTACACTTACCGCCATCTCCAGAACGCCGGCCCCCGCTGGCTGTTGATCGGCGACGCGGCCGGCTTCATCGATCCGATCTTTTCCTCCGGCGTCATGCTCGCCATCCGCTCCGGCCATGCCGCCGCAAAAGAGATCGTCGCCGCGGACAAGGCCGGCACCGCGCTCTCGCCCCGCGCGCAGAAACGTTATACCAAGCATGTCGGCAAGATGTGCCGGGTCTTCTTGAACATGATCAAGATGTTTTACGACAACCACGCCTTCGAGGTCTTCATGGACAAGAACCCACCGAAGGGAATGGAACGGGCGGTCAACAATCTGGTCGCCGGCAACACGAATCTCGGCTGGCGGTTGCGACTGTACGTCTGGGCCTTCTACACCGTCTGTGCGATCCAGAAACGCTTCGCACTCACGCCCCGTCTCGACCTGTCCGATCCCTTGGAAAAGTCCGCATGAACTCCCCCGCCCTCGACGAGGAATACGACGTCATCGTGCTCGGCGGCGCGCTTTCTGGTGCCGCCACCGCGACGCTGTTGATGCGCCAAGATCCCGGCCTGCGGCTGCTGATCATCGAGCGCACGGAAACGCTCACACGCCGCGTCGGCGAAGCCACCGTGGAAGTCAGCGCCTACTTCATGGGCCGCGTGCTCGGGCTGACCCGCTACCTCAACGAGAACCATATCGCCAAGCAGGGCCTGCGCTTCTGGTTCCGCAACGACGAAGTGGAGAACCTTTCCCAAGCGAGCGAGCTGGGCGCGAAGTATCAAGTACGCCTTCCCTCGTATCAGCTCGACCGCTCGACCTTCGATGAGGAAGTTCTGCGCCGCGCCGGTCTCGCCGGTGCCCGGATCCTGCGGCCCGCCACGATCAAGAACGTCACGCTCGTCGCCGGCGGCCAGCAGGTTGTAGAACTGAAATACCACGACGCCGTCCACACCGTGAAGGCGCGCTGGGTCGTCGATGCCTCGGGCGTCGCTGCCCTGCTTGCCCGCAAGAAAGGCTGGTGGGTCCGCAACACCGAGCACCCGACCGCCGCTGCGTGGTCGCGCTGGCGGGGGCTGAAGGACTGGGACGGCCTCGAGCTTTCCCAAAAGTATCCCGAGTGGGCGAATGTGATCCACGGGATCCGAGGCACCGCCACCAATCACATCATTGGCGACGGTTGGTGGAGCTGGTGGATCCCGCTCAAGGGCGGCGACACCAGCGTCGGTGTCGTGTTCGACCAGCGCATCGCCGATTGGCCGGAAGGCGGCAAGGTGGGCGACCGGCTGAAGAACTTCCTGATGGAGCATCCGGTCGCCCGTGAGATCCTGATCGACGCGGAATACGACGAGGAGGATGTCCACTGGCGGCGCGGCCTCGCCTACTACAGTACCACCTTTTCGGGCGACGGCTTCGTGTTGGTCGGCGATGCTGCGGCTTTCATGGATCCTTTCTACAGCCCGGGCATGGACTGGATTTCCTTCACCACCACCAGCGCGGCGAACCTGATCACGCAACAGCGTCGTGGCGAAGCGATGCCGCCGCTCATCGAAAAGCACAACCACGACTTCTCGATCTGCCACCGCCGCTGGTTCGAGTCGGTGTACAAGGACAAGTATCACTACATGGCGGAGTTCGACCTGATGAGCTTGGCCTTCCGCCTGGACCTCAGCCTCTACTACTGGGGCGTGGTCGTGCCGCCGTTCCAGGACGGCATCGAGGCGCTGACCATGCCGCCCTTCTCCCCGCCGAGCGGCAGGATTTTCTCGGCCCTGATGAGCTGCTACAACCGCCGCTTCGCCGCGATCGCCAAGCGCCGCCGCAAGCACGGCCTGCTCGGACTCACGAACAAGGGCAACCGCTGCCTGATCCCCGGCTTCACGTTGGAGCGAAAGGACATGCTCCGTCTCTTCGGCATGCTCGGCGAGTGGGCGAAACTCGAATTGAAAGAAGGCTTCTATACCTGGTTCTCCCGCGACGAGGAAGATGGCCAGCCCTCCGTCCGGATCGCTCCTTCCGTTGAAAGCTGACGCATACGACGAGCCGGATCCATAGCGAGTCGGTATGGTTTCGATAGCGACACTCTACTCCCCACGACCCGCTAACTTGGCTTTCCGCCGATGAACAACCTCCACCTCGTCGTCCAATTTTTCCTCCAGCTTGCCATCATCCTTCTGATTTGCCGTCTGTTGCTGGGCTGAGCAGATTGAATCTAGTCCTAATCGGCTTGAAGTAACGGTGGCCAGGTGCAGGCTTATTGTGGGTTGTGCGAGCTTTCCATGGTTGAGCTTCTTCAGGGGACGGGCTTTCACCACCGTCGTGGCGGGCTTGGCCATGAACATCACCGCTTCCTTGGTGAATGGATTGATCCTTGCGGGCCTTCAACTCGGGTTTCTTGGACGAGCACCCCGAACCTGGCCCACTTGACGCGGGACTTTCCATTAGGGGCGGTGGCCGCGGCGAATGGACAAACCAGAAGGTTCCGAGGCGGTCTCCTGACGGACGGCACCTGAATCCACCCCATGCCCCCTCGGCATACAAATCATGCCAAAAAACAATTTCCGTTACCTGTCGCGTTCCGATAGGAATTTGAGAGCGCTCGGCAGGCTCGTCAACATCTCCGGGCTCCCAGTGATTTCATGACTCTCCGCCAGACTCTCGTGGTCGCCTCCTTCACTTGGGTGGCGACGATTTCCGCCGCTCACGTGATCCTGAACATGGAGCCTTCCAAGTGGTTTCAGAAGGAGGAAGACAAGAAGATGAGGATCGGCTTCCTGCCAGTGACGTGTCACCTCACCTGCCCGGTCACGAATTTCATCAACCAGGAAATGGAAGGCGACGGGTTGTTCGATCCGCTCAAGTTCAGCGGCTGGCCGGAACTCAAGGAGGCCTTTCTTTCCGGCCACACCAAGGCGACTTTCATTCTGGCACCGATGGCCATCGCCCTCCGGGAACAAGGGATCCCGATCAAAATCGTTTACCTCGGCCACCGCGATGGCACCGCCTTGATGGTCCACAAGGATTCCGGCATCCGCAGCATCTCCGACCTGCGCGGCAAGACGGTGGCGGTGCCGAACCGCTACTCGAATCAGCGGCTCCTTATCTTCCGAGCCCTCAACAACGCGGGAATGAGCATCGACGAGGTCAATCTCCTGGAAATGCCGCCGCCCGACATGCCGGCCGCGCTCTACTCGAAATCGGTAGACGCCGTGACCAGCGGCGAACCCTTCATGGGCCAGTGCGAACTCGACGGCTACGGCCGTGTGCTTTACCTGACCAAGGACATCTGGCCGAATTTCATCTCCTGCGTGCTGGCAGTGCATGAAGACGAGATCCGCGATCATCCGGCACGCGTCCAGAAGCTGGTCGATGGCATCGCCAGCAGCGGCATGTGGCTTGAGGACGGGATGGACAACCGGATGGCAGCGGCGCAATTCGTATCCAAGCGATACTACAACCAGGATCCGCGGCTGTTGGAGTTCGTCCTCAGCAAACCTCCGGACCGAGTCACCTACAACAATCTCTCGCTCCAGCGGGCGAATTTCGAAGAGATCGAGAAACTCGGCATTCAATCGGGAATTCTCGACGGCACCGCGAGCTTCGATGACTACGTGGACTCCCGTTTCAGCGAAGCGGCGGAGAAGACAAAAGGCGCTTATTCCTATGCAGCGGAGCAAGCCTTGAAGGATCTCGGCGCAAAATGAAGAATCTCGCCCTTCCCCTCGCCGTCGCCGTTCTCTTCCTGACCGGCTGGCATGCCGCGGTGAAGATGTCCGGCAGCGACATTTTCCCGACACCATGGCAGGTACTGCTCGGGATTGAAGAGCTAGTACGACAGGGCGTGCTGGTAAAATACATCGTCGCTTCCCTGTTCCGCGTCACCTGGGGCTTCGGTCTCGCGATCCTAGTCGGAGTGCCGCTGGGGCTCCTGCTCGGCTGGTTCAAGCTGGCGGCCACCGCCTTGAACCCGATGATCCAGGTTTTCCGGCCGATTTCCCCGATCGCCTGGATTCCGGTGGCGATCCTCTGGTTCGGGGTCGATGACCGCGCTCCGGTGTTCCTGATCTTCCTCGCCAGCGTCTTTCCCATCACGGTGTCGTCGATGGCCGCGGTACAGAACATGCAGCCGGTTTACGTCCGTGCCGCCCGGAACTTCGGCCTAAAGAACACCGAGCTGTTCCGCCAGGTGATCTTCCCCGCCTGCTTGCCGCAGATTCTCACGGGTCTGCGCATCGCGTTGGGCATCGCTTGGCTGGTGGTGGTCGCCGCGGAGATGATTGCCGTGAATTCCGGCCTCGGATACCTGATCATCGACGCGCGGAACGCCGGCAAACGCTACGATCTGGTGGTAGCCGGCATGGTGATGATCGGGCTCATCGGCCTGGCCCTGGATGTCGCGGTTCGCCGCTTGGAGAGATTTGACGAAGTTCGCTGGGGATATGCCAACAAGTAACCACGCCATCGAAATCCGTAACCTGTGGATGACCTTCCCCGGCAAGCGCAAGGGTGAACAGATCCACGTGCTCGAGCAGGTCAACCTCACCGTGAAACGCGGCGAGTTCGTGTGCATCGTCGGCCCGTCGGGCTGCGGAAAATCGACCCTGCTCAATATCATCGGCGGGTTTCTCCAGCCGAGTTCAGGGACCGTCCTGGTGGAGGGTTCGCCGGTCGTGGGGCCAGATCTGCGGCGCATCTTCGTGTTTCAGGAGAACGGCGTTTTCCCGTGGCTGACCGTGGAGCACAATGTCGGCTTCGGACTTTCTGACAGAACCGAGAAGGAGCGGCGCGAGATCGTGCGCCACTACATCGAGATGGTCGGTCTGACCGGGTTCGAGAAATCCTATCCGCGCGAGCTGTCGGGCGGCATGCGGCAGCGGGTCGAGATCGCTCGTGCCCTCGCCTCGTCGCCCGACATCATCTACATGGATGAACCCTTTGGCGCGCTGGATTTCATCACCCGCCTGAAGATGCGGGCCGACCTCGTGCGAATCTGGCAGGAAGAGAAAAAGACGATCCTCTTCGTTACCCACGACATTGAGGAAGCGGTACAACTCGCCGACACGGTGCTGGTGATGAGCCGGCGGCCAGCGACCGTGCAGCTCAGCGAAACGGTGAACCTAGCCCGTCCGCGCGATCTTGATTCCACCGGCTATCTTTCAGCCCGCGACCGTATCTTCCGCGAGATGGGAATGAGCCTGAAGGTGGGAGGGTAGCCTGTCGATGGGCTGGGGATTCATGGCGTCCGGTTCCGGGAAAGACCAAAGTCTTGACCCGTTCATCAGCATCGCAAGCTCCCCGCGCTTGGCCACGGAGTAATCCGCCCCCCCCGGTTCAGGGACGGCGCTCCTCGGCCAACCGGCGCTGTCGCGCTTGCAGGATTTCCCGGCGAGTGACAAGCCCGACCAGCACGGGGCGGGAACCCCGTTCCACCACCGGCAAGCGTCCGACCCCGTGCAGCAGCATGGTGTCGGCCGCTTCGGCCAGGGATTGGTCGGGATAGGCGAGGAAGGAATCGCAGGTTCCCGCTTCCAGAACCGGTCTCGCCGGATCTCCTCTGACTGCGGCCAGCACGTCGGTCCGCGTGATCACGCCGCGGAGGAGACCGTTCTCCACGATGGGGAACAAACGGGCCCGGCACCACGGTTCGTCGGGGCCGGCAATCCGCTCGGCCAGCTCTCCCACCGTCATGCTCCGCGGCAGCGTGGCAGGCCGCGATGTCATCGCGAAGGCCACATCCACGGTCGCGAGCGCATCCGGCTCGTAGTCTACAGGGACGCGAATCCCGTCCCGCGCCATCTTTTCGGTCATCACCGATTCCTTCATCATCCGCCGCGAGACAAGCACCGCCACGGCGCAACCGAGCAGCAACGGACCGAAAGCCGAGGTCGAATGGGTCGCTTCGAAGGCGAAGGCCACGGAAGCCAGGAAGGCCCGGGACATACCGGCGAACACCGCGGCCATCCCTACCAATGCCGCGAGACCCGGCGGAAATGCCGCGAACAGCGGGATCGTCACCAGCCCTTTCACGGCCAGCGCGCCAGCGGCTCCGCCGACCGTCATCACCGGCGCCAGGGTCCCGCCGGCCGTTCCGCTGCCCAGATAAAGCGACCACGACAGAAACTTGAACAACGCCAGACAGGCGAGCGCCGAGACGGCAGGATTGCCCTCCAGCAAGTCCCGCAGGTTGCCATAACCCGTACCTAGGGTCCGGGGGGCAATCCAGCCGATGATGCCTACCAACAGTCCGCCGATCGCTGGCCACCACATCCAGTGGAACGGCAACTTCTCGTAGAGCGACTCGATGCCGTGCAACGCCCGGGTCATTCCGACCGCGACGAGGCCACTGACGGCACCGATCACCGCAGCTCCGATCGCAGCGACGGGCCCCGGCGCATCGAGCGCGGGCATCGGTAGCATCGGAAACGGCTCGTCCAGCAATCCCCGTACCGCCATCGCCGCACCCGCTGCCATTGCCACCGGGAGAAGGCTCCTGCCGCGAAACTCGAAGAGCAACAACTCGACCGCCAGCAGCACCCCTGCCAAGGGCGTGCCAAACACCGCGGTCATCCCGGCTGCCGCTCCGGCCGCCAGCAGGATCTTCCGCTCCGCATCGCTGTGCGGCAGCCACTGCCCGGCCAAAGAGCCGATTCCTCCCCCGGTGGCGATGATCGGCCCTTCAGCGCCAAAGGGTCCCCCGGTGCCGATCGACAGTGCCGTGGAAAGCGGCTTGAGCACCGCGACCTTGAGCGGGATCTTGCTCCGCCGCATCATCACCCCCTGCATCGCCTCCGGGATGCCGTGCCCGCGGATCTCTGGACTTCCGAACCGCGCGATCCAGCCGATCAAGAGACCGCCGGCCGCTGGGACGAAAAGCACCGGCCAGCCGAAAGTGGCGAACCCGGGGTCGCGATGCTCGAACGAAAAATCTCCGTGGAAGGCCAGATTCGAGATCAGGTGGATCAGGTTCAGCAGCCCGATTCCGGCAAAGGCCACGATGACGCCCACCAGCACGCCCAAAGCGATCCCGCGAGGGTGGATCTGGGTCACCGTTGCCATGGTTCCTGCCCTTGGTGGCGGATTTCCGGAACTGGCCTCAATGGTCACCGTGGCTGGTCGCCGAGCCGGAGACGCAGCTCAGGTTTTCCGACGACGGCAAATTCTATCGCTGGGAGGGCAAAATCACGGGCACCGGCGAGGTCCGCATCACGGACGAAACCCCCGATTCACTGGGGATGGACCTGGTGTTCATCAAGCCTTTCCCGGCCAGCAACCGCACCGGCTTCCGCTTCGAGGAAACCGGAACGGGAACGCGGGTGACCTGGACCATGGACGGCTCGCTGCCGTTCTTCCTGTTCTTCATGGTGAAATCCATGACCGCCTATGTGGGAGCCGACTTCGCTCGCGGCCTGCTGATGCTGAAGGACCTGGTGGAGCTCGGCCACGTGCCCTGGAAGCTCGATTTCACCGGTCTCCGGGATTTCCCCGGCGCGAAGTACATCGGACGCCGGAAGCGCTGCGCGATCGCCGAGATCGGCACGGTGGCCGGCGGTGAAATGACCGCGGTGATGAATTGGCTCGGCTCCAGCGGGATTCCGCCACTCGGCGAACCACTGATGATCTGCAGCCAGTGGGACGTGGTCCGCGGGACCTGCGAGTTCATCATGGCGGTGCCGGCGGATGCGGGCGGGACGGAGTTGCCGGACGGATTCATGGCCGGCGAGCTGCCGGCCTGCCGGAACTACGAGATCCGCCATACCGGTGCCTACCGCCACCTCGGCAATGCCTGGACCAGCGGCATGATGCGCTCCCGGACGGGGGTGTTCAAAATGAAGCGCGGTCTGCCTCCCTTCGAGACCTATGGGAACGATCCCACCGAGGTTGACGAGACGGAGATCTCGACCGTGGTCCATTTCCCGGCACGCTGAGGAATCGTCGCCCTCCTTGGGACGATCCGTGCCGGAGCGGGCGCGCCTTGCCTGGAATCAGCGGGATGCCGTGGCGTAGCTGCCACCGGTCTTGCGACGGATGGCCGCATACATCTGCGCGCAATGGGAATAGCGGGTGCGCTTGGAAAGAAGCTCGGCGCTGCGGGCGAAGGAGCCCCACTGGACGATGGCGATCTCCACGTTGCGACGGCCCCAGGCATTCATGTGCGTGCGGCTCGGGGTGTAGATATCGATCGTGCCGGTGCCGGTAAGGGCGGAGCCGTAGTCATCCACCACGAAAAGCTGCGGCATGCCCTTGATTCGGAACTTGGTGCCTACCGGATAAACCGACCAGTCGGCCGCGGCGCTGCGCACCTGATTGGTGTAGCGGAGCTGGGTGCCGCAGGCATTCTTGGAGCCATACTGGATGTGATCGGACTCCGAGCAAGTGTAGGCCGTGGTGCGGACATGGCGCAGACGCTCGGTCGTGTAGAGCGGCATGCCGTGCTTGTCGCGAGCCTTCGAGGAGCCGGCGGCCACGACGGAAGCCGAGGGGCTCTGGGTCGTGTACTGGTAAGCGCTGGCGGAGTTGAAAGAGTTCCCGAAGAAGGACGCCGAAGCGCCGCTGCGGGCGCGGTCTTTCGAGACGAGGGCGAGATCATTGCCGCAGCTGGCAAGGAACAGGGCGGCAAGAGCAGGGATGAGAAATCGCATGGAGAATAGTAAGAAGATCCTGAATTTCAGGAGGTTCTAATGTTGTGGGACATGTGCTTTTAGGCGATGGTCCCGGGGGACGGCAATGGAAATGTCCTATCGTTAGAAGGCGCGGAGGGGAAGCAGAAGCCACGCCATGGCGTGGAAATGATGAGAATCCCGTGCTTCAGCCGCTCTCAGGGTCGATCGGGCGTTTTTTCAAGACGGTGAAAAACGGCCTTCAAGAGGCCTTTTCCGTGGAATCCAGAGGCGGCAGATGCGCCGCGGAGGCGGAAATCAGGCGGAGCCGCCGCGGGCCTCCAGCCACTCGGCGAGGATGGGCAGATCGGCCTCCGCCAGATCGAGTGCGGCCAAGGCGGCCGCGTCGCACCACTCGATGCGGTCGTGCTCGTGCGGATGAGGGAGGCCTTCGACGATCCGGCAGACCAGCGGGATCAGACGGATCGCAGCGCGGCCGTAGTCGTGCGTCACCGGGGTGAGGGCGTGCAGCGGATCGATGGTGATGCCGAGTTCCTCCCGGAGTTCGCGCACCAGGGCGGCGGCGGGGGTTTCCCCCGGCTCGATCTTGCCGCCGGGGAACTCCCACTTGCCCGCGAGGTGTTTGCCGGGCGGGCGGCGGCAGGCCAGAAGCCGGCCGTGCCCGTCCTCGATCAGACCGGCGACGACGTCGATCGGCATGGCTTCAGCGTCCATCCGCGAGGCGCTCGGCAAGCATTTCCGGCAAGCCGGCCGCGAGGATCTTCGACTGGGTGGTCTTGATGTCGTAATCGAGCCGGCGGAACACGACCGTCTTGCTGGGCAGATCGTAGATCGCGTAGCAGGCGCGCCAGTCGCCATCGCGCGGTTGGCCGACGGAGCCGACGTTGATGAAATACTTCTGGCCGGGCTCGATGATGACCGACTCGGCCGGCACTTCCTGAACCTTCTCGCCTTTCACGTAAACCCGCGGGACGTGGGTGTGGCCGTGGAAGCAGACCTGGGTGAACTGGTAGGAGAAGTTCGACATCGCGTCGAAGCGGTTGGTCACGTAGTTCCAGTTCGCCGGCTGGTCGAGGGTGCTGTGGACCACGGTGAAGTCCGCGATCTGGCGGACCATCCGCAGACGCCGCAGCCAGGTGCGCTGCTCCTCACTGAGCTGCTGGCGGGTCCACTCGAGCGCGGCCGCCGCGACCGGATTCATGGAATCCAGCGAATGGTCGCCGGACGCGTCTTCGTCGTGATTGCCCTTGATGACCGGGCAGCCCATCCCGCGGACGACTTCGAGGCAGGCGGCGGGATCGGCGTTGTAGCCGACGACATCGCCCATACAGATGTAGGAGTCGCAGCCCTGCGCCTTCGAATCGGCCAGCACCGTCTCCAGCGCTTCGAGATTGGCGTGAATGTCACCGAAGAGCGCGATGCGTTTCAATGGCTGGTCGTTTCCCGAGTCGACGGGCTGGGGCATGACTCCGGCCGGGGGCGAAGCGATGACGGGCGGAGGGCCGCTGGGCGGTTGCATGACGGTGGTCGTGGAAAGGCTAGCGTTGTTGGCTCTCGAGGAACTCTCGGGCGGTGAAGACGCTCTTGTCTTCGGGCACGGCGAGGGATTCCTCAAGCCTTCGGAGTGTCTCTTTCACGCCGTTCATCGGATAATTCATGTCCAGATCGAGGTAATACTCCCCCAGTTTCCGGTAAGCTTCGCGGGCTCCACCGAACATTTCCTTCGCCAGCCCGACCCCGTCCAAGCCCGGATTCTCCCGCATTTTCAGGGCGAAATGGATGGTCATCAGGGTGGGCACGTTGCCGCCGGGCTCATCGCGGAGTTGCTCGACGTAGGGCAGCGCGTCATCGATCAGGTCCGGATCCTGAACCATGGCGTAGGCAACGAAGCGCCGCATGTAAGGCAGCGCGTTCTCGCCCTCCGACGCCCGACGGAAGGCGTGGGCGGCCTTTTTGTAGTCGGTATCGTTCAGCGGCGAGAGGTAGCGCCAGCCCAGCTCGCGCCACAGGCGGTCACTGTCGGGGTTCAGCCGGATACCTTCCTCGAGAAAACGCGTGGCCCGCCGGAGCCACTCCCGCTGGCGGGCGCGGGCGCGGGCCGGCGGCAGGTCCTCGTAGTTGTTGCGGTAGTAGGAGACGGCGTTTTTCCCGAGGTGCCAGTAGCCCGTATCCCAGTAGAAGGGCGAATCCGGTGCGAGCTGGACGATCGTGTCATAGGTATCGGCCACACCTTCCCAGTAGTTCTCCTCGTAAAAGGTCTGCGCGCGCAGGCTCAGGATACTGGCCACGAGCGTCCGCAGGCCGCCGAGGGAGACCGCCCAGAACCCCTGGCCGAGCTTCTTGCTCGTCGCGAGTTCCAAAGGCGGGCGCAGCAGCCCGTCCCGACGCAGCGCCTCGGTCATCCGCTGCTCCACGGGTGCGCGCACCAACCCTGCCACGATCAGAAAAAGCGCGGCGGCCAGGTTGCGGCGGAGCTGCGGAGACATCGGTCAGAATTCCTTGCGGGCGAAGATCAACCACGAAGCGAACGCGTAGGTGACCACGTAAAACGCCGTCGAGGCCGTCGCCATCAGCAACTGGGCCACCTTCAACGGCTTCCCTTCGATCACGGCATCGACGATGTTGTAGAACTGCATGTCGGGCAGGAGGATCGTCATGAGAGCTCTACCGACCACAGCCAGGCCTTCCTTTCCACCGAACCAGGCCTCACGCGCCTCCGCTTGGAAGAACCCGGCGAAGAGCACCAGGAAACCGACGATCGCCGTGAACAGCGTGCTCGTGGAAAAAGTCGAGAGCAGCAAGGCGATCGAGGCCACGACCAGCGAGCGGAGAAACACGACGAACACCGCCCCCTGCAACGACCACGACGGACCGAGCGCCCGGACTTCCTCGGCGACTCTCACCAGCGTTTCCCCGCTGGCTCCGTTTTCGCGGGCGAAATGGACCTGCTGCTCGACCACCGCACTGGTGCGCGGGAGCAGGACCAGATTCATGAGCAGGTCCATCGCCAGCAGGGAGAGGAAAATCAGCGAGGCGACACCCAGCAGCTTGCCCAGCAGGTAATCAAGCCGCGGGACCGGCTTGGCGAGGATGGTGTAGAGCGTCCGGTCCTCCACGTCCTTCGGCAGCAATAGCCCGGTGGCCACGATGCCGAGGACCAGCGAGAAGATGCTCATGCAGCCCAGCGAGGTGCTCTTGATCGCATACAGCAGCTCGGTTCCGGCGTTTTCCGGCGTGGCATGGGTCGGCAGCTCCAGGAAATTCGCCCCGATCACCACCACGGCGAAAAACCCCAGAAAGTAGAACACCTTCATCCGCACCAGCTGGGTGAAGGTGTGCGTGGCGATCACGCCGATGCGGCGTGGGCTGAGCGGGCGGTGGGCTTTCGGACGGCTCATCGGTCTTCGCTGCGGGTGGTTTCGCGGAGGAAAAGCCGCTCCAAGGTGGTTCTCGGGCGACCGCTGCGGACCAGCTCGGCACCGGGCGTTTCTCCCACCAGGGAGGCGATCCGTTCAAGCAGCTCGGGGGATGCGTCGCGCAGGACCAGCTCGGTCTGGTCCTCGATCGCCAGCAACTCGTCGAGCGGCCCCTCGCGAACCATTTTTCCCCGGAAAATGATGCCCACCCGATCGCACACTTCCTGCACCTGCTCCAGCAGGTGGGAGCACAGGAACACCGTGATGCCGCGCTCCCGGAGAGCCAGGATCAGGTCGCGGATCTGCCGCGATCCGATCGGGTCCACGCCGGCCGTCGGCTCGTCGAGAATCAACAGCCGCGGCTCCTGAATCAGCGCCTGCGCCAACCCGATCCGCTGCAGCATGCCCTTCGAATAGCCGCCCAACCGCCGGTCGCGGGCGCTGGTGAGATCGACCAGCTCCAGCAGCTCATCCGTCCGTTCCTTCAGCGCCGCACCCCGCAGGCCGCAGAGTTTTCCATAAAATGCCAGCGTCTCGGCACCGCTCAGGTGCTTGTAAAAGTAGGGGTTTTCCGGGAGGAAGCCGACCTCCTCGCGCGAGTCCACCGCCAGCGAGTCCGCACCGAAAATCCGGCAGGTGCCCGATGTCGGAGCGACGAGTCCCAGCAGGGCTTTCATCGTCGTCGATTTCCCGGAGCCGTTCGGTCCGATCAGGCCGTAGACCTCGCCCGGAGCGATGGTGATCGACACATCGTCCACCGCCACCAGCTCGCGCCCCCGGAGCTGGGGCTTGAAGACTTTGACAAGATGTTGGATTTCGACCGCGGGCTCCATAGGGCGTCGCCGTCAGTAAGACGCCGCGTTTCCCGCCATGCAACGGCTTTCCCGAACTCGATGCGGGTGGCAAGGCATCAAAGGAGCGCCGGGCACCGACCGCCGGTCAGGAGCAACGCAGCCCGACTGTTGGAGAGGTCGTTCGAGATCCTCCGGACGCTTCCTTTCCGCAGGCCGCAGGCGAACCCCCGCCTCGTCGACCTCCAAGCGACTCGTCACGAAGCACACCCCCCCGGCGCCCCGTCCGGCAGTCAATGCCAGCCGCTCCTGTGAGCCTCCCCTTCCGCTCGCCAGATCCATTCGAGAGCCTCCACACGCTTCGTTTCCGCAGGGCGACAATCGCCTCCCTCACCCTCCGATCTCACCACTCCGCATTTTCTGCTTGTCAGCCTGATTCTCATATCTCAAATATGCGATATGCCTCAAGCAAAACTGGAAGCGTTTGACGAAGCGACGGTGGCGTTGTCGGCGTTCGGGCGGGCGCTCTCGCACCCGGCGCGCATCGCCATCCTCCAATTCCTGGCCGATAAAGGTGAAGTTGCCTGCCTCGACATCGTCGCCGCCGTGCCGCTCTCGCAGCCAGCCTGCTCGCGCCACATCGCGGAGCTGGTGAAAGTCGGCCTGCTCGCGGCGCGCCCGGACCGCAGCCGCATCTACTACCGGCTCGAACGCGCAGCCCTACAGTCCTTCTGCAAGGCCATGTCCGCCACCCTTCACGGCTGATCTTTTCCGTCCCTCCGCGCGCGGCACCCACCGCGCCATCCCCCCGCGTCCACTCTCCAACCACGACCATGAAAGACCTCCGCATTGTCATCATCGGCGGCGTCGCCGGCGGGGCCTCGGCCGCCGCCCGGGCCCGCCGTCACAGCGAAAACGCCCGCATCACCGTCATCGAACGCGGCCCCGATGTCTCGTTCGCGAACTGCGGGCTGCCCTACCACATCGGCGGCGAAATCGAGGACCGTTCCGAACTGGCCCTGCAAACTCCGGAATCCCTGCGCTCCCTCCTCAATCTGGAGATCCTCACCCTGACCGAGGCCATCGCCATCCGCCCGGAAGCGAAGGAGGTCACCGTACGCTCGCTGGCAGACGGCACCGAATCGGTGCTGCCTTACGATGAGCTGATCCTTTCCCCCGGTGCCAGCCCCCTGCGGCCGCCGCTGCCGGGCATCGACCACCCGCGGATCCTCACGCTGCGAAACCTCCAGGACATGGACCGGATCAAGGACCAGGTCGCAGCCGTCGAGTCGGTGGCGATCATCGGCGCGGGCTTCATCGGGCTGGAAATGGCCGAGCAGCTCGCCCGCCTCGGGAAAAAAGTCTCGCTCGTGGAACTGCTGCCCCAAGTGCTGCCACAGCTCGATGCGGAGATGGTGCTGCCGCTGCAACGCGAACTCACCGGACAAGGCGTCGAGCTGATCCTCGGCGACGGCATCGACGGCTTCGAGGACCGCGCCGGGCAACCCGCCGCCCTGCTGAAAAGCGGCCGGGTGCTCGAAACCGGGCAGGTCATCCTTTCCATCGGCGTCCGGCCGGAAAGCACGCTCGCCCGCGAGGCGGGGATCGAACTTGGTCCGCGCGGACACATCCGTGTCGACGCGTGGCAGCGGACCAGCGCTCCGCATATGTACGCCGTGGGCGACGTCTGCGAATCGCCCGACCCCCTGTTCGGCGGCCACGTGGCGATCGCCCTCGGCGGTCCGGCGAACCGCCAGGGACGAACGGCTGCGGACCACATCTTCCTCGGCGACAAGGCGCTGCCTTTCCGCGGCTCGATCGGCACCTCGATCGTCCGTGTCTTCGGAAAAACAGCAGGCATTGCGGGGGCCAGCGGACGTCGGCTGGAAATGGCCGGAGTGCCCTACCAGACGGTCACGGTGAACGGCCCCTCCCACGCCTCGTATTTCCCCGGCGCGGAAACGATCACGCTGAAACTACTATGGTCACCGGAGAACGGTCGTGTGCTCGGCGCCCAGGTGGTCGGTGGCGAGGGCGTGGACAAGCGTCTCGACGTCATGGCCACGGCGATCCACGGAGGCATGACCATCGACGATCTCGTCCACCTCGAGTTCGCCTACGCCCCGCCCTTCAGCAGCGCCAAGGACGTGGTCAATACCGCCGGCTTCGCCGCCACCAACATCCGTGACGGCATGCTGGTCCCCGTGGCGACCCTCACCGATGCCGACGGGCAGCAGATCATCGACGTCCGGCCGCCGGAAGCCGCAGCCAAAACGCCCGTCGCGGGAGCCACGAACATCCCTCTGCCCGCGCTGCGCTCGCGGCTTGGAGACATCGACCGCAACCGGCCGGTTTACACCGTGTGCCAGATGGGGAAAACCAGCTACTTCGCCGCGCGGATCCTCGCCAACCACGGCTACGATGCACGTAGTATCCTCGGCGGCGTCCACCACCAGGGCTCGCGTGGAGCCGATTGACGCGCGACCGGCACTCAGGGCTCCAGCAGCCACTCGATGCCGTTCGCGAGATCAAACGCGGACGCCTCCGAGCCGGGGGTCTGGATGACGTGGAACTGGAGGCCTTCGTCCCGCCACTCCTCGGCGGTGGCGGTTTTAGCGGCGAGCTCCTCGTCGTCTTTCGGCACCAGCAGCACCCACTTTGCATAGGCCAGCGGCGCTTTCAGGAAATCCCTCTTCGCCATCCCCGGAAAGCCTCCACCGTCCCGCCCCACCAGCGGCAGCTCGCGGACCGAGCCGATCGTCATGACTTTGTTGAAATGATCCGGCAGGAGCGCGGTGGCGACCATTGCCATGTCTCCGGCTGCGCCGCTGCCGGCGATGAACCGCTTTTCGGGATCGATCTCATAGGTCTGCGCGACGGTGTTGAGGGCGTCCGCCGCCAGCATCGCGCGCCGCAGCATCGGCTGGTTATCGCCTGCACCATCCACGCTCACGCCGATGAGTTGATGCTTGTCCAGCAGAGGTCTCAACTCCTCCGGGATCTCACCCTCGTCGGCGTTCGGCAGGTGGAGATACAGCCCGAAAGGGGTGCTTCCATCATAGCCGGCGGGCACATAGATCCGATAGCTCGCCTGGCCTGCGGGACGCTCGATCCAACTGTCGGGCTGGCCGGGGTTCTCCTCGGCGAGGGCTCCGGCCTTCAGCGCCTCGACGAATTTCGCCGCGGCACCCTCCGCAAAATAGGCCGCCGTCTCGTCGTGAAGCGGGTGGTCGATCGTCAAGCCCACACGGTAACCCGTCGGTCCCGCGGGTTTGGAGGGAACGGGCGGCTCGACCGGTTCCGGGGTCGGCTCGGGCGTTTCCTCCATCGGCTCCTCTTCCGGAGGTGCCAGCTGCTCTTTCACCCAGTCCCGATCCTCCTGGGAAAGCTTCGACAGCGGGTAGCTCACCTCGCGGCCGTCCATTCCGAGCACGACGTCGGTGCCGTCACTGGAGATGAACTCGGCCTCGATGGTTTTCCCCTCGGCATTCGTCCAGGTCCGGGCTTCGAGGGCCGGAATCAGCATCACGCAGCAGGACAAGGCAACCCGCGTCAACACACCGGATTTCATGCCCTATCGATAGGCTGGCCGGGGCCGCCGCGCCACCCGAAATCCCTCAGGCGCTCCGCGCATTTCGCCGTGGCCGGGACTCCCCCTCAATCGCGGATGCGCAGCTTCTTGCGATGGTGCTCCAGCCACTCCGTGCCCAGCTCGGCCAACGGCTTGCCCGTCCATTCCTTCCACAGCTCCTCGCGGTAGCGACCTTCGCGTGCGGCGGCGTTGAGCTTGGTCACGAGCTGCGGATCGTAAGTCCGCACGAGGAAATCGAGAAAGTTCGCGCTCACCCGGTAGCTCGCATCGTATCGCGCGGAGCGGAAATTTCTCTCGGTGATCTCCGCGCCCCGGCTCTGCGGCTCGTAGAGAAACCAGCGGACGTAGTCGGCGATCCCCTCGGTCACCCAGCCCGGCGTTTCCGTGGGCTGGCGGTTCGTGACGCGGGCGCGCCAGTAATTCTGCACCACATGGACCATTTCATGGACCACACAACCTTTCGCCTCGCGCTCCAGCTCGTTGCGGAAGAACGGGACGCTCAAGGAAAGCTGGTTGCCCGCCGCATAGGCCGGCACGCCGTTCGGCATATCCGTCTTGAATTCGAGCCTCACATGATCCGGCACCTTATAACCGGGACTCGGCAGAAGTGTGGCAAGCTTCGGATACCACACCTCGATCATCGGCATGAGTTCCTTCTCCACCCACGGGACGAGGTCCGGTGCCCGGGTGGCATCGACCGTAAAACGATATTTCCCATCCTGGATCTCGAACTGCCGCGTGATCTTCTTATCCGCCTGCAAGCGAAGCGTTTCCCGTGCGCCCGTCGCCACGATGTCGATCTCCGAAAAGAAGGTGTTGCTGAGCGCGTTGCCCTTCACCGAGGGAACGATGTCGAAAAGCAGATAGCGGAACCGCCCCACGCCGCGTGATTTTCCGCCGCCCACCTCGACCCCGATCCGTCCGCCCCGGCCCTCGGTCGTGGTGCGGGTGTCCACGGTGGCCAGCAGCGTCCAGCCGGACTCCTTCGGGTCGCTCCCGCGCGGCGGATTGGCCTCGAATCCACCGGCCGTACCGGTGGAACCGTAGAGCCGGTAAAGCTGGTCGGCGCGTTCGCGCGGGTGGCTCGAATAGGTGGCCACGGAGGCGATGTCGGTCGTTTCCCCGAGGTCGGCGACGAGGCGTCCGCCCTCCGTCCCGGCGAGGAAAAAGTTCGCCCCCGGCTCGTCCGCACCGGCCGGCACCTTGCCATCCGCGATGACCTCCTGCGGTCCGGAGAAGCGATCCTTTTCCCCCTGAACCAGAGCCCACCGGGCAGAGGAGCCTGCGTCATCGATGGCGGGCGACGGTACTTTTTCGAAAGCAAACCCATCGCCGCCGACCTCCATCTTCACCTCCGCGGCCGCATGAACGGACGTCAGGGAACACGCGAACAAAGGCACCAGCAGGCGGGAGGGACGGAGAATCAAAGGCATGGCTGCTTGCCCATACCTTCGGCCTCCGGGGGATCTTTCCGCCGCAGCCCCTCCGGCTCCGTCTTCCGCCAATCCCGACCGGCATGCTTCGCACCACTCCTACAGGTTCCAACAAGCTTTTCCATTTGCGATTTCCCGTCGTCGTCGCGAATTTCCGGATGCCATGAAACCCGAGCATATCGACGGGTCGGCCGGTCATATGGGCGATGAAACGGCCGACTGGAGAAAAATCGTCCGACGCTACCAATTGCCGTCGCGGTGGAGGGCCCTATGGCAACTCTCGAACACCCTCGTCCCTTACGGGCTGCTGTGGGTGCTGATGTACTTCAGTCTGGCGGTATCCTATTGGCTGGTCATTCCTCTCGCTGTTCTCGCCGGAGGCTTCCTCATCCGTACGTTCGTCATCTTCCACGACTGCACCCACGGGTCGTTCTTCAAATCGAAGCGGGCGAATGAGATTGTCGGGTTCCTGACCGGCATTCTCGTTTTCACCCCCTACCACCAGTGGCGGTGGGAGCATACGGTCCACCACTCCAGCGCGGGCGACCTGGACCGGCGAGGCATGGGCGATGTCTGGACCCTCACCGTGCAGGAGTACCTGGAATCCTCCCGCTGGCGGCGCTTCGCCTACTGGTTCTCGCGGAATCCGGTGGTTCTCTTCGGAATCGCACCCCTGATGCTTTTTCTCGTGTTCCAGCGCTTCCCTTCCCGCAAGGCCGACAAAAGGATCAAGCTCTGGGTCCACGCCACGAATCTGGGAATCCTCCTCATGGCAGCCGGGCTGTCCTGGGTGTTCGGCATCGCCGGGTATCTCGTCATCCAGTTGATCTCCATGCTCGTGGCGAGTGTTTCCGGCGTCTGGCTCTTCTATGTGCAACATCAGTTCGAGGACGTGTACTGGGAGCGACGCCCCGACTGGGACTTCAAGAAAGCAGCCCTCGAAGGGAGTTCCTTCTACAAACTGCCGAGGATCCTCCAGTGGTTCTCCGGCAACATCGGCTTCCATCACATCCACCATCTCAGTCCGCGCATTCCGAACTATGAATTGGAGAGGGCCCACGAATCGGAGCCCATGTTTCGGAACGTGGAGCCTCTCACCGTGAGGAAGAGCCTCAGATCACTCCGCTTCCGCCTGTGGGACGAAGGCCTCGGGCGGCTTACCGGCTACGGATCCACGAAGAAAGCGCGGTACAAAAAGGACAAGGAAGCCGATGCGACGACTCCCGCAGCACCTGACACCACCCCACCCCAAAAAGAGGCCCGATCTCGAAAGCATTGAGCTCGGAGAGAGCAAAGTCGCACCCCTCACAAGCGGCACTCACACTTGGCGGTTCGGGTTCATATGGATTTCTCTCGGCGGGCTGCAACGATTCCTCGCGACCACGTCCCTTGAGCGGGGGAAGGGCGATCCCGACAAAATAGGGAAGAGCCTGCAAGTTGCAGGACCCTCTTCCTATGAGAACCTACCTGATCCTGATAAGAAGTGGTCGGGCTGGCGGGATTCGAACCCACGACCCCTACACCCCCAGTGTAGTGCGCTACCAGACTGCGCTACAGCCCGTCACATTTCCGCGAACGGGCGGGCAATCAATCAGGCAGCTTCCCCCTTGGCAAGCCCCTAAAATCCTGCGATGCCGGAGGCCATGGAACGCTTGAAAGCAGCCATCGTCGGAGCCAGCGGCTACACCGGACAGGAACTCGTCCGCCGCCTGCTGCTCCACCCGAATGTGGAACTCACCGCCGCCACCTCGCGGCAGGAGGAGGGCCGCTCGCTCGCCGACGTGTTCCCACGCTTCGCCGGCGTCCCCGGCTCGGAGCTGATATTCATCCAGCCGGATCCGGACGCGATCGCAGCCACCGGTGCCACCTTTGCTTTCCTCGCGCTGCCCCACGGCGTCGCGGCGGAGATCGGACGGGCGCTGCTCGATCGCGGCCTGCGGGTCATCGATTTGAGCGCGGATTTCCGCATCCATGACGCGGTCATCTACGAGGAGTTCTACGACCACGCCCATCCCGCGCCGGACCTGCTGGCCGAGGCGGTGTATGGTCTGCCGGAGGTCCGGGCGGAAGCCATCAAGGCCGCGCGCCTGATCGCCTCGCCCGGCTGCTACCCGACGAGCATCCTGCTGCCGCTCTTGCCGCTGCTGCGGGAAAAGCTCATCGACCCTGCCACCATCGTCGCCAACTCCATGAGCGGCGTCAGCGGTGCCGGCAAGAAGGCCGACCTTTCGCTGCTGTTCTGCGAGTGCAATGAAAGCGCGCGTGCCTACGGCGTGCCGAAGCACCGCCACCTGTCGGAGATCGAGCAGGAGCTCTCGATCGCCGCGGAAAAAAACGTGGTCATTTCCTTCATCCCCCACCTCATTCCGGTGAATGCGGGCATCGTCACCACCACCACCGCCACGCTCGCTCCGGGCATCGATCCCGCGGCCGTCGGCGAGGCACTGGAAAAGGCTTACGCGGAGGAATTCTTCGTGCGGCTGCTCGGCGAGGGCAAGGCGGCGGATACCAAACGCGTGACCGGGACCAACTTCATCGACATCGGCTGGACCCACGATCCACGGACCGGCCGGGTGATCCTGATGAGTGCCGAGGACAACCTGGGCAAGGGTGCGGGAGGGCAGGCGATCCAATCCTTCAACCTGATGGCAGGACTCGACCCGACCGCCGGGTTGCAATCCGTCTGAGATTTTGCTCAGTGTGTCGTTCTTCAGTCATGGACTTCCCCATCACCCGGATCAAAGGCGGCGTCGGCGCACCGAAAGGCTTCCTCACTTCAGCCCTCGCCTGCGGGATCAAGAACCCGGCCGTTGAGCGCCTCGATCTCGCCCTGATCCGTTCGGAGGAGCCCTGTGTTTCCGCCGGCACCTTCACCACCAACCGCGTCAAGGCCGCGCCGGTGAGGCTGACCCAGACGCACGTCCGCAAGGGCAACCTGCAGGCCATCGTCGCCAACTCCGGCAACGCCAACGCCTGCACCGGCATCCAGGGCCTGGGCGATGCCCGCGCGATGGCCGATGGCGTGGCCAAGCCATTGGGACTGAAGCGCGGCGAAGTCGGCGTGTGCTCGACCGGCGTGATCGGGCTGCCGATGCCGATGATGCGCATCGAGCCGCACTTTGAAAAACTCGTCGCCGGGCTCGGCCGCGGCAATGGCGGAGAGGTCGCCCGCGCCATCATGACCAGCGACACCCGCCCCAAGGAGCTGGCGATTTCCTTCGACCTCGGCGACACCCGCGTCCGCCTCGGCGGCTGCGTCAAGGGGGCAGGGATGATCTGCCCGAGCATGGCCACGATGCTTTGCTTCATCACCACCGACGTCGCCATTTCCAAGGACGATCTGCAGCGCGCGGTCCTCGAAGCCGTCGAGGAAAGCTTCAACCGCATCACCATCGATGGCGACACCAGCACCAACGACACCGTGCTGGTCCTGGCCAACGGGGCGTCCGGCATCCGTCGGCTGCGCCGCAACGGGCCCCGCTGCCGGCAGTTCCGCCAGGCGTTGAAATGGCTGATGTTGGAACTCGCCAAAGCCATCGTCCGCGACGGCGAACGCGTCACCAAGTTCGTCCACGTGAAGGTCCGCGGCGCCCGCACCTATCTCGATGCAAAGAAGGTCGCCGAGGCCGTCTGCAAGTCCGCGCTGGTGAAATCGTCCTGGAACGGCGGGGATCCGAACTGGGGCCGCGTGCTCCACGCCGTCGGCTACTCCCGCGCCGCGATCCGCGAGGAACTGATCGACATCCTCTACGACGGCGTGCCCGCCTGCACCGGCGGCCTGCAGGCCGATACCCCGATGGACCGCCTGCGCGAAATCGCCGCCCAACCCGAGTTCACCATCCACATCTGCCTCAACCAAGGCACGGCGGAGTACGACATGTACAGTAGCGATTTCTCGCCCGAGTACATCGATTTCAACCGCTCCGAGTACGCCTACTGGAAGCAGGCGCGAAAAGACGGCCTCGTGTGACCCGATCCCGGCGAACGACAATCGGACGTTGAAGCCGATCTGCGGAATCAGCCAACGTGCCGGGCGTTTCCCGGAACCCGAAGGGTGTGCCCCGTGGCTGAATTCCGCTGCCCCCCCGGGAGAGTTGCCGGACCCTGCCAGCTCCCCTCCGGGGCTCCGGCCTTCCATCCACATTACCGGTCCCCGGGGTAAACCCCGGGGCCACCACCTGCGTCCCTTCGAAACTTCCCTCCATCCTCCATCCTCCATCCTCCATCCTCCATCCTCCATCCTCCATCCTCCA
>CBFGTS010000015.1:0-105085 GCA_965652295.1 uncultured Haloferula sp. | reverse complement strand
TCAACAGACTCATCGCCGATCCGCATTTCTCACTTGCCTGAAGACACCGCTGCTCCGTGCCTCCGTGTCCGGAAGAATGCCTGTCCAACCGGGAACCACCTCGAAGCATTCGGATGACCGGTGAATGGAACCCATTGGCGTTCGTCCCCTGCATCTGCGGTTCTCTCCCTCCCTAGCTTGATCGCCCTGCGCTGTAGAGCGCGCTTCCGGTGTCGGGAGATTTCCGCTAGTGATGCACCATGCAGACGCCTCCCACCCCGCCGCCATATCAGCCGGAGCCGAAGAAGGGCATGCACCCGATGGCGATCGTCGGGATCGGCTGCGGCGCGGTGCTGGTGATCATGGTGATCCTCGGCGCGTTCGCCTTCCGCTGGGCGAAGCAGTCCTTCGATGATCTCCAGACGGCGATGAAGGAGCACCCCGACCGGGTGCTGGCGCAGGCGGTGGTGGAGATCAGCCCGGAGGTGACCCTGCTGACCGAAGACGCGCCATCGGGTGCGGTCACGCTGTCGGTCACCGGCACCGGCGACACGGTCACCACCACCTACACCGAACTCGCCAACGGCGACTTCCGCTTCACCGGAGCCGACGGCGCGGAGCACGCTCTGGGAGAAGGCTCACCCCCGCCTCCAGCGTGGGTGCCGGCATATCCGAACATCGCGGAATCGAAGCTTTCGCTTCAGGTCGTCACCCCGGGTGGCACCGAGGGTGTCATCGGTTTCACCACCCATGACAACGCGGCGATGGCCAAAGCCTTCTATGCCGGCGAGTGCAAGTGGGCCAGCAGCACCTCGTCCAGCTCGCAGACGTTCGGCAGCAGTTCGCGCTTCAATGTGACCTACGCGGATGGCGGCAAGAGCCTTGAGATCGATGGCCTGCAGGATGGCTCCGGGCCGCTGCGGATCATGGTGCGCTACCGGGACTGACCGATCTTTTCCCGGCACCAGGCCAGCGCCATGAGCGAGTAGCCGGTGCCGTAGGGCTGGTGGTAGTCGTAGAGCGGGTAGTCCCACCACGAGCCGTCCTTTTCCTGCCGGAAAAGGATGATCTCCGCGAGCTGGCGGGCCAGCGCGGGTTGCTCGTTCTCCGGCAGCAGCGCGGCGGATTCGGTGAAATACCAGATGCCGTAGTAGTAGAAATAGCCGGAGATCTGGAAGTGGGTCTCATGCGGCACCGGGCGCTTGCGGCCGATACTGAGGAAGCCCTCGCGATCGATGAAACGCCGCGCCCAAGTACGCAGGACATCGTCAGTCACGGCTTTCTCGCCGAAGACGCGTAGCGCGGCATTGCATGCCTGGCTGCGGGCGAGCGATCCGGCCGGCCGGTTGATGGGTGAGCGCGGAGCGATGCGGTGGGTGAAGGAATAGACGTAGGAAAAATCCGGCGTGCGCTGTTTCCGCAAGCCGGAGAGCGCATGGTCGAGGGTTGATTGATCGAGCTCGAGGTTCATTCCCCGCCGCGCCTCGTCCATCGCCAGAAGTACGGTGGCCGTCGTAAATGAGGTCGGCTCGCCGCTCGGTCGCCGGGTCATGAGCCCGTCGAAGAGGTCGAGGTATCCCCATCCGCCGTTGACGTCCTCGTAGCGGTTCAGCAGCTCGATCTGCTGGCGGGCGAGGTTTTTCCAGCGCGCCTTGTCTGTTTCCTCGGTGGCGGTGCGGTGGAGGCGGGTGAGGGCGCGCAGGCCGTAGGCGTGGCCCCAGACGTTGTAGGTGGTCGTCTGGTCGGCGCGGCGGAGCTTGGGCAGGTGTTCCGCCATCCACCCGCCACCCTTGCGGATCGCCTCGCGCGCCGCCGGGCGGGTATCACCGCTATCGATCAGCCCGGACAGCGCGAGTCCGGAAGCGCCGGCGCGGAAGGCGTGGTGGGCTCCGGGCAGCGGGGCGTAGATGTTGAGGCCCTTGGTCCGCGTCGGGCCGCCCCACGAGCCCTTCGGGTTCTGGTCGGCGATGAGAAAGTCCACCCCGCGGGCGATGGCGGCGTCGATCGTCTCCGCGTTGACCTCGGCGCGCGGACGTTCCTCGCCGTGGACGAGCGCGAGGCCGAGCAGGCTGAGGGCGAGGACGCGCATCCCGGGGTTCAATTCGGCGTGACGACGACCTGTCCGGCCTCGATGCCGGAGAGGATTTCGATCCGTTTTTCACCGACCCTGCCGCGTTCGACCGGGCGGGTCTCCGTGTTGCCATCGGCCAGCTTGACGGTCACCGACCAGCCGCCGGGTTCCGCGCTCACCGCTTCCTTCGGCACGGTGAGCGCCTCGTCGTTGTGGTAAACGATCGCCCGGCAGGAGAGCGGAGTCAGCGGGGCGGGGGCGAGGTTCTGCGGCCACTCGACCTTGAGGCCAATGTGGCGTTTCCCTCCGGTGCCGGGGATGGCGGCCACCCCGGCCACGATGGCATCCGCCACCAGGTCTTCGCGGCCTTTCGGATGAAGGGAGACATCGGCATCCTCCGCGAGCTGGGCGGCGAGCGCGGGTTCAAGGTCCGCGGCCACGGCTACCGGACCATCCGCCGGAGCGAGCGTGAGCAGGCCGCGATGCAGCGGCACGCCGCTGCCGGGACGGAGCGATTTCGCCAGCTCGCCGAGCTGCCAGGAGCCATCGGCCACCTCGCCGTGGAGGAGGATGCCGTCCGCGGGCGCTTTCCAAGCGAACAGCGAAGCGTCCTTTTTGAGACGCGCAAGCTCCAGTTCGTCGCGCTCCAGCGCGGTGGTGGCCGCGGCGAGGTCGAGTTTGGCAATGCCGATGGCGGCCGGCAGCGACTTCTCGGCATGGGTGAGCGCCACGGCGGCCGCGGCCGCGACCTTGGCCAGCTCTTCCTCCTGCCGGGGAAGATGCGTCTCTAGAGCGAGCTTGGCGCGGCGTTCGGCCTGTCCCAGGTCGAAGCGGGCGTCCTCGACGGCGAACTTCTGGCGCTCAAGGATGATTTCCTCCGTCTCCTCGGTGAGATCGTCTTCCTCGTACATCGCTTGGAGCTGTTTCAGCTCCTCTTCTTCGGCGGCGAGCCGGAATTTGGAGACCTCGATGCCATGGGCGGTCTCTTTCTCCGCCGCCGGTCGGCCGGTCTGGCGGAAATAGGCCAGGTCCTCCTCGGCGTCGCGCTTCGCCCGGTGGGCGGCATCGAGTTTGAGTTCGGTTTCGGCCTCCAGCTTCGCCAACTCCGCCTCGGCCTGGGCCACGGCGTGCCGTTTCTTCTCCACTTCGCGCTTCAGGTCAGCGAGCCGGTGTTGGAAATCCTCCTGCTCGAACGCGACGACCACCTCGCCCTTTTTCACCGGAGAACCGTGGTCGGCGATGCTTTCGATGACGAACGAGGTCCATGCCTCGGGGTCGAGCTCGCACACCACGGGCTCCGCAGGCAGCGCGACCGCCTCGAATTCTTTCTCGATCCGGAAGGGCTCGCGCATGACCGGCGCTTCGCCAGCGGCGGCGCAGGTGGCGGTGAGGAGGAAAAGGCGTCGGAGCATGGGATTCACGGGGGTCAGCGGTGCCGGGAGCTGAAGTTGCCTTTGCGGGCGATCCACAGGGGAAGCCGGCGGGGCCGGCGGGCGTTGGGAGAGCTTTCGATCTCATGCCGCGCGACATCGAAGCCGGCGCGGGACAGCAGCCAATCGAGTTTCGGCACCGGCCGCAAGGATGTGATGGCGAGCAGGCCGCCGTCCCGCAGCGCGTCATGAGCGGCGGCGAGCCAGCGTGGATCCCGGACCAGCCAGCCGCCGTTGTCGGCCGGCGGGGCGGTGTCCGCATGCACCAGCACGGCGTGGATTTCCCCCTCATGGCGGGCCAGTGCGCCGGGGGAAACGGAGGTCTCGAGGGCCACCCGCGGGTCGTCGAGTAGCCCGGCATCGACATGACGCGTCACCCATTCGGGAAGCTCGGCGCAGGGCTCCGCCACCAGATAGACGCCTTTTTTTTGCGGCAGCCCGGCCTTCACCGCGGCCAGCGTCGCGCCCAGGCCGAGGCCGGCGATCCAGATCACCGGCTGCCGCACCGGACGGAACGGGGAGAGCGCCAGCTCGCCGAGCGCGGCCTCGCCCACGCGCGTCTGAGGGCCGGCCAGCGGTTCGCCGTCGAGCGTCAGCTGGTGGCGGCCGTCGTGTTCGTGGAGGGCGAGGGTCTGCCCGCTGGGCAGGGTGGTTTGTTCGAGAAGGACGCGGGGCTTCATGGATTCTTGCGGAGCGACGAAGGCTTTAGTAGATATCGGACACCATGTCCAACGAAGCAGATATCCCACCGCCGCCCACCGCCCCGAAAAGCGAAAAGAAGCTCATTGCAGGCCTGCTCGGCGTGCTCGGGCTGCTCTACGGGGGCTGGGGAATTCACAAGTTCTACCTCGGCTACACGAAGGAGGGGGTCATCCAACTGTTGCTCTGCCTGGCCTGCGGGATCGGGACGATTATCGGGGTGATCGAGGGAATCATCTACCTCACCAAGTCCGACGAGGAATTCGAAGCCACCTACGTTAGGGGCCGCAAACCTTGGTTCTAACCTAGGCTCCGTGGGCTGGCCGCCTTCGCGCCAGATGCAAAAACCCCGGCCTTTCGGGCCGGGGTTTTTCGGTTGGATTTCGGGTGGAGCCGGTTTCCGGCCGG
This sequence comes from uncultured Haloferula sp., assembly GCA_965652295.1. Classification (GTDB taxonomy): domain Bacteria; phylum Verrucomicrobiota; class Verrucomicrobiia; order Verrucomicrobiales; family Akkermansiaceae; genus Haloferula. Next base: position 100,498 of record CBFGTS010000015.1, on the reverse strand, counting down.
GCCGCGATGGCGGCCCGCCCGTCCCGGACCCGGGTTCAGAGGCTGCCCTTCAGGGTGGAGGAGGCCTTGAAGCCGACGGACTTGGAGGCCGCGATCTTCATGGCTTCGCCGGTCTTGGGGTTGCGACCCATCCGAGCGGCGCGCTTCTTCACCTCAAAGGTGCCGAAGCCGATGATTTGGACCTTCTTGTCCTTCTTCACGCCTTTGGCGATCGAATCGAGGACGGCGGAAAGGGCTTCTTCGGCGGCACGCTTGGTGGCGTCTTTACCCAGGGCTTTTTGGACGGCTTCAACAAGTTCAGCTTTGTTCATGGCAGGCACGGTAATGCGGTCGGCCTCGAACTTTGGCAAGTTAAAATAAAGGCTTCTTTCGCCTTGAAATCCCCTAGTCTCTAGGGATAGCGGGCCTCCGGCGCACGTTCGGGAGGGCCCTCCCCGGGCCCGAACTACTAAACTAACCGTAGATGAACCCAGACCTCGAATGCCCCGTTCCCTGCCCCGAGCCTGGGTCGGCCGAACCACCCGGCGGCGTGGCCGCGACCTTGGCGGGGATCGTCTCCGCATTGCAAGAGGACGGGCCGCCAGCCCTTTGTTTTCAAGGGATGCAGGAGATCGTGACGCGCGGATACCTGACGCCGGAGGAGGACGAGATGTTGCGCGCAAGGTTCTCGCGACACCTTGTTAGAAGGGCCGCGTTGCTTCAGATCCTGGAAACGGCGGAGCGCAAGGCCGGTCGTTCCGGAGCCGGTTGGCGGCATGCGCCCGAGGCGTTTCTGGCGGCGCTCGCCGCCGGGCTCCTGCTGGTCCGGGTGACGCGGGGGTGGATCGAGCTGGCCCACGCCTGCCGCCCGGTCCGCAAAACGCTGGACCTCGCCGACGAGGTTCGCGGCGTCGGCCGCAAGACCTTCGCCCGGCAATACCGCGCCACCACCAATCTGGCCCGGCTGGGCCTGCTGCGTCTGGCGCGCCATCATTTCCTGACGTGCCGCGATGAATTCTCCGCCTTGGCCGTCCGCCCGGAGGGGGCGCGGCTGCTGGAGATTCTTGATGCGGAGTGCGCCCGCCACCCGGACTACCTCGGCCGCGCCGCCTTCGCCGAAAGGTGGCGCTACCGCTGGTTCTCGTTCCGGCGCCGTCACCATTCGGCGTGGAAGTCCGGCGAGTTCACCGTGTTCCGCTGGTCCGGCCGGGTCATCGCCGATCTCCGCCAGCCCGGCGTGCGCCCGGCGGAGGCACCGAAGCGGGTGACGGACGCGCTCCGCGACCGGGCGCGGGAGATCGCCCGGCCCGGCGACGTCTTTGTGACGCGTCACGACGACGCGCTTTCGAATCTCTTCCTTCCCGGCTTCTGGCCGCACGCCGCCTTCTATTATGGACACGCGGCGGCTCCCGGGGAGGGGGATTTCCTCGAGGCGCGGAAAGACGGAGTCCGCTTCCGGCCGCTCGGGGACACCTTGCAGGTCGATGCTTTCATCATCCTCCGCCCTCCGGTCGGCGAGGGCGGTGTGGAGGAGGCCCTGGGGCGGGCCCGGGTTCATGCGGGAAAGCCCTACGATTTCGCTTTCGACTTCCGCCGCAGCGACCGCCTGGCCTGCACCGAGGTCGTTTACCGCGGCTATCACGGGGTGGAAAACCTCCGCTTCGATCTGGTTGAAACCGGCGGCCGGCGCTGCCTCCCCGCCGAGGACTTGATCCACCAAGCGCTCCAGCAGGGATTCCGGGTGGTCGCCGCCTGCGGCATCGGCAGTGCCGGCTGGCTCACCGGGCAGGCCGCGGAGCTGGCGCTCCACCAGTCCCGCTGTGGTCTGTGAGAGGGCTCGATAAAATGCGGAAAACCAAAGGATTACCGACCTTGTGAAAATTTTCACAAAAGGACCTTGCTCCTCCGCGAAGCGGTCTGATACAGCCCCCGCGCGCCGTCGCTAGCGAACACCTTCCCATGCTTTCCCGACATCCCGTTCTCACTCTGCTCTTTGCCTGGCTGGTCAGCCTGGCCCCGGCTTTCGCGGCGGCTGATGGCGGGGAGCACCACGCGCTGCCGCTCTATGCCGAGCGTGCGATCCATGATCTCCTCCCGATCACGAACTCCATGATCATGGTCTGGATCGGAGTGGGGCTGATCGTTTTATTCTGCCGTGCGGCCACCAAGCAGATGAGCCTGGTTCCCGTAGGCCTTCAAAACCTCGCCGAATGGCTGGTCGAGAGCCTCTACGATTTCCTCGAAGGCCTCTTGGGCGCGCATCTCGTCAAGCGCACCTTCTGGTTTTTCGGTTCGATCTTCTTCTTCATTCTCACGATCAACTACCTCGGCCTCATCCCGGGTGTCGGCACCGTCGGCCGCTACGTGGCAGACACCGCCGGGCACCTTCATTTCATTCCCTACCTCCGGGGTGGCAACGCTGACCTGAACATGACTGCGGCCATGTCGATCATCTTTGCGATCCTCTGGTTCTATTGGGCGATTACCGAAAACGGCTTCAAGGGATTCGCGGCCCACATTTTCGCTCCCAAGGGCAATTTCAGCGGCTTCATGCTCATCATGATGATTCCGGTGTTCCTCTTCGTCGGTGTGCTGGAAATGATCTCCATCGGCATCCGGCCGGTGGCGCTGTCCTTCCGTCTTTTCGGTAACATCTACGGCGGCGAGCAGACGCTTGAGAGCCTGATGATGCTGATTCCCGAGAAGCTGCAACCCTTTCTCGCCTGGCTTCCCGCCCTGCCGTTCTACTTCATGGAGCTGCTGGTCGGCTTCGTCCAGGCGCTCGTTTTCACCTTGCTGTGCGCCATCTTCCTGAAACTGATCTGCGACCACGGCGACGAGGAACACCACTGATCCTCGAACGACACTTTCGGCGGCCGGACCATGGCAAAGACTGTGGGGGTCGCTGGAAACAACAACAATACAACCAAAACAGACCATGTTTACCAAAGCATTCGCCGTTTCCCTGGCCGCTCTCGGTGCCGCTCTCGGCATCGGCATCCTCGGCGGCAAGGCCGCTGAAGCCACCGGCCGCAACCCCGGTGCCGCTACCCCGATCCTCGTGATCTCGATCATTCTGGCCGCGCTCATGGAAGGTATCTTCATCCTTTCCGCGTTCGCCGTCGGATTCTAATTGCTTCCGGCCCGCCCCCGCCTCAAGCGCGGGCGGGCCACTTCTTTGATTTCTGATCTCCTCAAGACTCTCCTGCCATGATGACCCTTCTCGCCGCAGCCGTTGAAACCGGTGGACCGCTTGCGCCGTTTGGCTTCAAGGGGCCCCTTCTCGCAGCCCAGGTCATCAACTTCTTCCTCGTCATCTGGGTGCTCAAGAAGTTCGCCTTCGGCCCGATCCAGCAGATGCTTGAGCAGCGCAAGGCCCGCATCGCGGAGGGTGAGGAGAAGCTCAAGCGCATCGAGCAGCAGCTCGCGGAGTCCGAGGCGACCACCGCCGCCGCCATCGCCAAGGCCAATGAGGACGCCGGCCGCCTGATCCAGGAAGCCCGGGACAGCGCCGTCGCTCTCTCCGAGGCCAAGGCCCAGGAGGCGGTTTCCCAAGCCCAGCAGATCCTCACCAAGGCCGAGGCCGCCGCCGCCGCCGAGCGCGCCCAGATCGCCGCCGAGCTGCGCAAGGAGTTCGGCCGCCTGGTCACCGCCACCACCGCCCAGGTCACCGGCAAGGTGCTTTCCGACGACGACCGCAAGCGCATCAACGAGGAAGCGCTCACCAAGGTCGAAGCCTGATCCCCACTTTCCCCTCCGCCGCTTCGCCATGAAGGTCTCCAAGGTTTCCACCGCCACCGCCCGCCGCATTTTCCGGCTCTGCCAGAATGAAAGCGGGCTCGATGAAGCCAAGCTCTCGCTGGCGGTGAAGCGGATCGCCGAGGGGAAGCCGCGCGGCTACCGGGGTATTCTTATCGCCCTGAAGCGCCTCGTGCGCCTCGAGCTGGACCGCCGCCACGTCGTGGTGCAGAGCGCGGCGGAACTCGATCCCGCGACCCGTGAACGCGTCGCCGCCGGTCTCCGGACCAAGTACGGCAACTCCCTGACTTTCGAATACAAGGTCGATCCCGCCCTGCTCGGCGGCCTGCGCGTCCGCGTGGGCAGCGATGTCTGGGACGGGACCGTCAAAGGTCGCCTCGACCGCCTCGCCCAAGCCTTCTGACCTCGTTCAGCTGAACTCTGAAAACTGAAAATTAGCAAACTCTCACCATGAGCAGCATCCTCCAGGAACTCGAAAAGGAGATCGCCAACGTCACCAGCTCCGTCGACAAGACAAATGTCGGCGTGGTCCGTGAAGTGGGTGACGGCGTGGCCAAGGTCGAAGGTCTTTCGGACGTCTCGCTGAACGAAATGATCTCGTTCCCCGGCGGCGTCACCGGCCTCGCGATGAACCTTGAGGAAGGCGAAGTCGGTGTCGTGCTCCTCGGCGATTACGCCGCGGTGACCGAAGGCATCGAATGCCAGGCCACCGGCAAGCTGCTCTCCGTCCCGGTCGGTCGCGGAACCCTCGGCCGCGTGGTCAACGCCATCGGCCAGCCGATCGATGGCAAGGGCGCGATCGAAGCGGACGCGCAGTATCCGATGGAGAAGATCGCTCCGGGCATCATCAAGCGGAAGTCCGTCTCCGTCCCGGTGCAGACCGGCATCATGGCCATCGACGCCATGATCCCCGTCGGCCGCGGCCAGCGCGAGCTGATCATCGGTGACCGCGCCACGGGCAAGACGACGATCGCCGTCGATACCATCATTTCCCAAGCCAAGCAGAACAAGGCCGCCGAGCAGGGCAAGCTGCAGAACCACAAGCCGCTCTACTGCATCTACGTCGCCATCGGCCAGAAGCTCTCGAACGTCGCCCGCATCCAGAAGACCCTCGAGGATGCCGGTGCGATGGAATACACCACCATCGTCTCCGCCTCCGCCTCGGACGCCGCCGCGATGCAGTTCCTCGCTCCCTACGCCGGTTGCGCTCTCTCCGAATACCTCATGGACCAGGGTGAGGACGTGCTGATCGTGTTCGACGACCTTTCCAAGCACGCCGTCGCTTACCGCCAGGTTTCCCTGATCCTCAAGCGTCCGTCCGGTCGCGAGGCCTACCCCGGTGACGTCTTCTACCTCCACAGCCGCCTGCTCGAGCGTTCGGCCCGTCTCTCCGATGCCGCCGGTGGGGGCTCGCTGACCGCCCTGCCGATCATTGAAACGCAGGCCGGTGACGTTTCGGCCTACATCCCGACCAACGTGATTTCGATCACCGACGGCCAGATCTACCTCGAAACCGACCTCTTCTACCAAGGCATCCGCCCGGCCATTTCGGTCGGCCTCTCGGTGTCGCGCGTGGGTTCCGCCGCCCAGACCAAGACCATCAAGTCGGTCGCCGGCACCACCAAGCTCGACCTCGCCCAGTTCCGCGAACTCCAGGCCTTCGCCCAGTTCGGCTCGGACCTCGATGCCGGCACCAAGAAAAAGCTCGAGCGCGGCGGCCGCATCGTCGAGCTCTTCAAGCAGAACCAGTATTCGCCGCTGGCCATGGAAATGGAGTCGGTCTTCCTGTTCGCCATGCAGCAGGGTTACTTCGACGACGTTCCGGTCGATCGCGTGAAGGAATGCCAGGCCGCGATGGGCGAGTATTTCGATACCCGCAAGACCGAGCTGCTCGACAAGATCCGCAACGAAAAACCGGACCTCAAAAAGGACACCGCCGCCGTCGATATGGTCAAGCAGGCCCTCGACGACTTCAAGGCGTCCTGGAAGTGATCCGCGTTCCTCCTCTCCTGCTTTCCGCTCTCCGCTCCTAGCTCCTTCGATCCATGGCCAACCTCCGCGACATCCGCCGGCGCATCAAGTCGGTCAAGAACACCGCCCAAATCACCCGGGCGATGCAGCTCGTCGCTGCGGCCAAGATGAAGAAGGCGCAGGACCAGGCCGTGGCCGGCCGGGACTACGCCGACCTGCTCAACCAGGTGCTGGTCAACCTCAAGGAGAACACCGGCGAGGAAGCCCACGACCTGCTTGAGAAGCGTGAGGGTGGCCGGGAACTGGTCCTTGTCATCTCCACCGACAAGGGCCTCTGCGGCGCGCTGAACACCAACCTCGGCAAGAAGATCCGCGCCGAGGTCTCGCCCGACGCCCACTTCGTCACCGTCGGCCGCAAGCTGCGCCTCCAGCTTGGCAAGGCCGGCCGCGAAATGGTCGCCGACTTCGAGGTCAAGGACCCGGTGCCCTTCGCCGAAGCCCGCCCGATCGCCAAGCTCCTGACGAAGCTCTTCGTCGAGGGCAAGTACGACAAGGTCAGCGTCGCCTTCAACAACTACGTCAGCACCCTCGTTCAGGAGCCTACCCTCGTCCAGCTTCTGCCGATCTCTCCCGCCGCTCTCGGCGAGAAGCAATCCTACGAAGGAGTGGGCAGGGGTGAGGTGAGGGAAACCAACCACGACGAAGCGCTCTCCAAGGACTACCTTTTCGAGCCCAGCGCCGTCGGCGTGCTGGAGACCCTGCTGCCGCTCTACATCAACTTCCAGGTATACCAGATGCTGGTGGAAAGCCGCGCTTCCGAGCACTCCGCGCGGATGGTCGCCATGAAGGCCGCCACCGACAACGCGAAGAAGTTCATCAAGGAACTCACCCTCGAATACAACAAGCTCCGCCAGGCCGCCATCACCGCCGAGCTTCTCGAAATCACCACCGCCATGAAGGCGATGGAGTGAGGTGCGTCCGCTTCTTCTTTTTCTCCGAACATGAATCCGTTCCGAATCCGTTCGATTGCCACCGCTACCCTCGTGGGTGCTTCGCTCTTGTGTTCCAATTGCGCCACCGTGTTCAACCGCACGACCCAGCCGGTTCGCGTGGCGAGCAATCCTTCCGGCATGACCTACAAGGTGACCGATAAGGACGGAGTCGTCGTTGGGAACGGAACGACTCCCGGCGAAATCCGCCTGGATACTTCCCCAAGCTATTTCGTTCCCGCCGCCTATACGTTCACCTTTTCCCGCAACGGAAAAGTCGTTGGATCTCAAATGCTGACGGCTCGGGTTTCCGGCTGGTATGCCGGCAATATCCTCATCGGTGGCCTGATCGGCCTCGTGATTGTCGATCCTCTTACCGGTGCGATGTACACGCTGCCGAATGACGTGAATTTCGGCGGCCAGCCGGTCGCTTCCGTCAGCCACGATGCCGGGCAACTTCAGTTCGCCTCCATCGACGAGCTTGACGAGGTGCAGCGAGCCCGCCTTGTCCGACTTTAAGACCTGAAAACTGAAACCGTTTACTGATCACTCCCAGCCATGAGCAACCAAGGAACCATCGTCCAGGTCATCGGCGCCGTCGTTGACGTCGACTTCTCGAAGGCCACCAAGCTTCCCGAGATCTACAACGCCCTCGAAGTCAGCTACGAACTCTTCGGTTCGCCAACGACGCTCGTGCTCGAAGTGCAGCAGCACCTCGGCGACGGTTGGGTCCGCACCGTTTCCATGTCCACCTCGGACGGCCTGAAGCGTGGCATGAGCGTGACCGACACCGGCAAGGCGATCGCCGTGCCGGTCGGCCCGCAGGTCCTCGGCCGTATCTTCAACGTCACCGGCGACATCGTGGATGAAAACGTGCCGCTGCCGAATCCGGAACAGCGTTCCCCCATCCACCGCCCGGCTCCGACCCTCACCGAGCAATCGGCCGCTGCGGAAATCCTGCCGACCGGCATCAAGGTCATCGACCTCATCTGCCCGTTGCTCAAGGGCGGCAAAGGCGGCATGTTCGGGGGTGCCGGCGTTGGCAAGACGGTCGTCATCATGGAGCTCATCAACAACATCGCGAAGGCGCACGGCGGTTACTCCGTCTTCGCCGGCGTGGGTGAGCGGACCCGTGAGGGCAATGACCTTTACTGGGAAATGATCGAGTCCGGCGTCATTGCCACCGAAAAGGACGAACACGGTCACCCGAAGCTCGACGAGCGCGGCAACCCCGTCCTCGCCGATGGCTCGAAGGTCGCGCTTTGCTACGGTCAGATGAACGAGCCTCCCGGTGCCCGTCTCCGCGTCGCGCTCTCCGCCCTGACCATGGCCGAGCACTTCCGTGACGAAGCCAACCAGGACGTGCTCCTCTTCGTCGATAACATCTTCCGTTTCTCCCAGGCCGGTTCTGAGGTGTCCGCGCTGCTCGGCCGGACGCCGTCGGCGGTGGGCTACCAGCCGACTCTTTCCGAGGAAATGGCCGCCCTTCAGGAGCGGATCACCTCCACCAACAAGGGCTCGATCACCTCGCTGCAGGCGGTATACGTCCCGGCGGACGACCTTACCGACCCCGCCCCAGCCAACACCTTCGCCCACCTCGACGCCACCGTGGTGCTTGAGCGTTCCCTTGCGGAACAGGCGCTCTTCCCCGCCGTCGATCCGCTGGCCTCGACCTCCAAGGCGCTCGCGCCGGAAGTCGTCGGCGAGGAGCACTACCGCGTCGCCCGTGGCGTCCAGCAGACGCTCCAGCGCTACAAGGACCTCCAGGACATCATCGCCATTCTCGGCATGGACGAGCTTTCGGACGAGGACAAGCTGACCGTCTTCCGCGCCCGCAAGATCCAGCGTTTCCTCACCCAGCCGTTCCACGTGGCCGAAGTGTTCACCAACGTGCCCGGCGCGCTGGTTTCCATGGAGGAAACCGTCAAGGGCTTCGCCGAGATCCTCGATGGCAAGTGGGACGATGTGCCGGAAGGCAACTTCTACATGAAGGCCGGCATCGAAACCGTCTCCCGCGATTGATCCCAACGAAGTTTGCTAGTTTTCAGTGTTCAGTTTTCAGGGGAAGCCCCGGACGACTGGACCTGGAAACTGAAGGCTAGAAACTGAAAACTCCCAGCATGTCTCTTCATCTCGAAATCGTCACCCCCGAGCGGAAAATCTTCTCGGGTGCCGTTGCCAACGTGCTGCTCCCCGGAGCGGAGGGTGAGCTGGGTATTCTGGAAGGACACGCGGCGCTCGTTTCGGCGCTGAAGCCCGGAGAACTCCGCTACGAAGCGGAAGGCAAGATCGTCACCATGGCGGTCGGCTCCGGTTTTGCGGAAGTGACCCAGGAGAAAATCAACGTCCTCACGGACATGGCCCTCGGCGAGGAGCAGATCGATGAGGCCAAGGCCGAGGAAGCGATGCAGCGCGCCGAAGAGCAGCTCGCGAACATGGCCCACGACGACGACGCCGAGGAGATCGCCCACCTGCAGGGCATCATCGCCAAGTCGTTGGCCCAGCTTCACATCAAGCGCCGCCACCGCCACTGACGGGCAGCGGTTCCGGACTCTTTACAAACGCTGTCTCCGGTTCCGGGGGACGGCGTTTTTTTGGGTCTCCGTCCGTGTTGCATGCGCCTGAGGCGGAAGGACTTTCTTCAGTCACTGAGGCACAGAGATGGGAGGAGGTCACTGAGAAAGGCAGGGGGACGGGGAGCTACCCACTCCGTCCGATCATTCGGAAGGATCTTTGTGGAACCCTCCGACCTCCAAGATGCCCGCTTCGGGGAATGGCGTGTAAGGAAGAAGAAGTCAGAATCCACGCATGAAATGGAAGCAATGCGTCGCGGCGGCCGCCTTGACGGGCGTGGTTCAGGGGGCGGCGTCGTGGAAGTTCGACTTTGGCAGCGACCCCGCCGCGGAAGGTTGGACCCGGGTCCGCGCGGACGAGAGATTCTCGGAGGAAAAGGGTTATGGCTTTGATCTTTCCGGCAGTCCGTCGGACCGGACCTCCACGGTGACCAGCGAGGGCGGATTCTATTTTTCCGTCGCCCTGCCGCCGGGGAACTACCATGTGCGGGTGAAAACCGGGGATCCGGAGGAAGCATCCGACACCACGATCAAGGCGGAGTCCCGGCGCCTGATGCTCCTCGGGAAGACTTTGGACGCGGGAGAGAGCGGGGTGAGTTCTTTCACTGTGAACGTCCGCACGCCGTCGATCGGGGAAAAGGGACGCGTGAAGCTCAAGGACCGGGAAAAGCCCTATCTGCACTGGGATGGGAAGCTGACCCTGGAGTTCAACGGAGAGCGTCCTTCGATCGACGCGCTGTTGATCGAGCCCGCGCCGGATGCGACGACCGTGTTCCTTCTGGGCGACTCGACGGTGACGGATCAACCCTACGAGCCATGGAATTCGTGGGGGCAGATGCTGCCCTTGTTCTTCGATGACGAGGTGGCGGTGGCGAATCATGCCGAATCCGGCGAATCGGTCCGCAGTTCCCTTGGTGCCGGGCGCTTTCAACAGGTGGATCATTTCCTGAAACCGGGCGATTACGTGCTGATCCAATTCGGTCACAACGACATGAAGGACAAGCGCCCGGACGCGCTGGAGATCTATCGGAAGAATTTGACCGAAGCGGTGGCGACGATCCGAAAAAAGGGAGGCAAGCCGGTGCTGGTCACCTCGATGGAGCGCAAGTCGGGGGTAAAAGGCGACACTTTGGGCGGCTACCCGGATGCCGTGCGTGAGGTCGCGAAGGAAACGGAGACGCCGTTGATCGATCTTCATCAGATGAGCCGCACGCTTTACCAAGGTTTGGGCGACCGGCTTGGCTCCGCATTTCAGGATGGCACCCATCATAATAACTACGGCAGCTGGCTGCTGGCCCGCTGTGTGGTGGAAGGGATCCGCGGGAAGCTGCCGGAACTGGCGGAGCACCTGCGCGAGGATGCCGGGGTGCTGAACCCCGCGTCTCCGCCGGCCGTGGAGGAATTCGTGTATCCGTCGAGCCCGGTCACGGATCTGGCGAAGCCTGATGGAGATTGAGGTGCGGTCGGCTGACGGGCGGGGAGGGAATCAATCCGTGGCAAGAAGCTGGCGAACCTCGGCCTGCACGGCTTGCGCGACTTCGAACTCGTAGCGGCTCATGGCAGGGGCTTCCGGGGTGATCTCGGTGAGATGGTCACGGGCCATCCACCGCTTTTCCAAGGTGTGGTAGATGGGAATGGAAGCCGTCATCAGCAGGATCGCGAGCGAGTAGGCGGGCAGAAGGTTCCCTGCGACGAGGAGCTTCTGGATGGTGTTCGGCTTGCGATCCGAAAAGGCGGCGATGGCCCGACAAAGAAGGACGAGCAAGAGCACGCCGACGAGTCCGGCGACTCCAAGCGAGAGGTTGTTTCCCTGGCCATTGGCAAAAAACGATGCGCCGAAAAGCGGGATGGCCATGGCACTTCCGGCGACGAGGAGCCATAAGAGCCGCGATCTTTTCATTTCCAGCCCGCGGACCCTGAGCCGGTGGCGGCAGACGATCACGGAAAGGGAAATGACAAGCACCAGCATCGCGGTGAACTGGCCGGTAGGGACGATGAATTGAGAGGCCGAGATGCTCCAGTTCCGCCCGCCCAAGGGAGTGAGGCGATAGATGCCCAAGTAGAAGGCGAAGGGGAGAAGCACGCCTGCCGTCATGATCCATAGATGGTCCAGCGGAGTCAGGAGCCGTTCGAGGGAGTGGGAGAGATGCCTGTGGAGCGGACTGAACCGGAAGCGGTAGAGCGCCGTGGCGAGGAGGATGAGGGCGAGAAGCTGCCCGCCTGCCGCTGCGAGGATGCGTGATAGAAGTTCATGTTCCATGAGTCTGGACGGCTTCAGGTCTTGCTCCGTGAGCTGCGGGCCGTTTTCAACTTGGCGGGAAGTGACGGAAAGGCCGAGGCCGGCAAGAAATCCCGATCGGCTGGAGATATCGGAACCCTCCTTCAGCGCCTCCCGGCGTATCTTCTCTCTCTCGCTCCATTCGTGGATGGATAGCCAGAATTCCGCTTCCTGCGCGAGTCCGAGTTGTTCGGCAACCTCCGCGAAATCCTTGGATGGGCTGGTGAGACAGGCCCTGAGAACCAGCGCATCGACAATGGCAACTTTCGGTGCGGTAGCGAATTGGCGCAGCCAGTCCGTGTAGCCGTCGAGTAGCTGATGGAATGCCCCTGCATCCTTGCTGGCCGCCAATCGATCGGCCTGCAGCTTGGCTGCCGTGGCGACATAGCGCATTTCCAAGGAGGAGGAAGGCAAGCCTGCCACGTAGCCCACAGGCAGGAACTGATCGGCGAAATCCGTCCGTTCCGGCAGCAGGGCGATTCGTTCCGAGCTGAGGGCTCCTTGATATGAGTCGAACCTGGAGCAATCCGCAGCCTGATGAAGCAAGTTCAGGGCACGCTCGAAACCCTCTGCATCGTCGATGCGATACGTCGATCGTCGTCTGGATTTTAAGGAGATGGCACCCTTGGCTTCAACACCTGCTGCCAGAATCACGAACCAACTGTTGTCGGGGTCCAGCCGCTCGGCCGTTTCCAGGAAATCGGGAGGCAGGTCGTCGTGCTCCCTAACATGGCGCAGCGCGTAGTCGGCGAAATAGGCCGGATTGTCGGGCTCGGAATCCCACAAGGCTTTGTAGCGATCCGCGCCGAACTTGGTGGTGTCGCCATGAAGGAGAAGCTTCTCGTCGGGTGAAAGGGAAGCAGTGACCTCCACGAGTGATCTCGCCGGTTCCATTCGGAGTGCCTTCCGGGTGAGAAAGATGGCCTTGGAGCCGAGCCCGAGGCCGATGATGGCCGAGACGGCGGCCAGCAGTGAGAAGAGGATTTTCCAGTCCGCGAACCACCGGCGTGGCGATTTCGACTCCAGTCGCTGGGTAGCGGCATTGAGGCACTCAGGACGCACCAGGGATCCATTTTCGCAGGCTTTCGATAGAAACGAGCGGGCAGTGAGGTGCAGCTCGGCGTTTCGCTTCGCGAAGGGACGGGTGACGGCTTCGATGAAGCGCTCGGGGGCGGGCATGGGGGAGCGATTAACAGGAATGCGCGAGTCGGGGAAGGGTGCTGGCGGGCTGCCGGGGTTGCGGGACGGGGGCGTCCCACCTCCTATTTCACTTCAATCGGGAGGGCGGCGATGGGGAGGCCTTCGGACTCGACGGTGAGGGTGGCTGGGCCGGGAGCATTCGCCTGGATGATGGCGAGGGCGCGGCCGTGGCGGGTCTCGCGGCTGTTCGAGCGCGGCGAGGTGTTGTCATTCTGATCGCCGTTCTCCAAGGCGGCGAGGCGGAGCGGGCCGGTGGTGGTGAGGGTGATTTCGCGGTCGTCGCGGGCGACGCGGCGGCCGTCGGCATCGAGCAGTTCGAGGGTGACGTGGATTGCATCGCGATCGTCGCCTTTGAGGGCCAAGCGGTCGGCGGTGACGCGGATGGAAGCGGCATCGCCGGTGGTGGCGAGGATGGTGCGGTGTTCCTTGCCCTCCGCGTCCTTACCGCTGGCGATGAGTTCGCCCGCCTCCCATGGCAGCTCCCAGCGGGCGACGCCGTTTTGCGGCTTGGCGGTGCCGATTTCGCGTTCGTCGAGGGTGAGGGTGATTTCGGGAAGGTTGGTGAAAGCGATGACCTGCATCGGCTCGTCGGGTCGACGGGGTTCGTTCCAGTCCCCGCCTTGCCACCAGCGGCGGCCCTGGCTGGCGGTGAGGTGAAGGACGGGTTGGTCCGACCAGACGGCCTCGCGCCAGAGGGCGTCACGTTTCGGGAAACCGGCGATGTCGAAGATGCCGGCCTCGCTGCCGTGGTTCGGCCACTCGTTGGCCTCGCCGAGGAAATCGAAGCCGGTCCAGAGGAACTGGCCGGAGATGTACGGCAGATCTCGTACCGCGGCCCAGGCGTCGGGGGCGTCGCCGTTCTCACTGCCGAGCAGGACGCGGCCTGGGAAGGCGGCGTGGTTTTCCTCGTAGTACTGCTCCTGATAATTGTAGCCGGCGACATCAAGCATGTCGGCGAGGCCGATGGCGTTGGCGGCGGTGCTGTTGGAAAGAGCCATCGTCACGGGTCGTGTGGGGTCGTGGCGTTTCACCGCGGCGATCAGCGAGGGTGCGACGGCGGCGAGGCGGGTCATCGAGGGTTGGCCGGGCGAGTCCTTGAAAATCTCGACCTGGCGGGACTTCGGATGGACGTAGGGGTCGGTCGGGTAATCGATCTCGTTGCCGATGCTGTAGAGGATGACGGAGGGATGCTTGCGGGCGCGGCGGACCATCGCCTCGGCATCGCGGACGGCCCATGCTTCGAAATCGACGTTGTAGCCGAAGCGTTCGGCGGTGCCGGAGTTGCGGCCTTTGACCCACTTGCGTTTGCCGAGTTCCCACTCGTCGAAGGCCTCGTCCATCATCAGGAAACCCATCTCGTCGCAGAGTTCGTAGAGGTCGTCCTGCATCGGGTTGTGGGAGCAGCGGATGGCGTTGGCCCCGATGTCCTTGAGCAGCCGCAGGCGGCGTTCGAGGACCGGGCGGGGCACGGCGGCTCCGAGAAATCCGGCATCGTGATGGTTGCAGATGCCTTTGATGAGCAGGGGCTCGCCGTTGAGGAAGAAGCCCTCGTCCGGATCGAAGCGGAAGCTGCGGATGCCGAGCGGCGTGGTGACTTCATCCACGACTTCGCCATCAATCTCGACGCGGTGGATGACGCGGTAGAGGTAGGGATTCTCCACGCCCCAGCAGCGGGGGTTTTCGACCGGGTGATAGAGGGGATAGGTCCAGGTTTCCCCGGCCTCGAGCGGACGCGTGGTGGTGGCGCGGGAAACGACCGCCCCCTCGGCATCGGCGATCTCGGCGGAAACGGTGATGTCCTTTGTGTCGGCGGAGCCGTTGGTGACCTCGCAGGTGCTGTTCACCTCGGCATAGGTGCCGGTGATCTGAGGAGTGGTGAGAAACACGCCGTGGCGGACGACGTGGACGGGGTCGGTAAGGGTCAGCCAGACATCGCGGTAGATGCCGCTGCCGGTGTACCAGCGGGAGTCGGCGACGTTCTCGCGCTCGACGCGCACGGCCAGCACGTTCTCGCCGGGCTGGAGGTGCGGGGTGAGTTCGTATTCGAAGTCGATGTAGCCGTTCGGCCGGTGCCCTAGGTGGTGGCCGTTGATCCAGACGTCGCTGTTCCGGTAGACGCCCTCGAAGCGCAGGAAGGCGTGTTTGCCGGCGGCGCCCTCCGGCAGGGTGAAGGTTTTGCGATACCAACCGGTCCCACCGGGGAGGAAACCGGTGGCGCTGGCGTGGTCGGGCGAGAATTCCCCTTCGATCGACCAGTCGTGCGGCAGGGAAAGGTCGCGCCAGCTTTCGTCCGTGAAGTCCGGAGTTTCGGCACCTTCCTGATCGCCGAGGAAGAACCTCCAGCCGTTGTTGAAGAGCCGTTCGCGCTCCGCGGCGAGGCTGCTGGCGATCATCAGGACGGCGGCGGACCAGCGGATGAAGCGTTTCATGGTTCCCCTGCATCGCCCGGAGGAGGGGCGGAGTCAACCGGAGCCGGGATTCATGCCACGTTTTGACGGAGTCCCGGCTTCCGCTGCGACGAAGTTCAGCCATGATGGCCGACGATCATGATTCAGAATGTGTTGGTCGTTGGTTCAGGAAGTGCCGGTCTCATCGCGGCGCTGTCGTTGAAGAAGAGGATTCCCCAGCTCGGAGTGCGGATCGTGCGCGATCCGGACCTCGGCGTGATCGGCGTGGGGGAAGGAACCACGCCGAACTTTCCCACGCACCTGTTCGACTACCTTGGGATCCCGAGGGCGGATTTCTATCGTCGTGCGGCACCGACCTGGAAGCTGGGCATCCGCTTCAACTGGGGGCCGCGGGGCCGTTTCGACTACACCTTCGGCCGGCAGCTCGACGCTCAGTGGGCGGGCATGGAACGGCCGATCGGGTTCTACTGCGACGAGGAGTTCGACAACCTTGATGTGCCCGCGGCGTTGATGCGGGCGGACAAGGTTTTCCTCCGCCAGCCCAACGGCTGCCCGGACGTCCAGCCATGGCACGCCTTCCACATCGAGAACGAGCAGCTGGTGACGGTCCTGGAAAGCTACGCCACCGAGTGGGGAGTGGAGATCACCGACGGAAAGCTGGTTTCCACCGAGGTGGATGACGCGGGCGTGAAAGCCGTGCTGCTGGAGGATGGCCGTCGGCTGGAGGCGGACTTCTTCGTCGATTGCAGCGGCTTCCGCGCCGAGCTGATCGGGAAGGCGCTGGAGGAGCCGTTTCAGTCCTTTGGCAAAACGCTCTTCTGCGACCGGGCGGTGGTGGGCGGCTGGGACCGGGTGGAAGAGCCGATCCTGCCCTACACCACGGCCGATCAAATGGACTGGGGCTGGAGCTGGCGGATCGAGCACGAGCACCGGGTGAACCGGGGATACGTGTACTGCTCCGACATGATTTCCGACGATCAGGCGGCCGACGAGTTCCGTCGCAAAAGCCCCAAGGTCCCCGAGCAGCTCCGGATCGTGAAGTTCCGCAGCGGCTGCCACCGCCGGATGTGGGTGAAGAACGTCGTCGCCATTGGAAACTCGGCCGGATTCGTCGAGCCGCTGGAGGCCACCGCGCTGATGATCGTCTGCTCGCACGTCAAGACGGTGGTCGATTTCCTCCTCCACTGCGAAATGGAGCCCACGCCGAGCATGATCGATCTCTACAACGAGCAGACGCACATCGGTTGGGAGGACATCCGCGATTTCCTCGGCCTGCACTACCAGCTGAACACGGCCGGGCAGACCGAGTTCTGGCGGCGATGCCGCGAGGAAACGGACCTTTCCGGCATCGGAGCCCTGCTGGAGTTCTATCGGGAAAACGGACCGACCGGATTCTGCCGCTACCGGATCGGGAAAACCGAGAGCGACTTCGGGATCGAGGGCTATCTCGTCATGCTCGTCGGGCAGATGGCTCCCTACGACAAGCGTCACCAGGTGAAGCCTGCCGAGGCCGCGATCTGGAACCAGCGGCGGACGCAGCTCGCCACGGCCGCCCGCAACGGCCTCACGGTGGCCGAGGCGCTCGGCTACGTCCGCCATCCCAACTGGCGCTGGCACGCCGACGTGCAGAAGCAGACGGGGTGATGGGACGGATCGGGAGAGGGGGATTGCCGGGTATGATTTGGGTGGATGGATAAGATGAAGGAATGGGAAATCCGAGCCTGGAGGGAGAGCGATGACATCTCCGCGATGACCGCGATGCTCCACCGCGCCTATGGGCAACTGGCCGAGCTTGGCTTTCGCTACCATGCCACCTGGCAGGATGAGGAAACCACGCATCGACGTCTTTCACAGGGCCTCGCCTTCGTCGCCGAGCTCGACTCCCGCATCGTCGGCACCGCCACCTTGTATCTGCCCCCATCTGAAACGGGATGTGCGTGGTATGATCGGGAGGATGTCGCCCGTTTCGGACAATTCGGAGTCGAGCCCTCGCTTCAACGCCGGGGCATTGGTTCGCAGCTTCTGGAGATCATCGAGGCGACCACCCTAGCCCACGGTGTCCCCAACCTTGCGCTGGATACCGCCGAAGGAGCGGCCCATTTGGTCGAACTCTATGAGAGAAGGGGCTTCGTTTACGTCTGCCATGCCGACTGGGACATCACGAACTACCGCAGCGTGATCATGAACAAGCGGTTGAAGGGCGGAGTGGCTTCCCGCCGGACCGCCTTCCGCTCCTCACTCGCGCCCTAGAGTATCAGTTTCGTAGAGGAGAAAGCTCGGATCGTTTATGGCGGGCAAAAAGGACGAAATGTTCGCAGCTTCGCCATTTGTCGTTCCGATTGCTGATTTCCTGGGGGAGATCGTCAGCGTTCTTGACTGCGTGCAGATTTGAAATTCCAGATCGCTTGTTTCTCTTCCCAAATCTTGGCTTATCAGATTCCAATGAGATTCCATCAGGACTTCGTTATCGTTCACGAACTTGTTCCACGAAGACGGACCTTTGCTGTAGAATGATGTTGAGAGTGAAAGGGCCGCTCTCAACAACGCCCATGCAGAATTTCCGGGGCTTTCCACTGAGGCGAGCTCCTCCCAAAAGCGGTGCCCATGGGTATTTGGAAGCAGCACTGTTTCACGCTGCTCTTTCGAAAGAAGGGAGAGCAGAGGATGTTGCTCATTAAGGATCTTCAACTGCCAATTAGAGAAAGTGTTGTATGCCAAAACGAAGATGGCGACACGCTCCCACTCCTTTGGGAATATCGCTTTGCGTGGGGTCGCCGATGGTTGCTTCCAGAAGATTAATGGGGAGGGATAGCCGCGGCGAGATTTCCTCTTTGATTGGATGAACTTTAGCTCAAAGGTGCGCGGAAGGAGGCGAAGCTGCTTTTCATCACAGCCTAGAAGCGTTACCGGTTCGCCCTCAGAGGTTTGTAGGTTTGGGGCGATGGCTTTTTGCGCAAACGAAATCGCAGCGGGGAACTGGAGCGGTCGAAATCGGGGTTCCTCTGCAATGTGGAACCATCCTACCCCTTTAGCGAGCGTCAAGGGCAAGTTCCGCGTTGCTTGATTGATCTCGTGGAACAGGTTGCCGCTTCCTGTGGCCAGTGTTCGTTCCAGGAGTGCAGTGGCGGCGGTCAAGATGGCATTTCTCCAAGAATCGGTGCTGTGCGATGAAATGATTACCCCTTCGCGATCGACGCCAAGGGCAGAATCGATCTCGCCAAGTAGATCGACCTCCACAGAAATGCCCTGCTGGGCCATGGCCAACGGCGTCGTGAAAATCTCCCCTTTCTTATGAGCGTTTCGTGCTCGAATCGCACAGCCCATCCCTCGCCATGCGCCGAACGAGTGACTCTCCAATCTGAATGGCTCGTGACCGGGATACGTGGGATTATGCATGAGCGACCTTCCGTCCTTGAGTTCGAAGTAAGTTACCACCACCCGGGCGATTCCGGCATTATCGGGAAGTGGCACTTCAAGAAACTCGCACCGGAGTCGGTCTTGGGCATCCGCTTCAAATGTCGGGTGTTGTGCTTTGAGTTCTTCGATCAGACGTCGCTCCGCTTCGCTGATAAATGTACGTTCACTTCCATAGATCTCATCGGCGCTTTTCCATTTGCTCTGCGCGAGGCCTATCCAGTCCTCCTCGGTGGTTACCCAGCCGAAATCGCGCTTCCAGATGTGGTTGCCCTTCGGAACACCTTCGATGCGATACTCGAAGCGACATGGTAGCCGAACAAGTGTATCCACTAAGTAGGCCAGCAGCTTCTGAGCGAATGCCGAACTGTCGGTCACCCATTGCCTCTTCAACTCCCACGTCACCCGGGAGCCGCCGTGGAGAAAAGATGTGGGGAGCTTCTTCAGTTCACCGAAGCTGCCCACGCCGCGAGTGGTGAAGCGCCAGCTTTCGGTTCCGTCGTTGCAGCCTTGGTAACGGGTGGTCTCAAGGGTGACAGCTTCAGCGAGCATGAAGTAGCTGAGGACGCCGATGCCGAATTGGCCGGTGAGACCGGGGTGGAATCCGGCATCTTGGCAATCGCGCTCAAGCTGGCGAATGGCGTGGCGGCGACCGGTGCCGCTAACCAGCACGTGGCGGTTGATGATGTCCCGAGTGAGGCCGACGCCGCTGTCCTCGCAGACAAGCTCCCAGCCACCAGCGGGGCCGGGACGCAAGGTGAGGATAACATGCTCCTGATTGCCGAGTTCTTCTTCCCACCTGCGGTTGGCGGGGTTCGGTAGAGTCAGCCGCTTGCGGGCGATCTTTTCGCGGACAGCATCGAAGGCATTTTGGAGCAGCTCGCGGACGGCATGGAGAGGATTGCCATAGAGTTGCTCGCCGGAGAGGAGCTGGAGCAGGCGCGCGGTGTTGGGACGGAAGGCGCCATCAATGTACTCGTAGGCCTCATTGAAGGGTCGGATGTCGTGGGTGACGGCGGGGGCGAGATGCCAATCGCGGCGGATGATTTGCTTGCCGACGGTCTTTTCCGCGGGGAGACGCTCGCCGAAGGAGACAATGCCATGGAGTTCGTGGTCGATCCAATCCTTGAGATCGATCAGGGCGCGGTGGGCCACCGCGGTACGAGGACGAGCTTGGAAGTGGAGGTTGTCGCCGCGAATGTCAATGGTGAGAGCGTGGTCCTTCTGCCAATGGACGAGGCTACGCGGACGATCCTCAAGGGCACGGTGGCGAAGGAGCACGGCGGGGGTGCGCTCGGGGTCGTTTTCCAAGATGTCCGCGAGGCGCAGGAGGCAGGCGAGGTAGCGGAGGTGGATTAGCTGGGGTACGGGGCCGTTGCTGAGGAGGGGATCGAAGTCGGAGGCATCGAGCCGGAGGACGTCTAGGTGATGGCTGGTGCAGAGACGAACAAGGATTTCGACCACGTCCGGTAGGAACGCGAAACTGGCAGCAATAAGATTTTCACGGATCCATTCGGCGCTCCAGTCGTTGTGCCGCTCGCGGACGTAGAAGGCGACCAGTTCGTCGGCGAGATTAAGATCGATGGGCGCGGTCAGTGGAAGTGAGATAGCGTGGCCGTCATGCTCGTCGAGATAACTCTGGAAGCTGGCCTTCTCCTTCTCGGTGAGTGCGCTCCCGTCGGGATCAAAGAGATGGCGGTGATGGGCGGTGACCTTTCCGCGCTCTGGGGTCATGCCGATGTCGTGGCTGTAGGCTGCCAGCAGGAGCAGGGCGAGTTCGTAATCGGAGAGGTTCTGCCGAATAGAGTCTGTGAGAAGCTGCTCTATGCGGTCCGCCACACGGAGGGCGTGGTCGGCATCGTGCAGAGTGAAGTCGCTGGGCGAGGTGCCGCCTTTAGCAAGTACAGTGTCGAGGAGGCGCATCCAGAGTTCCAGGGTGGGGAGAAACTCCGACGCGTGGGCGTTTCCCTTGTTCTTGGAGCGCTTGGCAAGGGTCTTCCAGAGCCAGGTGCTTTTCCATGCGGGGCTTGCAGAGCGGGAGAGCATCCTGCTAGGCTAGAATCAGGTAGTCTTGAGGCAAGCCCGCGGGCGGGTAATCACCCAGAACTTGGTTCGGTGCATGAAAACTGCCGACTTGGTCAGGAAGCCGGCTCAGGATCTCGCCCAGGTCGCTCTGGAGCGGCGTGAAGCTCGGGGCTAATCTCCGCGGTCCCTCCGGGACGGTTCCGGATTAGGATGTGAGAATCGCATTCTCGGCATTTCATATTTCGCGGTCCGACAACGTGAGCCGAAAAATGGATGAAATCGGCTCAAAGAGCGTTCCAGGGAGCGCCTGCCAAGGGTGCCGCAGGGACCGAGGCTGCTCTGGATCGGATCGCGAGGGGTGCTAGGGTCCCGGCGCAATGTTCGGCCGTCTTCTTCTTCTCTTCATCACCGTCCCGGTGATCGAGCTGGCTCTGTTTCTGACTGTCGGAGAATGGATCGGCCTGCCGGCGACGCTGGCGATCATCGTTCTCACCGGGTTTCTGGGCGCGTGGCTGACCAAGAAGCAGGGGCTGAAGGTACTTCAAGGCTACCGCCAATCCCTGTCGGAGGGGCGATTGCCGCATCAGGAGGTCATCAAGGGGCTCTTGGTTCTGGTCGCCGAAAAAAGATGCCTGGCGTTCTGTCGTTCTATAGGACTCAGAGTTCACTTAATCTTAACGTTTTACGTGAGGCCCGGTCCGCGCCGGATCAGGCGGAATCAGTCGAGCACCAGCTCGTAGCGGGTGCTGCGGCCGCCGCCGAGGGGGAACAGGGCACCAAGCTCAACGAGGAGCTGGAGGTCGCGGGTGGCGGTGGCTTTGGAAGCTCCGGTGAGGGCGACGTATTTGCGGGCGTTCATGCCGCCGGTGAAGCCGTCCGGCCCGGCGTCGAACATGCGGCGGATGACCTTTCGCTGACGTTCGTTCAGGACGGCGTCGAAACGCTGGAAGAACTTCGATTTCTGCAGGACGAAGCGGACCCGCGATTCGGCGTCGCGCTGGGCCTCGACCACGACGCCGACGAACCAACGGACCCAGGCAGTCGCTTCGTTGGTCCGTTGGGCGAACTTCAGGGCAGCGTAGTAGTCGTTCCTGCGTGAGTCGATGGTGCGCGACAGGCTCATGACGACGGGCCGGCCAAGGCCTTGGGAAAGGGCCTTCTCCGACAGCGCGCGGCCGATGCGGCCGTTGCCATCCTCGAAAGGGTGGATGCTCTCGAAATAAAGGTGGGTGATGGCCGAGCGAACGGGGGCGTGCGGGATGGAGTCCGAACCGCCGGGGGCGGTGGCATTGAACCACGCGATGAAGCGCTCCATTTCCGCCGGGACCTGAGCGGCAGGGGGAGCTTCGAAGTGGACGGTGGGCTCGTCGATGCGGCCCGAGACCACTTGCATCGGATCGCCGCCTTCGCGCCAGCCGCCGACCCGGAGCTCGGACGAGCCGCCGAGAAGCATGCGGTGCCAGGCGAAGAGGGTTTTCTCGGAAAGGGGCTCCCGGAAGTCGTTGCGGACGGCGACCATGAGTTCGCTGGCTCCATCGGCCAGAGGGTCCGCTACCGGTTCGGGGACAGGATTGAGGCCGAGGTGATTGCGGATCGAGGACATCACGGCGGCCCGTTGCAGGGTTTCGCCCTCGATCGCCGAAGTGCGGATCGCTTCGGCGATCATGAGGTCGAGGACGGCTTCGGTGCCGAGATCCTCCGGCAGGGCTTCGAGGAAGCCACCCACGCGACCGGCATGGTCCGCGAACGCGAGCAGTAGATCCGTCAGATCTCCGGTCCGGTAGCGGAAATCCGGCCAATCGTCCTGCTGCCAGTTGAAGAGCATGAGCCGAATATGGGGGCTATTCGGCTCACATACGAGGTTTTTATGAGCCGAAAAGCGGATGAAATCGGCTCAGGGGGTAGTCCACGGGATCATCGGCCCAGCGTTTCGTGGCCTTGAGCGTGCGACGAGGCTGCTCTGGATCGGATCGCCAGGGGTGCTAGGGTCCCGGCGCGATGTTCGGCCGTCTTCTTATTCTCTTCATCACCATCCCGGTGATCGAGCTGGCTCTGTTTCTCACCGTGGGGGAATGGATCGGCCTGCCGGCGACGCTGGCAATCATCGTCCTCACCGGGTTCCTGGGCGCGTGGCTGACCAAGAAGCAGGGGCTGAAGGTGCTTCAAGGCTACCGCCAATCCCTGTCGGAGGGGCGCTTGCCGCATCAGGAGGTCATCGAGGGGCTCTTGATCCTGATCGCCGGGGCGGTGCTGCTGACGCCCGGCTTTCTCACCGATGCCATCGGCTTCCTGCTCCTCACGCCGCCGGTGCGCGCCGTCGTCGTCCGGCGGCTCAAGGATTCGCTGAAGAACCGCATCCATCTGGTGGTCCCGGGGGCGTCCAGCGCTCCGCCTGCCGGTGGTGGACCAACGCGCCGCTTCGATTCGAAAGGCCAGGTGATCGACGTCGAGGTCGTCGAGGATTGAAAAGAGGCAGGTTGTTGGAGTCTCGGGTTGATCCCGAAAGGCAGCGGTTCCGTGCTGCCCCGGTTTTTCCCGTTCCTCCGGGGCCCCTTGATCAGCAGTCAATCGGTCGCCAGGCGGAAGAAGTGGGGTGCCGGCAGGGCGGGGCCGGAGGGCGCGCGCCAGCCGCCGTCGCCGAGGGCGTTGGTGCGGGTGATCCAGTCGAGGGGGGCGAGGGTGGCGCTGGTCTGGACGCGGTGGGTGAAGCCGGGGGCGGTGGAGTGGAAGACACGCCAGCCGCCGTTCGGGGGAAGGGTCAGGATCAGGCTGCCGGCAGGCGTGGGGCGGGATGGATCGAGGGTATCGAAGGGGATGGTGACGAACTGGAACTCGGAAGGCCGGACGGGGGCGATGCCGAAGAGCAGGTTGGCGCGGTGCTGGGCGACGTCCTCGTCAGTGGTCGTGGTCGCATCGCAGCGCGCGAAGTAGGCGTCGTCGGACGCCATGCCGGCGAACGCGCCGTCACGGAAGTGGTCGTCGAGGAAGCTGGCGCACTGGCTTTGCAAACTCGTCCACAGCGTGCCGTCGCCGGGCTGGAGGGCGGCGGGTCCGGCGAGGCGGCGGCGCAGCGAGTGAGTGAGCCAGCGCCGCAGCCGGGCGACGGAGAAATAGAGGTTGTCGGAGTGGAGGGTGTCGCGCGAGCGCCAGCCCCAGAGCACGGTGCCGTAGCCGGTGAAGTGCCGGATGATGCACAGGTTTGCGGCGTTGAGCGTGCTGGCATCGTTGGGGAAAGCTCGGGCGACAAGCCTTCGACGAGAATCGCGGCATCGGTCCCGGCAGCGGCGTTCCACACACCGGCGGAAGCGTCCTTTCGCAAAACCACCGGCGCGACCGAACCGCTGGCTCCGGTCGCGATCGGATTGCCATTGCCGGGATCGACGAGGACGTGCGGATACAACGCGCCGACGAAATCGAGGTCCTGCGGCAGCCCGGCGGCCCAGGTCGTGGCCTCGGCGGCGGTGTCCACCTCGGCCGGTGGGTCGAGGAGGAGGATGAAATGGCGGCCGTCGGCGAGTTCGCGGAGATGGGTGAGGAGGTCGTTGCGCGGCGTCGCGGGGAGGTCGGCGAGTTCGGGCACCAGCAGGATACCGAGATCGGAAAAGAGAAGCGCCCAGCCGCAGCCGCGCAGGGCGGGTGGATCGAAGCGGCCGGTCAGGGCATCGGTGAGC
Source organism: uncultured Haloferula sp. (assembly GCA_965652295.1). GTDB lineage: Bacteria > Verrucomicrobiota > Verrucomicrobiia > Verrucomicrobiales > Akkermansiaceae > Haloferula. Next base: position 76,231 of record CBFGTS010000015.1, on the reverse strand, counting down.
GGCAGTGAGGGGTCGATCCGCACGACTTCGAGCTGGGTGCCGCCGTTGCGGAAAAACTGACGGGCCTGGATTTCCGCCGGCCACGCGGCGGGATCGGGGGAAGCGAACCAAAGATCAAAGGCGGTCGCATCGACCGTCACCGGTTGCTCGACCGGCCCATTCGCGAAGCGGCCGATGAGCAGGACTTGATCCGTGGGCAGCGGATCGACGGCATGAACGCGGACGAGGAGGAGCAGCAGCAGGAGAAAATGGCGCATTCAGACAGCCTGCCTTGTCCGGAAGCCGTCGGCAATGCTCCAGGTTTCGGCTCCGGCTTGCTTGCTTAGGCCCTGCCTGCCCGCTAGTCTCCCTTCATGGAAGACCGCATCGCCGATGACGCCCTCTTCGCCCTCCGGGCGAAGGTGAAGCAGGCGCGTGCGATGACGCCGGAGGAGAAATTTCGCGCGGGTGCCGAGCTTTTCGAAGAATCATGCCGATGGGTTGAGGCCGGGATTGCCGCCCGTTTTCCCGATGCCGGCCCCGAGGAGCGGGAAAGAAGGCTGAAAGATCAACTGGCCTTGGCTGAGAAACTCGGACGATGACCGGCACCGATTCGTTGCTTGAGCTGCTCCGCGCTTTCGACGAACACGGGGTGCCCTACATGGTGGTGGGGTCGTATTCGTCGAACTTCTACGGCATGCCGCGGATGACGAAAGACGCGGATGTGGTGGTTCACCTCCCGTCCTCCGAGTGGTCGAAAATCCCGACAGTCCTGCCGGCGGGGATTGCCATCACCGCGACACGGCGGGAAATCCTGCAAGTGGAGGGAACCCGGTTTACGATCGAACTCTTCCGCCTGAGCGACGACCCGCATGATCGCATGAGGTTCGAACGCAGGAAGCGGCTGGAAATTTTTCCAGGCTCTTTCGTTTTTCTGCCGACGCCGGAGGATGTCATCGTGCAGAAACTCCGCTGGAACAAGACCGCCAAACGCGGGAAGGACTTCGATGACGTGGTGGCGGTCATGGCGACCTTGGGGCCGGAAGGGCTCGACTGGGATTACATCCGGCAGTGGTGTGGCCTTCACGAAACGCTCGACCTCATGGAAGAAGCCCGCTCCGCGGCGTTGGATGTTCTCGGGAAACGGGACTGAGCGATCCCCCATTTCCTCGAAATTCCGCCCCCGGGGTCGCGCCGCCTTGCCCTCGACGGAGCGCCCCGCCACAGTGGGCGCCGCCCGATGTCCGACTCCTTCGTCCACCTCCACGTCCACACCGAATACTCGCTGCTCGACGGCATGGCGCGGACCAAGCAGCTCGCCGCCAAGGCCAGGGAACTGGGCATGCCGGCGGTGGCGATGACCGACCACGGCAACCTCTTCGGTGCCATCGAGTTCTTCCTGGCCTGCAAAAAAGAGGGCGTGAAACCGATCTTCGGCTGCGAGATCTACCTCGCGCCCGGCAGCATGCACGACAAGAAGGACGTTCCCGGCCGCAAGCGCGCCTGCCACATGACCCTGCTGGCGGAGACCAACGAGGGCTGGACGAATCTCCAGAAGCTCGTTTCCAAGGGCCACCTCGAAGGCTCCTACTACGGCAAACCCCGCGTCGATCGCGAGACGCTGCGCGAGTTCTCGAAGGGCGTCATCTGCCTCAGCGGCTGCATTTCCGGCCCGGTCAACGAATGGCTCCTCGCCGGGGACATGGACAAGGCGCGGGAGACCATGGCCGAGCTGGTGGACATCTACGGCCGGGAAAACGTTTACGTCGAAGTCCACAACCACAGCCTGGAGCCGCAGCGCAAGGTGACGCCGGGGCTGCTCCAGCTCGCCGCGGAATTCGACCTCAAGCCGGTCGCTGCCAACGACGTCCACTTCGTCAACCGCGACGACCACGAGGCGCACGACGTGATGATCTGCATCGGCACCGGCAAGCTGCTGATCGATGAAAACCGCATGCGCTACACCCCGGAGGTGTATTTCAAATCCGCCGCGGAAATGCGCGAGCTTTTCGCCGAGATTCCCGGAGCCTGCGACGCCACCTTGGAGATCGCCGGACGCTGCAACGTCGAGCTGAAGCTCGATTCGACCAGCTCGGAGAAATATCCCCAGTTTGATTCGCCCGATGGCTCGCCGCGCGAGGAATACCTGATGCGCGTCTGTCAGGAGGGCCTTCTGAAACGCTACGGCGCGGAAAAGGCGGCCGATCCCGAGATCCAGGAGCGGCTGAAGTACGAGGTCGGCATCATCAACCAGCTCGGGTTCGCCTCGTACTTCCTCATCACCGCCGACTTCATCCAGTGGGCGCGCGACCACAACATCCCGGTCGGTCCCGGCCGCGGCTCGGCCGCGGGTTCGTTGGTGGCCTATGCGATGGGCATCACCAACATCTGCCCGCTCCAGTTCGGTCTGCTTTTCGAACGTTTCCTCAATCCCGAGCGGGTCAGCCCGCCGGACGTTGACATCGATTTCTGTCAAAGCCGCCGGCCGGAGGTCATCGACTACGTCCGCCAGAAGTACGGCGAGCGTAGTGTTTCCCACATCATCACCTACGGCACCCTCGGCGCGAAGAGCGTGCTGCGGGACGTGGCGCGGGTGATGGGCGTTTCCTACGGCGAGGCCGACCGCATCGCCAAGATGATCGAGGCCAAGCCCGGGATCACCCTGAAAAAGGAGTGGGACGCGAAACCCGAGCTGCGCGAGCTGATCGAAAGCTCCACCACCTATCAGGAACTCTGGAACTACGCGCTCAAGCTTGAGGGCCTCACCCGCAACGTCGGCATCCACGCCGCCGGCGTGGTGATCGGCGACCGCGCGCTGGACGAGCATGTCCCGCTGACCCGCGGCAACGAAGGCGAAGTCGTCACCCAGTTCGACATGGGCGCCATCACCGAGGTCGGCCTGCTGAAGATGGACTTCCTCGGGCTCAAGAACCTCACCGTCATCCAGGACGCCGTGGAGCACATCCGGGTGCACACGCCGGAGTTCGTGATCGAGGACGTGCCCCTCACCGACCAAGCCACCTTCGACATCCTCAACCGCGGCGAGACGATGGGCGTGTTCCAGCTGGAATCCGGCGGCATGGTCGAGACCTGCCGGAAATACCAGATCGAGAAAATCGACGACATCATCGACCTCCTCGCGCTCTACCGGCCGGGCGCGATGCAGTTCATCGACCAGATGATCGAGGTGAAGAAAGGCCGCACCCGGCCCCTCTACGAGCACCCGCTGCTCGAGCAGGTCAGCGGCAACACCTACGGCGTCATGATCTATCAGGAGCAGGTGCAGAACGCCGCCAAGCTCCTCGCCGGCTACTCGCTCGGTGGCGCCGACCTGCTGCGCCGTGCGATGGGGAAAAAGGACCCGGAGAAGATGGCCAAGGAGCGCGACAAGTTCGTCAAGGGCTGTCGCGAAACGAACGGCATCGACGAGAAGCTGGCCGACGCGATCTTCAAGAAGATCGAGATGTTCGCCGGCTACGGGTTCAACAAATCCCACTCCGCCTGCTACGGCCACATCTCCTACTGGACCGCCTACCTGAAGGCGAATTTCCCGGTCGAGTTCATGGCCGGCCTGCTCTCGAACGAGATCAACAACACCGACAAGATCGGTGTGTTCGTCGCGGAGTGCCACCGGATGAAGATCGAGATCCTGCCGCCGGACATGAACTTTTCGCGGCTGCGCTTCGCCCCGGAGCCCGCGCCGAACGGCGCGATGGCGATCCGCTACGGCCTGGCCGCGATCAAGAACGTCGGCGAGGGCGCGATGGCCCAGGCGATCGCCGAACGGGAAAAAAACGGCCCGTTCGAGTCGCTCGAGGATTTCGCCAACCGGCTCGACTCGAAGGTGGTGAACAAGCGCATCCTTGAGAACCTGATCAAGGCCGGTGCCTTCGATTGGACCGGGCACGGCCGGGCATCAATGGTTTCCCGCCTGGAGCAGGTCTGCGCCAGCGCCTCCTCGGCCCAGCGCGACCGCGCCGCCGGGCAGGTCTCGATGTTCGACTCGATGGATTTCGGTGCGCCCACGCCCGCCGCTACGGCAACTGCCGTAGAAGTGGAGGAGTGGACGAAGGACGACCGCCTGGCGATGGAAAAGGAGCTGCTCGGCTTCTACGTCACCGGCCATCCGCTGGACAAATTCCGCACCGTTCTCGACTCCGACCGTTACTGCAAGCTGGGCCTGGTCGATGAGATCGAGGTCAGGCATCCGCGGGACCGTTTCCCCTTCGCCGGGATGATCCGCAGCGTCGAGTCGAGGATCACGAAATCAGGCAAACCCTTTGGCATCCTGGTGGTCGAGGACTTCACCGGCTCGCGCGAGATCATGGTCTGGGGCGAAAGTTTCGTCCCCGCGCGCGACGCGGGGATCCTCGTTTCCGGCAAAGTGATCCGCTTCAAGGCGGCGATCCAGATCGACGACCGCACCGACTCGCGCCGGCTGACCGGCTCGGAGATCAACGAGCTGAAAACCCGCGGTGGCGGCGCAAATTCGAAGTTCGTCGAGCTGGCCTTGTGGACCGCACGGCATTCCGAGCAAGACCTCGCCGAGATCCGTGAAGCGATTGCCGCCCATCCCGGAAAGACCCCGGTTCTGATCCATTTCCAGAACTCCGCGGGAAAACGCGCGACCGTGGAACTTGGAGAGAACTTCCGCGTCCGCCGCGGCGAGAAGCTCGAAGCCGCACTTGGGCGGTGGATGGATGGGTGAGTAGGAGCGGGATCATGGACACTCCGCCCCAAGAAAGCAGAGTCAGGGCTGGACTTCGCCGAGCGTGCGGTGGAGCTGATAGAAATTCTCCGGTAGAACCACGGACGTCGGGTAGGACCGGATGGTCCCGTTGCCGTTGAATGGAAGCCCTTCGGGGTTGAAGGTCCCGAGGTCGGGGGAGGTTTTCAGTTGATAGGTGTATCCAAACTCGGTGGGCAACTTCAAGGTGGCCGTGGGGCTGGAGTAGGAAATTGAGATTGTCGGCTCCGGCGTCACGGGTGCCGGGCTGACTTTAATGTGAAAGACCGACCCGGTCTGGATGCTGACATTTCTCGTCGTCGTCAGCTTCCACCGGCCGAGGGAGTCATCGTAGGTCGGCTGCATCATGCTGAAGGTCGCACCGACGAAGTCGGTTGGCCATTGGTTGGTGACCAGAACCAGTGCCGATGGATTTCCATTCAGATGTGGATGGTCGAGGGTGGTCGATGGGCCGGTAGTGTTGCCGGTCGTTGCGGTGTGGCGGAAGGTGGTCTCATCGACCGCCGGCACTACGAGCACATTCCATGTGGCTCCGTCGGGCACGTCGGTGAACTCGTCGCTCGGGATATATCCGTGGATGAACCACTTCGACGACGAAGGGTCGTAGGTGACGGGTGAGAATTGGTTGTTGTAGGTGCCGCCACCGGCCGTCCAGTTGTGAGTAAGGAACAACAACACGTCGGGACTGCCATTGAGAGACGGATGATCGATGTAGGAGCGTTTGAAAGTGGGCTGGGCTCCCGAGTGATGGGTGTGGAGGAACATCGTGTCCCCGGCAGCTGGCGTGAAAACCGAGAATTCAAGCGGACTGGGGGGAGCCGATGCCTGGTTTTCGTAGAAAACGGCCCACGATCCGGAAGTGAAGAACACGCCGAGGTTGCGGTCGGGGTGGTCCGGACCGCCTGGTAGGGTCCGCGGGTGGATGAAAACACGTTGAGCCGGTTCTTCGGTCAGATGGCGGGTCAGCCGGGACCAATTCGAGCTGGAGTTGGAGGGAAGGACCCGGTGATAGAACCAATCGGCATGAAGGGGTGAGACCAGAAGGAGAGTCGCCAGAAACTTCATAGCTCCCAGCTTACACCCGGATAGAGCAGGCGGAAAGTTCACCGAACGTGAAGTTTCGCTGCCGTCAATTCCGGGGGCTCGTCTTGTGCGTTGACGGAGCGGTGGAAGGCCGGCCAAGGGAACCCCGCCCACACGTCACCTGGCAGGAGAAAGCGCGGGGTGAACGAAATTGACGGAACCTGACCGGTCGGGTGGGGTTCCGGGAACATGCAGGCCTCCCTCCTCTCTTTCCTTGCCCTCGTCGCTCTTGTTTCCGCCGTGGTCGCGGAGGACATCGTCATCGGCCCGGATTATCAGGACGCTCCGGAGCTGCAGGTCCGCGACGGGGTGCCGCAGGGCGAGATCCGGCACTTCGTGATGAAGTCGAAGGACAGCCGGATCTACAAAGGCATCGCCAAGGGCCAGCGGGGCAGGGTGCCCTACGAGCGGAAGGTCGCCGTTTACATCCCGCAGCAGCTCGACCGCAGGAAACCGGCACCCTTCATCATCGCCCAGGACGGCTCGTGGTACCACGATGTCCTGCCGAGATCCCTGAACACCCTCATCCACGAGGAACGCGTGCCGGCGATGGTGGCGATCATGATCGACTCCGGCGGCGGCGACGCCCAGGGCAGCCAGCGCGGCCTGGAATACGACACGCTTTCCGACGATTACGCCACGTTCGTGGAAAAGGAGGTCCTGCCTCGCGTGGAGGAGGAGTGCGATCTCAGGCTGACCACCGACCCGGAAGCGCGGGCGACCATGGGTGGCAGCTCCGGCGCGGCGGCGGCCTTCACCATGGCGTGGTACTGCCCGGATCTCTACCGCCGCGTTCTCAGCTACTCCGGCACCTACTGCAACCAGCAGTGGCCCGAAAGCCGTCGCACGCCCCACGGTGCCTGGGAGTATCATGAAAACCTGATTCCGCGGGCGAAACGCAAGCCGCTCCGGATCTGGTTGCACGTCAGCGAGCAGGACAACGGCCACGATCGCGACGATTCCTCCTACCACAACTGGGTTCGGGCCAACCGCCTGATGGCAGAAGAGCTGAAAAAAAAGGAATACGCCTACCGTTTCGTCTTCTCCAAAAAGTCCGGCCATGTCGATGGCCGCGTCACCCGTCAGACCCTCCCCGGCGCGCTCGAATGGCTGTGGCAGGGTTATCCCGAAATCGCTGCGGCCGAGAGGCCAGCTCCCTGAAATCCACCATGTTCCTCCGCAAGCTCACCGTTCTTTTGGCCTTCTCCGGCGCTGCCGCCGATGCGGGTCCGGAGGAGAGCTATGAGTCGAAAATCGTGCCGCTGCTCGAAAACTACTGCTTCGATTGTCACGGCGACGGCGCTTCGAAAGGGAAGTTCTCGATGGACGAGTTCGGCGACCTTGCCAGCCATCTCGACGACCGTGAACACTGGCTGGCGATCTGGCGCAACGTGCGCAGCCAGATCATGCCTCCCTCCGACGAAGACCAGCTCGAGCCTGCGGAGAAACGCCAGCTCCAGGCGTGGATCGAGCAGCAGGTGTTCAAGCTCGATCCGGAGAACCCCGACCCTGGCCGGGTCACCATCCGCCGCCTCAACCGCTCGGAGTATCGCAACGCCGTCTTCGATCTACTAGGTGTGGAGTACGACACCACCGAGGCGTTCCCGCCCGACGACACCGGCTACGGCTTCGACAACATCGGCGACGTGCTTTCCATCTCGCCGCTGTTGATGGAGAAATACATCGCCGCGGCCGACGAGGTGGTGGCCCTGGCGCTGCCGGAAGGTGCCGCCGCCCAGGTGCCGCGGGTCGATATCGATGGTGCGGCCTTCAAGGCACCCGGTGCGCCGCTCACCACCGGCCGCTGGCTGCCTTTCGCCGAAGAGAACCGGGTGGTGGCCAAACAGGACATCAGGTGGGATGGGGAATACCAGATCACCGTGGAGTATGCCATCCGGGGTGCGACCGAGGCGACCATCCATGAGGCCCTGATGGATGTGAAAGTCGGCGGTTCCACGGTGGATGAGGTTTCCCTCGGCTGGGACCAGCGGCGGACGATCCAGTTGACCGGCAAGGCCGCGCTGAAAAAGGGCGGTCAGGATTTCGAAATCCACCTGAAACCCGGCCGCGAGGCCGCGGCGGGTGAGGAGGAGCTCTTCCTGACGCTCCAGCGGGTCATCGTCCAGGGCCCGCTGGGCGGCGAGCAGAGGGAGTATGCCAAGGGTTACCGGATGATCTTCGTCGATGGCGAGCCACCTGAAAACGATGCCGCTCGTGAGCGCTATGCCCGCAAGATCATGCGCAGCTTCGTCAGCCGCGCCTTCCGCCGTCCGCTCGACAACTCGACCATCGACCGCTTGGTCGAAATGGTGGACGAGGTGGATCGCCAGCCCGGCAAGGACTTCCAGGACGGCATCAAGCAGGCGATCGCGACCTGCCTGGCGTCGCCGCGATTTCTCTTCCGCGTCGAGATCCAGCCGGAGCCGAACAATCCCGACAAGATCGTGCCGCTCGACGAATACGCGTTGGCAGCGCGGATGTCGTTTTTCCTCTGGGGATCGGTGCCGGATGACGAATTGCTGAGCCTCGCGTTCAATACCAAGCTGCGGGAGAACCTTTACGCGCAGATCGACCGCATGCTGGCCGACCCGCGGGCCAAGCGGCTGACGGAAAACTTCGTCGGCCAGTGGCTGCAGATCCGTGATGTGGCTTCGGTCCCGGTCAGTGCGAGGGACATCCTCGATCTTGAAAGCAACCGCGAGGCGGCGCGTGTGTTCGACGTCCGCCTGCGCGACGACATGCGGCGGGAAACCGAGTTGCTCTTCGAGTTCATCCTCCGCGAAGGCCGCCCGGCCGAGGAGCTGATCTCCGCCCGCTACGGATTTCTCAATGAAAGGCTGGCGGGGTTTTATGGAATCGAGGGGGTCAAGGGAGAGGAGTTCCAGCCCGTGGATCTGACTCAGCACCCCGAGCGGGGCGGGGTGCTGACCCACGGCAGCGTGCTCATGGTGACGTCCAATCCCACCCGCACTTCGCCGGTGAAGCGCGGTCTGTTCGTCCTCGACAACCTCCTCGGCACCCCGGCCCCGCCCGCGCCGGCGGACGTGCCACCGCTCGAAGACGCTGCCGGAACGGGCACCAACGGCGAGCCCACCATGCGGGAGATGATGGAGATCCACCGCAAGAACCCCGACTGCCGCGGCTGCCACGCACGGATGGATCCCATCGGCCTGGCGCTGGAGCATTTCAATGCCCTCGGGCAGTTCCGGGCGAAGGACCACGGCAAACGCATCGACGCCAGCGGCGAGCTGCTCACCGGCGAGAAGTTCGTCAATGTGGCCGGGCTGAAGAAGATTCTCGCCACCGACCGCCGTGAGGATTTCTACCGCTGCCTTTCCGAAAAACTCCTCACCTACGCCATCGGTCGCGGAGTCGAATATTACGACGCCACCACCATCGACCAGCTCGTCGAGCGCCTCGAGAAGAACGACGGCAAGCTCCGCGAGTTGATCTACGGTATTGTCGAAAGCGCCCCGTTCCAGAAGCGGCGGGGCGACGATTGAGCCTCCCCTGAAATTCCCAACCTGATCCACCCATGAGCATTCATCCAGGAAACACCAGCCGCCGCGGATTTCTGCGGGGCCTCGGCGCGGCCGTGAGTCTGCCCGCGCTCGAATGCTTCCGTCCGCTGATGGCGGCGGAGACTGCGGGCCGGGCGCTCGCCACGACCGCCAGCGGCGCCCCCCTGCGCATGGCCTATCTTTACATTCCGAACGGCGTGAACGTGGAACGCTGGCGGCCCAAAGGCACCACCTCCAGCTACAAGATGGGGCCGACCTTTGCGCCGATGGAAGCGCTGCGCGAGGACTTCCAGATCTACACCGGTTTCGAGCAAAAGGCCGCAGCGGCGGATGGAGACGGTCCCGGCGACCATGCCCGGGGTGTGGCCACTTTCCTGACCAGTACCCGCGCCCGCAAGACCGCCGGCTCGGATATCGACCTCGGCATCTCCATCGATCAGGTCGCCGCCAACGCGATCGGTGCCCAGACGAGGCTTCCCTCGCTCGAGCTTTCCGCCGATGGCGTCCGCAAGTCCGGTTCCTGCGACTCCGGCTACTCCTGCGCGTATCAATTCAATCTCTCGTGGCGGTCGGAGAACCAGCCGATGACACCTGAGTCGAGCCCACGTGCGGTGTTCGAGCGCCTCTTCGGCGCGGGCGATGCCAAGGAACGCGCCGACAGCCTCGGCCGCCGCTACGCCACCAAGAAATCGATGCTCGATTTCATCTCGCACGACGCCAAATCCCTGCATCGTCACCTGGGCCGCAGCGACCAACAGAAGCTCGACGAATACCTCACGGGCGTCCGCGAGATCGAGAAGCAGATCGAGAAAACCGAGGCCATGGGTCTACCGCCGGACCCCGGCGTGCCCGCGCCCGACGTCCCCGGCACCTACGAGGAGCACCTGCGGCTCATGTTCGACATGATGGTGCTGGCTTTCAAAACCGACTCCACCCGCATCTCGACCTTCCTGATGGCGCACGATGGCAGCAACCGCAGCTTCAAGGAAATCGGGGTGTCGGACGGCCACCACAACATCTCCCACCATCAGGGAAATCGCGACAACTTGAAAAAGATCGCCAAGATCGATCACTTCTACATGCGGCAGCTCGCGTACTTCCTGGATCGACTCAAGAACACCGAGGACATCGACGGCCAGAGCCTGCTGCACAACTCGATGATCGTTTACGGCGGCTGCATTTCCGATGGCGACCGGCACAACCACGACGACCTGCCGATCGTGGTGGCGGGCCACGGCGGCGGTGCCTTCAAACCCGGCCGCCATGTGGATCTCGGTGGGAACGTTCCGATTTCCAATCTCTACCTGCGCATGCTCGACGAACTGGGAGTGAAACAACGGCGCTTCGGCGATTCCACGGAGTCGTTGAGGAAGGTTTGATCCTTCTGGCCGGAGGTAGGTCGATCAAGCTAGGGAGGAAGAGAACCGCAGATGCAGGGATGAACGCCGTAGGGTTCCTTCAGCGGTCGTCGTCCGAAGGCTTCGAGGCGGTTTGGTAGGACAGGCATTCTTTTGGGAACGGAGGCCACGGAGCCGGGAAACCTCCCATTTCTGCCTTTCTCCGTGATCTCCGTAAACTCTGTCTCTCGATGATTGAAAAAGGCAACTTGGAAACCTGGATGCCTGCATCCGCGTTCATCTGGGGGAAATCGGAAGAGCGGGTGCCCATCATTCTCCCGAGCTGGATCGCCCTGCGGCCAAGGCGTTGTCCGCCGGGGTAGCCATTCCAACGATGGCGCAATTCTCCACTGGCGGAGGCGGGGCGGCTCCGACATCCTCTACCTCATGAATGAGGAGATTTTATGGAAAGGTTCGCCCTCGCAGGTCCTCAATCTCGGGCCGCACCTTGTGGCCCTCGGGGTGGCGGGCGCGATTGGTGCGGGCGGCGTGTTTTTTCCGCCGGCATGGTTCGCCCTGCCGCTGCCTCTCCTCTGGATGCTGTGGAATTACCTCAAGGTGCGCTGCCGGGTGTATGAGCTGACCACCGAACGCTTGCGGCTATACGACGGCGTGTTCAACCAGAGCATCGATGAAGTGGAGCTCTACCGGGTCAAGGACACGACGATGGAGCGACCGTTCTGGATCCGGATGTTCGGGCTTTCGAACCTGCATCTGGACACCTCCGATCGCTCGCATCCGCGGGTGACGATCGAGGCCGTGGCGGATGGGATCGATCTCCGCGAGACGCTGCGCAAGCAGGTGGAATACTGGCGCGACCGCAAGCGGGTGCGGGAGGTGGACTTCGAGGAAGGCGGGGATTTGGAAGGCGGGGATCTGCCGCTTTAAGAGGCTGTTGAAAAACCCCGGATGATCCCGCAGGGCTCCTTGAAGATGCTGGCAAGGCGCGCGGAGGGAGTGGATCGGGATCCTTGACCGACAAGCAACGCAGTCAGCATCTTCAAGGGGTCCTGCCCGTCAGGGCTGCCGATCATCCCAGCTCCGCGAAGCGCATTATACCCTACCAAAAATCCAGGCGGCGGGACCGTGCGGGGTTTTTCAACAGTCTCTTAGCCCGAGGACTCGTCCGGCGGTGCGGGGTGCCAGGGATGCAGGTAGGTGTGGTGCCAGTGCCAGTCGGGCGCGTAGTAGGCCGAGACGGCCACCACGGTGACGTAGGCGAGCGGCACGACGACCAGCGAAACGCCGAAGGTGGCGAGGCCCAGGAGGAGCGCCACGAAGAGGGCGAGCAGGTTGCCACCGATCAGGATGCCGATGCCGGCGGCGTAGTGGTGTTTGTAGAGGTGGCCGGCACCGGGGACGATGCTCAAGGCCAGCGCGAGTTTGTTGCGATCGACGGACCGCCAGGCTTGGAGGATCTCGTTCATGGCAGGAGGGGCTTTTGCCCATCGGCGAGAATGACAGGAACGCCCGTGCAAAGCAAGGTCGCGGTGAGGCGGAAGCAGGACGCGTTAGAGAGGCGGGAACATGATGGATTCGATCCACAGGGTGGGGTGGTGTCCGGGTTGTTGGAACGCGGGCTTCAGCCCGCATGGTTCCGCCGGGCGAGCTGAAGCTCGCGTTCCAATAAGAGCCCCGGTGGAAGAAGGACGGCGGGTCCGAAAGTTCAATTTGATTTGAACAAAGATCATCGGGCGGGTATCGGGTGAACGTGCCCGAGGAAAAACGCGAGGAGACAGGGACGGTGCTGACGGATGTCGAGCGGCGGGCGATCGATATTTTCGTCGATGGCGTGCGGGTCCTGGGTTTGCCGGGGTCCGTGGGTGAGATTTACGGCCTGCTTTTCATAAGCCGTGAGCCGCTTTCCCTGGATGATCTGGTGGAGCGGCTCCGGATCAGCAAGGGTTCCGCGAGCCAGGGGCTGCGGACGTTGAAGAGCCTCGGAGCGGTGCGCGAGCTTGAGGTGGTGGGCGTGCGGAGAACGTATTTCGAGGCGGCGGCGGAGTTGAAGCCTCTGGTGGGCGGATTCATCCGCGAGCAGGTCCGGCCTCATCTGGAGAGCGGGCAGACGAAGATTTCCGCGCTTCAGGAGGCGGTGACAAGAGAGGTGGATCCAACGGAGCGGGAGTTCTTCGATGAGAGGATCGAACGCTTGGAGAACTGGATCCGGCGGGGCCGCATGGTGCTGCCGATCCTGCAAAAATTCCTGGGTCAGTGAGCGACGGCGGACCGAAATGGTACTGCGTGAAGACCGCGCCGAAGCGGGAGCACGTCGTGGCGGAGCATCTTCGCGATCTTGAGGACGTCGACGTTTTCTGCCCCCGCCTGCGCTACCGGAAAGCGACCCGGCGGGGGAAAGTGTGGTGGGTGGAGGCGATGTTTCCCGGCTACGTTCTGGCGCGTTTCGACCTCACGGAGATGCGTCGCATGGTCGAGTTTTCCCAAGGAGTGACCGGGTTGGTGAGGTTCGGAAGTTTCGTCCCGGAGGTGCCGGAGAGCTTTGTCGAGGCGCTGCGTCGGGAAGTCCGGGAACACGAATCGATCGAAGGGGAGACGCTGACCCTCGCGCCGAAGATCGAGCGCGGTGACGAGGTGGAGGTGGCTCATGGACCGTTGGGGGGATTCGAAGGACGGGTGGTGGAAGTTCTGCCGGGTCGGGAGCGCGTGCGGGTGCTGCTGGAATTTCTGGGCCAGGAGCAGGTGGTCGATGTCGATCTCTACGCCCTGCTGCTGCCGAAGCGCCCGAATCCCTGAGTCCAGCGCTTTTTCCGCGACTTCCACGAACGCGGAATTTGTTCATTTTGAATTGAACAATTATCCGGATGCGGCATGCATCGAGGCGTCCGCCGGGACCGCGCATGAGGGTCCTCCGGAGAACCACGATTTTCGAGCCCCCACCCTTTGGTTTTGTCCGTTGAGAGGACAAGCGACCACGGGCGGCAGCGTGCCCGGAACGCCCCGCTTCCCCAATGGCCTCAACCCCGACCTTCTGGAATGTCCGCTGAATCGCCGCAAGCCATCGACTTCCTCATCGTGGGAGCGGGCTTTGCGGGGCTGGTGGTCGCGGAAAGGCTCAGCAACGCGGGATTTCGCTGCACGGTCATCGATCGCCGTGCGCATTTCGGGGGAAACGCCTACGACGCACCGGATGAGGCCGGCGTGCTCATCCACACCTACGGCCCCCATTATTTCCGCAGCAACTCCTCGCGGATCGTCGATTACCTCTCGCAATTCACCGGTTGGCGGCCGGTGGAATACCGCATCAAGAGCTTTACCCGCGGGCGCTACTGGAGTTTTCCAATCAACCTCAACACCTTCGAGGAACTGATCGGTCGTCCGGCCACCAGCGGGGAGTTCGAAGCGTGGCTCGAAGAACACCGTGAGCCGGTGGAGCAACCGGCGAACTCCGAGGAGGTCATCGTCTCACAGGTCGGCCGCGAGTTGTATGAACTGTTCTTCGAAGGCTACACGATCAAGCAGTGGAAGCGGCACCCGCGCGAGCTCGACGCCTCGGTGTGCGGAAGGATTCCGATCCGGACCAACCGCGACGACCGCTACCTGAAGGAATCGTTCCAAGCGCTGCCGGACGAGGGCTACACGCGGATGTTCGAGCGGATGATCGCCGCCTCGCCGGGGCTGGAACTCGCGCTGGAAACGGATTTCCATGAGGCGAAGGAGCGCTGGAGCTGGAAGCACCTGGTGTTCACCGGTCCGATCGACGAGTACTATGGCCGCCGTTTCGGCGCCTTACCCTACCGTTCGCTCCGTTTCGAGCACGAGAGCTTCACCGCGGATGAACTTGAAACGCGCCGCGAAATCGCGGGCAAAGAGGGCTTCTGGCAACCGGCGATGCAGGTGAACTATCCGGACCCGGACGTGCCCTACACCCGGATCGTGGAAATCAAGCACGCGACCGGACAGGATACCGAAGCGACGACGATCGTCCGCGAATACCCGAAGGATTGGACGCCGGAGGACGAACCGTACTACCCGATCCCCGCGCCGGACGCCGCTGCGGCGTACGAAAAATACGCCGCGTTGGCCGGGCTGGAGGAAAACGTCAGCTTCATCGGGCGCCTCGGCACCTACCGCTACTACAACATGGATCAGGTCACCGGAATGGCCCTCAAGGAGGCCGAAAAGTTGATCGACCGTTATTCTTCCGTCGGATGAGCAACCCTACTCCAACTCTTTCCCATGACCGTGTGATCGGCGTCGTCGGCCTCGGCTACGTCGGCCTGCCGCTGCTGCTGGCCTACGCCCGCGCCGGATACCGGGCCATCGGTTTCGATATCGATCCCGCCAAGCCCGAGGCGCTCGCCGTCGGACGTACCTACATCAAGCACATTCCCGATTCGCAGATCACCGCAGCGAAGTCGGGCGGGAATCTCGATGCCACGGTGGATTTTTCCCGCGCGAGCGAATGTGACGCGCTGATCCTCTGCGTGCCCACGCCGCTGGACGAGCATTTCGAGCCCGACCTCAGCTACGTCACGGCGACCATCGACTCGCTCGTCCCGCACTTGCGGAAAGGCCAGACCGTCAGCCTCGAAAGCACCACCTACCCCGGAACCACCGATGAGGAACTGGTGACCCGCGTCGAGGCCGCCGGCTTTGTGGTGGGAACCGACATCCACGTCGTCTATTCGCCGGAACGCGAGGACCCGGGCAATCCCGACTTCGCCGCCACCAACATCCCGAAGGTCGTCGGTGGCGTGACCCCGGCCTGCCTCGAAGCCGGGGTGGCGCTCTATGGCGCGGTCTTCGATGAGGTCGTGCCGGTCAGCTCGTGCAAGGTGGCCGAACTCACCAAGCTGCTGGAAAACATCTACCGCGCGGTGAACATCGGCCTGGTCAACGAACTCAAGATCGCCGCCGATCGGATGGGGATCGACATCTGGGAGGTCATCCGCGCCGCCTCGACCAAGCCCTTCGGCTTCAAGGCCTTCTACCCCGGCCCCGGTCTCGGTGGCCACTGCATCCCGATCGACCCTTTCTACCTCACCTGGAAAGCGCGCGAATATGGCGTCCACACCCGTTTCATCGAGCTCGCCGGGGAGGTCAACCGGGCGATGCCGGACTACGTCATCCATCGTACCATGGAGGCGCTCAATTCCCGCGGCAAGGCGGTGAGGGGCAGTCGCATCCTGTTGCTCGGCCTCGCCTACAAGGCGGACGTCGATGACATGCGGGAATCGCCGACCTTCGCACTGCTCGACGGCTTCAAGCGGCTCGGTGCCGAAGTCGCCTATCACGATCCGCACGTCCCGGTCGTCGGTCCCACCCGCGAGCACATGGAGTGGGCGGGCATGGAATCGCTTTCCTGGACCGCGGAAAACCTCCGCGCGCAGGATTGTGTGGTGATTTCCACCCACCATCAGGCCTTCGATCTGCCACAGCTCGCCGCCGCCGCTGATCTCATCGTCGATACCCGCAACGCCATGGCATCGGTGGAAACGAGGCCAGGGCAGGTGGTGAAGGCGTGAGGAGAGCGGCTTTGCAAGCCGCTTCAACAAGCGCCCCGTTCATCCGTTCAGCGGCTTACAGAGCCGCTCTCCTGAATTCATGAAAAAGATCTTCATCGCAGGCCACCGCGGCATGGTGGGATCCGCTCTCGTGCGCGAGGCGGAGCGCCTTGGAACCTATGAAATCCTCACCGCCGGACGGAGCCGCGTCGATCTTTGCGACCAGTCGGGCACCTTCGCTTTCCTGGCCGCGGAAAAGCCGGACATCGTGATCATCGCCGCGGCCAAGGTCGGCGGGATCCACGCAAACTCGACCTATCCGGCCGACTTCATTTACGAGAACCTCGCCATCGCCGCGAACTCGATCGAAGGCTGCCGCCAGGCTGGGGTCGAGCGCGTGCTTTTCCTCGGCTCTTCCTGCATCTACCCGAAGCGCGCGCCGCAGCCGATGCCCGAGGACTGCCTGCTCACCAGTCCGCTGGAGGCCACCAACGAGGCCTACGCCATCGCCAAGATCGCCGGCCTGAAGATGTGCCAGCACTACCGCGCGCAGCACGGCCTGATGTACCATTCGGCGATGCCGACGAACCTCTACGGCCCCGGCGACAACTACCACGCCGAGAATTCCCACGTCATTCCCGCCCTCATCCGCCGCTTCCATGAAGCCAGGGAAGCCGGTGCGGACGAGGTCACCATCTGGGGCACCGGCGCGCCGCGTCGCGAGTTCCTCCACACCGACGATCTGGCGAAAGCCTGCTTCCACCTCCTCGGCCTCGCGGACCCGCCCGACTGGGTCAACGTCGGCTACGGCGATGACGTCACCATTCTCGACCTGGCCACGCTGGTGGCGAAAACGGTCGGCTTTGAGGGTGCCATCAAGACCGATCCGACCAAGCCCGACGGCACCCCGCGCAAGCTGATGGACAACACGCTCATCCGCAGCACCGGCTGGGCTCCCGCGATCTCCCTCGAAGAAGGCCTCGCCGGTGCCTATCAGGATTTCCTCACCTCCCTCGAAGCCGGCGCCGCCAGGCTTTGAAGGAGCGCCCGGAGCGCCGATTATGAAATCGGCATCGCCTTACCTTTGGCATTCTTCATCCCAGCGATAGAGGGCCTTGCAGCCCTCCTCTCCTCTTTCCTCTCTCCGCTCTCATGAAAAAAGCACTTATCACCGGCATCACCGGTCAGGACGGTTCCTACCTTGCCGAGTTCCTCCTCGAGAAAGGCTATGAAGTTCACGGCATCAAACGCCGGGCCTCGCTTTTCAACACCCAGCGGGTCGATCACATTTACGAGGATCCCCACGTCGAGCATGCCCGCTTCCGCCTCCACTACGGCGACCTGACCGACACCTCGAACCTGACCCGTATCCTCAGCGAGGTGCAGCCGGATGAGGTTTACAACCTGGGTGCCCAGTCCCACGTGGCGGTCTCCTTCGAAGCGCCTGAATACACCGCGGATGTTGACGCCATCGGCACGCTGCGCCTTCTGGAGGCGATCCGCTTCCTGGGCCTCGAAAAGAAGACCCGCTTTTACCAGGCCTCCACGTCCGAGTTGTACGGCTTGGTGCAGGAGACTCCGCAAAAGGAGACCACCCCGTTCTATCCCCGCTCTCCGTACGCGGTGGCCAAGATGTATGCCTACTGGATCACGGTGAATTACCGCGAATCCTACGGCATCTACGCCTGCAACGGCATCCTCTTCAACCACGAGTCCCCGCGTCGCGGCGAGACCTTCGTGACCCGCAAGATCACCCGCGGGATCGCCAACATCGCCCAGGGCCTGGAGCCCTGCCTCTACCTCGGCAACATGGATGCCCTGCGCGACTGGGGCCACGCCAAGGACTACGTCCGCATGCAGTGGATGATGCTCCAGCAGGACGAACCCGAGGACTACGTCATCGCCACTGGCAAGCAGATCTCGGTCCGCGAATTCGTGCGGATGTCGGCGAAGGAAGCCGGCATCATCGTCGAGTTCAGCGGCGAGGGCGTGGATGAAATCGCCACCATCACCGCGGTGGAAGGCGACAACGCCCCGGGCGTGAAAATCGGCGACGTTATCGTGCGCGTCGATCCCCGCTATTTCCGCCCCGCGGAGGTGGAAACGCTGCTGGGCGATCCCTCCAAGGCCAAAGACAAGCTCGGGTGGGTGCCGGAGATCACCGTCGAGGAGATGTGCGCCGAAATGGTCGCCAGCGACCTCGACGTCGCCAAGCGACACGCGCTGCTCAAGGCTCACGGCCACCGTGTTTCGGTCGCCAAGGAGTAAAGCTGAAAGGCCGGACAGCGGGACGCATTACTTGGGATTTCAGCTTTGAAGAAGGTCTTCGTCAGCGGTTGCTATGACATCCTTCATGGAGGTCACCTCCAGTTCTTCGAGGAAGCGCGGGCACTCGGTGATCACCTCACCGTGTCGTTCGCCTCGGAGGAAGTGCTTTGGATCCACAAGCGCCGGAAGCCCTCCATTCCGGACCAGCACAAGAAAGCACTGCTCGAAGGCATGCGGGTCGTTGATCAGGTCGTCATCGGCGATAGCCACGAAGAAGGCCTGGACTTCAAAGACCACTTCCTGCGGCTCAAGCCCGACGTCCTCGCCGTCACCGAGGACGACCAGTACGGGCACCTCAAGCGTGACCTCTGCGATCAAATCGGTGCCCGCTACGTCCTCCTTCCCAAGACACCGCCGAAGTTCGAGCCGGTCTCGACTTCATCCATCGTCCGCTGGGTCCGGGCACCGAGCGAGGCACCGTTGAGGGTGGATTTCGCCGGTGGCTGGCTCGATGTCCCGGCTTTCGCCCGCGAGGGTGCCTATGTGGTCAACTGCGCGATCACACCCTTTGTCTCGCTCCGTGAGTGGCCCTACGAAAGACAAGCCGGCCTCGGCGGCAGCGGTGCCTGGGCGCTCCTGAACGGGCGCTGCGGGATTGAATCCGAAATCGATCTCGGTGTCGGCTGGCAGGACCCTGCGGTGATCCACGAAACAGGCCTGTGCGTCTGGCGCTCCGGCCCAGCGCCGGTTCTCGACTTCAAGCAAAGCGGAGACTTCCTCAAAGGTCGGATGGCGATTTTCTGGACCGGAAGCCCTCACGACACACCCGGTTACGTCGGCCGGTCGCGCGACTACGACCGCATCGCTGCCAGTGGCGATCTTGCGCGAGAGGCGGTCCTCCGGTCCGATCTCTCCCTGCTTGCCAGCGCGGTGGCGGTTTACCATGAGGCGCAGCTCGATGAAGGGATGAAACCCTTGCCCGAAATCCCCGGCAATGTGGCGAAAAAGTACTGCGGTGGCGGGCACGGTGGCTACGCCCTCTACCTGTTTGGCGATTCTGCTGCGCGCGAAAGCGCATTGACCGCCTGCGACGGGTTGCGTCCCATTGAACCCTACTGTCGCTGATCCTCCGGGTGTCCGGGAGGGAAACGAAAGAGCTGATGAAAAGCGGTCCTCCACCTCGATTTGAAGAATTCCAAGCCTGGCTCGATGCCCGGGACCTGGCGGTGGAAACCATGCTCATTGCCCGTGAGCTTGAACGGCGGGGAAACCCTCACCTGGCCCGTTGGCTCCGCCGCCTCGGTGCCCGGCCGGCCTCCCTCGTGGCCGAGAGCTTCGACCGGCCAGCCGGGCGTGAATCGCGCGGGCTGCTGGCCGCCGCTCGCTCCGCCGCCCGCGCCGTAGGCCACGCCTTCACCGACTCCCTCCGCTCGGAGTCCCTGGACGATCTCGATTGGGCGATCGGGCTCACCCGCCAGTTGGAATCCGAATTGGGACTGGTTTTGCGGGGCCGTCGCTGAACGCGCCCGTTCTATTCTCCGACCACCGCTTTGAAATCCATTTCCGTCATCGGTCTTCCTCTCGCCGCCACCGACTATGCGGGTGCCGTCGATTGGATTCTCGACCGCGCCGCGCGTCGCGACCGTGCCTACGCTGTGGAGGCGGCGAACACCCACGTCGCTTCGATGGCGAGAGCCGATGAAGGTTTCGGTGGTGCCATGCGCGCCTTCGACCTCTGCGTTCCGGACGGCATGCCGCTCGTGTGGGTGATGAATGTCAGCCTCGCTCCGGCCGAGCGGCTCACCGATCGCGTTTACGGTCCCACCCTGATGCTGGAAACCCTCCGGGCCACCGAGCAGCGGAGCGGGCACCGGCATTTCCTGCTCGGCGGGAAGGAGTCCACCCTCGCCAAGCTCCGCGGGACCTTTGCGGCCCGTTTTCCCAAGGCTGAGATCGCCGGGGCCTATTCGCCTCCCTTTGGCGAATGGCCGGAGGACGAATTCGATCGCATCCGCGGCCGTATCCTCGACTCCGGTGCCGATCTGATCTGGGTCGGGCTCGGTTGCCCGAAACAGGAACACTGGATTGCCCGTCACAAGCACGAGCTGCCCCCGGGGGTCTATTTCGGAATCGGCGCGGCCTTCGCTTTCCATGCCGGAGAGGTCGCCCAGGCACCTCCGCTTCTTCAGAAAACCGGCTTGGAATGGGCCTATCGCATGGCCTGCGAGCCGCGGCGGCTTTTCAAACGTTACCTGACCCACAATTCCCGTTTCATTTTCTACACTCTGCTCGATCATTCCAGAGACTGACGAAAAGAACGCGCCGCCGAATCGCGCTTCCCGCTATACGCTCCATGCACATCCACCCCCACGCCACGCTCCCGCGCCACCACAAGGAAACCCTGCTCGGTCAGAAGGGCACCGTCCTGTGGCTCTGTGGGCTTTCCGGCTCGGGTAAGTCGACCATCGCCGGAGCCCTTGAGCACGTGCTCCATGATCAAGGCCGCTTTGCGATCCGTCTCGACGGCGACAACCTCCGCACCGGCCTCAACAGCAATCTCGGTTTCAGCGATGACGACCGCATGGAGAACATCCGCCGCACCGCAGAACTCGCCAAGGTGCTGGCTGACAACGGGGTGATCGTCATCTGCTCGCTGATCACCCCCAAGGGTGTCTTCCGCGATCTTGCCCGCGGCATCCTCGGCGGCGACTTCCGGGAAATTTACGTCAAGGCCAGCTACGCTACCTGTCAGGCGCGCGATCCCAAAGGTCTCTACGCCAAGGCCGAGGCGGGGGAAATTCCCCAGTTTACCGGCAAGGACAGCGGCTTCGAAGAACCCCAGGATCCCGGCCTGGTGCTCGATACCGAGAAACTCTCCGTCGAAGACTCCGTGTTTGAGATCCTCGAGTGGATCCGCAGCGCCGGCATCGCCGGGTGACGTTCGATCACGGATCTCTTCCCTCATGAAAATTCTCATCACCGGCGGCGCCGGGTTCATCGGCAGCCACCTCGTCGAACATTTCCACGCGGATCATGAGGTGGTGGTGATCGACAACTTCCGCACGGGTTACGCAAGGAACCTCAACGGATTCCGCCACACCTTGCACGAGGCTTGCATCACGGATCGGGCGGCGGTCGAACGAGCGATGGAGGGCGTGGACCTCGTCTTCCACCTTGCCGCACTGGTCTCGGTCCCCGAGTCGATGGACGATCCCATCGAGTGCGCACGCCTGAATGTCATGGGTTTGCTGAACGTACTCGAAGCCGCGGCCGCGAACGGAGTGCGCAAGCTCGTCTTCGCCAGCTCCGCCGCGGTTTACGGGGACAACCCCACCGTTCCGAAGCGGGAGACCATGCTACCGGAGCCGAAGAGCCCGTATGCGATCACCAAGCTCGACGGAGAGCACTATCTGGAGATGTTCCACCGCGAAGGAAGGATTGAAACCGCCTCCCTGCGGTTCTTCAACGTCTTCGGTCCGCGCCAGGATCCGAACGGAGCCTACGCCGCCGCGGTACCCATCTTCATCCACAAGGCTTTGAACGGAGAACCGCTGACCATTTTCGGAGATGGCGAGCAGACCCGGGACTTCATCTATGTGAAAGACATCGTCGCGGCGCTGGTCCACGTCGCCTCGTCACCCGGCCTCCACGGCACCTTCAACGCCGGCTATGGCAGCCGGATCACGATCAACCACCTCGCCCGCGAGATTCTCCACCTCACCGGTTCCACCTCTTCTGTCGACCATCGGCCCACCCGCGCCGGCGACGTGAAGCACTCCATGGCTTCCATCGAAAAGCTCTTGTCCACCGGGTTCCGTCACGTCAGCAGCCTGGAAGAAGGCTTGGCCGCAACGATCGACGAGGTCAGCGCCCTGGCGGAACCCAGTTCCCGGTAGTGGAATACCTTACCAACTTACCCAAGTAAGTAAATAATACTTGCGTCGCCGCCTTGGACGGCGTTTTCCTGCGCCCCCGCACCGGCCGGTTTCAGATTTTCAGCATTTCAGTTTTTACCCAATGCCCAACTACAACCTCTCCCACCTCGATCAGCTGGAGGCCGAAGCGATTTTCATCCTCCGCGAAACCGCCGCCCAGTTCCAGAATCCGGGCCTGTTGTTTTCCGCGGGCAAGGACTCGATCGTGATGGCCTGGCTCGCCCGTAAAGCCTTCCACCCCTCCCGCCTGCCCTTTCCGCTCGTCCACGTCGATACCGGCCACAATTTCCCGGAGACCATCCAGTACCGCGACGAGTTCGCCGAGAAAATGGGTGCCCGCTTGGTCATCGGCTCCGTCCAGGACTCCATCGACAAGGGCCGGGTGACCGAGGAGAAGGGGCCCGACGCCTCCCGCAACCGCCTCCAAACCACGACGCTGCTCGACACCATCGAGGAGCAGAAATTCGACGCCGTCCTCGGCGGCGGCCGCCGCGACGAGGAGAAGGCCCGCGCCAAGGAACGCTTCTTCTCGCACCGCGACGACTTCGGCCAGTGGGACCCCAAGAACCAGCGCCCCGAACTCTGGAACCTCTTCAACGGCCGCATGCACCCCGGCGAGCACTTCCGGGTCTTCCCGCTGTCCAACTTCACGGAGATGGACATCTGGATGTACATGAAGCGGGAGAACATCGTCCTCCCCAGCCTCTACTACGCCCACGAGCGCGATACCGTCACCCGCAACAACACCATCCTCGCCGTCAGCGAGTTCGTCCAGCCGCGCGAGGGCGAGAAGGTCGAACGCAAGCGGATCCGCTTCCGCACCATGGGCGACGCCACCATCACCGGCGCCGTCGAGTCCGATGCCGACACCATGGACAAGATCATCGAGGAGGTCGCCGCCGCCCGCCAGACCGAACGCGGCAACCGCGCCGACGACAAACGCTCCGAGACCTCGATGGAAGACCGCAAGAAGGAAGGATACTTCTGACCCCTTCGGGAGTTTGTTAGTTTTCAGTGTTCAGTTTTCAGAATGCAGAACGAGCCACTGATTCGACGACTCCGACCTTCTTTGCTGAAAACTGAACACTGAAAACTAGCAAACTTTCATGGATTTACTCCGCTTCACCACTGCCGGCTCGGTTGACGACGGCAAATCCACCCTCATCGGCCGTCTTCTCTACGATTCCAAGTCGATCTTCGAGGACCAGCTCGAGGCCGTCGAGGAAAGCTCGCGCCGCCGGGGCGATGAACACGTCAACCTCGCGCTGCTGACCGATGGGCTCAAGGCCGAGCGCGAACAGGGTATCACCATCGACGTCGCCTACCGCTACTTCGCCACACCGAAGCGGAAGTTCATCATCGCCGACACCCCGGGGCACATCCAGTACACCCGCAACATGGTGACCGGGGCCTCGACCGCCAACCTCGCCATTATCCTCGTCGATGCGCGCAAGGGCGTCATCGAGCAAACCAAGCGGCACAGCTTCATCGCCAACCTGCTGCGCATCCAGCACGTGGTCGTCGCCATCAACAAGATGGACCTCGTGGATTACGACGAGGAAACCTACAACCGGATCGTCAAGGACTACCAGGACTTCGCCTCGCGCCTCGACAACATCGTCGATATCACGCCGATCCCGATCTCCGCTCTCAACGGCGACAACGTCGTCGACAAGTCCGACAAGATGCCCTGGTTCCAGGGTCCCTCGCTTCTTTACCATCTGGAGCACGTCTATGTCGGGGGCGAGGAAAACCACGTCGACGCCCGCTTCCCCGTGCAGTGGGTCATCCGTCCGCAGAGCGACGAGTGGCACGACTTCCGCGGCTTTGCCGGTCGGGTCGCCGGCGGTGTCTTCAAGCCCGGCGATGAGGTCGTCGCCCTGCCGAGCGGCTTCAAGTCGTCCATCAAGGCCATCCACACCGCCGACGGCACTCTGGAGGAAGCCTTCGCGCCCCAGAGCGTCACGATCACCCTGAACGACGAGATCGACATCTCGCGTGGCGACATGATCGTGAAGGCCAACAACCCGCCCAAGGTCGAGCAGGACATCGAGGCGATGATCTGCTGGTTTTCCAACAAGCCGATGGGTCACCGCGCCAAGCTCACCCTCCGCCACACCACCCGCGACATGCAGGCCGTCGTGCGCGAGGTGAAATACCACGTCGATATCAACACCCTGCACAAGATCGAGGGCATCGACGGCTTCGCGATGAACGACATCGGCCGCATCAGCCTGCGCACCGCCAGCCCGGTGATCCACGACAGCTACCGCAAGAACCGCCACACCGGCTCCTTCATCCTCATCGACCCCGGGACCAACGAGACCGTCGCCGCCGGCATGATCATCTGAAGGAGCGCCGATTATGAAATCGGCACCGCCTCGCCCCCGATGCCCTCTCCTCTTCGATAGATAGCTCGCGCCCCAAAGGAGCGGCGGGCATCGACCGCCGGATAGGGCTCCTCGCACCACGCCCCTCATCCCCAGTCCCTTCGAGTTCCCCGAAGCTCGCTCCTCTCCCAAGCCCTTGAAAGGAACGCGAAACCGCGAACGGGGCGCGGCATGACCGCCAACAGGCGAACGAACACCATTCCCGCTGGCCGGTTCCTGGTTCCTATTCGCGCAGATTCGTGTCCATTCGCGGTTTCCCGGATCATCCTCCCGTCCACAGCGCCACCTTCGTGAAAAAACACCTCCAGAGCCTCCTCAAAGCCCTTGCCTACCGGTGCGGCTTCAGCCTTCGCCGGCTCCGGGGCGCGAAGCGTTTCGACGTGGCGGGCGACCACTCCGGGCGGGTCCGCCCCATGCTTCACAAGGTCGATCCCTACGCCGATTTCGATCCCTCCGTTTGGCCCGACGACGCCTCCGGTTGGGGCTCCGACTCCCCGGCCTTCGGCGAGCTGGTCGAAGAACTCCGGCCCCAGCGGATCATCGAGGTCGGCACTTGGAAAGGCGGTTCCGCGCTCACGCTGGCCGGTCACTTCGAACGGCTCGGCCTCGATGCGGAAATCGTCTGCGTCGATACCTGGCTCGGTGCACTGGAGATGTGGCAGAACCTCGACGACCCCACCCGCCACGGTTCGCTGAACCTGCGTCACGGCTACCCCACGCTCTACTACACCTTCCTCGCCAACGTCGCCCGCGCCGGCCACCAGGCCAGGATCACGCCCTTTCCGGTCCCCTCCATCACCGCCGCCCAATGGTGCGCGATCCACGGCGTGAAATCCGACCTCATCTACATCGA
This sequence comes from uncultured Haloferula sp., assembly GCA_965652295.1. Taxonomy (GTDB): domain Bacteria; phylum Verrucomicrobiota; class Verrucomicrobiia; order Verrucomicrobiales; family Akkermansiaceae; genus Haloferula. Next base: position 50,593 of record CBFGTS010000015.1, on the reverse strand, counting down.
CGGCAGCCATGAGGAGGAGGACGTCTATGCCGACCTCGTCGCCTGGTGGGATCTCGTTCGTCCCGGTGGGGTCCTCTTCGGCGATGACTGGAGCTGGGATGGCGTGCGCCTCGCCGTCGAGCGCTTCGCCGCAGAAAACTCCCTGCCCATCTCCCACCGTCATGACAAGTGGGAGCTGCGTCGGCGCGGCTGATTCATCATCTTTCCTCATGTCCACTCCGGGAACATGGCTTCGCCACCTGTCCAGACGCTTCGGGATGACGATCCGCGATGTTGAAAGCGGAGCTGTCCTCGGCCGGGCTTTCGTCGTCGCTTGGGGAGGCCGCGTCCACCTGCTCGGATTCACCGGAGAGGTCCCCCTCCGCCCGGTGGCGGTCCCGCGGGAAAAGCTCGGCTACTGGCGGGTGACCCTCGGCTTCACCGCTGCTCGCGAGCCCGATTACCTCCGGGTGGATTCGGAACAATCCGAGACCGGTCCCCGCACATGACGGCCCTGCTTCTGTTGACGCACCAGCCCGCCGAGGCCGTGAACCGGATGGTGGAGAGGTGGAAAACCCTGACCTCGCCCGACCAGGTCGTGGTGGCCTACGGAGGGCCCCCGGAGGAAATCGAGCGGATTGAAGGAAACCGCGTCCTGATCCAGGACCCCCGGCTTCGGACGAAAGACCATCCCCGGGAAAAGCAAAGCTACACTGAAGTGCTGCGGAAGGCCTGTGAAGCCTTGAAGGGAGAGGCGTGGGAGCATCTCTATCTCGCCGAATTCGATATCGAGCCCGTGGTGCCCGACCTCTTCGCCCGCCTCAAGGCGAGGTCCACCGTCGAGGACGCGGATCTTCTCGGCCACCGGGCCTGGCGCATCGACGACACCCTGCACCCCCATTACGCCAGCCATGGCCATCTCACTGCATGGCGGAACTGGGTGCGAAGCATTTCCTGCAGAAAGGACTCGGAGGTGGTGCTGAGCTGCATGGGCTGCGGCCAGTGGTGGCGGAGGGCAGCCCTCGAAGCGGTACTGGAAAAGGGAGAACCCCATCCCGCCTACCTTGAGGTCCACCTCCCCACGGTCGCCCACCACCTCGGTTTCCGCGTCAGGGGGATGGGCGATCAAGACGCTTTCATCCGCACCGAGCCTCTCGGCCCCAGGCCCCGTTCCAGGATGATCGACCAAGGAGCTTGGGCGATCCATCCTGTCAAAACTTTGTGGAGCGATGAAGTTTCCTTGCGCCCCACTGCAGGAACGGCCGCTTGCAAAGTCCTACATCTTACTCATTTCGATCCGCCTCTTCATGGCGAAGCCATGATGGCCTGTTTGCTACGGGAATGTGCGGCAGGCTGGGATGACATTGGTTACCGCCCGATCAATACTGCCTATGCGACCACGCGCGAGGCTCTCACCGGCATGAACCTCGGGAAACTGGTAAAGGCTCCGTGGTATCTTCTGCGAATGACCGTGGAGCTGATCCGCTTCCGTCCCGACATTCTCTTGTTGCAGCCCGCCTTCCATCCCGGGCCGTTTCTCAAGGACTCGCTCTTTGTCTGGTTGGCCCGCGTTTTCGGCGTAAGGGTTGCCGCGTGGGTCCACATGGATCCCGCCCGGTTGAAACTGGAGGAAAGGCCGGGCTGGTTCCGGAAATGGGTGGCGCTCACCTTGGAGCAGATCGACCCCTTCGTTGCTTGCGCTCCAGCTCTGGTCGAGCAATGGCCGGATTGGATCTCCCGCCGCCCCTGCGTAGCTATTGCCAATGCCATTCACGATCCTGCGCCGGAGACTTCATCTTACCGGGAGGAAGATCCAGCCCGACGACTTCGAATTCTCTACATCTCTGCTATGGATCGGGAGAAGGGTTGGCGCAATCTGCTTGAGGCAGCGCGAACCCTCTGCGAAGTCCACCCTAACATCGAGTTCGAGTTCCGCGGTGGGGTGGGGGTAGGAGAGAGCGAAGAGGGTGTCCGCGAAGCCTTCTCCGCTTCCGGATTTCCCGACCGCATCCAATGGAATGGACCGATCTGGGGTGAGGAAAAATCAAGTTGCCTCCTGCGTGCCGACCTCTTCGTTCTGCCTTCCTGGACCGAGCAATTTCCACTCGCGGTGCTAGAAGCGATGGCCTGCGGCCTGCCGATTGTCGCCACTAATGTTGGTGCCGTCTCCGATGCCCTCATCGTGCCGGACGGCGGCGAATTGGTGGTAGCCGATGACGCCCGGGCTTTGGCTGAAGCGATGGATCGAATCATTCGGCTGAAGAGCGAAGCCCGGAGAGGCAAGGGCTTGTTCAACCGCAGGCGGTATGCAGGAGAATATACTCTTCACGCCTTTGGATTGCGCTGGCGTCAACTCTTGCATTCATTGGGTTCCAAAGCGGACTAGATAAAAAATTCCCTGAAGCCCTCCTTTCATGATCGATAATATGCAGATAGTCGCGCTGGCCTCGCTCGTTCCTCGTTCGGAGGATGGTTTGAGGGAGAAAAATGGACGTTAGCCACAATTCCCCGATTTTTAGGCGGTTTCTCCCATTCTAGTTGTCTCCCCGGCCATTCAAAACAACATCCATAGTCATGAGATTAACACTGATTCCCAACGCTCTCAGATGAAAGCAGTCATTCTTGCTGGCGGGCTCGGCACCCGTCTCTCAGAAGAAACCGCCCTGAAACCCAAGCCCATGGTGGAGATCGGAGGACGTCCGATTTTGTGGCATATTCTGAAAATTTATAGTTCCCACGGAATCAATGACTTCGTCATTTGTGCTGGCTATAAGGGATATGTCATCAAGGAATACTTCGCTAATTACTTTTTACACATGTCAGATGTCACCTTCGACATGGCATCAAACCAGATGGAGGTTCACCAGAAGAAAGCGGAACCCTGGCGTGTCACGGTCGTGGACACGGGCGATGAGACCATGACCGGCGGCCGGATCAAACGGGTCCGCGACTACGTGGGCAATTCCTCCTTTTGCTGCACCTATGGCGACGGAGTTGGCGATGTCAATATCAGCGAGCTAGTAGCTTTTCACCAGCGCTCCGGCTTAGAGGCGACACTCACCGGCGTTCAGCCACCGGGCCGCTTCGGGGCGCTGATGCTGGAGGAAGACCGGGTCACGGCTTTCCAAGAGAAGCCGCAGGGTGACGGTGCCTGGATCAACGGCGGCTTCTTTGTGCTGGAGCCGTCCGTCATAGACGTCATCGAGGGCGATCCCACGGTCTGGGAGCGGGAACCGCTGGAGAAGCTGGCGGCCCGCAACCAACTGGGAATCTTCCGTCACCGCGGCTTCTGGCGGCCGATGGACACACTTCGCGACAAGCTGGAGCTGGAGTCGCTGTGGGACGCCGGACGGGCTCCTTGGAAAACTTGGTAATTCGGAATTTCACACCCATGGCCTTCCGAGATTTCTACCGCGGCAAGCGCGTCTTTCTCACCGGTCACACCGGCTTTAAAGGTGCTTGGCTGGCCGAATGGCTGCTCGCCCTGGGTGCCGAGGTGCATGGCTACGCGCTCGATCCCCAGCCGCACGAACGGCTCTACGAGCAGCTCGGCCTCGCTGGCCGCATGGCCTCCGATACCCGCGCCGACCTTTCCGACCGCCCAGGGCTTTCCGCTGCGCTGGACCGTGCCCGGCCGGATGTCGTGCTGCATCTGGCGGCCCAGCCCTTGGTCCGCCTCTCTTATGAGATTCCGGTGGAAACGTTCGCCGCCAATGTCATGGGCACTGCTCACGTTCTTGAGGCCGTGAGAGTAGCCAGCCGGCCTTGCGCCGTGGTCAGCATCACTACCGACAAGTGTTACGAGAACCGCGAATGGCTCCACGCCTATCGGGAGGAGGATGCGATGGGCGGGCACGATCCCTATTCGGCGAGCAAGGGCGCGGCCGAGCTGGTCATCTCCTCCTATCGCCGGTCGTTCTTCGGCCCCTCAAGCGGGATACGCCTCGCTTCAGCCCGCGCCGGAAATGTCGTGGGCGGGGGGGATTGGGCGAAGGACCGAATCGTGCCCGACTGCATTCGTGCTCTGCGTGCCAGCGAAACGATTCCGGTGCGCAACAAGATCGCAACCCGGCCTTGGCAGCATGTGCTGGAGCCTCTATCCGGCTACCTGCTGCTCGGGGCCTCGCTCGCGGCAGCCGAGGGCTACGATTCCGCTTTCAACTTCGGCCCTGCACTAACAAACAACCGCACGGTGGCCGAGCTGGTTGCGGGCCTCATCAGCCACACCGGCGGCGAGTGGATCGATGCCTCTGATCCCCACGCCGTCCACGAGGCTTCAAAACTTAACCTCGCTACCGATAAGGCCTTCCACCTGCTCCAATGGCAGCCGGTTTGGAACTTCGACGAAACGCTGAAGAAGACCGCCGAATGGTATCTCCACGAAGGGGCCGGAAAAGATCCTGCCGAATTCACCCGCCGCCAAATCGCGGCCTATCAACAATCCGCCGCCGCCAAATCCCTCCCTTGGGCCTTCGATTGAACTGCGTCCTTTTCAGTTTCAATGCTGGAAACTGAAAACTGAAATCCAACAAACTTTCCATGCCTTCCCCATCCGAGCTCAAAGCCGAAATTCTCCGTCTCACCCGCGAATACTCCCGCTTGGCCCACAGCGCCAATCGGCCCGGCGACGATCCCGCCCACGCCATCTTTACCCCGGGTGAAACTACCGTGCCCTATGCTGGCCGGGTGTTCGATGAGGACGAGGTCGAGGCCGCCGTATCCTCCACTCTCGACTTTTGGCTCACACTTGGTCCGGAGGGCGGGGCGATGGAGAAGGAACTCGCCGAGTTCATGGGAGTGAGGCACTGCCTCCTAGTGAATTCGGGTTCATCGGCTAACCTCGTGGCCTTCTCGGCGCTCACCACTCACAAGCTTCCCGAGCACAAACGCATCCGTCCCGGAGACGAAGTCATCACCGTTGCTGCCGGCTTCCCGACCACTGTCGCGCCTATTATTCAGGCTGGGGCCGTCCCTGTGTTCATCGACGCTAACCCCCTCACGGGTAACGCCGATTGCTCGCTGCTGGAAGCCGCCTTTGCACCCGGCAAAACCAAGGCGGTCATGATGGCTCATGCGTTGGGTAATCCCTTCGATCTCTCAACCGTCCTCGAGTTCTGCCAAAAACACGACCTGTGGCTGGTCGAAGATAACTGTGACGCCCTCGGCTGCACCTACACCCTTCCTCTGGAAAAGGCCAAGGCTCTGGGCCTCGACCACCTGATCAAGATTGCCGAAAAAGGCGAACATCCGATCATCAAGATCTCAGAGCAGAAAACAGAAAACTTGAAACTACTGACTGCTCCGACAGGAGCCTTCGGCGACCTCTCCACTCAAAGTTTCTATCCTCCCCACCACCTCACCATGGGCGAAGGCGGCTCGGTCAACATCATCCGCCGAGCCCCGCTCAAAACCTACGCCGAGTCCTTCCGCGATTGGGGCCGTGATTGCTGGTGCCCGTCCGGCAAGGACGATACCTGTGGCAAACGTTTCCAATGGAAGCTAGGCGAGCTCCCACAGGGGTACGATCACAAATATATCTATTCGCATCTTGGCTACAACCTCAAGCCGCTCGATCCGCAGGCCGCGATCGGCCGCGTCCAAATCAAGCGTCTCCCCGCCTTCATCGAGGCCCGTAAGGTGAACTGGGAGCGCCTTCGTCGTGGCCTGCATGGACTTGAGAATTACATCGACTTCGCCCTTCCCACCCACGCGACCGCTTGGACCCCCCCTTCGGAATCCGCAATCCACGATCAACGATCAGCCATCTCGTCGGACTTCACTTGGGACGATAGCGGCTGTCGTACTTCGTGCTCCTGGTTCGGTTTCAAGATCACCATCAAAGAGGATGCCCCCTTCACCCGTACCGAACTGGCCGCCCACCTTGACGAGAGGAAAATAGGTAACCGAATGCTTTTCGGGGGCAATCTCGTCCGCCAACCCGCCTTCGTCCGCCTCCGCCACGACAACCCAGAAGCCATGCGCATTGCCGGTGACCTCAAAGGTGCCGACCGCATCATGAACCAAACCATGTTCCTCGGAACCTATCCGGGCCTCACTGAGGAAATGATCCATTATATGGTCAACGTCATCCGCGAGTTTGTTGCTTCAAAAACAAGCCGCAATATCTCCTGAAATTCTAATGCGCATTTTTGTTACGGGCGGCACAGGCTTCATCGGCGCGCATTTTTTGAAGCTCGCACTGGAGGGCGGGCACGAAGTCTTTGCGCTGCGTCGTCCAGGCTCAAGGCCCGTCATCAGACTCGATCGACAACCTAAATGGCACGAAGACGCTCTTGATGAAGTACCTGCAGCTGTTCTTGAAAAGTGTGACGCTCTCGTTCACTTCGCTGCGCAAGGAGTCTCTCCGCAGGCCACTGACTGGAACCTCGCCTTTAAGGTGAACGTGTGTCAGAGTCTCCGTCTCTTCGCCACCGCAGAGAGCGTCGGTGTGCCGCATATCATTGCCTCCGGTTCATGCTTGGAATATGGAAGAGGCGGAGAGCGTTACCACCGGATTCCACCGGATGCACCACTTGAACCGATCGGTCCATACGCCGCTTCGAAGGCAGCGTTCAGTCTCGCTATGCAAGCCCTCGCCCGCAGCTCGATTTCGGCCTTTACTCTTTTACGGCCGTTCCACCTATACGGACTTGGTCAGCATCAGGCGAATTTTTGGCCCGCTTTGCGTCGCGCCGCCTTAGCAGGCGAAGATTTTCCGATGACCGGAGGCGCGCAAGTGAGGGATTACATGCCCGTAGGAGCGGCTGCCGCACGATTTCTAGAGGTGACGACATGCGGCCCACCTCCATCCGGTTACCATGTCGAGAATATCGGTTCAGGTTGCGCCATCACATTAGCAGAGTTCGCAACGCAATGGTGGGAGAAGTTCACTGCCTCGGGCTCTCTTTTAATAGGGAAAATCCCTTACCGAACAGATGAAATCATGCGATTTGTCCCCGAAATCGGGAAGCGTTTTGATAGCCCAGGGATCGAGTAATAGCAGGTGTCACTGCCAATCCATATGAAGTCCACGTCCCCTTTCGGTTTTGAAAAAATAAGAACTGCCGCATCTCGAGTCAAGGCAATTTTTACCGGAAAACCTGTGATGCTCCAGTTCAAACTGCTGCAGCAAGCGCTTGACGAGATTGGAGTGCCTCGCAACAAGACTGAGATCACTATTGATCACATCAATGGAACCGGATTCGTCAATGGCGTCTTGGTCGGCCTGATCTATCCTAAAAGGTTCTTTTATGAAGCAGCGAGGATTCCTGACGATAAAATTCTGGAATACTACTTTAATGGTGCCATGCCTGTCGGTGGGGGGCGCCAAAGGATGCTTGCTCCCTACGCCGCGAGAGCCGATAGTTTAGTCGTTGCATCAAAACAGGGAAGAAACAACTGGAGCAAAGGACATTTCAATAAAAATTACTACGAGAAATTTTGTCAATCAAGGTTTGGGCTTTGTCCGCACCAAGCTGATTGGCCCGGTCCGGCGGAGACGATGTGGACATATCGCTTCGTTGAATCCTGTATAGCAAAAGCTATTCCGATATTGTTTCGAGAGACTCCGCTCGGACATGACTTTATAAAGGGCTTCCACTTCTTTTGGGACGACCAGCTTCCTCACGAGTATAATCGAGACATGGCGATGGCGAATGCCAAGTTGGCTTTCGAGCGTTTCACGTTCGACGAGCAACTCCGCGCTGAGATACTCGCCTCGATTCAATGACCGTAGCCGCCCTCTTCTGAGAAGACGGCTTCCAAGCAATGTGATGTGTTCGATTCCTCCTGAGAAAGAAGCGCCGCCGGAAACGGTCGGAACGAGCTATAGTCAAATTCTCCGTTCATCGTCCATCGTTGGAGGTGCTCAAGGGATAGGCTACCTCATCAGCTTGGCTCGAATGAAGGTTGTCGCCATGCTTCTCGGTCCATCAGGCGTCGGAGTTGTCGGGCTCTACCAATCGATTGTGGGATTGGTCAATACCGTTGCACAACTTGGCATTAATCAAAGTGGTGTTCGTGAAGTCGCAGAAGCCAATGGCAGCGGGAATCGACAGCGCGTTGGAGCTGTCGTAAAAACCTTGCGGCGAACCTGTTGGATTTCCGGAATTATTGGGTGGGTCCTGACTGCTGCTCTTGCTGGTCCGCTCACTCAATGGACATTCGGTTCCATGGAGAGAATTTGGGCGGTGATTTTATTGGGATCTACCGCTTTGATCGGCTCGGTCGCGGGTGGGCAGTCGGCGCTTCTACAGGGAATGCGTCGAATCGGTGATCTCGCACGGGTTCAAGTATTTTCCGCCATTTTGACGTTGATCCTGGCAATGGCCCTGTATGCTTGGCTCGGGCAAAGGGGAATTGTCCCCGTTATTGTTCTGACGGCGATCGTAAATCTCGGGTTTTCGTGGTATTTTTCTCGCCGGATCAAGATTGAATCATTGCCTCAACCATGGTTGGAAACCTTAATTAATTCAAAGCGTCTCATAAAATTGGGATTAGCTTTTATGTATGGAGCGGTTTTGGCAGCCATAGTTGCATTGATAATACGGTCTTTAATTATTCGAGATTTTGGGGTCGAGGGGAACGGCATCTACCAGGCGGCTTGGTCGCTCTCCGGACTTTTCGGAAGCTTTATCCTGCTTGCAATGGGGACGGATTTTTATCCGCGCCTTGTGGCTGTTTCGCATGATGACGAGAAGGTTAATCAGCTCGCAAACGAGCAGATCGAAATTGGGATCCTGCTCGCTCTACCTGGCACAATTGGTACAATAGCCTTCGGTCCGTGGGCGATCAGGCTCTTCTACTCGGCTGCGTTTCTTCCTGGAGCCGATTTGCTACCTTGGTTCGTAGCTGGGGTGTACGGGATGATGATAATGAACCCGCTCGGCATGATCCAGCGCGTGAAGGGAGCGGCGATCTGGATGTATTTTGGCCAGACAGAAGCCAACGTAGTCCATCTCGGGCTGATTGTGCTGCTTCTCCCATCGATGGGCCTCGCTGCTGTCGGGTACGCCTTTGTGATTCACATTATCGTCCACGCTGCTACGGTATATGTTATCGGTCGGCGCTTGTCCGGATTCCGATTTGATCCTCAAACATTGGCGGTAGTGTTTGTTCCGCTCGCTTTCGCTGCCCCTGCCGTTGTGGCGAACCAACTCATTGACGGCTGGCCCGCCGTTTTAGTCAACAGCTTCGTATTCGGTGCTTCGCTAGTATATAGCATCCATGCCGTGTGCAAGCGGCTGGGTCCAAAATATAGATTGAAGTCTTTTGTAAGACGGCTGCCCCTTTTCAAGCTATTAGTTGGCCGAGCTGACAAGCACGGGAACTAATTTTTGAGGAACGTCCTCACAAATGTAAAAGCTCTTTCGACTCAGTGGAGACCGCAAAGCCATGATGCTATCGAACTATAAAATGCTTAAAGCGGGTTGCGTTGACGCTTACTGGGGAATTTTAGAACATATGATTCCCAGTGCCGTCGGCGCATATTGGTGGAAGGGGCGGGTCAACTTCGGGGACCTAATCACTCCATGGCTGCTAGATGGATTAGGGAAATGCGGTGTTTGGAGATGTCCCGCGAATGCTTCAATCGCTGCAACTGGAAGTATCCTGGAACTTCTTCCGGAGTCTTTTAGAGGAACAGTCATCGGTTCTGGGTTTATTCGGCAGCCTACAGAAAAGAGAAATTTCAAACGTGCGAAGATTATCGCGGTCCGTGGAAAGCTGACGCGAGCGGCTCTCGACACGCCGGATACCATAGAGTTAGGCGATCCGGGGCTATTGGTCGCATCTAGATTCCAACAAAAAGTAGCAGGTGATCTCAATCCTTCTGGAAGAATAGGCATCGTCCCTCATTATGTCGACAAGCATAATCCGTATCTTGGTCGATTCGTTGATAAGTATCCTAATGAAATTTTAGTTATTGATGTCGAAAGGCCTGTTGACGCAGTTCTTGAAGATATATCGCGTTGTCGGGCTGTCGTTTCTTCTTCGCTGCATGGGGTCATTTGTGCGCATTCTTTCGGGATTCCATCCGCTTGGGCCCAATTTTCGAAACTGGTTGTCGGCGATGGTTATAAGTTCAGAGACTATTTTTCAGTTTTTGATATGGATCCATATCCTTTAGCGTTTGATTGCGACCGAACTATTTCCGAATGTGAGGAGGCCTGTGTCGCACCACCGGCGGACTTGGTTCTGGAGGTGGTTGATCGGCTCGGAAAAGCCTTCGATGCGGCGATTGCTGGTTTGGGCAAAAAACAGTAATGATATACCTAACCACGTCGATTGATATCCTGGATGTTTTCGCATGGTTTTCGTTTTATCAGAAAATTTAGCATATGGCGTCGTTTGTTGTTAGTGTTATTGTGCCAGCGTTCAATGCGGCTCGATATATTCAGGATACACTTCTTTCTTTGAAATCGCAGACGTTTGAGAGCTTCGAATGTATCGTGGTTGATGACGGATCAGTAGATGGTACAGGCGAAGTCGTAACGCAGATCGCGCTCTTGGATAGCAGATTTTCATTAATCAGGCAAGAAAACAGAGGTGTAAATGCCGCCCGGAATAGTGGATTGAACCATGCTTCCGGAGATTTCGTATACTTTTTGGATGCAGATGATATAACTTCAACAACTGGAATTTATTCGCTATATCAATCCCTGGTCGAGAATCCGGAAGCTGTTTGTGCTGTTGGTGTGGTGGGGGATCTGGATTCGAGAGGAAACTTATTGCGTCGCGGTTGTCGGGGGAAGTTGCGTCAAAGAGAAAGTCTTGAAGCATTACAGGCTTTTTCGAGTGAGCCCAGTAAAGCGATATTATACGGTAATCCGATTGCGACGTTAGGAGCCTTGTGGCGGAGAGAGATGCTATTGTCTGTCGGGCCATTCTCTGAGTCCCTTAGGCACTGGGAAGAGTATGAGTTGTATGTAAGGGCGTTTCAAAAGTTTAGGATGAAGATCCCTGTTGTGCCAAGCTTTGTAGGTTACTACAGACGTCATTCTCTAGGAGCCTCAAGTGCGTTGTCGATGGCTGGGGGCCATCTTTCGGTTGTGGAGCGTCTCGAATCTGGGATTTTTTCAGAATTATTAGACGAATCAATTCACCGTCACCTTAAATGTGCCAAAATTATCGCGGAAGCTCGGCGACGGGGACGCATGAATGATTCCTTGGCAAAAGAGCTGGAGCTCAAGCTGGGCGAGATGAGGAATGAAAATGGAATTTCCCATGAGTTGGAGGAATGGATTGGGTTAAGCGTGAGAAGGCTGAGCGGCTCTTATAAGGTAACTGATCATTTGGGGATAAATCGGAGGATCAAGGCGTATATTTTAGGTCATGAAGTTGCGAATAGTCTCAAGCAGAGGAGATTTTGTGTGGTTGCAGTCCTAATTTGGAAGGGGCTATTGGGTGGCGCACGAGATTTTCTTCGGGGTGTTTCTACTAGACTGTAAGGTTTATTCAGCCCAGGGGTTTGAAATTGGGTGGAGGAGATTGTGTAGTTCATGAGAATAATGAAGAGCTACGGGAAAACGTTTAAAGCGATGGTTGGGGCTCCCTTGATGTGGGTGGCACTTGCCTCGGTCGGAGGAGCGAAGCAGCCGAACGTGGTGTTCATCGTGGCTGATGATCTTGGCTGGCGTGATACAGGCTTTATGGGAAGTTCGCTGGCACGGACGCCTCGTCTGGATAAGCTCGCAGCGGAAGGGGTAGTTCTTGATCGGTGCTACAGCGCCTCTCCCGTATGCAGTCCGGCCCGGGCTGGAATTTTGACCGGTTTTTTCCCCCAATCGGTGGGGCTTAATAATTACCTGAGTAGTCCGGCGAACAACTTTCGATGGGGTCAGCTTCAGCGGCCGCTAACACCGCAGCAAACGGTCGCTGAGAGTTTCGCTGGGGCGGGCTATCATTGCGGCCATTTCGGGAAGTGGCACTTGGGCGAATGGTCGCCGACGGCTTATGGGTTTCACGAGGAGAAATCCACGGTCACCTATCACCCGAACTCCGACGCCTTTTTTCGAGCTTCCAGTGCGGCCATCACCTCAGATGCGCTTGAGTTTATGAGAAGAAACCGCGAGGTTCCGTTCTTCCTCAATATCTGGTTCCAGGCGGTTCACGCCCCTGTCGTGGTGAATGCTCAGGATCTTGCTGCCTATGCCGATCTCGAAGCTCGCTCCGGAGATCATTCGGGATGGACATCGGCCTACATGGAATCTCTGCGTAACGAAGTGGGGGAGACAGATTTCCAGGCAAGACACAGAGTCTATCAGACATTTGTCGGAGGGATCGATCGAGCGGTCGGCCAAATTGTGGATACATTGGACGAATTGGAACTTTCCGGTGACACAGTGATCTTTTTCACCTCCGACAATGGCCCGGAGGACAGGCGTCTCGTAGCAGCGGCGAATCCTGGAACCGGAGATACCGGGGGACTTCGTGGGAGGAAACGAAGCCTGTATGAAGGGGGAATCCGAGTTCCCGGATTTTGGTGGGCACCAGGCCGAATTTCCGGGGGCAGGAGGATTCAGCATGCATTTTGCGGGGTGGATGCTTATCCAACCGCGTTGGGGTTGGCCGGCATTCGGGTGCCCGAAGATTTGGATGGAGAGGATGTCTCGGGTATCGTGTCCGGTGAAGTGGAAGATGCGCCGCGTGAGCGCGATCTCTTCTGGTATTATGAGAATCTGATCGTGGGGACCGAATACGATTCTCCTCCCATCGCTCTTATGGCGGGGTCGTGGAAATATTTGACCGACCGGTCAGGTTCGATGTGTGAGTTGTTCGATCTGGATGCCGACGCGGAGGAGAGAATCAATCTGGCCTCCTCTCGCCCGGATCTGGTCGAGCTGTTTGATCAGCGGGTGCGGAATTGGCAATCCGCGCATCTGCCGGATTCTCCGGTAATCTACCTTCAACCCGAGCCGATGAAAATGGCTCCCGGCGGTAGCTACGAGCTTTCCCTAGAGGCGATGGGTGCTCCCAACCTGTACTGCCATTGGGCAAGGAACGGAATTTGGCTGAAGGCGGATCCGGCATACCAAGGAATCAACAATCCCAGGCTGGTGATCAAAGTGCCGCAGGATCCGGCACAAGCCGGGCATCTTGCCGGGACCTATCGCTGCCGGGTCTGGAACGGCACGGGCTGGAGAATAAGCCGGGAGGTGGAAGTGGGAGTGTGGGATGCGGGTGTTCCGGATGGCATTGATCCTGCAGATCACACCTATCTAAGCTGGATGGCGCGGTCCGGTCTTCAGCCTGAAGATTGGGCCTACGATGACAATCCGGACCAGGATTCACTTGGCAACGGACTTGAGTTCTTCACCGGCTCACGTCCTGCCATATGGGACCCACCTGCGTTGACGGCCACTTCCAGAAGTTCCCTGAGGATTCCTGAAATTTGGGTTCGTCTCCGACGGGGGCTTTGGTATCATCAAGATCGATCCCTTCGGCTTGGCACCGCGGCGCGGCTGTGGCTTTCACAGAGTCTCCAGTTGCCGTCACTGGAACTCAGGGCATGGGAGAACGTCCAACCCAGGTTTCTGGGCCAGCCGGGTAGCCGAGATCTGGCCGAGGAGTGGAAGGTGAAGACGGATTCCCTCGACCGGAGTTTCTTCCGCTTGATGGACTCCTGGCCTGGCACCAATTCGTCCGCCTCGCCATGAAGGAGTGATTTGACGACCATGCGATCCACTATATTGATGCCGATCTCGCTTGATCGAGTCGCAACGCCGATCTCGACGCTACTCCGTAAGATTGCGGAAGGTAATCCAGAGATCGACTTTCATAGTTTCTCCTCCCCGCTGACGGAGGAGGACCAGGAATGCGCGGCGAAGCTTTGGGCATTGCCACATCTCTATCGAACCACGCCGGAACGAGTTCTTTTGCGGCGCTATGATGTCGTCCATCATGCCTCCGCGACGCCACGGAATCTAACAGCGGTGCGACTGGCCAAGTTGCGGAGCTTCGGACGTACCCGCCACGTTTTCACCGCGAATTGTGAGCCGTACGGTTCCGATCCTTACCTCCGGCACTATTGCTTAGCCGTGAAGCGCGCCGATCATGTCGTGGCAGTTAGCCGTGCCGTCGAAAAAGGCGTGGGAAAGTGGTTTGGGCGATCCTGCGACGACTGCATTCCCAACGGATTCGACGAGGAGTTCTACGTTTTGCCTGAAGCAGCTGGAGAGCGTCCGGACGGAGTGCCGGGTGAGCCATTTTTTCTCTGGGCAGCTCAGATCCTCGACCGCAAGCATCCGGAGGTATTTCTGGAAATTGCCTCCCGCATGCCGCAGCAGCGATTTCTGATGGTCGGGAACGATCCGTACCCTGAAACCGAGCTGTCGCGCCAAACGCGGGATAGAATCGACGCTCTGCCGAATGTAAGCTACTTGGGAAAAGTTTCGCGACTGCATCTCCGAAACCTTCTTCAACACGCCGATGGACTGCTTTTTCCCTCGGAACATGAGGGCCTTCCGCTAACCGTTTTGGAGGCCATCGCCTGCGGGTGCCCGGTAATTGCTCAGCCGAAGAGTTCGCTTCCAGAGGTCGTCGTGGAGGGAGTGAATGGTTGGATGATGGACGCGACCGACATTGATGCCTGGGTGCGCAGGACGCGTTTCCTGTGCGGACGAAGTCGACAAGAGGTAGAGGCTTGGCGGGGTCAGGCGAGACGGAGCATCCTCCGCGACTTCTCCTGGGCGAGCATTGCGGAACGGCAGGGAAGGTTTTATGAGAGAATCCTGTCATCCCGACAAACCAGGAGATCGTAATCCGATGAGCTTGAAAAATGCGTGGTTGAGGACGCGCTTCAATATTCGAGAAGCGCTGGGGGAGGGGGAGCGGGGCGCCGCCCTCCTTGCCCGGCTGGGAGGGTGGGGTGAAGGATTGGTTCGGTCCGACTCGCGAGTTTGCATCGAAGGCTACCCTCGTTCGGCCAATACCTACGCGGTGGCTGCCTTCCGGGTCTCGCAGAACGACTTTGACTCGCATCTAGGCCGTCACAGCCATTTGGCAGGCAACGTGCGACGTGCACTGAGGCTGAAAGTCCCGGTTTTAGTCCTGATCCGCGAGCCGCGGGATGCGATATCTTCCCTCAAGGTTTTTTCGCCGCATTTGCGCCTTGAGCAGTGTTTGAAAGCTTACGTGCGATTCTACGAGACGCTGCGGCCGCTAAAAGAGCATTTCGTCACGGCCGAATTTCAAGAGGTGACGGATAAATTCGACGCGGTTTTAGCGCGCGTCAGTTCCCATTATGGAATGGATCTCGCTCCGCTTGGCTCCAGACCCGAGACGCTGAATCGCTGCTTCAGGTTGGTGGAGGAAATGGACCGCCGCGTGAATAAAAAGGACACCACCACGGAATCTCAAGTTGCAAGACCTTCACCGTCGCGGAAGGATCTGAGCAACCGGATCCGAAAGGAGTTGGAAGAAGGCCGCTATTCGATGCTTGTCGGGCGGGCGACCACTGCTTACAGGGCATTTCTCGAAGGGGCATCGTAGTCGCTGCCCGCTTGATCTTATGAATTCCAATCTTGTCGGCAGAATCGTTTTTCTGGTATTGGCCCTCGGACTCGCGCTGTGGGTGGGGGCAACGGTGCTGACCGGAGGCGGGAATGTGATTGGCCAGCTCGGGAAGTTCGGGATGCTCGGCTTGGGTGCATTCGCGATCCTCAATCCGAAGGGGGGATTCTACGTGCTCATCGGCCTCACCGCGTATCTTGATGCTTTCAAGCGCCTTTTGGTTCTGGGAGATTACGTTTCGGGCCTCGATCTTTACTATACCCTGGGAATGGCGCCTGCAGTGATGCTCGGAATCTGCATTGGTGTGACCGCGGGCTTGTTCAGAGGGAGCTTTTCCTCCCGCGCAAGCTATTGGTGGTTGTACGGGATTAGTATTCTCGGCTTTACCATTCTTGGCGGGGCCGCGCTCCTTTCCTCCGGCGGGGGCGAGTCCCAAGAGGGGATTGCCGGCGTCGTCAACGCCGGGGCCTACATTCCGATGTTGTTCGTGGTGCCAATTCTCTTCCCTAGTCCAGAAGCGCAGCTCAAGCTCCTGCGGATCACGGTCTTAACCTACATTCCGGTGGCGCTTTATACTTGCTGGCAGGCAGCCTTCGGGCTGAGCGATCTGGAGTATGCGTATTTGCTCACAGGCTTGTCCATTGAGTCCCGGATTCTGTGGGAGCAGGAAGTGCTACGACCATTTTCCACCATGAACGCGGCGCAGACGGTCTCCATCGTCATGTCAGTTTTTGCGGTCATGGCATGGGGGATTAGCGGCAAATTAGGCGGACTGAAACATTCCCATCGGGTAACGGGCTTTCTTATCGTCGCCCTTTTTGTCATCGCGGCTTGGTTCACGGTCAGCCGCACCGGTTGGCTGTGTGGGGTGGTTGCTGCCGGAGCAGCAGTGATGTTCAGAACGCGTCTGACGACCGTGCTCGCTTATTCGTCTGGAGTTGCGGTGGCGGTTACCCTGATCTTGGCCTCGGACTACCTTTTGGAGTCGAGAGCTATGGCAAATCTTGAAAGCTCCATGACCGACGAGACGGTGGGCGATGCTCGCTCCGAACGGACCGCCACCATGGGCACCTTGAACGCTCGCTTCGAGAGTTTCAGCTTTCTCAAAAACAATAAGGAGATTTGGACTCCCTTCGGCATCGCAGCTGCGGGACGCCAGGATCCCCGGGAGTATTTCCGAATCCATGATGCGATCACCGACTATCTGGTTCGGATTGGATACGTTCCTTTGTTCAGCTTGCTGATCGTCGGGGGTGCGGGGCTTACCTACATGCACCACCGCATTTTGAGTATCGCGCCGGTTCCTGCTCGGCGGATCGCGATTGTGGCGATGGCTTGCGCGATGGGAATTGCTTCCGGCGCTCTTGCCAGTCCTGCCCAGCTCCGAGTGTACCCCGTGAATGTGTTTTTCTATGCGTTTATGGGGGTGGCTGCGGCAATGATCGTCCACCACCCCCGGAGGGGTGGCACGTCGGTCGGTCGTTCTCCTGTCAGCACAGTTCCTTCTCAGCGGGAGGGTGCCGGAGGTCGGGTAGGAGCGCCTGTTTGAAGACTTGTTTCCTGAGGCAAAGCTCGCGATAGGTTTTTTCCATGGTCATCGGTAGAAAAGAAGCGCTGTCGATCCAAATGCTCCAACTGTTGGACGCTGGCATCGTGTGGACTTGCTTCTGGATCGCATCGGCATTCCGACCTGTGATTCGGCATTGGCTCGGACAGCCAGCCACTTCCGTAGCTGGCTTGGAGCAGATGACGTGGGTCTTGTTTGTCGCCGTTCCTTTTACGCCGCTGTTGCTGGAGTGGTTCAGGTTCTACCGGCGGCTCAGAATCAAATCCACTGTCAAGTCGCTCTCTCAGCTCTTTCGGGCGTTGGCGATTCTCGGACTAGGACTGGGAATGGTCAGCCTTTTCGCCAAACCCTTGGAGGGGGAGCGATTCGGTGCCAGCCGCTTGATTCTGGCTTCGGGTTTCACGTTTTCGTTTCTTCTGCTGTTCACGCGGGACCGCATCACGACCCACTATCTGCGGAATCGGAAGGTGAGACCGGAAGGCAGGGAGCCCGTTCTGATCGCGGGTTCGCTCGCAGAGATCGCGGACTTTGAATCCACGACCGCCTCGGACATTCTTGAAGGGTTTTATGTTGTCGAACGCTTCGATCTTGAGACGAAGACCGTCGAAGACCTCTATCAGCTCCTGAAGGAGCATGCGGTCGAGCGGGTAATCATCGCCGCGGGCGCCAGCTCCTTCGAGAGGGTGTCCGCGGCCGTGGAAGCCTGTGAACTCCAAGGAGTGGAGGCGTGGGTGGCGGCCTCGTTCATCCGGACCCAGATCGCGCGGCCGACCTTCGATATTTTGGGTGACCAGCCGATGCTGGTGCTGCGGTCCACCCCGGAGCTTTCCTGGGAGCTGGCGATGAAGACGGTGCTCGACAGGATTGGTGCTCTGGGACTGATCCTGGCCACGCTGCCGCTGTGGATTTTCGCTTGGGTGGGCATCAAGCTCTCAAGTCCGGGTGCTCCGGCGTTTTTCGCCCAGAAGCGAGCGGGTCGGTATGGCAAGCCCTTCCGGATGTGGAAGTTCCGCACCATGGTGGCGGATGCCGAAGCGCTGCTCGCGAAGATCAAGGAGGAGCAGGGCAACGAGATGGACGGGCCGGTTTTCAAGCTCCAGCGGGATCCGCGGATTTTCGCCTTTGGGGGCTTCTTGCGGAAGCTGAGCATCGACGAGCTGCCGCAGCTTCTCAACGTGCTCCTCGGCGATATGAGCTTGGTGGGCCCGCGGCCATTGCCTCTCTACGAGGTCGAGGCTTTCGAGAAGTCGGCGCATCGGCGTCGGCTTAGTGTGAAGCCGGGCATCACCTGTGAGTGGCAGGCGGGGGGACGGAACCGAATCACCTCCTTTGAGGAGTGGGTGCGGATGGATCTTGAATACATCGACAACTGGTCGTTCTGGCTGGATGTGAAGATCCTCGCGAAGACGGTGCCGGCGGTGCTGTTCGGCAAGGGAGCGGCGTAGATTTCGGGAAGCGAACCGCGGATGAACGCGGGTTTTCGCAGATGTTCAGGGAATTGAGGCCCCTTTCCTGGGGACGATCGGTTTCGTGCGGCTGGGAACTCGAAGAGACTTGGAATGATGGGCAGACTGCGAGGAGCCCGTCCGGCGGTCGATGCCCGCCGCTCCTGAGTACCGGACACCGGCTTCCGGGCAATCTACAGAGAGGAAAATGGCAGCGAGGGTGAGCCATGCCGATTTCATAATCGGCGCTCCTTTCGCCTGCGGGGGGTTTCCGGGCGAAGCGAGGCCGGCTTCCTAATCGGAGTTCCGTCCATCTGCGTCCATCCCGTTCATCTGCGGTTGGATTTCTTCGGATGAATCCCTCTGGGTACCCTCCCTTCTTGCCGATCGCCCCGCGGTCGGCTTTTTTTATGCCCATGAGATTCGCTTCGGTATGCCTGCTGGCATCCATCCTGATGGCGCTGCTTTTCGGAGCCCAAACCCTTTCGTGGAGCTGGGGACCATCCTTGCTGTGCCTCGGGGTGGGACTTGCGGCGGCGCTTTTCATCGAACCCGCGTTTCGGTTTTCGAAGATTCTCACCGCGTCGTTGCTTGGAGCGGCTCTCTGGATCGGTTGGCGGGCGTGGCATTCGCCGGTGGCTGAGGATGCCCGGGCGGACGCGCTGCTTGTCCTGGCGGTGTTGGCGATGGCCGCGGCCGCCTCGCGTCTCGATCCAAAACATCCGGGGTTTTCGTGGTTCACCTCAGGCCTTTCCCTGTTGGTGATCGTCAACGGGGCATTCGCCTTTGCCCAGTGGTTCGAACCCTCGCTTTCGTGGCCCTACCCGGAGCGGCCAATGAAAAGCCCCAGCGGGTTCTTCGGCCACTACAACTATTTTTCGAACTTCATGCTCGGCGCGGGTTTGTTTGTCGCTCCGCGGGTCGTGCTTTCCCGGGACCGGCTGTGGCAGAAAATCCTTCACGGGGGGGCCATCGGGGTGACGGTGTGCATGATTCCTTTATCGGGGTCCCGCGGCGGGCTGCTGGGGCTCGGTGTGGGGTTGATTGTGCTCTTTCTGGCGATCTCCTTGGTGGCGTGGCGGAGGAAGAAGCGGGGGTTGTTGATCGGGATGTGCATTGCTCCGGTGCTTTGCCTCCTTGCGCTCTTGGGGTCCTGGAAGTTGTTGCGGGGAACCGGAAGTGACCAAATGACGGCCGCGGATGTCGCTCAGAATCTAGACAACGATGCGCGGTTGGTTTGGTATAAAGTCGCGATGGCGGTGAT
The DNA here is from genome assembly GCA_965652295.1 of uncultured Haloferula sp. Classification (GTDB taxonomy): domain Bacteria; phylum Verrucomicrobiota; class Verrucomicrobiia; order Verrucomicrobiales; family Akkermansiaceae; genus Haloferula. Next base: position 30,828 of record CBFGTS010000015.1, on the reverse strand, counting down.
CAGCGATCATCCGCTGAAGGGCGGGGGAAGCCGTGCCTATTCTTGGAAGAGGAACCAACATTGGGAGCCCTTGGCCATGGGATTACCCAAGGAAAACGAATCGTTTGTCCATAACGAAGCTCTCCAGCTTGCTTCCGACTACGGGATGATCGGAGTGGTTCTGGTTGGTGGAGTTCTCCTGACTGTGGCTTGTCTGCTCGTCGTGAGTCTCGCTCTTGGTTCTGAGCAGGAGGAGGAGGCAGCTGGCTGGGAGGCCGTGGCAGCTGGCGTGCTACCGGGGATGGTGGGCATGTTGATTCAGTCGAACTTCAGCTTCGTATTCCATTTGCTGCCCTCCGTGCTTTTGCTCGGGATTTGGTTGGGTTTTGGCGGTCGCATTCTCGGGAAATCAGCGAGGGTGCCCGCCAAGGCGGCTTCCGCATGGTCTTCGAAGCTGCTTCTCGGGATTCCGGCGATTATTCTCATGGTGGCGGGGACGAGTGCGACCGGAGCGCTGCTTGCCCTATGGCCCATCGTGGGGCGTCACCCCAGTCTGCTCCAAACGCAGCCAGCGGAGGGCTGGAAAGCCCTGGGCCGGGCGTCGCATTGGTGGCCGGGGTGGAGCATGGAGCAGCTGCGAGCCAATACCGCCCGCGCCTTTGCCGATCGTGCCGATCTGCCTGACGAGCAGCGCTGGGAATGGTATGAAACGGCAGTCGCTGCGTATGACGATGCTGTAGAGCGCCATCCACATAATGCGTCCCTGAGCGTCAATCGGGCGAATACGCTATCAATCCTACGGCGGGATGGCGAAGCGGAGCTGGAGTTTGAACGGGCGCTCAAGCTTCAGGGGAATCTGGAAAGGGTGTTCGATGCCCGGTTGTTCTATGCGAGGCATCTTTATGATGCTGCAACCCGCGAGTGGGGGCAGCGTCGTCCGGAAGCTGCCTTGGCGCGGTTGCTGGCCGCCGAGGAATTCTTGACGGAACAAGCCGTTCTCAGCCCGGCTTGGTCCCAGCCACGGGAATCGAAATCGCTGGTCGAAAACATCGCCAAGGTGAAAGCCTTCCTCGAAAACGCCAACATCCAGCCCTCGGGGTGGGAGAGGCCGAGGGTTAAAGCCGGCGAGCCTTGACTGATCGGCTTCCGGCTTACCCCTGGATCTGCTCCCAATCGATGTTGTTCACCGCCAGTTCCGAAAGGAGCTGGCGGATTTTTTGGTCCGCTTGATCGAGAGGGAGGAGGGCGTTGCCGGATTCATATGGCTCCGCCTCGGAGTAGGGCATGGTCACGCTGACATACGCCCAGCCCTGAGCCTGGCCCTTGAAGACGCGGTCATAGATGTCGATCAGCGTGCGCTCGGTGTGGTTTTCGGTGATCCGGGAGTGGCCTACGAAAAAGTAGAAGGTCACGCAGTGGCGCGTGATATTCCGGGGTCCCTCCGGGGTTTGAACACTGAGATCCTGATAGGAGAGGATCCGCGTCACCGGGAGTTGCCCGCCGTTGGGGAGATCAAGGGTGCTGGCCGAACTCCTGAGCCCGCGGTGGCCTTGAGCCGGCATGCAGCGCTCGGGGCGGTGGATCGAATTCGCCAGATCGTAGCCGGAGAGCACGACGGACAAATCGGCATGGTCCACGGGCGACCGACCGAAGATGTAGGAGAACTCTTCGGAGCGGGGGAGCGCGCAGTAGGCCTTGGAGAAACGCGTGTCCTTCGCCAGGATCTTGATCTCCTTCTCCGAGGGCGGGTAGCTTTCCATGTTCCAGCGGCCGAGGTAATCCGGCAGCTCCATGTTCATCGCGCTTTCCACCTCCTTGAAGTCGGGGAGGACGAAGACGGTCGAAAACCCCGCTGCGAGCAGGCCGGCCAAAATCAGTCCACGTTTCATGATTCGGCGGTGTTGATTTGTTTCCGGATCACCCGGCGGCGCTGCGGTCGCAGGACTTTGAACAGAGGTTGTCCGCCCTCGAGCAAGGCGTGGAAGCCCAGCAGCAGCGCCAGTGAGATCGGGTAGAAGATCACCAACCCGGCCCAATCGTGCCAGGTGTGGATGGCGAAATGCGGGTCGCCATGTTCGGCGATGAGGAAAATGGAAGTCAGCCGCAGGGTATTGCCGATGATCGCCAGCGGGAAGGCCGAGAGGCAGAGCAGCGCTTTCTTCCACAGGCTGATTTTGGAAACGTAGGCCCACACGCAGGAGATCAGGATCAGGGCCATCAGCGAGCGGATGCCACTGCAGCCGTCGTCGATTTCCAGCGGCTCCCATTTGTCGGTCAGGGAGGCGATCTGGGTGCCACGCACCTCGGTCTCGATCCCCAACCAGCCGCAGCCGAGCGAGGCCAGCTTGGTGGAAAGGATCTGCAGCTTGGTGGTCGCCTGCTGGAACTGCGGCAGCGGCACCGCCAGCCACAGCAGGAAGAAGGGAAAGAAGGTCAGGACCGCGACCCGCCGGCCATAGAGGAACCAGCAGGAACCCCACAACACCATCGGCAGCCCGCCGATCGCCAACCGGGCCTGGCCCGTCCGCCACGAGAGCACGAAAAACATCGCCCCGGCCAGCGCCACCAGCAGGCCCATCCACGTGCCGTTCCGGGTCGCCGTCGCGGCGGCCGCACGCAGGCGTTTCCACTGCCAGGCGATCAGGCCGACCATGATGATCGGCACCATGAAACCGTGCTCGTAGTCGTTCTCGCTGTTCCAGGTCGATTCCAGCCACACCAGCGGCGACTGCGCGTGACCGGGGCCGAATTGCGGGATCACCCCGTAGAAAATGAACACCACCAACCCGATCAGGGCCGGCCCGATCCAATCGGTCGGCCGGATCGGCGCGGGGCGCGGCAGCGTTTCGGCGGGCTTTTCCATCGGGAGTCGGGATGGAGGGTTGCCGACCCCTCGCAAGCTGTCAACAATCCCCGCACTCCGCGACCTCGCGCCATTTCGCCCATGAAACTGATCAGCGGCACCGCCCACCGAACCCTTGCTGAAAACATCGCCCAGGAACTGGGCACCCGTCTCGCCAATGTCCACGTCACGGCCTTTCCGGACGGCGAGACCTTCGTGAAGATCAACGAGAACATCCGGGGTGCGGATGTTTTCATCCTCCAGCCGACCTGCCCGCCGACGAATCACAACATCATGGAGTTGCTGATCATGGTCGATGCGGCCCGCCGCGCCTCGGCCGGACGCATCACCGCCGTGATTCCCTTCTTCGGCTACGCCCGCCAGGACCGGAAGGACCAGCCGCGTGTTCCCATCACGGCCAAGCTCGTCGCCAACCTGCTCACTTCCGCCGGGGTCGACCGGGTTCTCACCATGGACCTCCACGCGCCGCAGATCCAGGGCTTCTTCGACATTCCGGTGGACCATCTCTACGCCAAGCCGGCTCTCATCGGCTACATCCGGGAGAAGGTCGGGGACCCCTCGGGCCTCACGGTGGTTTCGCCCGATGTGGGCGGCGTGAAGATGGCCCGCGCCTACGCGGATGCGATCGGTGCCGACCTGGCCATCGTGGCCAAGCACCGCGTCAGCGCCACCAAGGTCGAGGCGATGAACGTCATCGGCGATGTCCGCGACCGCGACGTGATGCTGGTCGACGACATGACCGAGACCGCCGGCACGCTCTGTGCCGCGGCCGATATCCTCCACCAGCACGGGGCAAAACGGATTTTCGCCGGGGTTTCCCACGCTGTGCTCGGGGAATTGGGCCGCGAGCGGATCAAGGATTCTGCCATCGAGCAGGTCATCACGACCGACTCGGTGCCGCAGGCCACCGGCGACAAAGTCCACGTCTGCAGCATCGCCACGCTCCTGGGTGAAGCCATCCGCCGCATCGCCGGCGGGCAGTCGGTGACGTCCTTGTTCGAGGTGTGAGGCGGGTTTGGAGAGCGGGTTTGCACCCGCTTCGCCGGAGGAATGGGATGATGGGTCCCGGCGTCCGGACGCAGGTGGCACGCCAGCGGAACTGAAAGGGCTGGAGGCGAGCCGCCGGGGAACTCGAAGGGACTTGGGATGTGAGGCGGGAGGCGAAGATCCTGCCCGGCGGTCGGGGCCCGCCGCTCCTTGGTTGTTGGTCCCAACGTTATTGAGCGTCAGGAAACGTTACGTTTCCTTCACCCGAGCGGAAATCCTTGAATGATGCCCGCCGTGTCGCTTGCTCTGTTCCGGCAGTCTTCTGCTTCGTTAGACGCCATCACCCTCGTCCTCCATGACCGCGACCCCCATCCAAGTGAGAAACATCTGCTGCCTCGGTGCCGGCTACGTTGGGGGCCCCACGATGGCCATGATCGCCGCCAAGTGCCCGGACATCCAGGTCACGGTGGTCGATCTCAACCAAGCCCGGATCGATGCTTGGAACTCCGACGTGCTTCCCGTCTATGAGCCCGGTCTCGACGAAGTCGTGAAGGAAGCGCGGGGCCGCAATCTCCATTTCACCTCCGACCCCAGGGCCGCCATCAAGGCTGCGGACCTCGTCTTCGTCTCCGTCGGCACGCCGACCAAGACCCAGGGCATCGGTGCCGGTCGGGCGGCCGACTTGCGTTACATCGAATCCGCCGCCCGCCTCATCGCCGAGGTCGCCGAGGGGCCGAAGATCATCGTCGAGAAATCGACCATCCCGGTGAAGACCGCCGAGGCGATCAAGACGATCCTGGCCGCCAATTCGTGCAGCGAGGCGAGCTTTCAGGTGCTTTCCAACCCCGAGTTCCTCGCCGAGGGCACCGCCATCGAGGACCTCAATCTGCCGGACCGGATCCTGATCGGCGGTGAAAGCACCCCGGAAGGAGCCGCCGCCGTCGAAGCTCTCGCGTCCATTTACGCCACCTGGGTCCCGCGTGAGCGGATCATCACCACCAACCTGTGGTCGTCTGAGCTTTCCAAGCTCGTCGCCAACGCCTTCCTCGCCCAGAGGATTTCCTCGATCAACTCGATTTCCGCCCTCTGCGAAGCCACCGGTGCCGACGTCAACGAGGTGGCCAACGCCATTGGTGCCGACTCCCGCATCGGCCCGAAGTTCCTCAGGGCTTCCGTCGGTTTCGGCGGCTCCTGTTTCCAAAAGGATGTCCTGAACCTGACCTACCTCTGCGAGACCTTCGGCCTGCCCGAGGTCGCCGAGTACTGGCGTCAGGTCATCCACGTCAACGACTGGCAGAAGTCCCGATTCGTGGAAAAGATGGTCCGCACGCTTTTCAACACCGTCACCGGCAAGCGCATCGCCATCCTCGGCTTCGCTTTCAAAAAAGACACCAACGACACCCGTGAGTCCGCCGCGATCGCCATCTGCCGGGATCTCCTGCTCGAAGGGGCGCATCTCGCCATCTACGATCCCAAGGTCGATGCCGCGACCATTCGGGCCGATCTCGACTACGTCGGCATCGGTCCGGAGCTCTTCGAACAAAGCGTTGAGATCGTGGACAGTCCCTACGCCGCCTGCGAGCAGGCCCACGCGCTGGTCGCGCTGACCGAGTGGGATGAGTTCCGGGATCTCGATTTCGAAAAGATCCACGCCCTCATGTTCAAGCCCGCCTTCGTTTTCGACGGCCGCTCGATCCTGCCGCTCGATGCGCTGACCCGGCACGGGTTCGAGGCGTTTGTGATTGGGAAGGGGTAGCCGCGCAGCGGCCGTGACCCCGGCCCGTGAGTCCGCTACATCTGTAGGTAGTTCCCTTCAGGGCAATGCCTTTCAGGATTCGATCCCCCAGGAGCGCTTCTTGGTCCCGGCAGGGATCGCGGAGATTAGCCGGTGGCGCGAGCCACCGGAACCCGGGAAAGAATCATTCCGCCCTGGAAGGGCGGCGGAAGGGTGCGAGTTACCACAGATAGCGTTCGTCAAAATCGACGCTGCACCGATGCAGGAGTTCCAGATATTCTTCTTGGAACGTCCGTTTCCGGTGATGCTCCTCTTGGTGGGCGACGTAACTGCGGACGGTTTCGCGATGGGACGGACTGACAGTGAACGCGCCATAGCCTTCCTGCCACGCAAAGCCGCGATCCCCCGGCTCCTCATGCACCCACTTTGAGGAAACCGCCTTGATGTCGCGAACCACATCGGCGAGACGCGCAGTCGCGGTCAGGCCGAGGAGAAGGTGGACGTGATCGGCTACGCCGCCGACAATCTCCGGGATGGCTCCCGAATTCCGCGTCACGCCCCCGAGGTAGGCGTGGAGGCGGTCGCGCCATTCAGCGGCGATGCGGGCTTCGCGGTGTTTCGTTGAGAAAACGATATGGAAATGGAGCGAGAGGTGGGTCGAGGGCATGGCGGGCGGTTTCGGATGCCCCTGCCGGGGCGAAGAAGGGATCTCCCGCCAATCCTTAAAGGCACTGTCCTTCGAGGGATTCATCGGGCATGCGTCATTATGAAGAATGGAAGTTGGGAGACACCGCTCTCCCAAATGTCCCACGCCCAGCCGCCCCAGCCGCCACCTGCAACAAAATTTTGACATTTCCTGCCGCGCCCGCTATCTCGCGCGCCCCGCCGGTTGGAAACCGGTGGCAAATCCACCACCAACCGTTCATTTCTGTCATGGCCAAGAAGCACTCTCTCAAAGCCGAACTGCGTGCCCGCACCGGCTCCGGTCTCCTCAAGCAAATGCGTCGCGAGGGCTGGTTGCCCTCCGTGATCTACGGCAAGGGAACCGATCCGATCAACCTCAAGGTCGATTCCAAGGCCTTTGGCGAACTCCTCCGCGAAAGCGAATCGGAGAACCTCCTCATCAACCTCGAAATCGCCGGCGAAGGCTCCCGTCTGGCCTTCCTCCAGAGCATCCAGCACGAGCCGTTGAGCGGCGACCCGCTGCACGCCGACTTCCTGGCGGTCAATGAGAAGACCCAGATCACCGCGCACGTGCCGGTCCACCTCATCGGTGAAGCCGCCGGCGTGAAGGCGGGCGGCCTGCTCGAGCAGATGCTGCACACCCTGGACATCCATTGCGCCGCCACCAACCTGCCGGAACTCCTCGAGTTCGACGTGACCGGCCTCGGTGAGGGCGAATCGCTCCACATCGGCGACGTGAAATTCCCCGAAGGCGTCACCCCGGCCTACACGCCGGAAGTCGTGATCGCCCACGTCGGCAAGTCCGCCGCCGCGGTCAGCGAAGGTGCCGAAGCCGGAGCGGAAGCGGAAGTCGCCACCGCCTGATCTTTTCCGGGAAACCGATTCTCTTCCCGCCCGTCCCGCCCTCTGTGGCAGGGCGGGCGTTTTGATTTCCGATTTCCGATTTCCGATTGGGGATTGGGGATTGGGGATTGGGGATTGGGGATTGAAGCTTTTCGATGGGGAAGGCAGCCCTTGGTGCCGCGATTCGGCAATCGGCAATCGTAACTCTTCCATCGTAGATCTCCTCCGTGACGTCCTTTCCCCTGATCGTCGGCCTCGGCAATCCCGGCCGGCAGTATGAGAACACCCGCCACAACGTGGGCTTCATGATCCTCGACCGGCTCGCGGCGGAGGCCGGGGCGACCTTCGAATCGAAGCCGAAGTGGCAGGCGCACGTGGCCAAGCTGCCGGATGGCTCGCTGCTGCTGAAGCCGCAGACCTTCATGAACCTGAGCGGCCGCTGTGTCCGGCAGGTGGCGTCGTTTCACAAATGGAGCCCGGAACAGGTGCTGGTGGTGTACGATGACGCCGCGTTGCCGCTCGGACGGCTGCGGATGCGGGAGAAAGGCAGCGCCGGGGGGCATAACGGGATCCGTTCGCTCATCGAGCATCTGGGAGGCGAAGCGTTTCCACGGCTCAAGGTCGGAATCGGCTCGGCGCAGCCGGGAAACATGACCGGGCACGTGCTCGGAACCTTCCGTGAAGAGGAGCGGGACGTGCTCGAAAACACGCTTGCAAGCGCGGTGGCGGCCATTCAGCTTGCGCGTTCCCAAGGGTTCGCGGTCGCCGCGAACCGCTACAACACCACCTCTCCTCCATCCCAGACACAAGACCATGAGCCGGAACTACGAAGGCCTGATCATTCTTAACACGAAGGGCATCGACAGCAGTGTCGAGGACCTCGTCCAGTCGATCGGCAAGGAAATCGAAGCCGAGGGCGCCAAGCTCGAGGAAGTGAAGCCGATCGGCCGCCGCCAGTTCGCCTACCCGCAGAAGCACGCCGAAAGCGGTCATTACGTGAACTACCACTTCTCCGCGGCTCCGAGCGCGATCGATGCGATCCAGAAGCGCCTGAAGCTCAACCCGCAGGTCCAGCTTCAGCACTACCAGGCACGCTGAGGTCCGGTTCTGTTCACGGGAACAGTTTTCTTGACGGGCGGGCTCCGGTCCGCCCAAGCTCCAGACCGCCATGGCCAATCTCAACAAAGTTCTTCTGCTGGGCAATCTGACCCGCGATCCCGAGCTGCGTTACACGCCGAAGGGCACCGCGGTTGCCGATCTTTCGATCGCCGTGAACCGCCGCGTGTCCGATGGCTCGGGGAATTGGAGTGACGAGACGACCTTCGTCGACGTCACCGTCTGGGGCAATACCGCGGAAAACTCGCAGAAGTATCTCACCAAGGGGCGCGGCGTCTTCATCGAAGGCCGCCTGCAGCTCGACACCTGGGAGGACAAGCAAAGCGGACAGAAGCGCAGCAAGCTCAAGGTTGTGGGCGAAACCGTCCAGTTCCTGCCGGACGCCCGTGGCGGCTCCGGTGGTGGCGGGGCTCGCTCCGCGGAAGGCCCGTCCTCCGGCGGTCCGCCGCAAGGAGGTTCGGCCGGCCCGCCCGACGATTACGAGGACGAGGGCGACGAGATCCCGTTCTGAACCGAACGCCGAATTTTCAAAACGAAGGCCGTCCCCCGAGGGACGGCTTTTTTTGTGAGGGGGAAAGGGCGGAGATTACCCGCTCAGGCACCGTTCACGTGGTACGCCCGCCGGTCGTGCTCCTGCTGGCGGTCGCTGGACCAGCTGGAGACCCGCTTGAGGTAGCCGATGATGCGCGTGGCATGGTCGACGTTCTTCGATCCGCAGTGGTGGCAGTGGTCGCGGGTGAGCTTGTCGATCTTGCCGCAGTCGTTGCAGCAGGTGACCCGGACGTTGGTGCAGAAATAGTTGCAGCCGGTGCGGATCGCCGCGCGGATGAGCTTGGCGAAGGATTCCTTGGTGGCGTAGCTTTCCAGGTTCAGGTGGAGCGCCGAGCCACCGTCCAGGTACTGGGTCACCCGCTCGCCATGGAGGATGAGCTTGTCGAGGACGTTCACATCCTCGCGCTCGACGGGATAGAAATACGAATTGTAGCAATCGCGCGGCACGCGGTAGCCGGCCTCGCGGTCCCAGCGGGCGAACTTGACGCCGAGGTTTTCCGCGGGGACGAACTCGGTGTTGAAGCGGGCGCCGTAGTCCTTGGACGCCTGGCGGTTGAGGAGGTTGATGGTCTTCAGGTTTTCCGAAACCCATTCGATGTAGGCTTCGTTGTTCGAGGGGTCCAGATCAAGGAACTCCGCGGCCTCGACCATGCCGTTGACGCCGATGGTGAGGTACTGCTTTTCGGTGGTGATGCAGTTCGCGGTGTAGATCGGCAGCAGGCCGGCGCGATCGAACTCAAGAACGATCTCGCGGCGGGCAACGAGGTAGCGGTGGAGCAATTTCACCTGCTCCGCCAGGTCGCGGCCGTCCTGGACGAGGCGGTTGAAGTTGATCGTCATGACCTGCATCGAGCCGGTCATCACGCCGCCGGCACCCAGCGAGAAGGAGAAATCGTTGTCGCCATCGAGCGCGTTGCGCAACCGGCAGCATGAGGAAAGCGAGTCGACGCTGTCGCTGGAGTAGATGAAGAACGAGTTTCCGCGCGAGAGTTCATCGGCGAGCATGTCGGCGAACGACGCGTCCCGCGGCTCCTCCCGGTCGTGGACCAGCGCGGCGGTGACGACGGGGAAGGTGAGCAGGGTCTTCTCGCGCTCGCCGTTGAACCAGCGCATGAAGTAGGCTTGGAGGCGTTGCACGCTTTCCCAGCACGAGCGGTCGCCGTCGGGGAAAACGAAGTCACCGAACATGCCCTCGAAGTAGTGCTCGTCGAAGATCGAGATGTTCCAGAACACGCTCTGGTAGCTGCGTGCGGCGGCGGGCTGGTTGAGCGCGTAGACGACGTGCTGGAGGTGGTTGGCGATCGCCCGTTCATGATCGACGAGGTAATTCTCGCCGTAGTCCTTGCGGGCGAAGTGGTCGAAGCAGTTGAGGAACTCGACCGTGGCGCAGGCTCCGGCGAGGTTGGCGGAAACGGCGAAGACGTAGTTGATGAAGCTGCCGCAGAAGGAGGCGAGATGCTTCGGTGCCTTGCTTTCGCCGCCGAGCGGCACGAGCCCCTCGCGCAACAGCGGGTAGAGGCTGACGCTGGCGCAGTAGGGCATGAAGGGCGCGGTCTCGTCGTGGGTGTAGATCTCGTGGCTTTCGAGCTGGCGCAGGTAGGTTTCCGCGGTTTCGCGGTCGAACAGCGCCTCCAGCTTGCGGGTCATGAGCGCGCGGTGGATGCGGATGTTCTCCTGCTTGTGGATCTCGGCGGAAAGCACAGCGGCGTTCTTCGAGGAGACGTTGGCATTGGCATCGACGAGGCTGCCGTCGGCGGAGTTGCGGGCGGCGATGTAGCGGTCGATGAAATCGAGTTGGCGTTGCATGGACATAGGTGTGGTGGGTGGAAAAGGGGTTGCGGCGGGGACGCTCAGGCCGCGCTGAGGAGCGCTTGGCGGTTCCGCGCTTCCTCGAAATGGCGGAAGCGGGGCGTCAGATCGCAGCCACTCCGGAGGTCGAGGAAACGCTGGTTGGTCGTCGGGCTGTCGAGCCCACCCAAGGTGGCGATCCACGGGCCGAGCTTCACGTAGTCGAGCTCGACGGCGATCCGGTCCTCCACCGACGTGCGTCCGGTGTAGAGGCAGGTGGCGAGGCCGTGGCGGCGGACTTCCTGAAGCAAGGCGATCAGAGCCTCCGGCTGCCACTCGCCGCCCAGGAAGCACACGCAGGTCGCCAGTCCGCGGTAACGGCGGAGCGTGTCGGAGAGCTTCGGGACATCGAGCACTTCGCCGCGGTCCGCATTCCGTAAATCTGCGGAATGGCAGCCAGCACAGCGGAGCGGGCAGCCGGAAATGGTATAAACCAAGGCGACTTCATCGGGCACTTCCAAGGTCCCGACAGTGTGGGCGGCGTAGCGAAGGGAGTCAGACACAGCGCCGATGATCTCCGCATATTCTCTGACTGGAATCAAACATATTGTGGCTAGTTTCCCGGCGTGCTACTATATATTGATTTTCGTGGAGGCCTGTCCTCTCGGGAGCGGAGGAGGTGGATGCTGCTACCACAAGGCTCTGGCAAGCTCGGGAAGCTGGGCGAAAATATTTTCGGAAACTCAAGATATGGCACCTCGGAGCGGGCACGTTTTTTTCCCGCGCACGGCACCCTGCGTGCATGCCGTCCGACTGACTCGACAACCCGGGCCCGATGCTCCACCGGTAGTCCCCGCCCCCCGAGCAAGGAGCGTCGTCCCCACCCACCCGTCCAAACCGGCGGATTCACCCACTTTCAGAACCGACATCACCCATGGCCACTTCGTTTCTCCCCGAGCCCTACGCGCATCCCTACGAGATCGACCCGAAATACTCGAAAAGCGCGGTCTACTTCTGTTGCGAGTTCGCGATCGACCAGTCCTTCAAGATCTACTCCGGCGGCCTCGGTTTCCTCGCTGGCTCGCACATGCGTTCGGCCGCCGCGCTGAAGCAGAACTTTTGCGGGATCGGCATCGTCTGGACCTGCGGCTACTACAATCAGACCCGCGGCGAAGGCCGCGAAATGGCGGTCCAGTTCCGCCGCAAGGAATACGCGTTCCTTCAGGATACCGGGATCCGGTTCCAGATCCCGATCTACGGCAAACCCGTCTGGATCGGCGCGAAGTTCCTGCCCTCGGAGGTTTTCGGCACGGTGCCGATGTTCTTCCTGACCACCGACCTGGAGGAAAACGAGCCCGACGACCGCCAGATCACCCAGCGGCTTTACGACAACGATCCCGGCCGCCGGGTGGCGCAATACACGGTGCTCGGAGCCGGCGGCGCGCGCCTGTTGGAAGAACTCGGGGTGGATCCCGAGATCTGGCATCTCAATGAAGCCCACGCGCTTTCCGCCGCTTTCCGGGTGCTGGAGAAGCACGAGGGCGACGTCGAGGAGGTGAAGAAGCGCTTTGTTTTCACCACCCACACGCCGGAGGAGGCGGGCAACGAGAAGCACAGTTTCCAGCACCTCATGCACGCCAGCTTCTTCGGCGGCCTCGATGAGGAAACGGTGCGCAAGGCCGTGGATCTGCGAGACGATGTCTTCAGCCATTCGCTCGCCGCGCTGCGCCTCAGCCACATCGCCAACGGCGTTTCCAAGCTCCACGGCGAAGTCTCGCGTCACCTGTGGGAGGCTCACGAGGGCATCTGCCCGATCACCCACGTCACCAACGCGCAGAACGCCCGCTACTGGAAGGACCGGGGGCTGGAGCGCGCCCGGGAAAGCAACGACCTGGATTTCCTCCGAGACCGTAAGCACGAGCTGAAGGACAGCTTGTTCCGCATCGTGGCTGACCAGACCGGCAAGCTCTTCAACCGCGACATCCTGACGATCGTCTGGGCCCGCCGCTTCGCCGGCTACAAGCGGGCTGACCTGATCACGCGCGACGCGAAGATGTTCCAGGCTTTGATCAACGATTCGGACCGCCCGGTGCAGATCATCTGGGCGGGGAAACCCTTCCCCTTCGACTACGGTGCGATCGAGACCTTCAACCACCTCATCCGGCTCACCTCGGATCTGCCGAACGTGGCCGTGCTCGTCGGCTACGAACTTGAGCTTTCGCGCGCGCTCAAGCTGGGCTCCGACATCTGGCTGAACAATCCGATCGTCACCCGCGAAGCCTCCGGCACCTCGGGCATGACCGCCGCCATGAACGCGTCGATCAACCTCTCGACCTACGACGGATGGGTCTGTGAATTCGCCGAGGACGGCGTGAACTCGTTCATCGTGCCGCCCGCGGTCCCCGAGCTTCCGCCCGAGGAGCGCGACCGCCACGACCTCGAAGGCCTCCACAGCGCGCTGCGCGAGCGGATCCTGCCGCTCTACTACGACGCCCCCAACGAGTGGTGGGCGATGGCGAAGAAGAGCATGGATGACGTGCTGCCCTACTTCGGTTCCGACCGGATGGCGGCCGAATACTACGACAAGATCTACGCCTGACCAGCGGAGTTCCGTCTCGGGAGAGCGGCTTTGGAAGCCGCCTCCCTTCTTCTCTCACTTTCTCTCTTTCCCCGCGAAGCCTCGCCGGTGGCGATCCGTCCCGCCTCCGCCCCGAGTTCCGCATTTTCCGCCGCAAAATACGCACCACACCCGGCACCGCATGCGGAGCAGGTGAGGGGGGCCCCGCCTAGGGTTCCCTCCCACCCGCCATGGCAAGCCAAGCGCCCAAGAAGCCCAACCTCGACTCGGTCACCACGATCAACGAGGACGGCTCACGCTATTTCCTCCACCCCGCCGACGTCAGCGGGAAGTGGACCTCCGCGCGGCGGGTCTTCGGCATCCTCCTGCTGATCGTCTACGTCGCCCTGCCGTGGATCCCGGTCAACGGCGAGCCGGCCCTGTTTTTCGACGTCGAGAACCGCCGCTTCCACGTCTTCGGCCTGACCCTCGTGCCGCAGGACCTGTGGGTCATGTTCTTCGGCATCACCGGACTGGGCTTCTTGCTCTTTTTCGTGACCGCGCTCCTTGGTCGTCTTTGGTGCGGCTGGGCCTGCCCCTACACGGTTTTCCTCGACCACATCTTCCGCCGGATCGAGCGCTGGATCGAGGGAGACGCCCAGACGCGGAAAAAACTCGATGCCTCGCCCTGGACGGCCGGCAAGGTCGTCAAACGCGTCAGCAAGCACGCCCTCTACGCCCTCTGTTCCACCCTCATCGCGCACGTTTTCCTCTCCTACTTCGTCTCGCTGGAGCGGCTCTACTCCTACATGGGCGAGGGCCCGCTGGCCCATGCCACCGCCTTCGGCATCGTCGCTTTCCTGACCGTGGTGCTGTGGTTCTGCTTCGGCTATTTCCGCGAGCAGTTCTGCGTCATCATGTGCCCCTACGGCCGCTTGCAGAGCGCCATGACGGACGACGATACCGTCAACATCGGCTACGACGAAATCCGCGGTGAACCGCGCGGAGCCAAGGGCAAGGCCGAGGGCGACTGCATCGACTGCCGCCGCTGCGTCAACGTTTGCCCGACCGGAATCGACATCCGCAACGGCCTTCAGCTCGAATGCATCGGCTGCGCGGCGTGCATCGACGCCTGTGACGACATCATGCGCAAAATCGGCCGCCCGACCGGTCTCGTGCGCTACGATTCGCTCCAGGGTCTCACCCGCCAGAAGCGCCGCATCCTCCGCCCGCGGATCATCGCCTACACCGTCCTCGGCGTGCTTGGCCTCAGCGTCTTCGTTTTCACCGCGTCGCGGAAAGCCCGGCCCTACACCGCCACGTTCAAAAAGGTCGCCATGGCAGGCCAGCCGTTCCAGGCCGATTCGAGCAGCGTGCGGAATTTCTACGAGCTGCGTTTTCTCAACAAGCGCAACCAGGAGGCGAGCTTCACCGTGAGTCTCGTCGATCCTCCCGCGGGGTTGCTCCTCAGCGGCGGCGATCAGACCGTGAAAATCCCGGCTCAAGGCGAACTTACCCGTCAGTTCGTGGCCATTTGGCCGATCGACTCCTACGATGGGCGCGCCACCCTCACTCTCCGTGTCACCACCCAGCCCGGTGATGTCACCATCGATCAAGCCGTCACGTTCCTCGGGCCCAGTCCGGAATCGATCAAATAGCCGCACCTCCAGTTCATGCAGAGCGGAGCGCCGATTATGAAATCGGCCTTCTGCTCTTCCAAACACTCCCCGTCCTATCGTCCCATTCCCGACGAGACCATTTCCCTTAGACTCCACCATCACCGGTGATGGCGATGCCGATTTCATAATCGGCGCTCCACCATCCCATCCACCCATCGCCATGCCCAAGAAACATCCCTGGATCCTCGTGGTGCTCGCTTTCCTGCTGCTCATCGGCGCGTGGTCGGCGCTGATCACGATCGCCGTGAAACACCGCCCGCAGCAGATCGAGATGCCAAACGCCGAACCCTGAGCCGCATCCGCTGAAACTCCGCCCATGGACCCCACCACCACCTTCGGCGCTCTTGCGGTCGGCCTTGCCACCTCGCTGCACTGCGCGGGCATGTGCGGGCCCATCGCCTGCGGGGTCGGCACGCTCGCCAAGACCGAGGCCGAACGCCTCACCGCCGCTTCGCTCTACCACGGCACCCGCCTGTTTTCCTATGGCGTGATCGGCGCGATCTGCGGGGCAATCGGAAAGGAGCCGCTGCACTGGTTCTTCGACTCTCCCGCCGTGCTGCTGCCGTGGGCCCTGGTGGCGGCCCTGTTGCTGCTGGCCACCGGGTTGGATAAAAAGATTCCCCGCCCGAAGATCCTCAGCCGTCTGGTGGCGCGGGCCCGGTTCAAGGCCGGACGTTTTTCCACCATCGGCGGATCGGCGGCGATGGGATTGCTCACGCCTTTCCTGCCCTGCGGGCCGCTGTATGCGGTGTTCATCGCCTTGATGGCCTCCGGCTCCGCCGCCCGCGGCGCGGAGGCCGCCCTTGCCTTCGGTCTTGGCACGGTGCCGCTGCTGTGGCTCGCCCAGCACCAGTTCCACCGCCTGCGGCTCCGCCTCACGCCGATCCGTCTCGCCCGCGTCCAGCGGGGCCTCGCCTTCGCCACCGCCCTCATCCTCGCTTGGCGTTTGCACGACACCCTGCCTGCGTGGAAACAGGAGCCGGTTCCCGCGGGCGAAGTCGAAACGCTGCCGAGCTGCTGCCACTGACTGAGCTTCCACCCAAGAGAACCTTTCCTGTGGACTGCACGGGTTCCGGGTCCGCGTTTTTCCACTGGTTTTGAGTCAGATGTGAGGATCGGCTGATAAGAACAGGGGCATTGGCGACGTTGGGGCGTCGTCAACCCATTGATGAAACCCAAACATCTTTCTCTCGCCGCCGCGATGGGCGGCGGAGCTCTTCTGATCGGATTCTCGATGCTTCAACAGAAGCCCGGAGAAACGAGAATATCGTCCGCCATCGCACCTCGTCCGGCCAGAGCGGTCCCAGCGTCCGCTCCATTGCTTGTGGAGGCTCGTGCGGCCCTCGTCTTCGACGAGATCGGAAAGCTGGAGAAAGGTGCCCTCGTTTCCCTCCCGCTGCCCGATGGCACCATGGTGGAGGGACGACTGAACTACGTCCGGATCATCGAAAACGGAGCCACGATCGCAGGCGGGCGGCTTGAGGGAGCCGGACATATTTTCCAGATCGCGCGCGAACCGTGGGGTTATCGTGGCTTCATCCTCCGGCGGGATGAAGGAATCGCCTATGTTTACGGCAGCGGGGATGACGGGCGGCTCACCGTCGCGCGGCGGCCGATCGGTGAGGTGATCTGCGAGCCCGACCCGAATTGGGAACCGGTCGTCCAAACCGAGCAGCCGGACCTGCAGGAGATTCCGATTTATAACGAGGGCCGATCCGTCGGCGTGCTGGCCGAGCCGATCCCCATCCTCCACAGCCTGCCCCGTGCGCGGGCGACCATCTACCTCGATTTCGATGGCGAGGTGATCGAGGGCCACTCGTGGGAAGGTGGCGAGCGGATCGTCGCTCCGGCCTACCGTTTCACCGCCAGCCGGGTCGAAGAAATCTGGCGGGAGGTCTCGGAGGATTTCGCGCCCTTCGAGGTCAACGTCACGACCGACTTGCAGGCCTACCTGCGCGCGCCGCAAGGCCTGCGGATCCACTGCATCACCACCTCGAACAACTTCGCCGGTGCCGGGGGCGTCGCCTTCAACAACACCTTCCGCGAGTCCGGATCCCCGGTCTGCTGGAATTTCGATCAAAACAGCGGTGCCCCGATCGTGATCTCCCATGAGGTCGGACACACCTTCGGGCTGCACCACGACGGCATCAACGACCAAGGCTACTACGGTGGTCATGGTAGCTGGGGTCCGATCATGGGCGCGCCCTACGGCAAGCCCGTGACGCATTGGAGTGACGGGGCCTACGTCGGCGCCAACCAGCAACAGGACGACATGGCCTACATCGGCTCATCGGTGCCGGAGCGGGAGGACCTTTCACCGGAAGACTCCGACGGGGCCATTCCCCTTGCCATCGGCCCGGAGGGTGCCGTCGACCAGGAGGGCGTCATCATCAACCGTCACGATGTCGACCGCTACTCGTTCACCACCTCCGGCGGTTCGGTGACCCTCAACTTCACCGGGGGTCCGACCGATCCTAACCTGAACATCGAGGCCAAGCTGTACAGTCCGACCGGTGCCTTGATCGTCACCTCCAGCCCCACCAACAGCCTCGGCGCGCAGATTTCATCCACCGTGGGAGCCGGCATCTACACGGTCACCATCGATGGCGTGGCGGATGGGACTTGGTCTTCGAACGGTTACGACGACTACGGCTCGATCGGGCAGTATCGCATCACCGGCACCATCCCGACGCCCGGCTGGCGTTTCGGGGTGGATCCCACTTCGGTGAATTCCGCCCTCGTCGGCCAGGTGGATCCCGGACTCGGCAGCTCCTTTTCCATCCTTTCGGGAAACACCAATTCAGCCTTCTCCATCGACGGAACCACCGGCGAGATCCGCGTGGCGGATGCCGCCGCCCTCACACCCGGCACCACGTTCAGCCTCGCCGTCCGCTATCGCCGCAACGGCAGTCCCACGCAAACGACCGTGACGGTGGAGGTCGATCGCGTCCGCGGTTTGAAATACGAGCTGTGGACCGGACTCGGCGGCAGCGGGATCGGCGGGCTTACGGGAGACGCGGATTACCCGAACCAGCCGGACTTTTCCGGCCGCGCCGGCACCTTCCAAGCGGTTCATCCGGGGAACAACTACGGGCAGAAGCTGAGCGGCTACCTGATCCCCGACGAAACCGGCGAGCACCGGTTCTGGACCACGGCGGACGACGCCAGCGAACTGTGGCTTTCGAGCAATGACAACCCGGCGAACAGGACGCGCATCGCCTACAACCACTCGAACACCGCGCCGGACAACTGGACACAGCTCGGAACGCAGGCCTCCGCGGCGGTCTCCTTGGTCGCCGGACAGCGTTACTACATCGAGTTCCTCAGCCGTGAGAACGCCGGTGGCGACCATGCCAGCGTGGTATGGCAGACGCCCACCCGCCCCCGCCAGCTCATCCCGCGGCAGCGGCTGGAGTTTCCGGGGACCCCGGCGAACCGCGCCCCGTGGATCGCCAGCCGGACATACCGGGTGCGCGAGGATGGCGGCGTCGGCACTCCGATCGCGGTGCTCGAGGCCGGCGACTTCGAGCCAGGCTCAACCCTCTCGCAGTTCGCCATCACGGGCGGAAATGTCGGCAACGCCATCGCGATCGATGCCACGACCGGCGAACTTCGCGTGAATGGCGCGCTCTCGTTTGCGGCACGCCCGATGTACTATCTCGATGTCTCGGCGGAAGATTCCGGCGGCCTTTCGACCACCGCTCGGATCGCCATGGAAGTCGTGCCGCTCGCCGTGAAGCGTGAGTTCTGGTCGGGGATCGGCGGCAATGCTGTCAGCGACCTCACCTCCCACGCCAGCTTTCCCGGGAGTCCCACCGCGGTCAGCTATGAGACGCATTTTGAAGCCCCGACGGGCATCGCTGACTCCTACGGGCAGCGTCTGAGCGGATACCTGAGAGCGCCGGACAGCGGAAACTACACCTTCTGGATTTCGTCGGACGATCACGGAGAGATCTGGCTCTCCACCGACACCAATCCCGCCAACAAGACGCGCATCGCCTACCACACCGGAGCCACCGGCTTCCGCGAGTGGGAGCGCTTCCCGACCCAGCGCTCCGGCTCCATCACGCTGGAAGGCGGCCGTTTCTACTACATCGAGGTCCTGCAAAAGGAAGGTATCGGCGGCGACCATGTTTCCGTCGCGTGGGAAGGGCCCAACTTCTCCCGCACCGTGCTTGGCAGCCCGCACGTCACCCAGACCTTCTACAACCACGGTGCCCCGCAGCTTGCGGATCTGACTGCGACGATCTTCACGCGCGATACCGGCGTCACCATCGCCACGCTGGAAGCGAAGGATTGGGCGAATCCCGGCACCACCGTCCGCTTCGCGATCACCGGTGGCAACGCCGACGGGGCGTTCTCCATTGATGAACTGACCGGTGAGCTGCGGACCACGGCGGGCCCTCTGGCTGCCGGCACCCGTGTGCTCACGGTGACGGCCACCGACAACGCTCCCACTCCACTTTCCGGAACCGCCACCGTCACCGTGCAGATCCGGCCACCCGCCTTGAAACGCGAAGTCTGGACCGGTCTTCCCGACGGGCAGGCGCTATCGGACCTCACCGATTACTTCACTTATCCGGCTCTTCCGGACGTCGTCGGCTACACCGCCGACTTCGAAGCTCCGAGCGGCTGGGGCGAACGCTACGGGCAGCGACTCAGCGGCTACGTGATCCCTCCCGCATCGGGCGACTACACCTTCTGGATCGCCTCAGACGATGGCGGCGAACTCTGGCTCTCCACCGACATGAACCCGGCCAACCGGCGCAAGCTCTGTCAGGTGAACGGCTCCGTTTCCGCAAGAAACTGGACCGCGCAGGGCAACCAACAGTCGGCCGTGATTCCTCTGGTCGCCGGCCAGCGCTACTACATCGAAGCGCTTCAGAAAGAAGGCATCGGCGGCGATCACCTCGCCGTTGCCTGGCAGGGGCCGGGCATCAGCCGGCGGGTCATCGAAGGCGACCATCTGGAATACCCGGAAGTTTACCGTCCCGGCATGCGCCGCGAAATGTGGCATAGTGGAGATTGGAACAACTTCCCTGTGTCCACGACTCCGGATTTCACCGGCACCGTGATCGAGGCCAAGGCACCGAACGATGTGCGCGACAACTACCTCCAGCGACTCAGCGGCTATCTCGTCCCGCCCGCGACCGGGAATTACCGCTTCTGGATCGCCTCGGATGACGACAGCCGGCTCCTGCTTTCGACCGGCGACGATCCCGCCGGGATCATCCAGATCGCCTCCCAGAGCGGATACGTGGAACCGGAAACCTGGACCGCCCACTCGTCCCAACGCTCCGCGTTCATCCGCCTGGTGGCAGGCCAGCGCTATTACCTTGAAGCGCGCCATCGCGATGGCATCGGCGGCGATCATCTGGCGATCGCCTGGGAAGGTCCTGGCTTCAGCCGCGAGATCATCGCCAACCGTTACCTCGAGGTCCCCGACGCGCCCGCCGACCGCACCCGGCTCCGCCGCGAGCGGTGGTCGAACGTGGCCGGCAACAACATCGGCGACCTGACATCGGACGCCGCGTTCCCCGCCAGCCCCACATCGGTCTCCCTGCTGCCGGCGCAAGCCGGTCTCAAGGGCCCCACGGAAGACGGCGCGGACTACGGCCAGCGGATCTCCGGCTACCTCGTCGCTCCCGAAACCGGCCGCTACACTTTTTGGATCGCGTCGGACGACCAAAGCGCGTTCTGGCTTTCCAGCGATGAGAATCCCGCCAACCGCGTGCGGGTTTCCTGGGCGGACTCCGTCACCGGCGAGCGATCGTGGGATCAACTGGCGAGCCAGAAATCCGTGCCGATCGCGCTTGAGGCCGGGTCGCGCTACTACTTTGACGTGATGCACAAGGAAGGCGGCGGCCAGGATTACGTCGCCGTCGCCTGGGAAGGTCCAGGCATCACGCGGCAGATCATTTCGAATGCCTACCTCGAGCATCTTCACTCGCTGCCGGGCACGCCGTCGCTGCGTCGGGAAACCTGGAGTGGCATTGCCGGCCAGACCATTGCCAACCTGACCGCCGACTCCGCCTACCAATCCGGCGTGCCGGAAAGCCGCGGCGTGCTGACCGCCTTCGAGGTGCCGCGCGATCAAAAGGACAGCTACGGTCAACGCGTCGCCGCCCTGCTCACCGCACCGGAAACCGGCAACTACCGCTTCTGGATCGCCTCGGATGAGACCAGCGAACTCTGGCTTTCTCCCGACGCCGATCGCGCCGACCGCATGCTGCTGGCCGGCACGCCGGCGTGGACGGCTTTTCGCCAGTGGGACAAGTATCCCTCCCAGGCCTCCGGCGTGCTGACGCTCGTCGCCGGCCGCACCTATTATCTGGAAGCGCTGCACAAGGAGCATCTCCAGAGCGACCACCTCTCCGTCGCTTGGGAAGGCCCGTCCTTCGGTCGCACGATCCTCGACGGACGCTTCCTCAGCTACCCCGGCAGCTTCCCGGCTCCGGTCGTCCTGCGCAGGGAAATCTGGACCGGCATCGAAGGCAATTTCATCGCCGACCTGACCAACTCCGCTCGTTACCCGGACCAGCCGGATCGCGTCGAGTCGCTTGATGCCTTCGAGGCTCCGGTGGATTGGGGCGATCGATACGGCCAGCGCATCAGCGGCTACCTCATCGCTCCGAAATCGGGCGAGTACACCTTCTGGATCGTCTCCGACGACGCCGGCGAGCTCTGGCTTTCCACCACGGGAAATCCGGTCGACAAAACCCGCGTCGCCTGGGCCGATGGCGCCACCGGCCTGACCAACTGGGAGAACTTCGCCAGCCAGAAATCGGCAACCATCACCCTCACCGCCGGTCAGCGCTGCTACATCGAGGGGCTGAACAAGGAAGGCATCGGTGGCGACTACTTCTCCGCGGCATGGGAAGGTCCGGACTTCTCCCGCCGGATCATCTCCAGCGACTACCTGGAATATCCCGGCCTGCTGCCCGGCACCCACCAGCCGGGCACGCCTGCCACGCTCAATCCGCTCGATCCCGGCTATGCCTTCTGGCTCGATGCCGAGGGTGTGACGGGCAGCTTCCGCGAGCCCGGTGCCGATCCGGATGCCGACGGCGTGCCCAACGCGTTGGAATTCGTCCTGGGCGGAAACCCGCTGGGCGCGAGCACCAACCCGGCCGGGCTGCTGCCGGTTTTCGAGACGGACGCCACCCACGCCGTTTTCGTTTTCCGCCGCGCGGATGTCGCCGCCGCCAGCGCCCCGGAGGTCGAGATCTCGACTCTTCTCGGAGAGTGGGAAACGGCCGTTGCCGGCGTGGGTCAGGTCACCATCGCGGTGGAAAACGACGGTTTCGGTGCTGGCATCGACCGCGTCACCGTCCGCGTGCCGAAGGGTTCCGAGAAGCTCTTCATGCGGCTCGTGACCGGGTTCTGATCCACACCGTCTCCGGCAGTTTCGCTGATATCGGTCAGGTAGCGCATGCGCGTTGGAGGTCGTCATCGGACGCCTGCTGGGTCACGCCAATCACGCCCCGGGCCTCGGGGGTTACGATCTTGTGTTGCAGACGCTGGCTTTCGCCCCCGGGGCCTGCCTGAAAAGCTTGTCGTTCAAATTCCGGGAACGGTCCGAGCTGGTCCGCGGAAGCGCCTGAACGCGCTACCGCCAGTCCTCCGCCAGCGTCAGCACCTCATCGAAGGCCACGCGCTCCAGCAGACCGAAGGCGTCGTGGCGGGTCAGCTTCGCCCTCTGTGCCGCCGGGCTGCTGATGCCGCAGAGGAAACGGGTGAGCTGGCGGGCGGATTTCAGCGCGGCGTGGTTCTCCTCACGCAGCGATTGGATCAACTCCAGATCCTCCGCCGTGACTTCCGGAGCGGCAGCGCGCGGCAGGGGGGCTGCCGCTTTTCCCCGGCAGCGGTCGCAGTGGCCGCAGGGCGGGATCGTTTCACCGAAATGAGCGGTGACGAAGGCGGTGAGACAGCCGTCGGCCTCCGCCAGCGCGACCACTTCCCGGAGGCGGTCAAGGTCGGCCTGCTCGCGCTTGCGGAATCGCTCGTCGAGGCGGTTCGCGACATCCCGCACGCGGACATCGCCCTGGAGCAGGCGATAGCCCTGGCGCACGCCGGTTTTGCGAAGCGCGAGATCCCCGGCCTCTTCAAGATAGGTCAGCGCAGCCACAATCCGCTCGCGGGTCTCCCCGGTTTCCATCGCCACGCGGTCGATCTCGAAGTTCAACCAGCTCCGACCTTCCTTCGCGGCGGCGAAGATTTTCCTGAGGAATGATTTACGACGGGCATCGTAGCCGGCGAGCAGCTTTTCGAAATCCCGCAGGAGCTTCACCGAGTAGGTCGAGTAAAACGGCTTCGTCGCCGCGATCACGCCCTCCAGTTCGAGATAGGTCAGCAGCGTGGTGACCACCAGCGGACGGATGTCGTTCACGGTTGAGAGTTCGTACACGGAGACGTCGAACTCCGTACCGAGCCGCAGCACGTGATCGACGAGATGGCGCACCGCCTCGGGCGTGGGCGTGTCGCCGTAGGTGAAGTTCTCCAGGGTCACGAGGTCGTCGCCACAGGCGAGCATCTCGCACACCGAGGGCCGCCCGTCGCGTCCGGCCCGGCCGGTTTCCTGCGAGTAGTTCTCGATCGACTTGGGCAGGTTGTAGTGGAAGACGGCGCGGATGTCCGCCTTGTCGATGCCCATGCCGAAAGCGATCGTCGCGACGATGATGCGCACCTCGCCGCGCATGAATTTCTCCTGGGCCTCGACCCGGAACTCCGGCGGAAGGCCGGCGTGGTAGGCCTGGGCCGACTCGCCGTGGCGCTTGAGATACGTCGCCACATCTTCGGCGGTGTGCTGGAGCGTGACGTAAACGATGGCCGCGCCTTCCGTCGCCCGGACCCTCTCCAACAGCCGAGCCTTCCGCTCCCCCGCCGTCACCGGCGTGATGCGGAGATCGAGGTTTTCACGGTGGAAGGAGAGCTGGATGTGATCGTCCCCGGCGATCCCGAACTCGCGCCGGATGTCGGCCGCCACCGAGGGCGTGGCGGTGGCCGTCAGGCCCAGCACGCGCGGCACCCGGAGGTCGCGGCAGAGCTTGGCGAGCTTCAGGTAGTCGGGGCGAAAATTGTGGCCCCACTCGGAAATACAGTGGGCCTCATCGATCGCCACCATGCCGATTTTCATCCGCCCCAGCCGCTGGCGGAAACCCTCGTTCGCCAGCCGTTCCGGAGCGACGTAGAGCAGCTTCACCGAGCCATCCCGCAGCCCGTCCATCACCCCGGCGTATTCCTCCTGGCTCAGCGAAGAATCGAGCCTCGCCGCGCCGACCCCGCGTGCGCGCAGGGCGTCCACCTGGTCCTTCATCAGCGCGATGAGGGGGGAGATGACCAGCGTCACACCTTCGATCATCAGCGCCGGGAGCTGGTAGCAGAGGGATTTGCCGCCGCCGGTGGGGAACACGGCAAGCATCGAGCGTCCGCCCAGCAGACCCTCGACCACCTCCCGCTGGCCGCCGCGGAATCCCGCGTGGCCGAATGTTTCGCGCAGCAAGCTTTCCGGCATGCGGCCGATCCTGAGGGGCTCCGGGGGCTTCACTCAAGCCATGCCTTCCTTCGCTTCATCGTCCCGCAGTGGGGCAGGGAAAGCAGCCGCGATCAGGCCCTCACCAACCGAATACCAACGGAGGCACGACGATCTTCACCCGGCCGCTACCCTCCTTGCTCTCGCTCTGTTCGATGACCGTGACGATCTCGTTCTCGAACTCGATGTTGGTACGGCCTTTTTCCTCGCGCGTGACATGCGAGAGGCGGCGGAAAACATGGCCCGTGTAAGGATCGCGGCTGTAGGTGTAATGCTTCACCTCTTCGTAATCCACGAACTCCCATGTGCCCGAGCGACCCTCCGCGGTCTGGCGCACCTTGGTTTTTGTCGGCTCGCCCAGCGCCTTCGCGACTTCGGCGAGGGTCATCCCAATCGCCGCGCGCTTCTCGGCGATGAGCCGGCTCACCTCCATCTGCCGCTCGTAGAACTGGGCGAGGTGTTTCTCGAAATCGGGATCTTTCTTCGAGGCGAACGCGCCACTGCCGACCCAGCCGATCGTCTTGTTTCCGCCCGTCTTCGCGCTCACCCGGTAGGCCCGCTCGGTGATTGCCTGGATTTCCACCTGCTGGTCGGGCAGCACGGAGCCCAGCCGACGCTTGCCCGTCTTGTCGCTGAAAATGGGCGCGGCCTTGACGATCCAGAGCTTCAGCGGCCGGTCGAGGTGCTCTTCCAGATAAACGACTTCCGGGTCGGAATCGAGAAGCGAGCGCTTCGACTCGGCATGCAGGCACGGCAGCGCCAGCAGCAGAACGGCGAGGTGGATTCTCATGGTGGTGAACATAGCCGGTAGAAATCGAATTTG
Source organism: uncultured Haloferula sp. (assembly GCA_965652295.1). Taxonomy (GTDB): domain Bacteria; phylum Verrucomicrobiota; class Verrucomicrobiia; order Verrucomicrobiales; family Akkermansiaceae; genus Haloferula. Next base: position 5,690 of record CBFGTS010000015.1, on the reverse strand, counting down.
AAGCCAAGGATGGGACCTCCTCCGCCCGCCTTCTATTCAAGGCCCGTCTCAGGAAACCGCAGATCGCACGTGGGGATTCGGCTTTGCGTGCATTCGGCACGGTTCGTGGGGGGCTCCAGCGCGGCAGGTGGCTTTAAGGCCGGGAAATCCGCCATGGCACTGCTTCTGCGAGAGTCTCCCTCGTCGATCTCATCGACCCAACCCGACCACTAAAACCATGGACCTCGCCACCCTCGCCATCGTCTTCGCCGTTCTCGCGCTCATTGCCGCCATCTTCGGCTTTGGCGGCATCGCCTCTCAATTCGCGGGCATTGCGAAGATCCTGCTGATCATTTTCGTGATTCTCGCCATCGTCTTCTTCATCCTCTGACGGACGCTATCTCGGCCCGCCGAGGTGGCGCTGGAAGAAATTGACGCGTCGCCGTTGGGCGTAGCGGGTTTCGCCGGAGCCGTGGTTCTTCCCGGTCATCGGCAGGAATTCGAAGTCCTTGTCGGCCTCGATCAACGCGTCGATGACTTGGTAGGTCGATGCCGGATCGACGTTCGTATCCAACTCACCCACCGTCAGCAGCAGCGCCCCTTGGAGGTTCCTGGCGTGGGTGACGTTCGACTGGTCCTCGTATTCCGGGCCGACCGGCCAGTCCATCCACTGCTCATTCCACCACATCTTGTCCATGCGGTTGTCGTGGCAGCCACAGTCGGCCACGGCCGCCTTGTAGAAATCGCCATGGAACAGCAGCGCGCCCACCGCATTCTGGCCGCCGGCCGAGCCGCCGAAAATCCCGACCCGTGACAGATCCATTGCCGTCACCTTCCCGGCCGCCGCTTTCATCCAGGCGATCCGGTCGGGGAAGCCCGCGTCCTTGAGGTTCTTGTAGCAGAAATGGTGGAACTCGCGGCTGCGATTGGCGGTGCCGCGGCCATCGATCTTCACCACGATGAATCCGTGTACCGCCACCTCATGCATCGGTGCGATCCAGGGCCGCCAGGCTTTCGGCACGAACGAGTCCTGCGGCCCGGCATAGATCGCCTCGACCACCGGATACTTCTTTCCCGGATCGAAGTCCGGTGGGCGGACGATGATTCCCCAGATGTCGAATTTTCCTTCGCGGTCTTTCGCCATGAAAGGCTCCGCAAGAGGCCAGCCGGTTTTCCGCAATGCGGAATCGTCCGCCTCCGCCAGCACGGCGACCAAGGAGCCGTCCGACCACCGCCGCAGCTCGGTCACCGGCGCGTGATCCACCCGCGACCAACGGCAGGTGTAGTAGTTGCCCCCGGGCGACCGCTCGAAGCGGTCATGGGTGCCATTCGCCGAGGTCAGCGGCACCATTTCGCCGGTATCGACCGAAACCCGCGCGAAGTGGATGAAATAGGGATCCTGCCCCTCCTCACGGCCCGCGATCTTGAGCAGGACCTCGCGTTTTTCCTCATCCACCTCGACCATCTCGCGGACGATCCACGCGCCTTTCGTGAGCTGGCGTTTCACCGAGCCGTCCCGACCATCGAGCAGGTAGAGGTGCTTCCAGCCATCGCGCTCGGACATCCAGAGGATCTCCTCGCCGTCGTCGAGGTCCCGCCGGTAGGAGTTGCCGTAGACGAACACAAAGGTGTCGCTCTCCTCGTTGACCAGCACCCGCTGCTGGCGCGTCTCGCTGTCGATTTCGATCACCCGGTGCTTGCCGAATCCGCGCTCGATGAACTCGAAGGTCACCCGCTTCGAGTCCTTCCGCCAGGTCAGCGCGCGGCACTCATAGGGGTTCTCGATCAGGGAAAGATCCGGCTCGATCGGGTCGCGGTCGTCGGTGAAGAACACCCACGCCGCCCGCGTGTCGATTTCGTCGCCCGGTTTCGGATAATCCCGCGTGAAATGCTTCGGCTGGAGCTGCCCGTCGGGTGCGGAGTCGATGTAGTGGACCTGGCGCTCGGGCACATCCCGGGTTTTCCAGATCGCGAAGCGAGAGCCGTCCGCTGCCCACACCGGCGGATCGCGGTAGACGCCCTGGTCGTCATCCGCCGCCAGCATTCGCTCTTCGCCATCCCGCTCGTTCAGGAGCAGGTCGCCGTCTTTGACCCGCACCTCGAATCTTCCGTCCGGCGAGGTCCATGAACCCCGCGGCCCACGCTGTCGGCGATCCGGTCGCTCGCGCCGCGGACGCTCCACTTTCTGCGGATCTCCCCAGCGGCCATCGTCCCAGCGCTTCTCGCCCTCCTCGGTCTCCAGGACCAGCTCGCCGCCGTCCTCCACCCGGAAGCCCGTCCAGTCCTCGCCGGGATCGACCACCCTCACCACTTCCCCCGTTTCCGCCGTCCGCACCACCAGCCGCTTTCCTTCTGCGAGCGTTTGTTCGTGCACCACCACCGAGTCATCCGGAGAAAACACCACCCGCACCGATTCGTCGGGCACCGCCGTCTGGGCGACCTCGAACCATTTGCCGGTCAATGCTTCGAATGGCTCCAAGCCACCGTGCTCCGCCCATACGACCGGACTCGTCAGGAAAAGGCTCGCCAGCAGGGCGATCGGGAAACGTTTCATCACGCCCGCAAACGTGGTCACCCGATCCCGTCTGTCAGGGGAAAACGAAGCAAATCCGGCATTGGACGATCCGTCGGCCGCGATCCAGACTGCTCGCATGTCCGTCGGCCCGCTTTCGCAGAAACTCTTCGCCACCGCCAAGAACTTCATCCCCGGCGGGGTCAATTCGCCCGTCCGCGCCTTCCGCAACGTCGGCGGCGAGCCGTTCTTCGTCCGCCGCGCCAAGGGCAGCCGCATCGAGGACGTCGATGGCAAACACTACATCGACTACATCGGCTCCTGGGGCCCGAACATCCTCGGCCACGCGCCCACGGTCATCACCAACACCATCCACGAAGTCGCCAAGGACGGCATTTCCTTCGGCATCCCGAACCCCTTCGAGGTCGAGATGGCCCGGACCATCACCCAGTGGGTCCCGTCCGTGGAAAAGGTCCGCATGTGCAACTCCGGCACCGAGGCGACCATGTCCGCCATTCGCCTCGCCCGCGGCTTCACCAAGCGCGATCTGATCGTGAAATTCGACGGCTGCTACCACGGCCATAGTGATTCGCTGCTCGTCGCCGCCGGCTCCGGCGCGCTCACTCATGGCGAGCCCGACTCCGCCGGCGTCCCCGCCGATTTCGCGCGGAACACCCTCGTCCTTCCCTACAACGACCCCGATGCGCTCACCGCGTTGTTCGAGGAGAAGGGCGAACTCATCGCCGCCATCATCGTCGAGTCCTACCCCGCCAACGCCGGCCTTGTTTTCCCGAAGCCCGGCTACCTCGACCTCCTCTGCTCGATCACCAAAAAGCACGGCGCGCTGCTCATCTTCGACGAAGTCATGACCGGTTTCCGTCTCGGCAAGGCCGGGGTCCAGGGCCTCGAAGGCATCACCCCCGACCTCAGTTGTTTCGGCAAAGTCATCGGCGGCGGCCTGCCCGTCGGAGCCTTCGGCGGCCGCGCCGACGTCATGGACCTGCTCGCCCCCGTCGGCCCCGTTTATCAAGCCGGCACCCTCAGCGGCAACCCCCTCGCCATGGCCGCCGGTCTCGCCCAGCTCAAGGAACTCGCAAAGCCATCCGGCTTTCCGCGCCTCGAGCAACTCGGTGCTCATTTCGAATCTGGCCTCCGCACCCTGCTGGCCGAAAAAGGCGTGCCCCACCGCCTCAACCGCGTCGGCTCCATGTTCTGCCTGTTCTTCACCGACCGCGACATCATCAACGTCTCCGACGTCATGAAGCAGGACCTCGAGTTCTTCCGGAAGTTCTTCTGGGGCTGCCTCGACAAAGGCATCTACCTCGCCCCCAGCCCCTACGAAACCGGCTTCCTCTCCCTTGCCCACACCGAGGCGGATCTCGATGACACCCTCAGCGTGTTCGGGGAGGTGCTGGCAAGGATTTGAGCCGGTGGTGGCGGGTCACGGATCTTGGATGGTGGATGGTAGATCGAGGGCGGCGGAGGGCGGCGGAGGGCGGCGGAGGGCGGCGGAGGGCGGCGGAGGGCGTTGGAGGACGTTGGAGGACGTTGCCAATACGAAATCGGGAATCGGAGATGGTGTGGTGAATCGCGGGTGCCGGAAAAGTAGAGCGGGCTGAAAGCCCGGCCTCACCATAGCCCAGGGCAACGTGCTGGGTCGGCACCCTAACAAAACACCAAAGCAGCCTGAAGGGCTGCCTCACCTTCAAATGGAGCGCCGATTGTCACATCGGTCTCGCCTCGTCCCGGAGGCACTCTGACGAAAACGAATCGAACGAGCGGAAGAAGATCCGATGCCAGCATCCGCATTGCCTTGCGCCGTCAGGGCTGACCCTGATCTCCCTAGGATTTGCTTCTACCAAGAGACCTCGTTTCCGGGATTCCTATTTAAAATCGATTCAAGAAACCATCTGCGAAATCCGCGGCCCTATCCTTCTTCCAACCCTCACGACTTCCGTCGCACGGCCAGACGCTTCAGCAAATCGATCACCCCCGCGCTCGGCAGGCTCGGGTCCACGTAGGCGTGGAGAACGTGGAAGAGAAAATAGTAGAACCGACAAGCCGCCCAAAGGCAGATGAACAGGACCGCCGCCCTTTGCCAGCTCAGCAGCTCGGCGAAGACGATCTGAATCCCTGAGAGCGTGGCAAGGAGGGCGAAGAGGATTCCCTTCAGAACGATCCAACGTTTCGAAACAAGGTCAGGGCCCATGGGGGTGAAGGGTTAGGAATCCAAGCCGATGGGGAATTCTTGGAAGTAGTCGCCGGGGACCGGAGTGGGATAGGTTTCACCATCGTTGGGCGGAAGCATCCAAACGAGGTGCCGCCACGCGTTCCTTTCAGCCCAGACGATGCGCCTCTCTCGAAAGACGACACAGGCTGATGAATCGAGCTTATGGCCGACCATGGCAAACCGCTCCTCGCCTGATTCGGTATCCCACAGGCGTACGGTGCCGTCGTAGCCTGCAGAGACGATGGTCCGCCCGTCGGGAGAAAAGGCGGCCGACGTGACCCAGCCCTCGTGGCCCTCGAAGGTGAGGAGGCATTTGCCGCTCCCCGTGTCCCACAGGCGCACGGTGCCGTCGTGGGAAGCGGAGACGATGATCCGGCCGTCGGGAGCATAGGCGGCCGAGGCGACCCAAGCCTTGTGCCCCTCGAAGGTGAGGAGGCATTTGCCGCTCCCCGAGTCCCACAGGCGCACGGTGCCGTCGTCGCCTGCGGAGACGATGATCCGGCCGTCGGGAGCATAGGCGGCCGAGGCGACCCCACCCTCGTGGCCCTCGAAGGTGAGGAGGCATTTGCCGCTCCCCGAGTCCCACAGGCGCACGGTGCGGTCGTGGCCTGCGGAGACGATGGTCCGGCCGTCGGGAGCATAGGCGGCCGAGGCGACCCAAGCCTTGTGCCCCTCGAAGGTGAGGAGGCATTTGCCGCTCCCCGAGTCCCACAGGCGCACGGTGCGATCGTAGCCTGCGGAGACGATGCTCCGCCTGTCGGGAGCATAGGCGGCCGAGGTGACTCCACCCTTGTGTCCCTCGAAGGTGAGGAGGCATTTGCCGCTCCCCGTGTCCCACAGGCGCACGGTGCCGTCGTGGGAAGCGGAGACGATGATCCGGCCGTCGGGAGCATAGGCGGCCGAGGCGACCCAAGCCTTGTGCCCCTCGAAGGTGAGGAGGCATTTGCCGCTCCCCGAGTCCCACAGGCG
>CBFGTS010000014.1:0-109793 GCA_965652295.1 uncultured Haloferula sp. | reverse complement strand
CCGACGCCGGTCTTGGTCCGACGCCGGTCTTGGTCCGACGCCGGTCTTGGTCCGACGCCGGTCTTGGTCCGAATTCTCATATCTCAGATATGCGATTGAGTCCCGAACGGCTGGAGGCTAGCAGGCTAAGAGGCCTGGAAGATTTCGAAGGCAGATCGAGAGGCAGGGAAGGGGCTGGTCGATGTGCCTGGCGAACGGGAAAGCAAACTGCCCGGCTCGATCGAGCACGCTGGGCCCACTCATGTTTCCTTCGCGCGGTTGGTGCCCCAGCAGCCAGGCTGTTCTTCGGGCCTGGAAGGTGAGGCGGTGCCGATTTCATAATCGGCGCTCCGTTGCCGCCGTCGCGACGACGGTCAGTCCTCGCGCGCATCCTTTCGGTGTGTTCTCCGGTGTCGTTTCCTTGCCGCACGGTCCCTGATTCCATTTCGGTGTCCGTTTCAATGAGGCAACACGCGTGAACGGAGAGCAAAACTTGGGGCTTGGAACTCGGGGTCTGAGGGACGAAGCTGCGCGTGCCGCTCCCCGGGCGATCGCTGTTGGCTTCTTCGGAAGCCGGCAGAGGAAAGTCCGGACACCACAGGGCAGCGTGCCTCTTGAAAAAGGGGGACGGTCGCGTCAAGGCGGCCGGACGGAAAGTGCAGCAGAGAACATACCGCCGATGGCCCGCGAGGGCACAGGTAAGGGTGAAAAGGTGGGGTAAGGGCCCACCGCGCCGGAGGTAACGACGGTGGCACGGCAAACCCCACGCGGTGCAAGACAGAACAGGGGAAGGGCTGCCCGCCCGCTTGATCCCCGGGTATTAGTCGCCGCTCCGAGCAATCGGGGCCGCCGCTTCGGCGGTGAGAGAAATGATCGTCCGCCGCCGGCAAGGGCCGGTGGGTTGACAGAATCCGGCTTACAGGGGAGCGGCCCGCCCCTTCATCGTAAAACATGCCCTTTAATCCTTTTCTCAGGAGAGATTATTGCTTGGATGCGGTAACTCATTCTTCCTCATGAGAAGCGGTGTGATGGTGAAATGTATGTCTTTGATCGTTGCGACGGTCCTTGCTGGTGCCGAGGGCGTGATGGCGAATCCGGAGCTGGAGAAGCTCGCGAAGGTTCATCGGGAGACCACCCGGCAGCAGGAGGGCGATAAAGCCGCCGAGATCCGGGCTCTGGCCCTGGTGTATCTCAAGAAGCTGGAAGACGCGGACCGGAAGGCGATGCGGAGAGGCGAAATCGCTGAAGTCGAGGTCCTCAAGCGGGAGATCGAGGTCATCGAAAAGGGGGTGTATCTGCAGAATGCTCCGGACGGATTACCCTCAAGCGTGGAGAGGGCTCGTGGCCGCTTCGTGAAGGACGTGAACAAGATCAAAGGAGAATATGCGGAGAAGCAGGCGAAGCTGGATGAAACCTACTTCAAGGCCTTGGGCGATCTCGCTTTCCAGAGCTCTTCGGATGAGAATCTGGCGGAACGAATCGAGCAGGAAAAGGAGCGGGTTTTGGTCGGAGCATTCGGCGAGATCACGGATCTGCGTTCCCAGATTGTAGGGACCTCATGGATCAACACCAACAATCCGAAAGACATCCGCACCTTCCGGCCGGAGGGGCGGATGGCTCACTGGAGGTATGAGGTGATCGATCGGGATGTAGTGATCATCCACTGGGACGAGACAGCCGGCACCGAGATGGTCTTGAGCAAGGATGGCAATGCCTTGATCGAAGGCGATCTGGTTTGGGAACGTTTTTTTCCTGACGATGAGGGGTAGGGCTCGCATCCGGCTTGGCACGCCGTCGCGGCATTTGCCCCGCCGGCGGTCTCTGCCGGGTGTCCTTTTGTGCAGGACTCATCCCGATGACAAAAACGCCTCTCCCGGCCGCGTAGGAGGGGGTGCATGAAAACCACCTCTCCGTCGATCCGCTTCGACCGCCGCCGTTTCCTCCAGGGAGCGGGTGCCGCCGCGCTTGCCTCGTTCAGCCTGCCGTCTTTGGGTGCTGTCGGGGCCAACGAGCGGATCCGGATCGGGCTGATCGGCTGTGGTGGGCGGGGCGATGCGCTTTTCAGCCAATTCTCCGGTGAGAAGGACGTCGAGATCGTCGCCTTTGCCGACCCGGACCAGCGGCACCTCGACCGTCTTGCCTCGAAGGCGAAAGGTGCGGCGAAATTCACGGACTACCGGAAGCTGCTGGAGCGCGACGATATCGACGCGGTGATCATCGCCGCGCCGAATTACTGGCACGCGCTCCAGACGATCCATGCCTGCCAAGCGGGGAAGGATGTGTATGTGGAAAAGCCGGTGACGTTTTCCATCGATCAGGGGAGGCTGCTTCTTGAGGCGGAAAAGAAGTACGGCAGGATCATCCAAGCCGGCACGCAGAACCGCTCCGATACGGGTCTGATCGAGGCCTTTCAGCGCATCCGGGACGGGGAGTTCGGCAAGATTCAGGAAATCCGCGGGCTTTGCTACCGGAACCGCGAAAGCATTGGGAAGCTCGACCAGCCGCTCGAACCACCACCCTCGTTGGACTACAATTTGTGGCTCGGTCCATGTCAGGACCGTCCGATTCTTCGGCCGAGGCTGCACTACGATTGGCATTGGGACTTCAACACGGGCAACGGTGACATCGGCAACCAGGCACCTCATGAGTTCGATCTGATTTCCTGGATCCTCGGCGACCCGGAGTTCACGGGCGGGATCAAGTGCATCGGGAACCGCTTCGGCTGGAACGACGCCGGCAACACGCCGAATCTCCACACCGCGTGGTACAAGCTCGCGGGTGTGCCGGTCATCTTCGAGGTGAACGACATGACGATCAAGCCGGACGTCAATGCTTCGCCCGCTTACAAGGGCCTGCGGGTGGGTGTGGTGATCAGCTGTGAGGGAGGTGAGTTCCGGGGGGGGCGCGGTGGTGGCTTTGTGGTGGGAGACGATGGGAAGACGAAGATCGCCAAATTCCCCGGCGATGCCGGCGGAGGCCATGCCCGGAATTTCCTCGATGCGGTGAAGTCCCGGAATGCCTCGTCGCTGCGCGGCAAGCTCGCTGGAGCGGTGCACTCCGCGGAGGTCTTCCACCTGGCGAATTTGTCGTATCGGGCGGGTTCGCCGATGGCGCGGACGGCACTGGTGGACGCGGTTCCGCAACCAATCGGCGAAGTGATCCAGCGTCAGGAGCGGCAGCTCGGGTTCTGGTCGATCGATACGGAGAAAACGCCTTATGTTCTGGGAGAAACGGCCACGCTCGATGCCGCGAAGCGGGTCGGCGGCGGCGGCGGGATCGCCGAGCTGGCCAAGCCGGAGTATCGCAAGGAGTTCGATTTCCCGAAGATCGTCTGAGTTCCTCGGGCAGGGGAACGACCACGGGCTCCGAAACGCGCATGGACCCGGGAGCCGGGGGCGTGTAGGCGTCGCGCATGCGCGGGGTGGTGGTTGGCCTGATGCTGGGAGTGCTCGTGGCTTCGGCCACGAGCTTGCGGGTGGTCACTTTCAACATCGAAACACACCGCAACCAGGACGGCTGGCCGGACTATGCGTTGGGCGATCCGGGGACGGTGGATCACGACAGTGTGGCGGCGATCCTCGCGCGGATCGATGCCGATGTGGTGGCGTTGCAGGAGGTGCACACCTCGGATCTCGATGGCGAGGTGCAGCAACTTGCCGGGACCCTCGGTCTGCCGTATCTCCACGCTGGATCGAACACGGGGAACTTCGACACCAGCCTGCGGGTGGTCATCCTGTCGCGGTTTCCCTTTCTGATGACCGAATCGATCACCTCGCCGGTGGGAGCGAAGGAGATCGCCCGCCATTGCCCGGCAGTGGTGGTGGATGTACCGGGAACGACTGCGGATCCGTTGATCATTTCCTCCCATCTGAAGTCCGGCACGGCCACCGCGGATCGCTTCCGGCGGGCGATCGAGATGCGGCGGCTGGCGGCCTATCTGGACGCCTCCGGTTTCACCGAAACGGACAACTTCATCGTGCTGGGCGATTTCAATCCCTCGTCCTCCACGACCACGTTCAGCGCGCTGCCGTCGGGACTGCCGGGAACGTATGATCTGGGCGACGACGTTTCGCTGCCGGTGGTTTATTCGCCGCAGATGCTCAGCTATTTCGGGAGCGTGACGCCCTCGCTCCTGGACCCACGGCAATTGGGTGGCGACGACGGGACGTATGAGTTCGGCCAGACGCTCGACCTGGTCTTCGTTTCTCCGGCGCTGGCGTCCCGTCCGCATGCCTCGGAGGTGTATGTTTCCTCCACCGACGTGAGCATGGGCGGTGGTCTGGCGAAGCCGGGGCCGCTGCCTGCGGCCGGGGCGAGTGCGCAGGCATCCGATCACTATGCGGTGTTCGCGGATTTCGAGCTCGATCCGGACCTGGGCAGCTTGGGGCTGGCGGCATCGAAGACCTCCATGGTGGAGGGGGATGAGGACGTGCTGTTGACGGTCACCCTGCCGCAGGTGCTGGCGTCGGAGGTGATCGTCGAGCTATCGGCGGACGAGGGGGGTGCGGTGTTCGAGGAGACGGAACTCACCATTCCGGTCGGTGGTTCCTCGGGAAGCACGACGTTCACCGTGCCTCGGGATTTTGTCTCGGGTCCGGCGCGGGATTTCACTTTCACGGCGGTGGCGGGGGGCTTCGATCCGGCGACGACCCTGGTGACGGTGGTGGATCGGGACGGAGCTTACCAGCTCACCGGAGTGGATGAGCCGGTGATCGAGGCGTTTGAAGGCTTCGGCGGTGATCATGAAGCGGCACCTTGGCTGGTGACTCCGGGCACCGGCGGCGTCTCCGCGTGGCGGGGCATGGATGCCGGTGCGTTGCCGCTCGCGGGCGGGCGCTCCTATGGGGCGGCGGGCGACGGGAGCCTGGGAGTGTATGGCGAAGCCGTTGCTTTCGAGGCGACGGTGACGAATGCAACCGGGCTGCCGCTGACGATGTTGGACGTGGCCTATGATGCCGAGCAATGGAGGTCAGCCTTCAACGGGGCGGCCGCTGGGATGGAGGTGGAGCTGGTGGTCGAAGGTGCGGCGGTTCCGCTTCCGGCGTTGACCCATGATGCGAGGAGAGACCTGCCCTCGGGACCGGTCGCAGGAGGCGATTCCACTCGCTACTCGACCCGCGTGACGGGCTTCAACCTTCCGCCCGACGATTCATTGAAGGTGCGCTTTCGTTTCACCGTCGACGGGGAGGCCATCCCGGCTTCGTCGGAGGTGTGGATCAACGAGTTTCACTATGACAACGAAGGCGCGGACGTGGATGAGTTCGTCGAAGTGGTGGTGGGGCCGGGAAGAGGCGGCGATGTTTCCGACCTGACGCTCTGGCTTTATAATGGAGCGGATGGCGGGGTTTACGGAAGTCACCCGCTGTCGGAATTCACTCAGGGAGAGACGACTTCCGATGGCTATTCCCTTTTCTGGAAGGCGATCTCGGGGATTCAAAATGGCTCCCCTGATGGCTTGGCGCTGACGGCGGGAGGAACGGTGGAGCAGTTCATTTCCTACGAAGGCACCTTTGTCGCGACCGACGGGCCGGCGGAGGGAATGGTGTCCGCGAGCGTCGGAGTGAGTCAGTCCGGCCATGAATTGGCAAGAACGTCGGCCATCGGAATGACGGGCTCGGGTGCGGAGGCGGCGGATTTCACGTGGGAGAAAACGGACGGCATTCCCCACAGCCCCGGTTCATTGAACCATGGTCAGGTGATGGATGCATCAGGCCGGGGTTTCCAAGGCTTGGCGGTGGACGATATCGCCATCACGGCAGTCGGCGACGCGGATCTCGATGGCGTTGCCGACGAAGACGACGCGGACGACGACAACGATGGTCAGCCGGATGTCTACGAGCTGGCGTTTGGCAGCGATCCGTTTGATCCGGCTTCTGCGTTCGATCTGCGGGTCGAGGGCGACATGCTTCGATTTCCGGGCGCGGAGGGGATTCTCTACGTCGTCGAATGGTGCGATGATTTGTCGAGCTGGGATCATTCCGCGGCGGTGGAAGGTGGCGGAAGTGAGGTGGAATTCCCGCTGCCGGTGGGAGAGGAGCGGGTTTTCCTGCGGGTTCGTGCAGGAGAGTGATCCACGAAAAAGGCCGGGCAGCTTGCGCTGCCCGGCCGGGATTCGGTTGGCGTGGCGGATGAAATCCGCCGCCACGGATGGCACTTACATCATGCCGCCCATGCCGCCCATGCCGTGGTCGTGTCCACCGCCGCCAGCCGGAGCGTGTTTCTCCGGAAGGTCGGTGATGAGGCACTCGGTGGTGAGCAGGAGGCCGGAGATGGAAGCGGCGTTCTGCAGGGCCGAGCGGGTGACCTTGGTGGGATCGACAACACCGGAGGCGATGAGGTCCTCGTAGCTGTCGCTGGCGACGTTGTAGCCGTGACCTTCGGGGTTGTTCTTCACCTTCTCGACGATCAGGGCACCTTCGCGGCCCGCGTTGGCGGCGAGCTGGCGGAGGGGCGCTTCAACGGCGCGGGCGACGATGCCGGCACCGGTGGCTTCGTCACCGGTCAGTCCGAGATCACCGATCTGCGCTTGGGCGCGGATCAGGGCGGTACCACCGCCGGCGACGATGCCTTCTTCCACCGCAGCGCGGGTGGCGTGAAGGGCGTCTTCGACGCGGGCCTTCTTCTCCTTCATCTCGGTTTCGGTGGCGGCACCGACGTTGATGACGGCCACACCGCCGGCGAGCTTGGCGAGGCGCTCCTGAAGCTTCTCGCGGTCGTAGTCGCTGGTGGTTTCATCGATCTGACGGCGGATCTGGTTGACGCGGCCGGTGATGCCTTCGGAAGTGCCGGCACCTTCGACGATGACGGTGCTTTCCTTGGTAATGGTGATGCGCTTGGCTTCGCCCAGGTCATCGAGGCCGACGGAGTCGAGCTTGATGCCGAGGTCCTCGGTGATGACCTTGCCACCGGTGAGGATGGCGATGTCTTCGAGCATGGCCTTGCGGCGGTCGCCGAAACCGGGAGCTTTGACGGCGGCGATATTGAGGATGCCGCGGAGCTTGTTGACGACGAGGGTCGCGAGGGCTTCGCCTTCGACGTCCTCGGCGATGATCAGGAGCGGGCGGCCGGTCTTAGCCACCTTTTCCAGAAGCGGAAGCATGTCCTTGAGGTTGGAGATCTTCTTCTCGTTGATGAGGATGTAGGCGTTCTCCAGGTTGGCTTCCATCGATTCGGCATCGGTCACGAAGTAGGGCGAAAGGTAGCCCTTGTCGAACTGCATGCCTTCGACGACGTCGAGGTTGGTCTCGATGCCCTTGGCTTCTTCCACCGTGATGGTGCCGTCCTTGCCGACCTTGTCCATGGCTTCGGCGATGATGTTGCCGATCTCGGTGTCCCAGTTGGCGGAGACAGTGGCGACCTGGGCGATTTCCTTGGCGTCGGAGACTTCCTTGGAGATCTCGCGCAGCTTGGCGACGATGGCCTCGGTGGCCTTCATGATGCCGCGCTGGAGGCTGATCGGGTTGGCACCGGCGGTCACGTTGCGGAGACCTTCCTTGTAGATGGCCTCGGCAAGTACGGTGGCCGTCGTGGTTCCGTCACCGGCGATGTCCGAGGTCTTGCTCGAGACTTCGCGGATGAGCTGTGCGCCCATGTTCTCGTAGGGGTCTTCGAGTTCGATTTCCTTGGCGACCGAGACACCGTCCTTGGTGATGGTCGGGGAACCGAACTTCTTGTCGAGGATCACGTTGCGACCCGAGGGGCCGAGCGTGGCCTTGACGGCGGCAGCGAGCTTTTCCACGCCGCGCAGGAGGGCGTGACGGGCGTCTTCATCGAATTGGAGTTGTTTGGCCATACGAATTTACGATTTGAGATTGATGATGATGGATTGGGATCAGGAGACGATGCCGAGGATGTCGGACTCGGAGAGGATGAGGTATTCCTCACCGTCGATTTTCACGTCGGTGCCGCCGTATTTGGAGATGAGGACCTTGTCACCAGCCTTTACGGAGAAGGCGATGTCTTTGCCGTTGTCGTCCTTGCCGCCGGTGCCGAGTGCGACAACTTCGGCTTCCTGCGGTTTTTCCTTTGCGGTGTCGGGGAGCACGATGCCGCCGGCGGAAACTTCTTCAGCCGCAAGGCGCTTCACGAGCACGCGTTGACCGAGGGGTTGGATGCTAGCCATGTTGTTGGTTTCTGTTGTTTGGTTGTTGGTTGAAAGCCGCCCCGCGCATGGCGCGGGGCGGAAAGGGGATCAGTCGTTGTCCACGACTTCGGCGTCCACGACCTTGCCCTTGGCGGGCTTGGGTTCGTCGGAGGAGCCTTCGTTTCCGCCGGGGGCGACGTCGGGCTGTGCAGCGCCGGCACCGGCTGCGGCCTGGGCCTGCTGGGCGGCGTTGTAGAGTTCGGTCACGGCTGCTTCGAGCGTGCTGGTGGCGGTCTTGATGGCATCGATGTCGTTGCCCTTGAGTGCTTCCTTCACGGCATCGACCTTGGCTTGGATGCCGCTCTTGAGTTCTTCCGGCGCTTCGGCGGGAAGTTCGGCGAGTTGCTTCTCGACCTGGAAGACGAGGTGCTCGGCCTTGTTCTTGGTATCGACGGCTTCGACGCGCTTGCGGTCCTCCTCGGCATGAGCTTCGGCGTCCTTGCGGGCTTGTTCGATTTCCGCGTCGGAAAGGCCGGACGATCCCTGGATGGAGATCTTCTGTTCCTTGCCGGACTGCTTGTCCTTGGCGGAGACGTGGAGGATGCCGTTGGCGTCGATGTCGAAGGTGACCTCGATCTGCGGCTCGCCGCGGCGGGCGGGGGCGATGCCGTCGAGCTTGAAGTTCCCGAGCAGTTTGTTGTCGGCGAACATCGGGCGCTCACCCTGGCAGATGCGGATGTCCACGGCCGGCTGGTTGTCGGAGGCGGTGGAGAAGATCTGCGACTTCTTGGCGGGAATGGTGGTGTTGCGCTCGATCATCGGCGTCGCGCGGGAGCCTTCCGTTTCGATGGAAAGCGTGAGCGGGGTGACGTCGAGGAGGAGCACGTCCTTCACGTCGCCTTGGAGCACGCCACCCTGGATCGAGGCACCGATGGCGACGACTTCGTCCGGATTCACGCCGCGGTGCGGTTCCTTGCCGGCGAGGGCTTTGGCGGTCTCGATTACCTTGGGCATGCGGGTCATGCCGCCGACGAGGACCAACTCGTCGATGTTGGAGGTGTTGACGCCGGCTTCCTTGAGGCAGTCCTGAACCGGCTTCTTGGTGCGCTCGAACAGGCCGTCGGTGAGCTGTTCCAGCTTGGAGCGGGAAAGGCTGAGCTGGATGTGTTTGGGGCCGGTCTGGTCGGCGGTGATGAAGGGCAGGTTGAGGTCGTAGGACTGGCTGGAGGAAAGGGCGATCTTGGCCTTTTCCGCCTCTTCCTTGATCCGCTGGAGCGCGTCGGGCTGGCCGGAAAGATCGATGCCCTGGTCTTTCTTGAATTCATCGACGATCCAATGGATCAGCGCATTGTCCCAGTCGTCGCCGCCGAGCTGGGTGTCTCCATCGGTGGCGAGCACTTCGAAAACGCCGTCACCGATTTCGAGCACCGAGATATCGAAGGTGCCACCGCCGAGGTCGTAGACGGCGATCTTTTCATCGGACTTCTTGTCGAGGCCGTAGGCGAGAGCGGCGGCGGTGGGCTCGTTGATGATGCGCTTCACCTCGAGGCCGGCGATTTCGCCCGCGGCCTTGGTGGCGTTCCGCTGGGAGTCGTTGAAGTAGGCCGGCACGGTGATGACCGCGGCGGTGATGGTTTCGCCCAGCTTGGCTTCGGCATCGGCCTTGAGCTTTCCGAGCACCATGGCGGCGATCTCCTGGGGCGAGTAGGTCTTGGTTTCGCCGCCGACTTCCACCTCGATGTGGGCGTCGCCGTTGCTGGCAGCCACGATCTTGTAAGGCATCTTTTTGTCGGCCTCGGAGAGTTCCGAGAACTTGCGGCCGATGAGGCGCTTGGCGGAGAAAATCGTGTTCTTCGGGTTGGTGACGGCCTGGCGCTTGGCGGCTTGGCCGACGAGACGTTCGCCCGACTTGGTGAATGCGACCACCGAAGGGGTGGTGCGGGCGCCTTCCGAGTTTTCGAGGACCACCGGCTCCCCGCCTTCCATGACGGCCATGCAGGAGTTGGTGGTGCCGAGGTCGATACCGAGAATTTTGGACATGAGATCTGCTGTTGGGATGGAATGAAAGTGCCCGGTCGTGGGCGCGGCTTTGCTGGCGCGCCTTTTCGCAAGTCCTGTGCCACGGCGGTGCCGAGGAAGGGCAAGACGTTTGAAACCAGTAGGCTACGTCTGTGTCATGCGCTTTTCGGTGGCCTCGCCGGCGGTGCCAAAGTGACATCCTGTCGCGGGGGGTGGCGGGCAGAATGGCGCGGTGCGACGTCCTGCGCGGCGGAAGGAATCAAAGTTGAGAGATTCGCTTGCCAAGGTAGAAGCGCCTCATTAGGGTGCGCGCCCTTCCGCAGGGCAGGTGCCAGAGTGGTCGAATGGGCTCGCCTGGAAAGCGTGTGTGCTCGAAAGAGTACCGAGGGTTCGAATCCCTCCCTGTCCGCCAGCATTTCTTCGATGCTGGAATTTGCGTGAGGAGAGCGGCTCGGCAATCGGTCGAATCGAAAAGTTGAAGCTGGTCAGAGGGCTTTTTAGCTGTAGGTTTCCGGCGCACCGGGCGTTCTCAGTCCCGGGCTGATTTCATATTATTCAAACCATGGCGCTTCGCATTCCTTACAAGCGGGTTGACTGGCTCAACACGGCTTTCCTCCTCCTCGTCACCCTCGTCGCGGTCATCGCGGCCCCGTATTTCATCTGGAAGAACGGGATCAACGGGTTCCAGATCGGGATGTTCGTTTTCTACTCCCTCGCGACGGGGATGAGCATCACCCTCGGCTACCACCGGCTATTCTCGCACCTTTCCTTCAAGGCAAAGTGGCCGGTGCGGTTCTTCACGCTGGTATTCGGTGCCTGCGCGTTCGAAAACTCGGCGCTGAACTGGGCCTCGGATCACCGCCGGCATCACAAGCACGTCGATCACGACGACGATCCTTATAATATCCAGAACGGCTTCTTCTGGGCGCACATTGGCTGGATTCTGTTCAAGGTCTTGCCCGAGCCTCCGCTTGACAACGTGGCGGACCTTCGCAAGGACCGCTTGGTCATGTGGCAGCACCGGTTTGACAAGCTGATCGCGCTCCTCGTGGGTCTGGCGCTTCCCGCCGCCCTCGGTTACCTCCATGGCGGTGCCACCGGTGCTCTGGGTGGTTTCCTCATCGCTGGCGCGCTGCGGGTGTTCGTCGTCCAGCAGTGCACGTTCTTCATCAACAGTCTCTGCCACACCATCGGCCGCCAGCCGTATTCCTCGAACAACAGCGCCCGCGACAGCGCGATCATGGCGCTCTTCACCTTCGGGGAGGGCTACCACAATTTCCACCACGCCTTCCAGCACGACTATCGCAACGGCGTGAAGCCGTGGAACTTCGATCCGACGAAGTGGGCGATCTGGCTGCTGGCGAAGCTGGGGCTGGTCTCCGATCTCCGCACGGTGCCCGAGGAAAAAATCGCCCTCGCCGAGATTGCCGAAGCCCGACGCCAGGCCGACGAGCGGCTTGCCCACCTGAACGAATCCGGCGCGTCCGTGTGTGAAAAGGCCCTCGCCACCGTGCACGAACTGCAGGAGCGGCTTTCCATGGCCTACCACGAGCTGGAGAAGGCCGTCTCCGAGCGGGCCGAGATGTCCGGCAAGGCTCTCGACAACTGGCGCCGCGAGGCTCGCGAGCTGCTGGCCGCCTTGAGCCAGCTGACGCCCCTGCCGGCGTGAGGTGGCCTCCCGAGAAGGAAGGTTTAAAGCAGAAGAGGCACCGCCATGAGCGGTGCCTTTTTTTGTACGGCGGGGACCCCTTATGAAAAAAGGCGCTGCAAGGATGCAGCGCCTTTCGTTGAGAGGTTTTCTCGGGCTGTAGCCGATCTCAGAAGTTCCACATTTTTCCCTGATCGTGATCCCGGAAGACCTGCGGACCGTTGAGGTAGGAGGTGGGCGGGTTCGGCAGAGGGCCGTCATCCAGCATCGGGAGGGTTTTGCCGATGGTGGCATCCCAAGGTTGGCTGCTGGCGATGTGGATCGGAGTGCCGACCCGGACCATGTCGAACATCTTGCGGGCCGTGTTCAGGGGCATGCGGACGCAGCCATGGGTGGCCGGGTAGGGTTTCACGAAACCCCAGTGCATGCCGTAGGAAGGGCTGTAGAACTCCAGCCAGTAGGTCATTGGGTAGCCCGCGCCCGGTTGGCTGGCGCGACGGCGGTACTTGACCTTGTTCCGGATCGGGAAGGTGCCTTTCGGGGTGGGGGTGGCGGTGGTGCCGACGCAGCAGGGCGAAGCCAGAAGCACTTTGCCGTTCTCCACCACATAGATTCGCTGGGCTCCGGTGCTGAGGTGGACCTTGACGGCGGAAATGCTGGTCGGCTGGGTGACCTTGGGGTCGAACGAGAACGAGGTTCCCGGCGTGCCGGTCCTGACCGTGGCGCACGAGCTGAGCAGGATGCCGGCCAGGGCGAGGGCCGGGAAGACGAGGGGGCGGAGGTATTTCATGAATGTGAGGTTGGAATGGCCGGGAGTATCCACGAAGGCTGCCGTCACGCAATCCTTCTGAGGTCCCGGATGCGCGCAAAAACCTCGCGGTTGGGGCGTCAGAGCCTGTCTCGACACCCGCGGAACAGGGGTTGGGAAAAGTTGAGAAAATTGTCGAAATAGGGCTTGTCAGGTCGGTCTTCCCGGGTAGTCTCGCCGCCCCCACATCCGCGCCCTGCACCGCAGGACGCCACGACAATCTCCTAACTACTATCGGGTGCAGCACCGGAAAAAAGGCTCCTGCGAGGGAAATCTCGCCGGTGGTCGGTGCGCTCCAAACGCAAACATCGAAACCCCGCAGGAATCCAATGCCGACCATCAATCAGCTTGTCCGCAAGGGCCGTCACGTGCCGGTCGAGAAATCGAAATCGCCGGCCATGGCGAACTGCCCGCAGCGCCGTGGCGTCTGCCTTCAGGTCATGACCCGGACGCCCAAGAAGCCGAACTCGGCTCTCCGGAAAGTCGCCAAGGTGCGCCTTACCAATGGCTACGAAGTCATCGCCTACATCGGTGGTGAAGGCCACAACCTCCAGGAGCACTCCATCGTGCTCGTGCGTGGTGGCCGGGTGAAGGACCTTCCGGGTGTCCGTTACCACATCGTTCGTGGCGCTCTCGACACCCTCGGGGTGGACAAGCGTCGTCAAGGCCGCTCGAAGTACGGTGCCAAGCGCCCGAAGGCCGACAAGAAGTAATTTCCTGAAACGACCAACCTGATTTCATCATGTCCCGCCGCAAGCGAGTCTTTACCAAGCCCGATCGTCGCGATTCCCGCTACGACAGCCCCCTCGTCGGCCACCTCATCTGCAAGGTGATGCGTGACGGCAAGCGTTCGCTCGCCGAGCGCATCGTTTACGCCGCCATCGACAAGGCCAACGAAGGTGTCGACACCGTCGATCCGCTCGAAGTCGTCACCCGCGCCATCGAGAACGCCAAGCCACGTGTCGAGGTCAAGAGCCGCCGCGTCGGTGGTGCCACCTATCAGGTGCCGCTCGAAGTCGCCGCCGACCGTTCCGAGTCGCTCGCCCTCCGCTGGATCGTGGGTTACGCCCGCAACCGCAAGGGCACTCCGATGCACGTCGCCCTGGCCAACGAGATCAAGGACGCCGCCAACAACCAAGGCAGCTCGGTCCGCAAGCGCGACGACGTCCACAAGATGGCCCAGGCCAACCGCGCCTTCGCCCACTTCCGCTGGTAATCCGCTTCGCTGAATCGTTTCCCGCGCATCTGTTTCGCAATCCACCCCGATGAGCTCCGCCGTCCAGACTCCTGATCGCCCGTTTCCGCTTGAGCGGACTCGGAACATCGGGATTGCGGCGCACATCGACGCCGGAAAGACCACGCTGACCGAGCGGATCCTCTTCTACACGGGGATGATCCACAAGATCGGCGAGGTTCACGACGGCGCCGCGACCACCGACTGGATGGAGCAGGAGCGCGAGCGGGGGATCACCATCACTTCCGCCGCCGTCACCGCCGACTGGTGGCAGCACGAAGAGGAAGGTGTCTTCAAGCTCTTCGACGGCGTGAAGCACCGGGTGAACATCATCGATACCCCCGGGCACGTCGATTTCACCGCCGAAGTCGAGCGCTCGTTGCGCGTTCTGGACGGAGCCATCGTCGTCTTCTGCGGCGTGGCGGGCGTCCAGCCGCAGACCGAGACCGTCTGGCGCCAAGCCAGCAAATACAAGGTCCCGCGCATCGTCTTCGTCAACAAGATGGACCGCGTCGGTGCGAACTTCGACAACGTCGTCGAGGAGATCCGCACCAAGCTCAACGCCAAGCCGGTCCGCGTCCTGATCCCGATCGGCGCCGAAGATCACCTCCGCGGCCAGATCGACGTCATCAACCGTAAGGCCGTTCTTTATTCCGACAGCGAGTTGCTCGGCTCGACCTACGAGGTCGCCGAGCTCGACGCCGACCAAGCGGCGCTCGCGACCGAGGCCTACGAAGAGCTGGTCTCCACCCTCGCCGACCACGACGATGCGCTCGGTGAAAAATTCCTCCTCGAAGAGGAAATCACCCGCGACGACGTCAAGCAGGCCCTCCGCCGCGCGACGATCTCCAACCAGCTGATCCCCGTCGCCGGCGGCTCCGCTTTCAAGAACAAGGGCGTTCAATATCTGCTCGACGCCGTTCTCGACTACCTTCCCAGTCCTCTGGACATCCCCTCCGCCGTCGGCATGAACCCCGATGACGAGAGCGAGAAGATCACCGTCCCGACCTCCGACAGCGGCAAGTTCTGCGCCCTCGCCTTCAAACTCTGGGCCGACAAATTCGTCGGAAAGCTCGTTTTCTTCCGCGTCTATTCCGGCGTGGTCCGCAAGGGCGACACGATCTACAACCCGCGCACCCGCAAGTCGGAACGCGTCGGCCGCCTGATCCAGATCCAGTCGGACACCCACCAGGACATCGACGTCTGCCACGCCGGCGACATCGCCGCGATGGTCGGGCTCAAGAACGTCCAGACCGGCGACACCCTCGCCACTCCGGGCTACGACGTCGTTCTTGAGCCCCCGAGCTTCCCTGAGCCGGTCATTTCCATGGCGGTCGAGCCGAAGACCAAGGCCGATCAGGAAAAGCTCGCCAACGCACTCGTCCGTCTCTCCGAGGAAGACCCGACCTTCATGGTCAAAACCGACGAGGACACCGGCCAGACCATCATTTCCGGAATGGGCGAGCTGCACTTGGAGATCATCGTCGATCGCCTCCGCCGCGAGTTCAAGGTCGAGGCCAACACCGGTGCCCCGCAGATCGCTTACCGCGAGACCATCACCGCCGGAGCCGATGGCGAAGGCAAGCTGGTCAAGCAATCGGGTGGTCGCGGTCAATACGGCCACGTCCGGCTCCACATGAAGCCCAACGACAAGGGCAAGGGGCTGACCATCGAGAACAAGATCGTTGGTGGTGAGATTCCCAAGGATTTCCACAACGCCGTCTTCAAAGGCGTCGAGCAGTCGATGAGCAACGGCATCGTCGCCGGCTATCCCGTGGTCGATGTCCACGTCGATGTCCTCGGCGGTTCGTTCCACGAAGTCGATTCGAACGAAAACGCTTTCACCATGGCGGCCATCTTCGCCATGCGCGATGGCTTCAAGAAAGCCTCGCCGATCCTCCTCGAGCCCATCATGGGCGTCGAAGTGTCCACCCCGGACGATTACCAGGGCGACGTGATGGGAGACCTTTCCCGCCGCCGCGGCCAGATCGGCCAGATGGAATCGAAGGGCAATCTCGCCATCATCCACGCCGCCGTCCCCCTCAAGGAGATGTTCGGCTACTCGACCGCCGTCCGCACGCTTTCGTCCGGCCGCGCCTCCTACTCCATGACCCCCTCGCACTTCGAGCAGGTCCCCCAGAACATCGTCGACGAGATCATCAACGACCGCTGATCCAAGCCATCCTCAAAGAATCAACCGCCACCGTTCCGACACCATGGAAAATC
This sequence comes from uncultured Haloferula sp., assembly GCA_965652295.1. Classification (GTDB taxonomy): domain Bacteria; phylum Verrucomicrobiota; class Verrucomicrobiia; order Verrucomicrobiales; family Akkermansiaceae; genus Haloferula. The sequence continues at coordinate 93,796 of CBFGTS010000014.1, read as the reverse complement.
AAAAGATCCGCATCCGCCTCCGGGCCTTCGATCACCGCGCCATCGATCGCTCCGCTCTGGAGATCGTTGAGACCGCCAAGCGCACCGGCGCCAAGGTGGCGGGACCGATTCCGCTTCCGACCCGCATCGAGAAGTTCTCGGTGAACCGCTCCGTGCACGTGAACAAGAAGTCCGCCGAACAGTTCGAAGTCCGCACCCACAAGCGCGTGCTCGACATCGTGGACCCGACCGCCCGCACGGTGGACGAGCTCAAGAAGCTCAACCTGCCCGCCGGCGTCGATATCGCCATCCGTATCTGAGTTGCCCTGAGCCAGCTCCATTCACTCAACCTCCAATTTTCTAAAAGCAATGTCTCTCGGACTACTCGGAAAGAAACTCGGCATGACTCGTCTGTTTGACGAGGACACCCAGTCGATGATTCCCGTCACCGTCATCGAAGTCGGCGGCAACCAGATCGTGCAAACCAAGACCGTCGAAAAGGATGGCTACAGCGCGGTGCAGGTCGGCTACGGCGATAAGAAGGAATTCCGCGTCGGCAAGCCCGCGCTCGGACACTTCAAGGCCAACGGTGCCAATCCCAAATACAAGGTTCAGGAATTCCGTTTCGCCGAAGGCGCGGAAGTCCCGACCGAGCACCCCGGTGCCGAACTTTTCGAAGCCGGTCAGTGGGTGGATGTCATCGGCACCACCAAGGGCCGTGGCTTCCAAGGCGCGGTTCGCCGTCACGGATTCGGTGGCCTCAAGCAGACCCACGGTTCCATGATGCACCGCCGGACGGGCGCGATCGCCGCCGGTTCCACTCCCGGTCGCGTCTGGAAGAACCAGAAGATGCCCGGTCACATGGGCACCGACCGCCGCACCACGCAGAACCTCAAGATCGTGGCCGTGCGCCCGGAGGACAACGTGATCCTCGTTTCCGGTAACGTCCCCGGCCACAACGGTGGCTACGTCACCGTCCGCCCCGCCAAGAAGAAAACCGCCTGAGTTCCGATCCGGCGCAACCACTCCTGAATGACCATGTCCGCCAAAGTTTTCACTGCTGACGACGCCAAGGCCGCCAAGATCACGCTGGCCGAGCAAGGCAAGGGTTCCCAGGCCGTCCACGACCTCGTGACCGCCTACCGGGCCAACCGCCGCACCGGTTCCGCGAACACCAAGACCCGTGGCGAAGTCCGCGGCAACAACAAGAAGATCTACCGCCAGAAGGGCACCGGTAACGCCCGCCACGGCGACAAGCGCGCACCGATCTTCGTCGGTGGGGGTGTCGTCTTCGGTCCGCGTCCGCGCGACTACTCGAAGAAGGTCACCAAAAACACCCGCCGCCTCGCGCTGCGCCGTGTGCTCGCCGACCTGATCTCCGACGGCAACCTCAAGGTCCTCTCGTCCTTCTCCGTCGCCGACGGCAAGACGAAGTCCTTCGTTTCCGCCGTCTCGGCCGAGGCCGAAGCCAAGAAGGTGCTCATCGTGGCCAAGAGCTTCGATGACAGCACCTACCTGGCCGCCCGCAACATCGGCTGGGCCCAGCTGGTCACCGCCGACAGCGTCAACGTCGAGGAACTCCTCCACGCCAACACCGTGCTCCTCGTCGAGGATGCGCTTGAAACTCTCGCCAACCGCACCGCCTGAAGCCCATCCGCTACAACGCGCCATGAAAGACCTTTATCAAGTCATCAAGAACGTCCGTGTCTCGGAGAAGGCCACCATGCTCAACGAGCTGAACAACGAGGTCGTCCTCGAGGTGGATCGCCGCGCCAACAAGATCGAGATCGCCAAAGCCGTCGAACAGATCCTTGGCAAGAAAGTCGAAGCCGTTCGCACTCTCAACCAAGTGGGCAAGCTCAAGCGTCAGCGCCGCGCCGACGCCGGCCGCACCGCCCACTGGAAGAAGGCCATCGTCCGTCTCAAGGAGGGCGAAAACCTCGACCTCGTTTAACCCGAATCTTTCACCTGCTTCCAAGCGCAACACCCTAACGAGCCATGCCTCTCAAGGAGTTCAAACCCCTCACGCCGCCCCAGCGCTACAAGGTGCTTCCCGGCTTCGACGAAATCACGAAGAAGTCACCGGAGAAGTCTCTTCTCAGCCCGCTCAAGAAGAGCGGCGGCCGTAACAACACCGGACGGATCACGACCCGCCACATCGGCGGTGGCCACAAGCGCCACTACCGCATGGTGGACTTCAAGCGCCGCAAACATGACGTCGCCGCCGAAGTCCTCGGCATCGAGTACGATCCGAACCGCACCTGCCGCATCGCCCTCATCCAGTATGAAGACGGCCAGAAGAGCTACATCCTCTCGCCGGCCGGTCTGGAAGTCGGCAGCAAGGTGATGTCCGGTGAGAACGCCGCGCCGAAACCCGGCAACGCCCTGCCGCTTTCCAAGGTCCCGCTCGGCACCGCGATCCACAACATCGAGCTGGTTCCCGGCTCCGGTGGCAAGGTGGCCCGCGCCGCCGGTCAGCAAGCCGTGCTTTCCAACCGTGAAGGCGAGTGGGCGCTGGTCAAGATGCCGTCCGGAGAAATCCGCCGCTTCAACGCCCGGTGCTACTGCACCATCGGCCAGGTCGGCAACCGCGACCACATGAACGAGATCTCCGGCAAGGCAGGCCGCACCCGCTGGCAGGGCACCCGCCCGACCGTCCGCGGCATGTGCATGAACCCTGTCGATCACCCGAACGGTGGTGGTGAGGGCAAGTCGAAGTCCGGCGGTGGCCGCCAGCACCTTCTCAGCCCCTGGGGCCATGCGAAGGGCCAGAAGACCCGCGACCCGAAGAAGCCGACCAGCACATTCATCGTCGAGCGCCGCAAGAACAAGAAGCGCTGAGCCTAACTCCTACTCTCAGAAATCATGCCCCGTTCCCTAAAGAAAGGCCCGTTCGTTGACCAGAAGCTCCTGGCCAAGATCGACAAGGCTGTCGAAACCAACGACAAGAAGCCGATCAAGACCTGGAGCCGCAAGTCGATGATCACGCCCGACTTCGTCGGCCTCAATTTCGCGGTCCACAACGGCAAGACCTTCGTCCCCGTTTACGTCACCGAGAACATGGTCGGCCACAAGCTCGGCGAATTCGCCCCGACCCGCATCTTCCGTGCCCACGGTGGCATTGGTAAGAAGTAATCCGGCCTGAAGCTCGCGACTCCGTCTCCATGAATTCTCCACGTGCCATCGTCATTGCTGCTGCCGTTCTCGGCATGCAGTCGGGCGTCGCCGTGGGGCAGGGGGCGGATGCCGAACAGCTTCAGGGCGTGATCGCCACGCTCCAGACGGAGAACCAATCGCTCAAGGACGCCCTTGCCGCCGCCAACCGCGCGGAGAAGGAAGCGTCCGAGCAGCTGGCGGAGATCCGCACCCGGCTGGCCGCCCTCGGCGGCAGCCTGTTGGAAGGCGACGGCCAGCGCATGGTCGACGCCGTTTCCGACCGCGTTCTGCTCGAAGAGCGCGAGGCGAAGATCCAGAGCACGGCCAGCCAGCTCGCCGGTGCCGTCACCGAATACCTCCGCCAGGCGGTGGCATCCGATCCGGATGCCCGGCTTCGTGTCGAATCCGCCATGAGAGAGCTTGACGTCGTCCTCGGACTGCGCCACAAGCCCGCCCCCGCCGCTCAGGCGTCCGGCACCGCAACCCGGGCCAACGTCATGAGCATCGATTCCGAAAGCGGCCTTCTCGTCTTCAATATCGGCGAGCGGCAGCAGACACGAATCGGCTCCACATACCGCCTCTACCGGGGCGACCAGCCCTACGGCACCGCCATCATTGCCGACGTCCGATCGTCAGTGGCCGGTGCCTTCGTCGAAACGCTCGATCCCGGCCAGGGTCCCGTGCGCGTCGGCGATCTTGCCCTTCTCGAAACCGAATAACCGCCCAGGCCCAGTCAATCCTTCACCTTCAACTCCGATGGAAGTCAAGAGCACCAGCAAATTCGTCCGCCTCTCGCCGAAGAAGGCCCGTGACGTGGCGCGCGAAATCCAGGGTCTTCCTGTTTCCGCCGCCCTCGATATCCTCGCCTTCACTCCCAAGAAGGCGGCGTTCCTGATCAACAAGACCCTCAAGACCGCCGTTGCCGACGCGGAGAACAACTTCGCGCTCAACGCCGACGACCTGATCGTCAAGGAAGCGGTGATCGGTGCGGGGCCCGTGCTCAAGCGTTTCCAACCCCGCGCTCGCGGTTCCGCCGGTGCCATCCTCAAGCGCACCAGCCACATCTATATCACCCTCGCGGAAGCTCCCGAGGAAACCTCGAAGAAGAAGCGGGTCCACGTGTCCGCCAAGGCCGAAGCCTGATCCCGTAACCCCGCAACGTCACTTTTTACTATGGGCCAAAAAGTCAACCCCATCGGATTCCGTCTCGCCGTCAGCAAGGACTGGCGCTCGAAATGGTATGCCTCCGGCAAGGATTACACCGAGAAGCTCCACGAGGACCTCAGGATCCGCCGCTATCTGAAGGAACGCCTTCAGTTCGCCGCTCTTTCCAAGGTCGTCATCGAGCGCGCTTGGGCCAGTGTCCGCGTCACCCTCCACACCTCCCGCCCCGGCCTCATCATCGGCCGCAAGGGATCGGAGATCGAGCGCATGACCAACGATCTCGCCAAGATCTGCAACAACAACAACGTCAAGATCGACATCGTCGAGATCCGCAAGCCGGAACTTGATGCCCAGCTCGTCGCCGAGCAGGTGGCCGTGCAGCTCGAACGCCGGATTTCCTTCCGCCGTGCCATGAAGCGCGCCGTGCAGACCACCATGGACTTCGGTGCCGATGGTATCCGTATCCGCTGCGCCGGCCGCCTCGGCGGTGCCGACATCGCCCGTGCCGAATGGTATCGCGAGGGCAAGGTGCCGCTCCAGACGCTGCGCGTGCCTCTCGACTACGGCTTTGCCGAAGCCCGCACCGTTTACGGCGTCATCGGCGTCAAGTGCTGGGTCAACAAGAAGGAAGAAGCCGAACGCGCGCCTTCGCCTGGTGGTGATCGCCGTGAGCGCGGACCCCGCCGCCCCCGCAACAACGCTCCGGCCCCACAAGGCTGAGCCCGATTCTTTAACTCAAAACCAACTTTAGGAGGACCCCGTCATGCCTTTGATGCCCAAACGCACGAAGTTCCGTAAGAGCCACCGTGGCAGCCGCGCCGGCAACGCGCAGCGCGGCACCACCGTCGCCTTCGGTGATTTCGGCCTTCAATGCCTCGGCCGCGGCTGGATGACCAACCGCCAGATCGAAGCCTGCCGTATCGCGATCAACCGTTTCCTCAAACGTAAGGGGAAAGTCTGGATCCGCATCTTCCCGCACAAGTCGATCACCTCCCGCCCGCCGGAAACCCGGATGGGTAAAGGTAAGGGTGCCGTGGAAGCCTGGGTCGCCGTGGTCCGCCCCGGCAACATGCTTTTCGAGGTCGCCGGCGTGCCGGAATCCCAGGCCCGCGAGGCCATGCGCCTTGCCTCCTACAAGCTCGGCGTGCCGACCCGCTTCGTTGTCCGCAATCCCCACTCCTGACCGATCATGGCTACGACCAAGAAACATCCTTTCGCCGAACTCACCGCCAAGGAGCTGGACGCGAAAATCCGTGACCTCAAGGAAGAGGCCTTCGCGCTGAAAATGCAGCAGACGACCGGCCAGCTTGAGAACACCGCGCGCATCCGCACTGTCCGCCGGGACATCGCCCGGGCCATGACCTACCTCAACGCCCGCAAGGAGGGCTGAACTTCCTTAATCTCACGATTTCCCAGCCATGAGCGAGACCCAACAGGACTCCCGTCCGCACCTCCGCAAGACCCGCGTCGGCGTGGTCGTGTCCGACAAGATGGACAAGACCATCGTCGTCGAACACGTCGCCCGCGTTCCGCACCCACAGTTCAAGAAAATCGTCAAGCGCTCCAAGAAGTACTACGTCCACGACGAGGAAGGAGCCGCCAAGATCGGCGACAAGGTCCGCATCGTCGAGACACGCCCCGTGTCCAAGTCGAAGCGCTGGGCGCTCGCCGAGGTCCTCAGCCACTGATCGAATAAAAGCGGAAATGCTGAAACGCTGAAATCTTCCGGCACGGCACTTCTTCGTTTCTCAGCATTTCAGATTTTCAGCGTTTCAGATTTTCAGCTTTTACCCACTACCGCCATGATCCAGATGGAATCTCTCGTCCAGGTCGCCGACAACACCGGTGCCCGCTCCGCCAAGATGATCGGTGTGCTCGGCACCCGCTCACGCGTTGCCAATGTCGGCGACATCATCACCGCCCACGTCCGTGACTCGATCCCGACCGCTTCGGTCAAAAAGGGTTCCGTCATCAAAGCCGTGGTCGTGCGCACCGCTTCGCCGATCCGCCGCTCCGATGGTTCGGTGCTGCGCTTCGACAACAACGCCATCGTCGTCATCGACAAGGACAACAATCCCAAAGGCACCCGCATCTTCGGCCCTGTGGCCCGCGAGCTTCGTGAAAAGCAGTTCATGAAGATCGTTTCGCTGGCTCCCGAGGTCCTCTGAACCCCAACGCATCGATTTCCATGAAGACTCACGTCAAAAAGGGTGATGAGGTCCAAATCATCGCCGGCAACCACAAGGGCAAGCAAGGCAAGGTCCTTCTCGTCAACGCCGCCAAGCAACAGGTGGTCGTCGAAGGTGCCCGCAAGATCAAGAAGGCGACCCGCCGCTCCGAGCAGAATCCCGACGGAGGGATCCTCGATCAGGACGGTCCGATCCATATTTCCAATGTGAAAAAACTGGGCTGATTTCCCGTGAGGGAGTCCGCCCGCGCTTAAGCGCAATCGAATACAAGCGCTGACCCGCTGAAACCAATGAGCACCCCAGTCCTGCTAAAACAATACAAGGAGAAGGTGGTTCCGGCTCTCACAGAGAAGCACGGTTACACCAACCCGCACCAGGTGCCCCAGCTTGAGAAGATCGTCGTGACTTCCTGCATGGGCAAAGCCCCCGACCGCAAGGTCGCCGTGGATGACGCTGTCTCGGAGATCTCCAAGATCACCGGCCAGAAGCCCTCGATCACGTTCTCGAAGAAGGCCGTGGCCAACTTCAAGCTGCGTGCCGGTGAACCCCTCGGCGCCCGAGTCACCCTTCGTGGCGAGCGCATGTGGGAGTTCCTTTACCGCTTCATCAACGTTACCGCGCCGAACATTCGCGACTTCCGCGGAATCAGCCCGAAGGGCTTTGACGGCCGCGGCAACTACGCCGTCGGCTTCGCCGACCAATCGATTTTCCCGGAGATCGAGCTCGACCAGATCAAACGCCAGATCGGCTTCGACCTGATCTTCGTGACCAGCGCGAAGAACGATGAAGAGGGCAAGTCCCTCCTCGCCGAGCTTGGCATGCCGTTCCGTGACACCGCCAAGGCAGCCGAAGAAGGTGCCGCCGCCTAACCCGACGACCCGAACCGATAGCATACCATGGCTGTTCTTTCCGATCCCATTTCCGACTTCCTGACCCGCTTCAAAAACTGCTGCCGGGCTGGCAACGAGGACTTCACCGCACCCTACTCCCGAATCAAGGCCGACATCGCCAAGATTCTCCAGGAGGAAGGCTACATCTGGAACTACGAGGTCCTCACCGAAGGCACGTTTCCTGAAATCAAGGTCAAGGCCCGTTACGTCGATGGACGTCCGGTGCTGACCGACCTCAAGCGCATCTCCAAGCCGGGCCGCCGCGTCTACGCCGGTTCCGACGATATTCCCCGCGTCCTCAACGGCCTCGGCATTTCCATCGTCTCCACCTCCAAGGGAGTCATGTCCGGTGCCACCGCCCGGCGCTCCAAGCTGGGCGGCGAAATCCTCGCCAACGTCTGGTAACCCCAACCCGAGAAAGGAAACAGAACCATGTCACGAGTTGGATTGAAACCGATCTCCCTTCCCGAAAAGGTGAAGGTGAGCGTGAGCGGCAACACCGTCGCCGTCGAAGGCCCGAAGGGCAAACTCGACTTCGACCTGCCCAAGGGCATCGACGTCAAGGAAGAGGACGGCACCGTCGTCGTCTCCCGCGCCACCGAACAGCGCGAGCACCGCGCGCTTCACGGCACCGTGCGCAGCATCGTCCACAACATGATCACCGGCGTCAGCCAGGGCTTCACCAAGGAGCTTGAGATCCAGGGTGTGGGTATGCGTGCCGCCGTCAAAGGCACCGAGTTGGACCTCTCGCTCGGCAAGTCCCATCCGATCCTTCACCCGATCCCGTCGGACCTGACCGTCAGCGTCGCCGACAACACCAAGATCAAGGTGGAAGGCATCGACAAGCAAAAGGTCGGGCAGTTCGCCGCCGAGGTGCGCAGCTACTACCCGCCGGAACCCTACAAGGGCAAGGGCGTCCGCTACGCCGGAGAGCGCGTCCGCCGCAAGGAAGGCAAGAGCGTCGGCAAGTAAACCTCCGCAACCGTCCCAACACTATGAGTCTTATCAAACGCAAGGAAGTGCGCCGCCGGATCCACGCCCGGATCCGCCGCAAGGTTGCCGGAACGGCCGATCGTCCGCGTCTGGCCGTGCACTACTCCAACCAGCACATCTACGCCCAGGTGATCGACGACGAAGCAGGCCGCACGCTGGTCTCGGCTTCGACGATGGACAAGAGCCTGGAGAAGAGCGCATCCAACGTCGATTGCGCCACAGCCATTGGCAAGCTCCTCGCCGAGCGCGCCAAGGAAGCGAACATCAGCGCCGTGGTCTTCGACCGTGGCGGCCACCTCTATCATGGCAAGATCAAGGCTCTTGCCGAAGCCGCCCGGGAAGCCGGACTCCAATTCTAATCCTCGCCCGCGCAGAAAAGTCATGGTGACTACCAACGAAAATCCGCCCGCCTCCCAGAACCGCCACCAACGCGATGGTCGTGGACGCGGACCCCGTCGCGAGGAGCGTCAACCCATCGAGGTCGATGGCAAGGAAGTGACCGAAAAGGTCGTTTTCATCAACCGTTGCGCCAAGGTCGTGAAAGGCGGCCGCCGCTTCAGCTTCTCCGCGCTCGTCGTGATCGGCGACAAGGAGGGCAAGGTGGGCCTCGGATTCGGCAAGGCGAACGAGGTGGCCGACGCCATCCGCAAGGCCAGCGAAGCCGGACGCAAGTCGCTCATCCCGATGAACATCGGCGAAGAGGGAACCATCCCGCACGAAACCTACGCTGAATTCGGTGGAGGCAAGGTGCTCCTCAAGCCCGCCTCTCCAGGTACCGGCATCATCGCCGGAGGTGGAGTGCGTGCGGTTTGCGAAGCCGTCGGCATCCGCGACGTGCTGGCCAAGTCGCTCGGCTCGGCCAACCACGCCAACGTCGTCAAGGCGACCCTCAAGGCGCTTTCCCAACTCCGCACCCGCGACCAGATCCTGGGCGCACGCGGCAAGAAGAAGAAAGAGTCCATCTAATCGAACTCTCGAAATCGAACGTCCAACCTCGAACGTCGAATCATGAAACTTCACACTCTCAGCCCGAACAAGGGCTCCAAGCACCGGGTCAAGCGCCTCGGCTGTGGCGAAAGCTCCGGCCACGGCAAGACCTCCGGCAAGGGCAACAAGGGCCAGAAGGCCCGCTCGGGCGGCTCGGTCCGGCCGGGTTTCGAAGGGGGCCAGATGCCCCTTCACCGTCGCCTGCCCAAGAAGGGCTTCAACAACTTCAACTTCAAAACGAAGGTCTCCGTCGTCAACCTCGCCCAGCTCGAGAAGAGCTTCGAGGACGGTGCCACCGTCAGTGAGGAGTCGCTCCGCGAAAAGAACCTCGTGAATCGCAACTGCGACGTCGTGAAGGTCCTCGGCCAAGGCCAGATCAGCAAGAAGCTGACGGTTTCCGGCTGTGCGGTCAGCGCTTCGGCCCGCGAGAAAATCGTGCAGGCCGGCGGCACCGTGGAGGGTTGATGACCGTTCCACGGCACAGATGAATCCCATTTGTCGAGGAAGCGCTTGCCCGCTTCCTCGACGCGTTTAAAAGAGCGCCTCCCAATTTCCATCCACGCACCATGATCTCCGCATTCGCGAATACCTGGAAGGTTCCCGAACTCCGCGACCGCATTCTTTTCACCCTCGCCCTCATCGTCATCGTGCGCCTCGGCGTGCACGTGACCCTTCCCGGGGTCGATGCCTCGGTGATCGATGCCTGGGTCGAGCATTCGAAAAGCCGGGATGCCACGCAGTCCGGCGGCCTCCAAGCGATCCTCGGGATCTTCTCGGGTGGCGCGCTGCAGCAGGCGGGTGTCTTCGCCTTGGGGATCATGCCTTACATTTCGGCATCGATCATGATGCAGCTCATGACGGCGGTGGTGCCGAAGCTTTCCCGCCTTTCCCGCGAGGATGGCGGCCGGCAGAAGATCACGCAGATGACCCGCTACCTGACCATCGCCATCGCGCTGGTGCAGGGGGTGTTCGTCGCCCGCTCGCTGGTGGATCCCACTTCGATCCCCTACATGCAGGGGATCGGTGAAGTCATGAAGGAGCTCGGCCGGCCATTGGTGGCGAATCCGACGCCGGCATGGCAGGCACTCATCGTTTTGACGATCGTCACCGGCACGCTGCTCCTGATGTGGATCGGCGACCAGATGACCGAGCGAGGCATCGGCAACGGCACCTCGATCATCATCACGGTCAACATCATTGCCTCGTTGCCCGGAGCATTGTTCCAGACCTGGCAGTTCTTCGTTTCCCGCGAGGATGCGAACACCACCGACGTCATCTGGCTGGTGGTCATGATCGCCATGCTGCTGGTGGTCATCGCCGGCACGATTTCGATCACCCAGGCCCAGCGTCGGATCGCGATCCAGTACGCGAAGCGTGTCGTCGGCCGGAAGCAATTCGGAGGACAGACCCAGTATCTGCCGCTGAAAGTGAATTATGCCGGGGTGATGCCGATCATCTTCGCCAGCGCGGTGCTTTCCCTGCCGCCGATTCTTCTGGAGCAGATCTTCCCGAGCGCGAGTTGGGCGAGATCGATGCGCGAAGCCCTGGCCTTCGGAGGATGGTATTGGTTCCTCGGCGCGATCTTCATCTTCTTCTTCTCCTACTTCTGGGTCGCCACGATGTTCCAACCGTCCCAGATCTCGGAGGATTTGAAGCGGAACGGCGGTTACATCCCGGGCGTGCGCCCTGGCAAGCCGACGGCGGAGTTCCTCGATTTCACGATGACCCGCCTCACTTTTGCCGGCGCGATTTTCCTCACCTTGATCTTCCTCCTGCCAACCGGTATCGGGGCGGTCGTCGGACTTCCGGCGAACTCGATGGTGCTCCAGTTCTTCGGCGGCACCTCGCTGCTGATTCTTGTGGGCGTGGTGCTCGACACGATGCGGCAGGTGGAAACCCACCTTCTTCAGCGCCACTACGATGGCTTCCTGCGCAAGGGCAAGCTGAAGGGCCGCTACGACCGCCTCTCCCAAGGCGGTAGCGGCACCACCTCCAGCACGGCCCTTGTGTTCCTCTGGACCTTGATCGGTCTACTGTTGATCGTGGGCGCGGTGGCTTGGTTCGCGAAGAGCTGAGAACCGAGATTGTCATGCCGCTGCGGCTGATTCTTCTGGGCCCCCCTGCGTCTGGCAAAGGAACGCAGGGGCGGCGCATTGCCGAGCGGGAAGGGCTTTCCTATCTGAGCACCGGAGCCTTGCTGCGTGAGGCGCTGGAGAACGGCGGTCCTCTGGCCGACGAAATCCGCCCGATCCTCGCCCGCGGCGGCTACATCGCGGATGAGACGATGTGCCGTGTGATGGAGCCATGGTTGCAGACGCAGATTGGATCCGGCTGGATCTTGGATGGATTTCCACGAACCCGGACGCAGGACGACTTTCTCCGTGATTGGTGCAGTGCGCGCGGTATCGGGATTGCGGCCGCAATAGCGCTCGAAGTGCCGAAGGACGAGCTGCTCCGGCGGATCGCGCGGAGGGTGGAATGTCCGGACTGCCGGTGGTCGGGCCAAGTGGAGGATACCGCGCCGGCTGGCCGGTGCCCGAAGTGTGGCGGACCTGCCGAACCGCGGGCAGACGACGGCGTGGAGAATTTCCTGAGCCGCTATGACGAGTTCGCCTTGCATGCGCTGCCTGTGATCGAAAGATATGCCGGTCAGAACAAACTGATCCGTTGCAACGCGACGGGGGATATCGAGGCCGTTGCCGGACGCCTCGCCGAACAAATCGACCGACTCAGAAACGATGGCCAAAAGGCGTAAACGCATCCGCATCAAGACCGCGGAGGAAATCGACCGCATGCGCGTGGCCGGAGCCATCGCCAGCGGGATCCTGCAGAAGCTCGCTGCCGCGGTGGAGCCGGGTGTGACGACCCGACAGCTCGATGAGCTGGCGGCGAGCCTGATCAAGGAGCACGGCTGCACGAGCGCGTTTCTCGGTTACCGCGGGTTTCCGGGCTACACGTGCCTCTCGGTCAATGAGGAGGTCGTCCATGGAATCGGTGGTCCACGGATCCTGCAGATGGGCGACATCATCAAGATCGACGTCGGCATCGTGAAGAATGGCTGGATCGGCGACAACGCAACGACGGTCGGGGTGGGAGAGATCGATGACCGAACCAAGCGCCTGCTTGCTGCAACGGAGCAATCGCTGTTCGAGGCGATTGCGAACGCGCGGCCTGGCAAACCCTTGGCGGATGTCTGCGGGGCGGTGGAAGCCCATGTGAAACCGCTGGGTTTCACGGTCGTCCGGGAGTTCGTGGGCCACGGAGTGGGCCGCGAGCTGCACGAAGAGCCGCAGGTTCCCAACTACCGTCCGTCTGGAAAGACGCCGATTCTCGAGCCGGGCATGGTGTTGGCGATCGAGCCGATGGTGAACGCCGGCACGGCGGCGGTCAGGATTCTTGACGATGGCTGGACGGTGATCACGGCGGACCGGAAGATGTCGGCCCATTTCGAGCACACCGTGCTGGTCACGGAAGGCGAGGCCGAGCTGCTGACTTCGCGTCCGCGGGAGGCGACGCCCGAATTGTTGGGTTTCGCCTGAACGAACGTGCAGCTTATCGCGTCCGGTTCTCGACCTCGCCTCCGCCCGAGGCGCGGCTGACGGCGAATCGGTAGCGGCTGACCGCGCCTGCAATGAGCTTGGCGACGGTGCGCTGGTAGCCGCTGTCGTGGATGAGCTTGGCCTCGTAGGGATTGCTCATGAATCCGCATTCCACCAAGACGGACGGGTGGCGGACACCGGTGAGAACGCTGAAGCGTGCGCGCTTGATGCCGCGGTCCAGCGTGTATTGCTTGCCCTTTTCTTTGTCGTTGAGGGTGCTGAGCAGCATGCCGTGGATGGCGGTGGCCAGGGCGACGTTGGCGGAGTCGTGGGAATTGCCGGTGGCGGCGCGGAAGTCGCTGGCCTTGAGGCCGCGGCCGTAGTGGGCGACGCCGACGGGCGAAAGCGTGAAAGTTTCGATCCCGCGGGCCTGGGAGCGGCCCGAATTGTGATGGATGGAGATGAAAATGGCGCTCTCGCGGATGGCATTGGCGACATCGACGCGTTGTTGGAGGGTCAGGTAGCGATTGTCCGAGCGGGTCATCACCACCCTGAATCCGACGGCTTCGAGCTGCTCCTTGAGGTACTTGGAAACCTGCAGGTTGTAGCGGGCTTCGGTTCCGTAGCCATTGGTGGCACCGCTGTCCTTGCCGCCGTGGCCGGGGTCGATGATGACCGTGCGGAAATCCCCGGCTCCTTGGATGAAAGTGGGACGCAGGACGGGGTGGATGAGTTTCACGAGATCGATCCGGGAAACCCACGATTTCCCTGCGGAGCTCGCGACCGGGTAGCTGAAGACGAACTTGATCCCGTTCATCAGGCACTCCACGCCCCCGACGGTGAGGTTCACGCGCGTCCTCGAGTTCTCAAGCGTCAGGGATTTCCCGGACTGCTTGAGGCTGGTGAACTTGTAGTAGGTTTTGATCGACTCGACGCTCACGTAGCCGCGGCCGTTGATTTCCCGCTGCTCCCACTCGGCTCTGGCCACGAGGGGCAGGGCGAGCAACAGCGCCAGAACCAGACGCAGTGTGGAAATCGAGCGGAACATAGAGGGAAGATGCAGGACCGTAGGGTCGAGTCACGGATACCGTGAGCGGACGGGGATGACAAACCTGATTTGGCAGCAGAATCCGCCTTGATCCTTGCACCGACCGTCATGCGGCGGAAGCATGCGGCCATGGCGGAGGTGCTGGCCCACGATCTTCCCGATCGATTCGGATCGATGTTGGTGAAGGAGATGCGGCAGAACATGCGGCGCGGGAGCTTCGTGGTGCCCTTCCTGGCCGTGCACGTGCTGGCGGTGGCGGCGGTGGTGATGGAGTTCCAGCTGGGAGCCAGTCAGGAGGAGGTGGGTGGGCTCGGGATGATGAACCTCGCGTTGCTGGTGGCGTCAGGGCCGCTGTGGGTGGTGATCGCGGCCGTCTGCGGGGTGATCATGCCGCTGGCAGGACTGGTGCTGATGGGGCAGGAGCTGGAGGAGGGGAATCACGAGCTGCTGCTGCTGACGAAGCTTCGGCGGTGGACGGTGGTGCGGGGGAAATTCCTGAGCCTGTGGTCGCTCTCGGTGCTGACTTTGTTCTCGCTGCTGCCCTACGTGCTGGTGCGCTACCAGATTGGCGGAGTCGAGCTGGTCCGGGATCTCGCCTGCACGCTGTCGGTGCTGGGCCTCTCGGCGGTGATCGCGGCGGGCGCGATCGGGGCTTCATCGTTCTCTGGCCTCGGCGCAAGGGTCGGGATCATGATCCTCTTCGTCGGCTCGGCGCTGGCCTCGGGCGGGGTGGCCCTGGGTGTGCGGATCGCTCAGGACGAAACTGCCGGTGTGTTCTGGCACCTCAACGCGCTGGCGGCGGTGTTCTGTTTCACCGCGATGGGTCTCGGGTTGGCGAGGTCGAGGCTGCGGTTGGTGATTCATGCCTTCGAGGTGAAGCCGAGCTTCATGGTGATCGGGCTGTTGTTTTTTTGCCCGTTCGTGGTGGGGATGACCACGGCGATGACGGTCGGCTACGCGGGATTCGTCGGGCTCATCGGCATGGCACTGGTGGCGATCTACGCGGATGTCACGCCGAAGGCCCCGCTCCACGCGCAGCGGCCCCAGCCGAACATTCCGGGTTTGCCGGTGTCGGAGGAGGAAAACGATAAACCCTCCGCGGCCGGGAAGCCGGGGAGGGTGGAAGAGGATCGGGAAGCCGGGGCTCAGTGACCCATCGGGCTCTCGCCCGAGGCGTCGCCGAGGTGGGCCATTTCCGCGGGGAGCAGGGGCTTGAAGCGGGTTTTGTCGATCGCTTTCATGTAGGCCTCCTGCGGTGAGATCATGCCGGACTGGAGTTTCTGCCAGATGGACTCGTCCATGAACTGCATACCCTCGCCCTTGCCGCCGGTGATGACGTCGTAGAGCTTCTGGGTGGCACCTTCGCGGATGATCGCGGCCACGGCGGGGGTGGCGAACATGATCTCGTGGACGGCGACCCGGCCGGGCTTGTCGACGCGCTTGCAGAGGAGCTGAGCGAGCACGCCGCGCAGTGAGGCGGCGAGCATCGTGCGTACCTGCGACTGCTGGTCGGCAGGGAACACGTCAATGATCCGGTCGACGGTCTTGCGGGCGTTGTTGGTGTGCAGCGTGCCGAAGACGAGCAGACCGGTTTCGGCAGCGGTGAGGGCGAGCGAGATGGTTTCCAGGTCCCGCATCTCACCGACGAGCACGATGTCGGCGTCCTCCCGCAGGGCGGCGCGAAGGCCATCGGAGAAAGAAGGTGTCTGGATCGGCACCTCGCGTTGTGTGAAGATGGAGTTCTTGTTGCGGTGCACGAACTCGATCGGCTCCTCAATGGTGATGATGTGCCGGTTGTAGTTCGAATTGATGTAGTCGAGGATGGCCGCGAGCGTCGTGGATTTCCCCGAGCCGGTGGGTCCGGTGACGAG
The DNA here is from genome assembly GCA_965652295.1 of uncultured Haloferula sp. Classification (GTDB taxonomy): domain Bacteria; phylum Verrucomicrobiota; class Verrucomicrobiia; order Verrucomicrobiales; family Akkermansiaceae; genus Haloferula. Next base: position 77,980 of record CBFGTS010000014.1, on the reverse strand, counting down.
GATGAGGCCCGAGCGGATCTGGGCGAAGCGTTTGACCACCTCCGGCACGCCGAGCTGCTCCATGGACATGATCTCGGTGGGGATCAGCCGGAACACGGCGGCGAGGCCGTTCTTTTGCTTGAGGTAGTTGCAACGGAAGCGCGACTCCTCGTTCATTTCGTAGGCGAAGTCGAGGTCGCCGGTTTCGAGATAGATCTCGAATGCGTTGGGGTCACAGATTTCCTCGAGCATGCGGCGGATCTGGTCGTGCTCGAGGACGGGTTCGCCCTCAATGGGAGTGACCGCGCCGTGGACGCGGGTCTTGGGCGGCTGGCCTTCGGAGAGGTGAAGGTCGGAGCCACCGCTGGAGACGAGGTAATGGAAAAGTCGGTCGATTTCGGCCATGGGATTGGATTGGCTAAATGTTCGGAGGCTCAGGATTTGAAGAACGAGGCCATGTAGTTTTTGTCCTCGGCGCGGTAGTAGGCTTCCTCCTGGGTGATCAGCCCCTTGATGTAGAGTTGGCGGAGGGACTCATCCATGGTGATCATGCCGACGTTTTTACCGGTCTGCATGACGCCGGGGAGCATGAAGGTCTTGCCCTCCCGGATGGAGTTGCCGACGGCGGGAGTGTTGACCAGCAGCTCGAGGGCGAGCGCCCGGCCCTGGCCATCGGCGCGGGGAATGAGCTGTTGGGAGAGCACGCCGCGGAGCGATTCGGAGACCATGATCCGGATCTGGTCGCGCTGGTCGGTGGGGAACACGTCGAGGATCCGGTCGAGCGTCCGCGGCGCGTTGCCGGTGTGGAGCGTTCCGAGGACCAGGTGTCCGGTTTCCGCTGCGGTCAGGGCGAGCTGGATGGTTTCAAGGTCCCGCATTTCACCCACCATGATGACGTCCGGGTCTTCCCGCAGAGCACCACGGAGTGCCTTGGCGAAGGACTCGGTGTGCAGGTGGACTTCGCGTTGGTTGACGTGACATCCCTTCGATTCGAAGACGTATTCGATGGGATCCTCCAGCGTGAGGATGTGATCCTCGCGGTCCTTGTTGATGAAATCGACGAGGGCGGCGAGCGTGGTCGATTTCCCTGAACCGACGGCTCCTGTCACGAGGATGAGGCCGTTGTGGTATCGGGTGAGGGGTTTCAGGTGCTCGAGCGGCAGTCCCAAGGTTTCGATGTCGCGGATTTCGGCATCGATGATCCGGAACACCATGTCGTAACCGAGGCGCTGCTTCACCACGGAGGCGCGGAAGCGGCCATCCTCGTTGGCGTAGGCAAAATCGACGTCACCCTTTTCCTGAAGGCGATTCCATTCCCGGTCCGCGAGGAAGGAGCGGGCGAGACGTTCGGTATCCTCGGCGGTGAGAGGGTCGTGATCGTCCCAGATGGGCTGGAGTTGCCCGAATCTGCGCCAAGCGGGTGGATAAGCAGTGGGGAGGTGGATATCGGAACAGCTGTATTCCCGGCCGAGGCGGAGATACTGGTCCACATGATCGAGCACTTGGTGTTCGGACATTGAGGTTGGTGTTTTTTAGGAAATTCTGCGGGCGGGTGCCGGAGAGGTGGCAGTCGTGCGGCGCGACATGTAGTGCTTCACGAGGTATTTGCGAAGCTCGTTGGTGGCGAATCGCGTCAGGGTGGGTTTGAGGGCGGCGAAGGCCGCGCCGAGGATAAAACCCGCCACACCGCGTTTTCGTTTCGCGGCTTTTGGCCGTCGCCGGAGGCGGCTGAGAAGCAAGCCGGCACCGGCCATGCCGCCGAAGGTGGCCAGTGGGTTGCGGGACACGGCGCGGACCAGCTTCTGCTTCCAGCGTTTCGGTGCCTTCAATTTGGCACGCAGCGACCGGACTTCGCCACCAAGCGAGAGCCGGGACGATTCGATGCGGCGGATCAGTGCTTCGATTTCCCTTCGTCTTTGATGGTTTGCAGCCATTCGCGGTCTTTGGAGAGTTCGGAGCGGGTGATCGGAAACAGGGTGGTGCCTTTTTTGAGGAACAGCGCCCCGATCACGGCGATGAGGAAATGCAGCGCGGTGCCACCGAGGGCGACGAAATACCAAGGCCAGCCGGTGGCTCCGGCGATCCAGCCGATGAGGCCGGCGATCCCCATGAACCATGCTGCGAGCGAGGCTCCGGTGATCACGATGACGATGGCCGCCCGGCGTGCGGCCTCGCGGCCGGCGTCACGTGCCTCGAGCCGGATGAGGTCGAGCCGGGCATCGACGAATTCCGCCAGGGTGGCTTTCCAGCCAGCCGAGGCGGGCTCTTGGGGAGGCTCGCTCATGTGCGGGCGGCGTCCGGTCAGCGACGGGTGATGAGGCCGATGAGAAAGCCCACTCCGACGGCACCGAGGACGCATTTCGTCGGGTGTTGGCGGATATAATCCTCGGCGGAAACGTGCAGCTCTTTCGCGCGGTCGCGGGTGTGGCCCCATTGCTCGTCCGCGACGGAGCGGAGATGCTCGGCCCGTTCTTCCGCTGCGGAGCGGAACTGGGTGGCACGCTCGGTGGCGACGGACTTCAGCGCCTGGGCCTTCTTCATGGCCGACTCACGGAATTGCTGCGCCGTCTCCTTGGCGCGTTCGGCCGCCTCGCGGGCGTGGGCGCTCTGGTCGTGGGCGAAGGTTTTGGCCTTTTCGGCCATCGTGTCCCGCAGGTTGCCGGCCGCGTCACGGAGATCGTTGGCTGCGTTGGAAACCGCCGGGTTGGAGCCTTCGGCGGCGGGAAGGGAGGAAAACCCCGCGTTGGGGTCGAGAGGTTGCGGAAAATTTTCGGACATGGGACTGGTCGGATGAGGTTGGAAAAACGGAGTTCGTTCCACGGGGAAGCTGGCACCGATGCCACCGCGACGCAAGACGTGACTCCACTCGTGTTATCTGTTGGGCGGATTCGGGGCGCGGGCCTTCGGGTTGGATTTTTCGACGCCGCCCACCGGCCGAGCGCGGGGAGGGGCAAGGAGCCGCTCGTTCTGCTCCTCCGGAGGAGAGGTGAACATCACGTTGTTCCACTCCGGACGGTGGATCGGCCCCGTACCACGAAACTGGAAAAGCCCATAGAACGGTTTGAACGGCAGGGTGAGCATGCCGAACAGGCCGCGGGCGTTCATGCGGACGGTCATGTCGAGTTCCAGGTCATTGAGATCCGCACTGCCGTCCCCGGTGAAAACCATCGAGCGGGTGGTGGTGAGAAAGTCCTGGCTGCGGACGATCCCGTCTTCGATCTCGAACGAAAAGAACGCCGAGCTGGCCTCCTGAAACCCTGCCTTGCGGTTGCCCAGCACGGCGGCCGCCACCGGTGACAGCGGCCCGAGGATCGGCACATCGAAAAGCTGTGCCCGCTCAAGCGCGACGTGACCCTCCCCGTCCAGGCCTTTCACCTCTCCGCCGGTCAGCGTGAAGTCGGCGCGGCCGGTGATCAGTCCCGGGAATTCGCTTTGGAAATCGTAGGCCTCGGCGATCTCGATCAGGTCGAGCTCGGTCCAGTCGATCGCGCCCGACAAGGTTGCCGGAGGTCCCGGGCGGCTGGAAAGCGAGGCCCGGACTTGTCCACCGAGGGCCCCGAACGACAAGTCGTTGACCTCGACCTGATCGGGAAGCACGCGGACCACGCCCCGGGGTGCGGAGAGTTCCAGCGTTTCTCCGAGGAATTCGTAGTCCATGGCGTCGTCCGTCGAGAAGCGCACCGTAAGGTCTTGTTTCGGCAGGCCGGTCATCACGCCGATCGTACCCTGTGCCGAGAGCTGCGGGGTACGATGAAACCCGTAGCTTTCCAAATGGTCGGCCACCTTCGGGGCGAAGGTGCGCACGATGGGCGCGGGCCAGGCGACGCCTTCCAGATCCTTGATGACCACGGTTTTTTCGGCGTCGTCGTAGCGGATCAGCGAGACCCCCACCTTCCCTGATTCGGGGCCGCCGTGCCTTTTTTTCAATGGGTAGACGCCGTAGTCGAAAACCACTTCGGCATCGATGAAATCGAGCCGCGAGGACTGCAGATCCAGCGTGACGTGGGCGGTCCGCGTCGGCACGCCGCAGTAGCTCAGGCCCGTGGACTCCGCCTTGCCCTTGAAACTCCAGTCGTGCGGATTCCGCGGGTTGGCATGACCACGGAAGGTCACGCGATTCGAAAGCCCCGGGCCGCCGGAAAAGTTGTTCAGCACGGTTCTGAGGGGCTCGAACGGGATGCTCTTTTGCCAGAGATCCAGCGGCAAGGTGCTCGTCGCGGAGTAGCGGACGATGTCGGGCTCAATCAGAGCGCGCCCGGTCAGCCAGCCGCCGCGTTCCCGGATCATCAGGTCGTCGACCAGCAATGACGTGCCATCCCACGCGAACGAAGCCGAAAGCGCCTCCACGCCGATGCCGTTGAAAGCCGGTTCTTTGAGGTCCGCGTGGCCGATGACCCGCAGCTGCCAGCCGTCCTCGCCCTCGGCAAACTCGCCCTTCGCCTCGACGAGCGGAGGTTCGGAAAATGTCGGCAGCTTTTCCGGCAAGGGCAGCTCCAACTGGCGCAGCAGTGCGGGGACATCCAGGGTCGAGCGCAGGTGGAAGCGGCCGCCACGGGCATCGAGATCATATTCCACATTGCCACCCAGCGCACCCGTGTCCGCGATCACGCTCGCCTGGTGGACCACCAGCGTCGGGCCATGCAGTTCGCCCCTCAAATCCACTTCCCGCAGCACCAGCTCCCGGGCTTGCAGATTTTTTCCACGGACCTGGAAGCTCGCCCGCAGGCTTGTCGGTTCCTCAAGATCGCCCTGTACCTCCAGCCGGATCCGCGGCGGACTCGCTGGGTGGAAATCGAAGGAGTCCAGCGTGTGGATCAGATTCAGGAGCAGCCGGCGGCGTTCCTGACGGGCCCGCTCTTCGTCCTGCGGCGTGCTGATGCCCGCAGAGCGGAAAAGGTCGAGATGGCAGTGCACGTCCAGGCGGATGCCGTGGATTCTTCCGTTGGCCTGGCTGATATGAATCGACCGCGGGCCGGAGAATTCCACCCGCCCGCTCAAATCGGCGATCTCCAGTTTTTCCGAATCCGGGTCCAAGGGATCCGCCGCCACGGAAAACCTCGCGCCCGAGAGGTTGAGTCGCTCGATCCGGAATTCCCCGCGTGTCAGGCGCGTGCGGTCGAGTTCGAACAGCAGCTTCTCCAATCGCCCGGCCACCCTTTGATGGAGCGGGTCCGAGTAGATCACGACCTCACTCGCCTCAAAGCCGCGGAACGGCACGAAACGGAGACTTGCCAGTTCCGCGTGGATGCCTTGGTGGGCCAATGCCTCGGCCACCCCCTGGCGCCATGAATCCGGCAACCCGGTCTGGTTCGCCCAGCCCACCAGCCCGATCACCCCGGCGACGGCGAAAAATCCGGCGATGGCCAGAAACGTGCGCAGACGGTGGATGATGCGGATATGTCTCACAGGTCTCCGGCATCATGGAGCGGCGAGCGGCTTCCGGCAATCGGAAGAAGGCCGCAAGGAGTGGGGAAATCCGCGGCTTGGCGTCAGGCCAACAGATCGTAGTCCACTCCCGGTTCGGGGATGATCGCTTCGGTGGACGGGAGTTTTTCCGCGAGTTGGCGGGCGAACCACTCGCTGGCCGGGCGGTCGCCGTGGACGAGGAAGGTGCGCTTCGGCTTCACCTTGAGGATGTAGTCCAGCAGATCGTCGCGGGTGGCGTGGCCGGAGAAATCGAAGACCTCCACCCTGGCTTCCAATCGGCTGGGCTGATGGGCGGGATCGAGAACGATTTTTTCCCCTGGCGAGGCGGCGCGGATATGTCCGGCAGGTGAGGCGGGATCGGCGTAGCCCACGAATAGCAGCGCGTTCTTCTTGTTCTCCAGGAAACCCGAGCGGGCGAAAGCGTTCGAAACCGTGTTCTCGGACATCATGCCGCTGGAAAGGCAGAAGATGGTGCCGGGCTCGGGCACGATGGCTGCCTTGCGGCGTCGTGTTCCGGCCCGCAGGTCCATGTCCTTGAGGATCTTGAAATCGTCGTCGCTGCGGCGGGTGAGGCCGTTGGCATAGCGGTCGTAAATGACGGTCATCTTGGTGGAGAGACCGCCGATGACGATCGGGGTCCGCTTGGAAATCCAGCCGCGCTGTTTGAAGCGGTGCAACATGGTCAGCACCTCCTGCGTCTTGCCCATGGCGAAGACCGGGATGAGGACCGCGCCGCCGTTCTTCAGGGTGTCCGCGATGGTGTCGCAGAAGCGCCGCTCCTCGTCCTCGCGGGTGTAGCTTTCGGGGCGTGGGCTGTCTCCGCGGGTGGTCTCGATGATCAGGGTGTCGACCGGCTCCTCGGGCAGCAGCGCGCCCTTGATCAGAGTGGATTTCTCGAAATTCACGTCGCCCGTGTAAAGCAGCGTGTGGTCGGCTGTCTTCAGCGTCACCGCCACCGAGCCGAGCACGTGGCCGGCGTCGTGGAAGGTCGCGCGGAACACGCCTGCTTCATCGAGATCGAAGGGACGCTCGGTGGCCCGTGTTTGGATCGTGCGCTCGATTTCGTCCAGCTGGCGGTGGGAAAACAACGGGTAGTCGATGATGCCCAGCTCGGTGCGTTTCGACTGCATGACGTTCACCGAATTGTGCAGCATGGCGAAGCCGAGGTCGGCGGCGGCGGGGGAGAAAAACACCCGGGCTTTCGGCTGGTCCGATAGCAGGACCGGCAGTGAGCCGATGTGGTCGAGGTGCGCGTGGGTGATCACGGCGGCATCGACGCTGCATTCCTCCAGCGTTTCGTAGTGGGGGATGGCTTCGTATCCCTCGTGCTTCGGGTGCATGCCGGCGTCGAGCACGACGCGGGCACCTCCGGCATCGAGGACGTAGGAATTCGCGCCGATTTCGGCGTGGCGGCAAAGGCTGCGGAAATGCATGGGCGCGGAGAATGGAGGTGCGCGGAAAAATGTCGAAGGTGGATTGCGTGTGCAACACACAGACTTTCAGGGATTGCGCGGGATGGCGCGGCGATTCTAACCTCGCGCATGGCCACTGATTGCTTCGAGCTGCACGTGTTTCTCTATCAGATCACGCCGAAAATCTGGCGACGCCTCGCGGTGCCGGCGGACTTCACTTTTGCCCAGGTGCACGATGCCATCCAGGCCGCGCTGGGTTGGGAAAACAAGCACCCGCACGAGTTCCGCCACGGCAAGGGCAAGCGCCTCGTCGACGTGATCGGTCCGGTCGGGCTGGCCGATCAGGTGCCGCCCGGAGGCGAGTTTCAGGACGAAGCCCAGTTGACGCTGGCGGATTACGTCGGCCGCCGCCGGCTACCGTTGCGCCTTCTCTATCGCTACGATTTCGCCGAGGAGTGGATCCACGAGCTGGTCATCGAGAAACGGGCGACGCACGACTCCGCGCCGGTCATTCTGGGCGGGGAGCGCGCATGCCCGCCGGAGGATTTCGGCGGGGCGTTCCAATACATGCAGGCTTCCGCGGGCGAAATCGCGTGGGACCAGCCGGGCTATGACCCTGAGGCTTTTGATCCGAAGAAGGTGGACTTCACACCGCCGAAGCCGCGCAAGCGGCGGGTGTGAATGTGTCATCACCACCCCGGTTCCATTTGCATTTGGCCCGTTGCGTGCGGAGGAGTGAGGCGCGTGGGGCGTCCGTCCCACCGTTAGGTTCAAAATTGCAAGATCCCCATGAAAGTTGTTCGCAAAAAGCCCGATGGCGAAACCCGCCAGTTGCTTCTCAAAGAGTATTTTCTGAATGCCTACCTGATCGCCGCTCTCAAAAGCGTGGGCGATCAAATCCGCAAATCCCGCACCACCGAGGTGAAGCTCGGCGATCCGATCCCGGTGCGCACGCTGCGCTCCTGATCAGCCCTCGCGGCGTTTCCTGACGGCCTGGGCGAAGGTCTCCAGCACCTCCAGGGTGTCGTCCCAGCCGATGCAGGCGTCGGTGACGGACTGGCCGTAGGTCATTTGGTCGAGGTCGGAAACCAGCTTTTGGTTTCCCTCGACGAGGTTCGATTCGACCATCACCGCGGCGACGGCCCGGGAGCCCGCCGCGATCTGGTTGGCGAGGTTCTGCGCCACCAGCGGCTGGTTGCGGAAATCCTTGCGCGAGTTGCCGTGTGAGCAATCGACCATCACGTGCGGAGGCAGTCCTTGCTCGCCTAGCATGACGAGGACTTCATCGACCTCCTTCTTTTCGTAGTTCGGCCCTGATTTTCCGCCCCGCAGGATGATGTGGCACGAGTCGTTCCCGGTGGTGGAAACGATGGCCGACACGCCCTGCTTCGTGACCGAGAGAAAATGGTGCGGGCGCGAGGCTGACTGGATCGCGTCCAGCGCGAGCTGGATCGAGCCGCCGGTGCCGTTTTTGAAGCCCACCGGCATGGAAAGCCCCGAGGCGAGTTCGCGGTGGACCTGGCTTTCCGTCGTCCGCGCCCCGATCGCGCCCCAGGCGATGAGGTCGGCGATGTATTGGGGTGAGATGGTGTCGAGAAACTCGGTTCCGGCGGGGATGCCCATGTTCGCCAGATCGATCAGCAGGCCGCGCGCAACCTTCAGGCCGTGGTTGATGTCGAACGAGTCGTCGAGGTGGGGATCGTTGATCAGCCCCTTCCAGCCGACCGTGGTCCGCGGCTTTTCGAAATAGACCCGCATGATGATCTGCAAGTCGTCCTTGTAGCGCTCGATCAGAGGCTTGAGGCGTTCGCCGTACTCGATCGCCGCCTTCGGGTCGTGGATCGAGCAGGGCCCGATGACGACCAGCAGCCGGTCATCGCGGCCTTTGAGGATCGCATCGGCCTCGTTGCGGGAGGCGGCGACGACCTCGGAGATTTCCTCGGTGACCGGGAGAAAGTAGTTCAGCACCGCGGGGGAGATGAGCGGGTTCAATCCGGAGATGCGGAGGTCGTCGGTGCGGTGCTGCGTCACGCGGGGGAGAGAAAAGGACGAAGTTCGGGGGAGCAAGTAGCAAGTGGTGAGGCGATCGGGCCAGGGGAATAGGTCCTATGCGTCCTATAGGACCCATGGGCGAGAAAGCGCGCCTCCACAAACCTGGCGCTACACCTGAAATATCGAGCTCGCAGCGAGGTTTGCCTTGCTAGCGGCTGCGGGCGGGCGGCTAGATTTTCCCCATGCCGAAGGAGCGCGTCGATGTCCTGCTGGTTGCCCGCGGCCTCTGCGAGACCCGCGAGCAGGCCAAGCGCCTGGTGCTGGCCGGGGAGGTTCGCAGCGGAGACCGGATCATCGACAAGCCGAGCGCGAAACTGCCGGACGACGCTCCCCTCGAGTTGAAGGAAAAGCCGCGCTACGTCGGCCGCGGCGGGCTGAAAATGGAGGGGGCACTGGGTGTCTTTGGTGTGAACCCGGAGGGGCTCGTCTGCCTCGATATCGGCGCTTCCACCGGGGGTTTCACCGATTGCCTGCTCCAGCACGGTGCGGCACGGGTCCATGCTATTGATGTGGGCACCAATCAGCTCGCTTGGAAAATCCGCACCGACCCCAGAGTGGTGGTGAAGGAGAAATTCAACGCCCGTGGGCTGATCGAGGCCGACCTGGGCGAGCAAGTCGATCTCATCGTGATCGACGTGTCTTTCATCTCCCTCACCAAGATTCTGCCGGCTGCCTTCGGGGTGCTGCGTGACGGAGGGAGCGTGATCGCGCTCATCAAGCCGCAGTTCGAGCTGGAGCGGGAGGACATCGGAAAGGGCGGCATCGTGCGTGACCCGGAACTCCATGACCGGGCGGTGGACAAAATCCGCGCCTTCATCGCCGGGCAAGGTCGCGAGTGGAAGGCTGTGATCGATTCCCCGATCACCGGCACCGATGGCAACCGCGAATTCCTCGCCTGGCTTGCTTGAGGAAGGTGGCCGTGGTTGGTGCCGCGGCTAGGCATGAAAAAGCCGCCGACCCGGAAGGGTAGGCGGCTTTGGAAAAGAGAAAACCAGAGAAGCGCCTTAGTTGGCGGCGACTTCGAGCGGCTGGACGTTCACGCGGCGGCCGTCGCGGTCAAAGAAGACGCGGCCTTCGATGCCGGCATGGATGGTGTAATCCTTGCCCATGAAGACGTTCTTGCCGGGGTGCCACTTGGTGCCGCGCTGGCGGAGAATGATGTTGCCGGGAATGACGGCCTCACCACCGAATTTCTTCACGCCGAGGCGCTTGGAACGCGAGTCGCGTCCGTTCTTGACGGAGCCTTGTCCTTTTTTATGGGCCATGAATCGGGAAGGTTGGGAGTTTCAGTGTCTGGGGATCAACCGATGGAGTTGATCTCGATCTTGGTGAGCGCGCGGCGGAAGCCCTTGGTCTTGTGGAAGCCCTTGCGGCGCTTGAACTTGAACGCGATGCCCTTGGGGCCACGGAGGTTGCCGAGCACGGTGGCGGTGACGGTGGCACCGTCCACGACCGGCGCGCCGATCTGCACATCGCCGCCTTCGCCTACGAGGAGCGGGGCGAACTCAAGCTTGGTGCCCTCGTCGAGGTTGAGATTCTCGACGTCGAGTTGGTCGCCTTCTTTGACGCGGTATTGCTTGCCGCCGGTTTTGATCACTGCGTAGGCCATGGCCGTAGGAAAAGTTCGAGGTGGGAAGACCCGCGGGGTCCGCGGGCGGGCGGGGAGGACAGCACAGGCTTTTCTGCGCGGCAAGGGAATTTTTTGGGTTCGACGCGGGTTCTCCTGCGGGTTTTTTCCGGGGGATGGAACGACATGTCGCCGATGCCGCCGCGATGGTGGCGCTGGGCCGCGAGATCGCCTCCGGATTGTGCGGGGGTGAGATTCTCGCGTTGGTGGGCGGACTGGGGGCGGGAAAAACGCATCTGACCAAGGGGCTGGCGGAGGGCCTGGGGTGCGGGGCGGAGGCGACGAGTCCGACTTTCGCGCTGCTGCACGAGTATCCGGGAGGGCGGCTGCCGCTGGCGCATCTGGACTTCTACCGGCTCGGCTCGGCCGACGAGTTGCTGGCGATCGGCTGGGACGAGCTGCTGGACCAGGGCGGGGTGGTGGTGGCGGAATGGGCCGATCGCTTTCCGGAAGTGATGCCGCCGGAGACGCGCTGGTTGAGGATCGAGCCCGCGCCCGGAGGCGGGCGGGTGGTTTCCGGTTAGCCGGGGATCAGCGGAAGCTGCGGGTGATGGCGTCGTAAAGACGGCTGAGGGTGCCTTGGGTCCGGGTGGCTGTGGCCGGGGCATTGGCGTAGGTCCGCTGGACGGTGCCATAGGTGCGGGAAGGATAGGCCCGGGTGCGGTTGGCGGTGTCCATCGTGTTGCGGGAGATCTCGCCGGACCGCGCCACGGTGCGGTTGGCCGCGTTCACGGTCCTGCCAGCGGTCTGCACGGAGCGGGTGGCGGTGCTGCATGACACGTGGGCCAGCGCGAGCAAAAGGACGGGCAGGAGGGTTTTCATGAGCCGGGAGGTTATGGAATGGCGGGTTGCGGTCAATGCGCCATTTCGGTCAACCCGGTCGGGAATCGAGCTGGAAGATCTGGCCGGAGGTGTGGGCGAGATCGCGGTGCAGGGTGACGAGGAAACGGGCGACGGCTTCCGGGGTATTGATGTGGCCGAGGACGTGGTCGGCGAGGACCTGATCGAGCCGCGGCCCGGAGATGTCTGCGGTCATGGGGGTGGCGAGAAACCCGGGCAGGACGACATTGACGCGGATGCCGGCGGCCCCGAGTTCGCGGGCGAGCGAAAGCGCGAGGCCGTGAAGTGCGGCTTTGGAGGCACCATAGGCGCTCTGCCCGAAGGCCGGATGGGCTGCGGCGTGGCTCGAGATGAAGACGAGGTGGCCGCGGCGGACATTGAGCATCCGCTTTGCTGCAGCTCGGGCGCAGCGGAAGGCTCCGTGGAGGTTCACGTCCATCTGAAGATCCCAGGAATCTTCATGGCAGCGGGCCAGCAACCGGTTCTCCGCGGTGCCGGCGTTGAGGACGAGCAGGTCGGGCGGCGGCAGGCTTTTGAAATACGCCTCGACCGAAGCGGCCGAGGTCACGTCCAGCTCGTCGCGCTCGGGGGCATGCACTTCATCGCCGCCGGCGGAAAAGGCGGCGGCGATGGCTTGGGCGAGGTGGCCCTTGCCACCGGTGATGCAGACGCGCTCCATCCGGGACCAGCTTGGAGCGGAGGGCGCGTCTGGCAAGCGCGCGGGTGCGTCAGCCGGCGGGCATGATCACCGTCGCATGCTCATCGTAGCGGATCTTCGCCCCGACCTGTTCGAGCAGGTATTTCAGGACGGTGTTCGCGGGCACGTTCTTCAGTTGCAGGGTGACCTCCTTCTGGCCGAGCTGCCCGGTGGAGTCCTGCACGTTGAGGTTTGGCACGATCGCGTTCTCCGCGCCGAGGGATTTGGCCGATTCGGTTTCGATCATCGAGTTCAACGCGGCCACCGCCTCGGCGAACGGAGCTTCCTCGAAGTTCACCTCCGGCAGCCGGATGCTCGCCAGCGCGGCTTCCTTCTTTCTGGCGCGGAGTTGCAGGCCCTGCTGCTTGAGCAGGCCGAGCTGGTAGCGGGCGTAGGGGTGGTCGGGACGCAGGCGCAGGGTTTCGGTGAAAGCGGTCTGCGCGGCATCGACGTCGTTGTTTTTCAAAGCCTGCATCCCGCGGGTGTAGGCGTCGTTGGCCTCATCGGCGGCAACCGGCAAGGCGGCGAGGGCGAGGATGGCAGCGAGCAACTTCGATTTCATGGGTTCGGTGGCGGTGTTGGATGATGAAACCCGGAAAAACCAGGAATCCGAGTATAGGGAACCATGCACACGATGGCGGATGGGTTCAATCCCGGAGTTGCCGGAAGCCGGCCCAGGCGTCATTTCATGGGCGTGGAAGCGGACGAGCACTGGATGCGGCGCGCTCTGGACGAGGCGCGGAAAGGAATCGGCAGGACGGCACCCAACCCGGCGGTCGGTGCGGTGATCGTGCGCGAGGGGCAGGAAATCGGGGCCGGTTGGCATCGCCGCGCCGGGCTTCCGCATGCCGAAAGAGAAGCGCTGGCGGATGCCCGCAGCCGGCTTGGCGCGGAGGCGGTCCGGGGAGCGACGATCTATGTCACCCTGGAGCCCTGCTCCACTCACGGGCGCACGCCGCCGTGTGTCGACGGTCTCATCGAGGCAGGCGTCGCCCGGGTGGTCTATGCTGCCACTGATCCGAACCCGGACCACGCCGGGCGGGCCGACCGGCTGCTGGAAAACGCCGGGATCGCCGTGACGCGCGGTGTGCTTGCCGCCGAGGGTGAAAGGCTGATCCGGCCTTTCGGCAAGGTGGTGACGCGGGGGCTGCCGTGGGTGGTGTGGAAAACCGCGATGAGCCTGGACGCCCGCCTCACCCGTCCGCCGGGCGAGGGCATGTGGCTGACCGGTGCCGCCGCGCGGACCAAGGTCCAGCAACTCAGGGCGGAGTCCGATGCGGTGGTGACCAGTGGGGCGACCGTCCGCGCCGACCTGCCGCGGCTCGATCTACGAGATCCGCAGTACCTGAAGGGACGCGAAATACCCTGGCGGGTGGTGGTTTCCGAGCGGCCCGATTCACTGCCGGCCGATGCCCCGATTTTTGCCGACGGGAACCGGCATCGCACCCTGGTCGTCCCGGCCGGCGAGCCGGAGGCGCTTCTCCGATCTCTGGCGGCGGATCGCGGGGTGAACGCCGTTCTGCTGGAATGCGGCGGGCGGATGGCGGGGCGATGGATGGACGCCGGCCTCATCGATGAAGTCGTGGTTTTCATGGCACCCCTGCTATGCGGCGGAAGCGTCCCCTCGCTGGAAGGCCTGGGCTTTCCGAACGGGGCGAAGCTCGATGAGGTGGCGTTCGAACGTCTCGGACCGGACGTGATGATGCGCGGGCGGCTGGTCGGGTCCCGGTCGCATCCTCGGATATGACGAGTCCGGCAGGATCCGCCTGCTCTGTCACCAGAGCGGTACCAACCGCGCGCATGTCCTCCGGCTGTCCATTGACCCATTCCTCGGGCGCTGGCCGCGGACGGCATCGTTGTGGATTCCGGCGTTTCGGATGAGGCGGAGGGGAGAGCGAACGAACGTCGCCATGGCGGACTTTCCCCGATGGTCTTGCTGAGAGCTGCTCAGGCACTGCCCTCGGAGCGGAAACTGATTATCTCAAGAATTTTGGTGTGCCCGTTGGATGACGTCTTCCAAACTGATGCCAAGGCCATTGGTCCATTGCCGGATCACAAGAAGCGTTGGCTGCACATCGGAACGCCCGGCAAGCGCAAGATACCCGTGCGAGATTCCACAAAGGCTCTCCAATTTTCTGAAACTGATGCCCCGTTTGAGCCGTTCTTCTCGCAAAATTGCTTTTACCTGATGGATAAATAGATTGTCCGGATCTTTCGGACGTGAACCGGGAGATGTGAGTGGACGGCCTTTCCGGGCTGGTATTTCAGTAGCTTGAAACCCTCGCAGCGCATAGCGTAGTCATTTTGACTTGCCTTATGTGTGGCGGAGCACTGAATGGCACTCATGACTGAGTGCTGGATGACCTTTTCCAAGGTGTTCTTGGCTACAAGCATGGTGTCGCTGGCCTTCTCTTCGGTAGCGCCCCACGAAGATGACCCGCTGCCGCCCCGTTGGATGGAGGATGTGCCCGCGCTTGATGGATCGGTGCAGACTTCCTGGGTATTTCGATCGACGGCTGGTGTGGGTTATCGGGTCGAGTTCAGCCGGGATCTGCAGGATTGGGAGGAGATCGACGAAGTCTACGGCCTGGGGCACGAACACGTCGTGCCATTGGTGGAAAGGGAGCCGGCCCCGGCACCGGACCCGGAAGCGCCCGGGGGTGAAGCGGTGGAGATGCCCTTGCACCACGTCAGCCTGATGGTCGCCCCGGCGGCCTCTCCGGAAACGGGCACCATCCTTTCCTGGCGTTCGCTCGATTCAGGTGGATCGGTGGTGTTCCGGATTCCTGAATCCCTGCATCAGGACTGGTCGGAGATGCCATGGTTCGCCCACCCCTACGGCGACTACTACTTTTTCGTCCTCCATCTTCCCACGCCGCAGATCCCTCCGCAGGAAGAGTCTCCGCTTGCCGAAGAGGATGCCGCGATGGTGAATGAGTTCCGGGCCCGCCTGCCCGAAATGAACGCGGCCGTCGCCAATTCCGTGGCCGTTGCTCGTGCGGCACCTCCCCCGGCTCCCGCCTCGCCGGATGGCAGGGGGTTCGTGCGGATTTCGGCGGATTGGAGTCTCGACTCCGATTCCGATGGCAGTCCCGATTGGGCCGAATTTGCCGTGATGTTGGATCCCGAGCACCCGGACTCGGGTTTGGCCTCTCCCTTTCAAAGTGACAACGACGGCGATGGTGTACCGGATGGACAGCAGCTCGACTCGGATGGAGACTCGGTGCCGGATAGTGAAGACGCGGTTGCAAACGACTCGCTCATCAATTGGAAAAAGACTCCCCACTCGGTGTATGCGGTGTTTGAGTTGCCGATCTCCTCTCTCACCACACCAGGCTTATGGCCGGAGGGCCCGGCGGGGGTGGACGATGTGGGCAGGGTGATGTTCAGCCGCAAGGTTTGGGATCGCGGCGAGATCGTGGACTATGGCGAAGATGCCCTGCTCTACGCCATGAATGATCAGGGCTGGGTCGTGGGGAGTCAGACCTTCGACGATGATCTCAATGAAAGCCGGGAGAGCAGACGCCTCGTTTGGTGGAAGAAACCCGGCGACGGTGCCTCCGAAATGAGATCAGGCAACGATGCGGCCCGTGCACCGTATGACATGGCACACGGTTTTTTGAGGTTTGGTTCGACCCTTTCGAACGACGGGAAAATCGTGGTTCAAAACTACAAGGGGGTCTCCAGTGGCTCGGGTTCCGGAGTGAGCTGGCAGCAGGACCAGCGGGTGGTTTGGGATCTTGAACCGGAAGGGTCCGAACCTGTCTATACCCCGGCCCCGCCGTATGCGGTGTTTGCCCACGAGTCCGGGGCTCTCTGGGGGTACGACTGGCAGAACGAGGAAGGCTTCCTTACCGGAGCGGGAGGCGCGGCGATCTCGCTGGGTAAGAATGAATTTCGGAAGATGGTTGAAGTGGGTGGAGAAAACGGTAATGGAGGCTTGGTGCTCCTCGGTGAAAAGGTGACTCCGAGAGCCAGGAAGTCTTCGTCGGATTGGTCTCCGATCTCGAAAATGAAAGATCTCATCGATCTGTCCAAGGACGGAACCGGCGTCATGCGCGAGGGATTGGTCTGGCGGAATGGGCGGCTGTATTACCTCCCCGAGATCGCTCCCGGATTGGACGGGGAATGGAAGCAGGCCCGCCTTTTGGGAATGGCCGGTTCGGGTTCCCTTGTCGCGGGTCTCTCCTCCCACGAGGCTCCGGCGGATTTCACCCGATTGCTCAGCGCCGTTCCCGTTCGGGTGGAGGACGACGAATTTGCCACCGGAGTCGATCCTGTCTCGGCGACCGCATTGAAGGAGGACGAACGACAAGGGGGCAAAATCTGGGTGATGGTTCCCGGAGGAGGTTCGGAGGCGAATGCCTCGGTCGTCCACGCTCCCGTGACGCCCGACCGGGCCCTGACCTTGAGCGCCGGGAACGTCGCCATTACTCCTGCTACCCTTGATCTCGGGACTACTCCCGTAAGTTGGTCCTCGGCTGCGACGTCCTCGTCCGAGGTGGATGTGGATCTCGGTTTCGAAGATGCCGACAGCGTTTCCCATCCGATCGGAGTGAAGGTCATGAAGCGGCGTGAGGTGAAACTCCACTTCTGGCACGTCGCGCAGAACAACGGCGTGGACGGCCGGGTGAATCCTGAACACGCCTTCACCAAAGCCGAAATCGAGGAATTCCTCGACGACATCTACGGCAAACAGGTCAACGCCTATTGGGACGTCGAAACCTCCGGTGATGTCCAGCCGACCCCGGTGTATTGGGACTACGGAACGGGAGAGGATTTTCTACAAGAGCCCGGATCAGGACCTGCCTCAGGGAATAGTTCATTGGATTCGAATGGTAGCGACATTGGAGCCGAACAAAGCAAGATCCTTACCTCTGCGGGAGTGGACGCCACTGCGGACATCAACGTTTATTTCGTGGGTGGCGCGGAACAAATCACCGTCTGGCGGGATTTCAACAGCGAGTTCCATGGTTTCGGAGGGTATGTGGGTCTTGCTCATCCGGCTTCGCAAACCGTCTGGCTCCCCGGCAATACGGGGAGGAGCAAAAGCGGTATTCTCAACACGTTGGCGCACGAAATCGGGCACGTCATGATGGGGGGAGGACACCCGAATAATGGCGAAGGACCTGCACCCTTGGCAGGTACCCATCACCCCGATCGATTGATGTATTCGAATCCGTTTCACACCGGTCTATTGAGAAAGCGGCTGTTGGTGAAGGGGGAATGGGATAAGATTGATGCATGGTTGGAAGTAAATCTGAAGCCGCCAGTGGAATGAAAACAAGTCATGTGCAATGGATGGTATGTTGGATCATCTTCCTTGCTTCCCACGCATTCGGACACCTGCCGTCTGACCCGGAAGAATACGCGAATTGGGAGAAGGGCATCTTGGAATCGATCGAGCGTCAACGAAGGTCTCCAACTAAGGAGACGCTTCACAAGTTGATGCGTTACGTCTTTCAGATGAATCTCCCAACAAATCGCGAGAAAAGCCAACCTATTGTAAAAACAGCGGCGGAGGAAGCCTTGAAGGAGCACCCGGATTTCCCCAGTCACGTTGAATCTTATATTCTCGACTTAAAGGAGCAAGGCCTTGAGAGCGGGCCAGCCTACAACCACTACCTCACCGAAAGGAGGATGGCCTTCTCGGCACTCTCCCAAATCCATACTCCCGAAGTGGTTGAGATGTTCGCAGGCTTTCTGGATGACAACGACGAACGGCGTCTGCCTGAGTTTGAGGGAACATTGGGTCAAGCTTCTGCCAGCGCGCTGGCGGGCATGTTGGAAAATCCTCCAGTGCCGAGCTCGATGCGCATGGATCTCTGGCTCGAATGGCGGGATCGAGTGCGCGAAGGCAAGCAGGCGTATTCTTTCAAAGGCTCGAAGAAGCGCTACGATTTCCGAGGAGAAGTGTTGGCGACACCGAGGGAACCACGTCGGTCGGTGGACGAGCGGCCCGAACAACCCGTTGTCGATCAAGGGAATGCGCCGGAGGAAACTCCGTGGATTCCAGTGGTGGGAGCGTTGCTGGCGCTAGTGCTGGGATTCGCTTTCTGGAGATGGAAGGCCCGGCTGGCTTCATGAGGGGCGGTGGCGGAGGTGCCGCTGTAATCCATGAAATGTTTCATAGTTTTGCTGGTCGGAATCGTCACGATTTCGACAAAAATATCAGCCCGTCTTCCTGACAACCCGGCAGAGTTGCAAGCATGGGAGACCTCGGTTTTGGAGCGTATTCATGAACTCCGCCAAATGCCGGCCGAGGAAGCCATGCCTGAACTTGCCATGCTTTACAGGAAATACCGACTCCCGACGTTTTCCAAAGCCATGGAGACCCAAGTAGTCCCCGCGCTTGAGACAGCCCTTGCCGAACGACCTGAATTCCCGGGCTTCTTCCGGGATTATGTTTCAAGGCTCAAAGAAGAAGGACTTGAAAACGGACCTGCCTATAACCATTACTTAACAGAGCGACAAAAGGTCTTTACTGTGTTGGGCTATTTTCACACTCTGGAAGTGGTGGATATTCTCGCAGGGTTTCTGGGCGACAACGATAAACGACGTCTTCCCGACCCTCGTGGAACGCCGGAGCGGTTATTTGGAGATGGGCAAGATCCGCGCGGTGACGATGGCGGAGACCACCCGCTCCATCCTGAAGCTGATGGCTCGCCATCTCGGCAGCTACAAGACGATCACCGCGGACAACGGCAGCGAGTTCCACGACTACCTGACCGTCGAGGAGATCACCGACGTGCCGTTCTACTTCGCCACTCCGCATCACTCCTGGGAGCGGGGCATGCCGGTCATGGATAGAAAGGCATCTTCTGTGTCCTCCGGATCGTTCGGCGATGGCGGCGCTGAGTGCATAAATTCTTCCGCTAACGTCATAGCACACCAACCGCCTGACGGCAGCCGCGCGTTGACTGTGGGGTGAGGTTTGAAATCACGGTGAAAATCCGACTCGGAGCGGGTCAGGCGGTTGGGTGCTGCGACTTGCTAGGGCTTGTTACTGTATGCTGCCACTTCAGACGCGAAGCTAAACCATCAACATCGGGGAACAGCGATGAAGCGTGAATACCGACCCGAAACAGATCATACCGAAGGCGCTCTTTCGCTTCGGCCGGAACAATGTAGCGCTCAAGCCTCCAGTCGGAACGAAGGACTCCGTCCAATGGAGATTCGGGCTGTGAGCAAACCACGAATAGGCCTTCCTGAGCCTTGATTCGAGGAGAGACAAGATTCGGATAATACTTCACAGATTGACGAATCTCGAATGGGTCCCTCTCACTCTTGGTCAGCGAGGCATTCCGGGGCGCATGGAGCGCGAAGAACTCGCCATCCCTATCCGAGTTGGACTCAATCGCAAAGTAGAGCGCAGCCAAAGGATTGTGTGTCCAATCAAGCAGCCGTGTCGGCAGCCCATGGTGCTGGGCGACTGAAAGCTGTTCCCAAGGATTCTCGGGAAATCCACCGATGTATCCGCGTGCTTCTCTACAGAAAATATCGAATAGGCTGCGCTCGTGTTCCACTCGTGTTCGTGAACAGTGGGAGCCTCTCCCTACTGAGGGGACCAGGGTATAGTGACGGTCTGAATGGCCACGAAATACCCAGCGTCCGCGTGACTCTGCGAAGTAGCTGCCAGAGGCAAATCCGAGTAGTTGAGAAACTGAAGTAATCGCGTCCATTTGCTTGCACTAATGTCAGAGCGCAGCCACCCCTGATCGGGTGCGGTGATCGCAGTGGTGGAAAGGAGGGAGCGCCATGAGTACTCCAACTCGAAGCGGGTCAGGGGTCATTTGCGTAAACCTAGCGACGCAAGTCACTGATAGTCAGCATTGTGAATGGTGGAATGGTTGAGAAAAAGCTTGCCCTGCAGGGGGCTCCGGCAAAATCGGCATGTTCGGTGCCAACTTCTCCCTGAGCCTCTCAGATCTCGACGCCATCGCAAGAAAATCAGGCCTCATCCTCAGGTATTCCCACAAATTCAGCGCCGCCGGCTTCCTCCTGGCTCTACTGCGCTCGGTCACCAAGGGCGACTGCTCGCTCATCTGCTTGTCGGTGTCGCCGGACTGGTCGCGCTTGGGCACTTGGGCACCAGTCCGAGATAAGCTCCAATGTCTCGCGGTCGTCGAAAGCGCTCCGGGTCACCGATGGTCAGGATGAATGTCAGCGAGGTAATCGGGCCGATGCCAGCGATCTGGGTAAGAAACCCGTCTCGGGGTAAGACTCTGCGGCGAGTTCGGCGATCGCGCCGTCGAGCTTCTTGATCTGAGCCGTCATGGCCTCAATGACCATCAGCGACGGCTCAATCAACGCCGAGAATCCCGGCGTTTCCTTCCGTAAGCTCGCGCCGTGCGTGGCGGGCGAAGCCGTTCGTATTCGGCGAGCCCAGGCGGATACCCAGGCTCTTGAGGGTGAAGCGCACCGCGGAATACCGCGGAGCGGGATGGACAGGAGCGAAGCGACGTGCCCCGCAGGGGGCGAGCCGTGGGGCGGCGAGATCAAATCACATCGACCCGCTGGCGCACCAGATTGTCCCGTAGCTTGACCTGAAGGAGGTCGAGCTGTGCTTGCTCGGTACCGTGCTCGATCGGAGCCAGCAGGGTTTCGTCGGCCCGGGCCAGCTTGGCGAGCATCGCCGCATCCTTGCGATCGCACTTCCGATCGTTTTGGTAGATCGCGCGGACCTTGCGGGGATTGGCTACCAGCACACGATGACCAAGATCCGTGAAAAAGCGGCTGATCCAAGGACTTTGCATTCCCATTTCCATCACGACCAAAGCGCCAGGGCATTCCTTCGAGAAGCGAGACATTGCTTCCCGCGTGTTGGCGATGGTGGTCTCCGTCAGGATTTTCCATCACCCGCGAGCACGCAAAGCGAGTGCTTCCTGTCGCCGAGGTCGATTCCTATGGTTGTCGTAGATGAGTTCGTTCTCATGGCAACGGGTAGAATACACCATGGGGCCACTCATGGCCCTCCCTGCCTTCTCATCTTATCTTGTTCGCCATCTGACTTTTTCGCTTCGATTTCTGGATAGCGCTTCCATCTGTCTCGGCGACGGATCAGCGACACTAAAAATGGAATCAGAAACAGCGGCTCAAGTGGGATATATATCTCGTTTCCCGTGAGTCGAAATACCACCGCAAAGCAATTTGTCGCGAGAGCTAGGATGGTATAGACGATGGCCGAATCGACCGCCCAATCCTTACCCCATAAAATGCCGTAAGATACGGTCGCTGCCATCGAAAGAATAATCGTAATCCAAATCGCAACGGGGTGAAGAGATGTGTATCCTGAATACTCGAGGCCGAAAACTGTCATGCTCACGTTCATCTTTCCAGTGAGCCCTAGCAGAAAGACCAATGGGGTGATCGCGAATATTAGAAATATCCAAGCGGAGAACCTGATCCAGGTGGGTAAAATTTCTTTCCGTTTAGTCATGTAGTTTTGGTCGAACGTTAAATGTGGTGGCACGGCGCGGGAGCCGCACGCCGACGAAGGGAGGGAAGCGTGAAACGTCCCAACGACTCCGAGAAGAAGCGGCCAGCGCCGTTGCTCACCCACGTCTTGTTCGCGTTCATTCTTTTGGCTGGGCTGGCTGTGTCGGAGGATCTTGTGGTGTCGGCGATGATGTGGGTGATGGGGCTTGTTGGGTTATGGGCGGGATGGTCCTGTCGAGAATCATCTCAATCACCTCCTTCATCTCGCCGCTCGCTCGCTGAGGAGGAGGATCGGCCCGGTGATCCTTGTAAATGCCGTAAGCAAAACTAAGTAGCATGAAGACCGCACCTATCAAAGCCACTGCTTCGGTTACATTCTTAGGTCGCCAAACGCTCGGCTTGATCCCCTCAGCGGAAAGATCATTCATCAATTCCGGTAGCGATGTTGGGAATCGAATATGGCGCTCCATCACCGCGAGGAAACGACGGACCCGCTCCGCTTCGTGCGGATCGCGGATGGTCGCATCGACGAGCGAATATACTCCGTCTGGAACCGCCCCAAAATCGCCACACTTCGGGCAGGGACCAACGCCAAAATTAGTCACATTGATTCTTGCCTGCGAACCGTCTGGAACGCCGACTACCCGGTCAGCAAAGAAAAATGTTCCGCAAGCTGGGTTAGTGCAGAAGGCTGGGAATGGGATTCCTGGCATGGTCTTAATTTCTTCCGCGAACAGTTTTTATTCGTAGTGTCTCCGGAGGTGATATCCGCCAGAGCCTTTCAGGGGAATTTGGCGGAAAACCTTTGAGTAACAAGGGTTTTCTGCGCGGAGGGTGCGGATATCCAGCCCGTTCGGGGAGGGCCTTTCCGGGTGGCCAGCCGGCGGTGATATCACTGCGCGGGAGCCCGTCTCCGCTGCGCTACACCGTGGCAGGTTCCGGTACGGCGGGCCGGATTGCGGGCGTGCGGAGTTTCCCGGAGGCGGTCGGGTGCCTCGGCGGGTATGAAGACGTTCTAAAGAACACCTTCAAGGTTGACCCGGATCATCGGAAGTGTTTGATCGCGAGTCATGCGCGCTTCGAAGTCGCGTTGGTGCTGGAGAAAGGATCTTGCGGAGTTTCGTGGATTGTCGGATCAAGATAGATCCGGTTTTTTGCTGGTGCTGGAGTGGTTCGAGAATTTTCGGCTGACGTGGAGGTGTGCTTCGGGGGGCGGAAGCTGGGGGAGATATTGGAAGTCTTCCGCCGGTGGTGAGTCGAGGGTGCCGCGGAGTCGGGCACTAACTATCGTCGCAGGGGATCAAGGCGGGGAGCGAGCGTGCCGGGATGCGGATGAGGTGTGGCCGCGGATCGAGGGGTTCATGTAGAATCTTCGAGGGCCGAGGCCTCATGCAGGCGTCCGAGGTCCAAGTTGCCTTTTTCCATCACCGAGAAACGGAGCTGCACGGAGAAAGGGAGGATGAGAGGTTTCCGGACCCGGTGGTCTCGGTCTTTTTCAGTGCCTCGGTATCCAGAAGAATGCTTCTGCACCTGTGAGCCATCGAAGCCTTGTGGCGAGAACGGATGAGGGGGTGACCCCAGGGGGGTGGGAGAGGTGAGGAGCTGTTTATCCTTGAGGCAGAGATCCTGTGGGGTGAGGCGGTGCCGATTTCATAATCGGCGCTCCGTGGCTCCGTTAGCCTTCGGTCCGCGATCCTTGATCTGCCATCTGCGATCGATCATCCACGATCTAGCACCCCAACACGCTGCCTCCCCTGGTCGGGAGGGTGGGCGCGACCGGGAGTCCGAAACGAGTCGGCCGAGCGGGCCGCTCGGCCCTACCGGCGAACGCGTTTCGCCGCTCCGTTTGTCGATCGCTGAGCCCGCGGGTGGAGGTTGGAATCTGCCCGGTAGCCACCAGCAAATCTGACGGAGAGCCAATTTTCGCGGAATTGACGGCGTGCGTCTTTTGCGATGAGTTCGACGCGCAAGCCTCCTAACCGCAACTTTCATGACCGCCTTTCCCGAACGCATCCTGATGGGCCCCGGCCCGAGCACCGTGTCGCAGCGTGTCCTTCGTGCTCTGGGTGCACCGACCCTGGGCCACCTCGATCCGCGGTACATCGAGATCATGGACGAGACCTGCGCGAAGTTGCGCGAGGTATTCATGACGGAAAACAAGCTGACCTTTCCCGTGTCAGGGACCGGCATGGCGGGGATGGAGTGCGTGGTGACCAATCTCATGGAACCCGGTGACGAAGCGATCGTCTGCGTCAACGGCCTGTTCGGGGAGCGGATGGCGGACGTGATGGAGCGCGCGGGCGTGGTGGTTCACAAGCTCGAGGTCGAGTGGGGGGAGATCTTCAGCGACGAGATGATCGCCGAGGAGGTGCAGCGGCGGCCGAAGGCGAAGGCGCTGGCGATCGTCCACGCGGAGACTTCGACCGGCGCGCACCAGCCGCTGGAGGGCATTTCCAAGATCGTCCATGAAGAGGGCATCATGCTGGTGGTCGATGCCGTGAGTTCGCTGGCGGGACATCCGGTGAAGGTGGACGAGTGGAACATCGACGCGGTTTTTTCCGGCACGCAGAAATGTCTTTCGTGCCCGCCGGGCTTGTCGCCGGTGTCGTTCTCGCCGGCGGCGATCGATGTGATCGACGCCCGGAAATCGAAGCCGCAGAGCTGGTATTTCGATGTCTCGCTGCTGAGGGACTACTACTCCGGCAAGGGAAAGCGGGCCTATCATCACACCGCTCCGGTGAACATGGTGTACGCGCTCCACGAGGCGCTCTCGATCGTGCTGGAGGAGGGCCTGGAGGCACGCTGGGACCGCCACGCCCTGCTTCACCGCCGGCTGCGCGCCGGGCTGGAGGAACTGGGCCTCTCGTACATCCCGGAAAACTCGCTGCATACCTTGAACTGCGTGCGCGTTCCTGAAGGGGCGGACGATGCCGCGGTGCGGGCGAGGCTGCTGGATACCTACAACATCGAGATCGGTGCCGGGCTCGGTCCCTTTGCGGGCAAGGCGTGGCGGATCGGCCTCATGGGGCACGCCGCGACCCAGGCGAATGTCGACCTGGTGCTGGCGGCGCTGGTGGATTGCCTGGACTGAGGCCACCCGCCGGCCTCACCGAGGCCGGGATCATCATCGGTGCGGCGCTCCGCCTATTCGGCTGGCGGAGTCCAGTTCGGATACTTCCGTTTGAGTTCCTGCTCGTATTTCGCGGCGTCCGCGGTGTTGCCGGCAGCCTTGAGTGCTTGGATGAGCTTGTGGTAGGCGAGGGGTTTGACGACCTGATCGTCGTCGTCCATCAACTGCACCGGGAGGATATAGGCCCGCACGGCTTCCTGCGGTTGCTTTTCCGCCAGGTAGATGTCGCCCCGCACGAGGTTGAGCCAGGCGCCGGTGCGGCCTTCCGGACGCAGGGCGAGGCCTTCCTCGACGGCTTTCGTCGCCTTGTCGAGCTCGCCGAGTTTCAGGTGGGCGGCGGCGATGTCCGCCAGGCCGTCGGCCTTCCACGCGGGGTCTTCCTCGGCGTCGAGAGCGTGGTTCACCGCGATCAGGGCACCGGCGGGATCTCCGGAACGAAGGCGTGCCTTGCCGAGGAAACGCCAGACTTCCTTCGGCGCGAGTTCGGGGTTCTCGCCATCGGCGATGAGATCGTAAAAGCGCGCCGCATTGAGGAAATCGCCGCTGTTGAAGGCCTGGTCGGCGGCCCAGCGGATGAGCGGCTCGGGGAGATCGATCGCGTAGCCATCCTCGATCGCCTTGCCGACTTCGGGGATGAGGGCATGGTGGTTCTTTTCCGAAAGGTGAACGAGGCAGAGGAGCAGGCCGGCGTGCTTGGTGTAGCGCTTCGGCGCGAGGTCGCGGGCGCGGTTGAGATAGTCGATGGCCTCGCTGCCATTGCCGTTTTTCACCATGCCCCAGCCGGTCCAGTAGCAGGCTTTGGCGATCGATTCCGGATCGGTGGTGACCTTGGCCTCAAGGAAGCGCTGGAAGAGAGCGACCATCTCCTTCAAGTTGCTCTGGCGTTTGTGGATCTCCGCCGCTTCGAGGTAGGAAATGGTGAGCAGGCTGCGGTCCTCCGCGCTGGAGATCACGGCGAGGAAGTCCTTCAGGGCCCGTTCGTCGGAACCGGTCCGGGTAAGGGCCCGGCCGCGGGTGGCGCGAGCCAGCGGAAGGCGGGAATCATCGGGGTGATCGGCGATGAAGCTTCCCAGGGATTCGATCGCACCGGCGAAGTCCCCGGCCTCGAAAAGACAGCGGCCGCGCTGGAAATCGAGACCGCGGCGGTTTTTCTCCGAAAGCATGCTGCCGTCGATCTCGCGGTAGACGCCGGCCGCGTCCTCGACCTTGCCTTCCGCGAAAAGCGTTTCCGCTTTCATCAGCCGGGCGGTGTGGATTTTCGGGTCCTTGGTGAAGGTCTGGCTGTAGAGCTGGAGAAAGGCATCGACCTGTTCGAGCACGTGGCGGCCCTCGATGCGGTAGAAGCAAAGCAGCCGGTAGTAGGCGGCATCGAAGGCGCGTTGCGAGGCCGGCGGTTCCATGCGCTCGACCTGGCGGAAGAGAGGCACCGCGTCCGCATTGCGGTCGAGCATCATGTAGGCGCGGGCGGCGAGCATCAGGCGGCGGGCTTCGTTTTCGCCCTCGGCGCTGATCGCGCTGCTGCGGAAGATGTCGACGACCGCCTTGTAGTTCTTCTGCTCGAAGTGGGAGGCCATCATCGCGGTCTGGGCGAAGGGGCGCTGCTCCTCCATGCCCGGGGTGCGGAGAATGAGCTGGAAGTAGTCTTCCGAGCGATCGAACTCGCCGAGCTTCGCGGCGGTCGCGCCGGCGACCAGAGCGGCTTCGCCCCGGGTTTCGGCATCCTCGACCTTTGAGCGGACGACTTCGTCGAAAAGCGCCAGCGCCTCCTCGTTCTTGCCCTCTGCGGCGAGGATCCGGCCGTAGTCGAGCGCGGCCTTGGTTTTGTAGACGTTGTTCGGATCCTGATCGTCGATGACCGCCTTGAAGTGGCGGGCGGCGGGACGTGCCTGGCCGAGCAGCTCATAGCTCTTCCCGGCGTAGTAGTGGCCGCGCAGGCGGTCGGCGGGCTTGGCGGCGATCGAGGCGAGTTTTTCGAAAAGCGTGGCCGCGAGCGCATACTGCCGGTTGTTGAAATGGTCGGCGGCGAGCGTGTAGGCGGCGGCCGCGGCGTAGCGCCCTTTGCCGAAGCGGTTGAGCAGCGTGTGAAAGGAGCGTTTGGCGTCGTCGACCCGGCCGGTGTTGTAGAAGGACTGACCGAGATACCACCAAGCCGCCTCGGCGTTCTCGTGGTTGGGGTGATGGTTCAGATACTCGGTGAAGATCTCCGCCGAGCGACCGTAGAGCTCGAACTGGGTCTGGCCGCTGGCCCGTTTGGCGGACTCGTAGACATTCCGCCCGTGCTGGAACCAGTCCTGCGCGGGATCCTGCTCAAGGGTGGGATCCACGGGGATGGCGCGCGGAGCATCCTGGGCGGCCCCGGGGAGGGGGACGAGCAGGGCGAGGGCGAGAAGGCGGCGCATGGCGGGAAGATGAGGCCAGGGGTACCGGGTTGGCAAGCCGGGGACGGCCTCAACCCGGGAAGCGGCTCCAGTCCTTCAAATCGTGCGTAAAACCGTGGCCGGCAGCCAGCCGGAGTCGTGGGAGGAGACTTCAGGCTGCCTGCCAGCGGCGGGCGATGGCCTCGAGGGGCTCCGGGTCCTGCATCCCGACCTCGGGGCCGAAATAGCGGGACTCCAGTTCGCGGATTTCCTTTTCCAGCGAGCGTCGCAACTCGGGCGGGAGGCCGGGCTGCGTTTTGAGCCGTTCGAGCCAGCCGAGAAGGGTGACCGGCGTGAGCTGCGATGGCAGAGGCAGCACCGGTGCCGCCTCGACGACCGGTTTTTTACGGCGGAAATAGTAGATGGCCGCGAGTGCGACCAGCAGGGCGAGAGCCACCACGGCCGGCCAGATGCGGCGGACGGGGGCGCCGAGAGGCACCTCGGCACCGACCGGTTGGAGGTCGACGTCGTCATAGAGCTGGCGGGTCAGGCCGTCCTCGGCGGCGAGTTCGACCTTGGGCTCGGGAAAACGGAAGCTCGCGGGCATGATGCCGCCGGTCGGTTTCAACTCGATCCGCCACTCGTGCTCGGTCAGCGGTGCGAGGTCGTCGCTGTTGGCGTCGAGTTCGTTCACCTGAAGCTTGCGGTCCTCGATGGCCCCGGTTTCGAATCCCTTCACGGGCAGGGAAACGAGCTGGTCGAGATCCGGCACGAGGCCTTCCCCGGTGGCTCGGATTTCGAGGAAGACGCTGCCTTTTTCCTGCTCGCTGCGGGTGTCGAGGTTCTCGGTCAGGCGCAGGTTGCGGACCGGCCGCAGGGCTGCTTTGCCGGAGGCATCGATGGGGATTTCCGCCGAGGTGACGGGCAGGACGACGTAGCCGGAGGTGTCCTGGAAATCGAGGTCGATCGACAAGGGGGGAATGCGGTCGATCTGCGGGCCCTTCGGTTGGAGCAACAGGTAGGCGTAGGGCGTCATGCGCCAGCCGAACTCGGGGTCGGTGCGCGACTCGACCTTGTCGGAGTGGAAGGTCACGGAAATCACCTCGAAAGTCTCGGACAGCGCCGCGACCGCGGCTTTCTCGAATTTGTCGCGGTAGTCCTCCGGCGGGCGACCGTAGTTGTAGGCATACTGCGCACCGGTCTGGTTCTGGAGGTAGCGCTGGAAGCCGCCGGCCTCGCGCTCGATTTCGCGGGTGTGCCGGAGGTTGATCTTGAGACCGAAGGGCGAGTCGGCAGCGACGGTGTCGGGTCCGTCGAGCGTGGCGGAAAGTTCGATCTCGGTGACCAGATCGCGGTAGTAAGCCAGCACATCGGCGGCGTCGCGGAAGGTTTCTTCCTCACCGGCGATCGGCGCGGCGGCGTCGAGGTAGCGTAGCTTGAGGTCCGGCGAGACGTTGGCCAGACGGTTGTTGAGGATGGTGGCGAAGGCCTTGAGGTGGCGCGCGCGCGATTCCTCCGGCACCTTCGCCAGCGCCGCCTTGATCCTGGGGATCTCGCCCGGTTGGTTCGGATGGTGGGCCTTCAGGGATTCGAGGGAGGTCGAGCCGAGCGCGGCGAAAAACCAGGTTTCGAACACCGAGGTGCTTTCCTCTTTCTGCGGCCGGGGCAGGGTGGCGATGTAGGCGTCAGCGGCGGCGGCGAGTTGGTCGAGCGACGCGCGGACGATCTGCACGTGGTCGTTCTTCGGCTGGATGGAGGAGCGGTAGTTGCTCTCCTCGTATTGGAGCGCGGCGAGCTGGAGCTGGAGCCGCCAGGGGTCTTCCGGCTTCCTGGCGAGCGCCTTTTCCACCAGCTCGATGGCGGCGGCGTAGCCGTGGAAGATCTGCTCCTGGAGTTCCTTGTCCTTGCGCTGGGTCTTGTAGGCCTGCTGGAGTTTCGGGTTCGGCCAGAGCTTGCAAAGGTTGAGGCGCATGCGCTCGACCAAGGCGGCGGTGACCGGAGCACCGAGCTGGTCGCTCTTGCCGAAGACGCTTTCGATCGCCTCGACGCGCCAGACCTCCGCTTGGCTGTGGGAGGAAATGAAGGCGTCGGCGAGTTCCTCGCTGAAATCCTCGTCGATCTCCAAGGCGCGGATGTTTTCGACCAAGGCGGCGAGTTCCACCAGATTCCGCTCCTGCTTCGAGCGGGTGAGCGGGATCGATTCCGCGCGGTTGTTGAAGCCGTAGTAGTAGAAATACTGGGAGCGGTAGTTCTGCTCGTCGTTCGGGTTGTGGTTGTCGGCCCAGACGCGGATTGTTTCACGCACGAGATCGACGGCCATGTCGCGATGGGTGGTGGCGAGTTCGGCGACGAGGGGCAGGGCGTTTCCTTCCTCCTTCACTTTGAGGAAAAGCCGGGCGGCGCGTTGCAGCGCTTCGACCCGTACGGTCGGCTCGACGTGGGATAGCCAAGCCTCATCCGGGGCGACCTCAATCATCGAAGCGGTCGCGATGGGGCGCGTTCCATTGCCGCTGTAGTGGGCCGTCGGGCGGACGAAAAAGACGTTACCATAGTCGTCGTACTGAGGCACCCTGCGGCGGCTTTCGCTCTCGTCCTTCTGGCGGGTGATGTCGGCCTCATGAACCCACTGACGTGCGAAAAGGGTGAGGATCGGAGCCCATGTCTCCGGCTCGACTCCGGGAGCCGAGAGGAGGGTGGCCACCGAATCGTGCTGGAGCTTGAGCAGGTTGAGCCGCTCATCGGCATCGGGATTTTCACGCGATTGATCGGTCAGCGTTCCCAGCGTGGCGAGGATCTCGAGCCCCTCGTTCGAGTCGCCGCCGAACGTGACGGCCAGCCAGTCCTCTCCGGCTTTTCCTTCCAGCTCGGGGATCAACGACAGCGCACGGAACAGGGCCTCGGCACGTTCGGGCGGCGGGGCTTTTTCATCGGAAAGGAAGGAAGTCGAGATCTCCCAGGCCGTCTTCAGGGCAGCTTCGTCGGCCTTCTCCCGGTCCTTCCGCCACATCTCGGCGTGGTGGCGGGCGATCAGGTTCAGGGCGTGATGGTTGGACTCCTCCCGGGCTTCCGCGACTGCGGGCAGAAACGGTCCGGCCTCTTCGGTGAGTCCGGCTTCGAGATAAAGCTCGGCGGCGCGCTGGCGGTCGGATGGGTCTGCTCCTCCCAGGTGCGGGACGCCGGACTCGATCGCCTGGAAAAACGACGCCGGCGGTCGCGGCGATTTCGGGAGGATCTTGGCCAGCAGAGCGAGGGTCTTCTGGTCCGGCTCCTTCGGCGCGGCAGCCAGCAGGCCGAGGAAATCGGCCGGCGGGAGGAAGGGCTTCTGGGTGTAGGGCTTGGCACCCCCTGTCTTGAGTTCCTCGGAGGGGCTGACGGGAACCGGCTGGGCGAGTTTTGAAAGGATGGCCTGATAGGCCTGGGTGGCTACGTCCGGCGGCAGGTTGGCGAGGTATTCGCGCACCTCGTCCCAGTGCGAAAGCGTCACGTGGCGGGCCAGCTGGGCGACCTCGGCCTTGATCTTCTCCTCGCCCTGCAGTTCATGCGGTTCGGCGTCCGCCGACTTCTCACGGGCTTCTTGAAGGCGTGCTTCCAGGATGCCGGTGGCAGAGCGGTGGAACTGAAGCTGCGTCAGCATTTCAGACCGCATCTCTTCCGGGGTTTTCTCCTTTTTCTCGTCGCCTTGGAGAAGCTGCCGGAGCTGGTTGATGTCGATCTGTTCGGCGGCCGGAAGGGTGCCGAAGAGAAGCGGAAACGCCGCCAAGGTGAGGATCGGAATGCGCATGTGGGAGAGAAGTGGTTGGAGTGGAAATCAGGAGCCTTCGCCATCGATCGGCGGCCCCGATGAAGCGTCGCGGGCATCCTTGGGCTTTCCCTTCATCGCCGGCTTCTTGCCGGGCTTGTTGCATTTGCCCGAGCAACAGCCCTGGCACTGCTTCGGGATCGCCTTTCCATAGAGATCGGCGGGGTCCATGCGGGCGAGCTTGATGGCCGCCTCAAGTCCGTCGGCATGCCGCGCGGCTTCGGTCGAGGAAGCGGCGCGTTGCAGCAGGAGTTTCTGCTCCTGGCGTGCGGCGTCGATTTCCGGACCCCATTCGGTCTCGGGCAGGCCTTCGAGCTTCATGAGATAGGTCATGTGGAAACGCGCGGTGGCCAGGGCTTCCAGTGCGTCCGAGTGCAGTTGGGGATCGGCATCGGCATCGATCTGGGAAAGCAAGGACTCGAGTTCTGCCCGGGCTTCGGGAAGCCCGCCGGTCATCATGCGGGCCTTGAGAAGTTCGAGTGTGATGCGTTTGGCCTCGGAGTCATGATCCTTCGGTAAGGTGGCGAGGGCGGTCTCAAGTTCGGGGATGGCCGCATCCCATGCGCTGGCGTCGAGGTGGACACGGGCGCGGTCGAGGGCGGCACCGGAGAGGTCGAGTGCCATCTTTTCCTGGCCGGGACCGTAGTGGAAGGCGACGAGACCGAGGGGCAGGAGACACCATAGGGCGATGAATAGAATTCTCATGATGACGGGCAGGTTGGCAGAATTGGCAGGCGGTGGAAAATCCGAAGTGAAGGGTCAGGTTCTAACTGGGGAGACGGGCGGCAGGCGCCACCGGTGCTTGGCCGGGCCGGGGTGGAAGCGGGAGCCGAAGAGGAGCAGGGAGATGGGAAGCAGCGCCAACACCAGCGCTCCGATGGATGTGGCGAGCAGGGCCCACTCGCGACGTCCCAGCTGGTGGTCGGGATCGGTGGTGTCGAGCGTGCCGAGGCGGGTGAGGGTGGCGGTAGGGACGAATTTCTGGTTGGCGTCGTGGTACTGGCCGCCGAGCCGTGTGGCGATCTGGCGCAGGGTGGCGGCGTCCTGGCGGGAGTTCCGGCCGTCGATAAAGCTGCCTTTCAAAGGGTCGCCCACCCCGATCACCAGCACGCCGCCGACCGATGGCGGCATCTTCGACATTCCGGTGGGCGGGACGGAGTCGCCATCGCTCACCAGCACCAGTGTGGCGGATCCGCGGGGCCATTTTTTCGCGATCTCCGCGGCAGTGGCGAGGCCGTCGAGGAGCTTGGTTTTTCCTGAAGGAAAGGCGTAGTGCATCGGCAGGTCGCTGAGGAGATTGTGGATGACCTCCATGTCGCGGGTTTCCTCGACGACGGGTTTGGCGCCGTTGTAGACGGCGATGACGGTGGTGTGCAGGCGGTCCTGGGCGACGCGGGCGAAGACCGAGTCGAGCACCGAGCGGGCGCGGGCGGTGCGGCTTTCCTTACCCGTCGGGCCGGCGTCCTGAAGCCGCATGGAGGGGGAGACGTCGAGCACGATCAGCAGGTGTTCACGGTCGGTCGGAGCGGTCTCCGCGGGTGTCGAGCGGTGCGCGGTGGGCGGCAGGAGCAGCAGGGTCGCAAGCCCCCAGACGAGAGCCGTGACCGCGGCCACCCGGAGGGGTGCGGCGAGGCGGCCGAGCAGGGTGGGTTTTCCGGACGGGCCGAAAACCAACGGAGCCACCGCGCGGAGGCGGCGGAGGTGCAGCAGCTCCGCGGCGGCCATCAGTACGAGGGACGCCGTAGCAAGGAGGGTGGGAACGAGCGTTACCATGGCGTGGCGCGGAGACCGAGGAAGGTGATGAGCTGGAGGGCACCGAGTCCGAGCCCGGCGATGGCGAAGGGGGTGTAGAAATCGACCGGGTCCGGCGTGACGCGCTTGAGCGGGGCTTTCTTCATTTCATCGATGCGCGCGAACACGGCGTCGAGCGCGGCGGGATCCCCGGCGCTGAAGATTTCCCCGCCGGTGACCATGGTGATCGCACCGACGGCGCTGGACGGCGCGCCTTCGGCGATGTGGACGGCGAACACGGTGATGTGGTTGTCCTTCAAACTCTGGGCGAGGGCCATGTCCTGACCGTTCTGGAGGTCGAAGCTCTCGCCATCGGTGATGAGGACGATCAGCCGGTCGCCTTCGTCGCGGGAAGTGAGGACCTTTTCCGCGGTGCGGAGCGCCATGCCGATCATGGTCCCGCCGAACCAGGGAGGGAGGTTTTCAGGACGGAAGAAGGGCGGAGCGCATCGGAAGGCGGAGACGTCGGTGGTGAGCGGCACCCAGTTGAGCACGCTGCTGCCGAAGATGGTGAGCCCGAACGCGTCGCCCTGCCGGTGGGTGATGAAGGTGTTCATCGATTCCATCGCCGCGTCGTAGCGGGTGGCGGAGCCGTAGGTCGCCATCATGGAGCCGGAGACATCGAGGCAGAACTGGATGTTGGTCATTTCGCGTTCCGAACGCGGCTGCTCGAAGCGGCGGGGTCCGGCGAGAATGAGGATGGCGACGGCGAGCAACAGGGCCGGGAGGGTGTCGGCGCTGTTGAGGAGGAAGGTGAGGAGCCGGCGGCGTTTCAGTGGTGCGTGGTCAAATGGCAGCGGCACCCGGTGGCCCCCGCGCCGCCAGGTGACGACGGCCAGCCCGATCGGCAGGATCAGCAATCCGAGGAGCCATGGGTGGGCGAAAATCATGATCGCCGGTAGGGAGAGAGCAACCTGTCGAGGTCGGATGGAGGAGCGGGATCGGGCGAATGGATCCAGCGTTCGAGAGCGAGCAGGAGAGGCGCGGCCTCGGCGTGTCGGCGAAGTTCGACCAGGGCCTGGGAGGGAGGAAGGTCGGCGATTTCGGGCAGGCGTTCACGCCAGTAGCCGATGACCAGTCGGTCGAGTCGGGCGCGGCCTGCGGCGTCGAGATCGCCAGTGGAGGCGGCGGCGACGAGCGGCTGCAAGCGGTCCGCCAGGGACGGGGGTAGGGCCTCGTGGTCAACCGCGGCGGGCTTTTTCCCGCGGATGAAAAGGAATGCCAGGAGCCCTGCCAGCCAAAGGATTCCAGCGACGACGAGGAAAGTACGGTAACCTCCGAACTTCGGCAATGGGGTGGGGGGGAGGTTGTAGGTCGTGGGCGGGCCTTCGGGCAAAGCGGTGGTGATTTCGAGGGGGATGGAGGGAAGGACGCGGTCGTCCTCTGGATCGAGGAAATCGGCGAGGTCGTAGCGGCCGGGGTCGAGGCCCTGGATTTCGAAATCGTAGCGGAAGCCGTCGGCCGCAGGACGCACGTCGAGGACGCGGACGACCAGGGGTGGTTCGCGGTCGTGGCGCGGGGCGGGAACGATCTGGCCGCCGGGAATGTAGATCTCTTCCAAACGGAGCGGCTGCCCGACGCGCGCCGACGGAATCTCCTCTGCGGCGAACGCGACGAGTGGCAGGAGGAAGAGGAGGAGAAAGCGCATGGGTCAGCGTCGTTTGAAAACTCCGCGGGCTCGCAGGAAATGGCGCAGGGCACCGAGGAAGGGCTGGTCGGTGTGGATCAGGAAATGATCGATCGACGCCCGCTTGAAGGCATCGGTGAGCCGCTCGCTGGTGGAGAGGAGGTGACGGCCATGCGCGAGCAGTTCGCGGCCGGACTCGACCTCGCGGGCGCGGAACAGGCCGGCACCGTGGAGCATTTCCTCGGCGGGGTCGCGGAAGACGAGGGCGATGACATCGTGGCGGGCGGCGAGAACCTTCATGGCGGCGAGGGCATCCGGATCGTGGAAATCGCTCAGCACCACCAGAAGCGCCCGCTGGCGGAGCGATGGCTCGAGCGAGAGCAAACGCGCGGCGAGATGGGTTCCCTCGTCGAAACGATAGGCGCGCAGGGCGTGGAACCATTGCAGCAGGACATCGCGGGAAAGCGAGGGCTGGACGCGCAGGTCGCGCCCGCCGATGCCGAGCACGCCGACCGGGGAGATGCGGTCGATGGAGGCCAGCGCGAGGCCTCCGGCGACTTGCAGAGCGAGCCCGTATTTCCCCGGCGGGCGGGAGGCGAGCGCCATGGACGCCGAGGTGTCGACCGCCAACCAGACCGGCATCTGGCGCGGTGTTTCGTGTTGTTTGACGTGGGTCTTGCCGGTACGGGCGGTCACGCGCCAGTCGATCGATTTCACCGGATCGCCCGGCTCGTAGCGGCGGCTCTGGACGTATTCGAGGCCCTGCCCGAGGAACGGGCTACGGTCGGTGCCGTAGCTCAGCGAGTCGGCGACCCGCTTGACCGCCAGCAGGAACTGGCGGCTGTCGAGTGGCTGGACGTCGAGGTGCGAGTGCATGTCCCGGGTTCAGGAGATGGATTCCTCAAGGATGCGCTGGAGCACGTGCGCGGCGGTTCTTCCTTCGGCCAAGGACTCGTAGGTGAGGCGGATGCGGTGAAGCATGACGTCCTCCGCCAGGGCGAACAGGTCCTCGGGCACCACGTAGTCCCGGCCGTGC
Organism: uncultured Haloferula sp.; assembly: GCA_965652295.1. Lineage (GTDB taxonomy): Bacteria > Verrucomicrobiota > Verrucomicrobiia > Verrucomicrobiales > Akkermansiaceae > Haloferula. The sequence goes on along the minus strand of CBFGTS010000014.1, from coordinate 42,768 downwards.
AGCAGGGCGCGGGCGCGGGAGGCTTTCAGCAGGGAAATGCCGGCGCGCGGCGAACAGCCGAGCTCGAGTTCGGGATGGTTGCGGGTGCGATCGACCACATCGACGACGTGCTTCAGGAAGACGTCACTGACGTGAACCGCGTTGACGGCCTCCATGGCGGCCACGAGGTCGGACTCGGTGCCGATCGCTTCGTCGCGGATCATGTCGAACTCGGTCTTGGCGACGGCGCCCTTGCCCTCTTTGCGGACGCCGAGTTTAAGGTTGCGGCGGAGGATCTCCTCTTCGTCGTCAAGCGTGGGATAGCCGAGCCGGTGGCAGAGCATGAAGCGGTCGAGCTGGGCCTCGGGCAGCTCGAAGGTGCCGCTTTGTTCGATCGGGTTCTGGGTGGCGATGACGAGGAAGGGCACGGGCAGCGGATAGCCCTGGTTGCCGATGGTCACCCGGCGTTCCTGCATCGCTTCGAGCAGGGCGCCCTGGACCTTGGGGGCGGCGCGGTTGATTTCGTCGGCCAGCAGGAGGTTGGTGAAAACCGGGCCCTGATGGGTGCGGAAGGTGCCGGTGCGTTCGTCGAGGATCTCGGAGCCGAGGATATCGGATGGCAGCAGGTCGATGGTGAACTGGATGCGCCGGAACTGGAGATGCATGGCGCGGGCCATGGCGTTGACGAGCAGGGTTTTTGCGAGCCCGGGCATGCCTTCGAGCAGCAGGTGGCCGCTGGTGAGGAGCGCGATGAGCATCCGCTCGACCACCACGTCCTGGCCGACGACGATGGTGGCAACCCGCTCGCGGATCGCGTTGAGAAACGTGGTGGTGTCGTCGGTAGCGGGGAGAGGTGCGGAATTCATCGGATACAAAACATCGCCTATCAGAAGTTAGATGACGGAAAGCCGATGATTTGTCTGTAAAACTTTACCCGGGTTGCCGAAGGGGCAGGTGAAAACGCTGAACCGCAACCATGGGGGACCAAGTGCCCCAAGGCTTGGTCTTATCCAGCAAGCGCCGGAGGCTATTCCGCCTCGCCGGCCTGCTGGGTGGCGAAGGAGATGTTCCAGATGCCGGCGCGCTGGCAGACATCCATGACCTCGACGATTTCCTGGAAGGGGGTGCCGGCGTCGCCACGGATGCGCACCGGCTGGTTCTTGTGCTGGGCGGCGATCTCGGAAAGCGTGGCGGCCAATTGGTCGTGGGTCTTCGTCTGCCCCCACACCGAGACGGTGCCATCGGTGCGGACGTTGAGAATGATCTCGCCGAGGACGCGTTGCGGATCGGCACCTTCCTCGGAGGTGGGCACGGCGATCTTCAGATCCATTTCCTCGCGGGAGAACTGCCAGGTGACGATGAAGAAAATGAGCAGCAGGAACACGATGTCGATCATCGGTGCCAACTGCATGCCGGCGGGCGGCGGAACTCGGTTCTGGAACTTCATCAGATGCCGTGGAGATCGGGCCGCTCACCAGCCAGCGGAGAGGGCAGCGGCATGGCGTATTCATCGGCACGGCGCTGCGGGGGCTCCGGTTGCTTTTTGTCCGGCTGCTGCAGGTGGAGCTGGGAGTGGAGCATGGCCATCAGGTGCGTGGTGGCGGCTTCCAGTTCGGAAACGTAGCGCTGCACGCGGCCGCGGAAGAGCGAGTAGAAGACCAGTGCCGGGATGCCGATGCTGAGCCCGGCGGCGGTGGTGATGAGCGCCTGCGAGACGCCGGACGCCAGCTCCATTTGCTTCACACCCTCGAAATGCCCTTGGGAGATCGAAAGGAAGCTCTGGATCATGCCGATGACCGTGCCGAGCAGGCCGACCATCGGGGCGATCGAGCCGATGTCCGCCAGGTAGGTGATGCGGGAGCCGAGGATGCCGGCTTGTCGCGAACCTTCCGATTCCGCGATTTGCCGGACCTCGGAGAAGGAGGCGGCGTCGTTGCGGGTGAAGAACTCAAGGCTCTTTTGCGTGATCCTAGCCATGCACTGGCTCTGGCGGTGGCAGTAGCCGATGAGTCCTTGGAAGTCGCGCTTCCGGATCAGGGCTTCGGCGGTGTCCATGAAACGATCGCTGACCACGGCGTTGCGGCGGATGGTGAGCAGGTAGAGCAGGATGAGCACCATCGCGGCCACCGAGAGCAGGGCGAGCGGGTACATCATGAGCCCGCCGCTGTCGATGAGCTGCATGAAGTCGAAGCTCACCCCTTCCGCCGCTGGCGCGTCCTGCGCCGCGGCCGGCAGGATCAGCGCGGGTGTGAGGATGAGGAAAGGAATGGCGTGGCGCGTCATGAGAGAGATTGCGCGGAGCTTACCCGCCCTCGCGGGCAACGCAAGAGTGGTGCCCGGGGAGCGACGCGCGGCGGCCGGTTCGTCTTTTCAGCTCTCGGGGGCGTCCGGCAGCGGAGGCGTGGCGAGGTAGCGGGTGGGGTCCGGCAGGCCGGCGAGCTGGAAGGCCTCGCGGCGCTCGACGCAGGTGCCGCAGGTGCCGCAGTGGATCTCGCCGCCCTTGTAGCACGACCAGGTTTCCGCGAAATCCACGCCGAGTTCCGCGCCGCGGCGGGCGATCGTCGCCTTGTCCATGGCGATGAACGGACGCAGCAACTCGATCCGGGCGTAGGTGCCCTCGCGCATCGCCTGCGCCATGCCGGCCATGAAAGGTTCGCGGCAGTCGGGATAAACGGCATGATCGCCCGAATGCGCGGCGATCACCAACGCGTCGGCTCCGGTGCTTTCGGCGAAGCCGCAGGCGACGGCCAGCATGATGCCGTTGCGGAAGGGAACCACGGTGCGCTTCATGTTTTCCTCCGCGTAGTGCCCGTCGGGGATCTCCCCACCGCCGGTCAGCAGGTCGGACTGGAAATGCCGGTCCATGAAGCCGAGGTCGATGGTTTCGTGACGCACCCCGGCTTTTTCCGCGTGGCGGCGGGCGAAGGGGATCTCCCGCGCGTTGTGCTTCGAGCCGTAGTCGAAGGACAGCGCCGCCACGACTTCGTGCTCGTCGAGCGCTTGGTGGAAGGCGGTGACGGAGTCCATCCCGCCGCTGAGGAGGACCACGGTTTTCATGCCTCGGGGTGGCTGGCCTCGCAGGTGAGCTGGATGCCGCCGCGGGCACCGAATTTCCCGGAAACATGCAGCTCCGCAGGGTCCAGCGCGGCCACGAGGTCATCGAGGATGCGGTTGACGATTTCCTCGTTGAAGGCCGGCGTGTTGCGGTAGGAGGCCATGTAGAATTTGAGCGACTTCGTTTCCACGCAGCGCTCGGCGGGGACGTAGCGGATGACGATGTGCGCGGTGTCCGGCTGGCCGGTCACGGGGCAGAGGGATGAAAACTCCGGGCAGTCGAGGTGGATCCAGAAGCGGCGTCCGGGCCGGCAGTTGGGAAAGGTCTCGAGTTTGGCCTCGTCCGGCGACGACGGCAGCCGGTTTTCGGAGTGGCCGAGAAGGGTCAGGTCGGTGGTGCTCACGGCGGCGAAGCTAGGTTGGTCACGCCGCCGTGTCGATGACGGGAACCTACCGGGCCACCGCCTTGAGTTTCGTGAACTGGGCCAGCAACCGGTCGGGCTGGGAGCTGTAGTTCCGCACGCCGATCATGCCGGACTGGAACTGCTCGTCCCGGGCGTCAATCACGAGCTTGCCGTCGAGGAATACGCGGATCTGTGGGCCGATCGCCTCGACTTTCAGCAGGTAATCGTGATCGGCATCGATGGGGCCATGATAGGTGGCGAGCTCCGTCCAGTCGCCGTCGGCCTTGCCGAGGATCACGCGGTCGTCGGTAGCGCGGATGCCGGCGTAGTAGCCGCAGTAGGCGTCGGCTCCGATCGCCGCATCGTGGATGCGGAAAATCAGGCCGGAGTCGCCGGCGTCACCGATCGAGACCACGCCTTCGTATTCGAGGTCGGAGAAGTCGGTATCGACCGCGACCGCCTTGACGCCGTGGGAACCGAACGAGCCGGAATGGGCGTTGGTCGCGGGCTGCAGGCGGCCGTCGAGCACGAACCAGCTTCCGCCGTAGGTCAGCCAGCCTTCATGGTCGCCATCGGAAAAGTCATCGCTGAACGTCTCCGGAGTTCTTTGCTCCCCTCCGAGCACCGGAAAGCTGGTCAGGCGCAGCATTTGGCTGCCGAAGGGAACCAGCGTGAGGTCTTGCAGCGGTTCGTCAGAGTGGACCGGGCTGGTCGGCGGGTCGTCCGCGAGCCGGCCATGCCAGGCCAGATCCCATTGCGGCAGGCGCTTGCCCTTCACCTTGGCATGGATCGGCGTCTCCCGCGGGTCGAAGGGATTTCCGCGCAGCGGGGAAACCTCGACTTCCACCGAGCGGGCGGGGTCGTCTGCCTCCACATCGAGCGCGTAGTTCCAAGGCGAGGTCGGCTCGATGCGGAAGGAGTCGAAGCTCTCGATCGGCGACTTGGCGATCGACTGCCAGTGCTCGTCGATCTTCAGCGAAAGCACCAGCGGACCGTAGCGGAAGGAAACGGTGTGTTTGACGCCGGGGAAGGCCTCGACCTTCCGGGGCAGCTTCAGCACGAGCGTGTCGCCCTCCTGCCACTCGCGTTCGATGCGTTCTGAAAATTCCAACTCACCGCCATTGAGCGTCAACGTGGGTGCGTCGCACCATGCCGGCCTCCGCAAGGCGAATGGGAAGCTTGCGGGCTTCTCCGGGTGGAAGATGAAGGTGATCTCATCGCCGAAGGGGTAGCTGGTGTTTTCCTCGATGCGGATCTTCGTCCCGTCCTGGAGTACGGTGCTTACCGTAGTGGGTGCGTAGATCAGCGGGGCCAGCCCTCCGTCCGCGGTGGCCGTCCATGCGTTCTGCGCGAGCTTCGGCCAGCCCATGTGGAAATTGTAGCAGCAGCAGGGGAAACCGGAGATCGGCGAGGGGTTGGTGGCGTTGGCGTGATCCTGATCGTAGCCCTTCGGTCCGAAGGCGGCGATGACGTTGTTCGGGACGCAATAGTAAACGTGCTGGTGGATGTCCGGCGAGAGCGAGCCGGGCAGGAGATTGTAGGCCATGAGCTCGAGATGGTCCTGGATCGAGGGATCCCCGAGGATGCGCGCCACGGTGGCATCGCTGAGCATGCGCTCGACGACCGAGCAGAGTTCGATGCCGGCAACGGTGCTTTGCCCGGCGAGGAACTCGGTGCCGGAGTTGATGCCGACCGGCAGGCCGTGGTCGCGCATCAGGTTCTCATGGCCCGCGGCGTATGCCTGGCGGTCTTTTTCGTTTCCCGAGAGCTGCGAGAACACCGCCGGCATCTTGAGGGCCTGGGGGATGTTCACGCCATGGCGGGGCTGGAACTCCTCGTAGGTCAGGAACCGGTTGTGGGTGAAAATCTCCGTCCACGGGTAAGCCTGCTCCGCCAGCAGCTTCGCCACCGGCAGCAGCGATTTTTCCCCGGTGCGGTTGTAGAGCCAGAGGATCGTGTCGATGTCATCGCCCGCGCGGGACTTCCCCCAATCGCGCAGCGGCCGGCCCGGCAACTCCCGGCCCATGTGCTGGAAATAGCGGGTGAGGAAGGAGAGCACGCGCTCGTCGCCCGTGGCTTCGTGATAGTCCCGCAACAGGTAGTTCACGACCATCCGCGGCCACCAGTCATCATTACTGGAAGGGCCGTAGAAGCCATCGTCACGCTGGCTGGCGAGGATCGGCTCGATCCAATGGAGCACCTCGCCCTTCAGCGCCGGGTCGTCGAGGCCCCAGGCCAGCGGGATCAGGCCCTTGACGTAGTAGGGGCCCTTTTCCCAGTCCTCGCCCTTGCCTCCGCGCCAAGCAGAATCCGGGGAGACCGCCGGTAGCAGCTCCTCAGCGTGGCCGGTGAGGCCGTTGCGCTGGAGTTCCATCTGGGTGCGCAACCAGCCCCCGGGTTTGACGCTGCCGAGCGGCAGGGCGTTCATCGGCACGGGCTGGAGCGGCTCGCGGTTCGGGACCGGCGACCGCTGGGCCATGGCGGGACAGACGAGCAGGGCGAGCAGGGGAAGGAAACGGGTCATGGGCGCGCGACGGAAAGGTTGCGGAAAGCGGCGTGGGTGTCCACCACGCGTAGTCCGATCGCGCCGCGTGTCCAGGTGGCGTCACGGGTTTCGATGAGGATTTTTCCGTCCACGGCAATGGTGATGTCTTCGCCCCGGGCGGTGACTTCGAGGCGGGCCTTGCGGTTCCCGATTTCCACCGGTGAGCGGGCGAGTTCGGTCCACGTGCGGCCGTCCATTTTACCGAGGAGCACCGCCTGCTGGCCCGGCAAAACGCCGGCAAAGTAGCCCTTCTGGGCATCGAAACCGACGCTTGGATCGGTGACGCGGAAGACGATGCCGGCATCGCGGTCGCCTTGGACGAATTCGATGTCCACCTCGGCCCGGATATCGGTGAAATCGCTACCCTCGAGGATCAGCTTTTCGCCGGAGCGGTAGCCGTTGACCGGAGCCTCCGGGACCACGCCGAGGTGCACGCCGTCCGCGCGGAACCCGAAGAACTGCTGATGGCCGTAGTAGGAGAAGTCGTTCTGTCCGGCATAGCGGGTGAGGCTGGCGCGGTAGGGCAGGGAGATTTCCGGGATGCGCGTTCCGGAAGGCACGTCGATCTTCGAGCCCGGTGCGACCGGCGTGCCGAAATCCGGAAGTCCTTCGGCCGTGAAGCTGAACGGCTGGGCAAAGATCGCGCGCTGCCAGCCGTGGTCGGGCGAGCGCTTGGCGTGATACACGTGCCACCACTGGCGGTCGTCCGGGCTTTTCACGAACGACCCGTGGCCGACGCCGTAGGTTTCTCCGGTGCTTTTGAAAACCGGCTCGGGGAACTTTTTCCAGCTCCGCGGGTCGAGTGGATCGGGGCCGGTCAGTTCGAGCATGCCGAGCTTGTAGGTCGTGTCCCACGACGCGCCGCAGGAATACACGACGAAGGTGCGGTCCTGGTGCTTCAGCACCTGGGCTCCTTCGTTCAGGCCGCGGGAGCTTTCGGTTTCCTCGGTGCGCTCCCAGAGGTAGTCGTCGTTGTCGCAGAGCAGCACGCGTGGCCCGGCGAGTTCCACGGGCGACTTCATCGGCGCGATGTACAGGTATTGGCGGTCGGTGCCGGGCGCGTCCCAGCCGGACCAGATGGCGTAGAGTTTGCCCTCGTGATCGAGCACGGTCATGTCGATCGCCCAGATGTTGGGCGATTTTCCGTCCGCCCCCCCGCCGGTGGCGAAAGGACCGTGCAGCTCGTATTTCCCGAGAGGGTCGGAGCCTTCCGACTTCAGCACGTAGGCGAGGTGATTGGCGTTATTGCCATCGTCGGCGGCAAAGTAGATGTACCAGTGGCGGTCGATGAAGTGGGCTTCCGGAGCCCAGACTTCTTTCGAGTAGGGACCGGTCTCAGGGGCTTTCCAGATTTCATGGGCGGTGCCGAGCGAGGTGAGCGAGTCGGAAATCCACAGCGTCACCCCGCGGTTTCCCGGGGCCTGGCACCAGACATACCGCCCGTCGTGGCGGGTGACCCAGGGGTCCGCGCCTTCGGCGATGGGGTTGGTGAAAGTGGGAGCGGCGAAGACCGGGACGGCTGCGAGCAAGGGGACGAGGAATCGGATAAGGCGCATCTTGGGTGCCATGGATACTCTCCGGCCCGATGGCGGCTTACAGGGGTTCAGCGTCATTTTCGGGCGGATTTCATTCCCCTTCCCCTTGCTGCGGATTTCCGCTCATGATCCGGCATGATGACAAATGTGGTGATCGCCCTGGCAGCCGCCGTTTCCCTGGCTTCCGCAGACGTCGAAGACCGAGTTTCCCAGATCCGGAAATGGTATGCGGCCATCGATGAAGGACAGCCCGTCAGCATGAAGACCTACGAGCTGGAGGTGGCGGACGACCTCTTCACGGGGAAGGCGACGGTGCGGCACTATGCCGACGGACTGGCCTCGGTGACCGTGGATTACACGGCGGGTGACCACGGCGGCGGCACGGATCACTACTATTTCCGAAACGGCGACCTGTTCTTCGTCTATGAGGTGACGGATTCGTGGCAGTTCGCCCCCGGCGGCACGACCGAGGACCCGAAGACGATTGATACCCGCACGGAGCGCCGCTTCTACTATGATGCTGGGAGTTGCGTCCGCCAGCTCGAGCGCACGGTAACCGGGCCGGAGGGAGACAAGCTGGCGGTGAGACTTTCGGAAATGGAGCAGCAGGAGGTCGAACCCGACGGGAGCGCGACGATGCACGGCGATCGGGCGAAAGCCCTGCTCAACGCGGAATCGGCGGGGGAAATCACCGCGATCTACTTCGAACCCGGCTGCTGATCAGCCCTTTCCTCCGCTGACTTTCGCCGAAGGCTCCAAGCTGAGCCGGCGGTCGAGGTCGAACGCCGCGCTGATCAGGGCAAGGTGGGAGAACGCCTGCGGGATGTTGCCGAGGCACTCGCCGCGCTTGCCGAGCTGCTCGGAGAAAAGCCCGAGAGGGCTGGCGTATCCGAGCATCTTCTCGAACATCAACCTCGCCTTCTGCAGGTCGCCTCCGCGGGAGATGCACTCAACATACCAGAAGGAACAGATCGAGAAGCTGCCTTCGTTTCCCTGGAGACAGTCGGAGAAGGCCTCGCCGACCTTGTAGCGATCTACCAGCGAGTCGTGGACCAGCGTCCGCTCGACGGCGGCAAGGTGAGCGGTCCACTGCGGATCGGTGGGGCTGATCATGCGAACCAGCGGCATGATGAGCGAGGAAGCGTCGAGTGCTTTGCCGCCCTTGAACTGGACGAAGGCTTGCTGTTCCGGATCCCAGAACTCTCGGAAAACGTCCGTGTAGATTGCGTCGCGCTGCTTTTCCCAGGCGTCCACCGGCCCGGGGAGTCCGCGCTTGCGGGCGAGGCGGATGGCGCGGTCGAGCGCCACCCAGCACATGATGCGGGAGTAGAGGAAATGGCGGCCGCCGCTGCGGACTTCCCAGATGCTGGCGTCCGGCTCGTCCCAGTGGCGGCAGACATGGCCGGCGATCTCCACGATGTTTCGCCAGAGGCGGTGGGAAACGGGGGAGCCGGCGGCGTCGTAGAGATAGATCGAGTCCATGACCTCGCCATAGATGTCGAGCTGCTGCTGGTCGTGGTTGGTCGAGCCGATGCGCACCGGGCGCGATTGCCGGTAGCCTTCGAGATGGTCGAGGTGGAACTCGCCGCCGATGTCGGAGCCATCGATGCGATACATGGTTTTCAAGGTGGCGTCGTCCTCATCCTCGATGATGCGGTCCTCGAGCCAGTTCATGAAAGCGCCGGCCTCCGCGGTGAAGCCGAGCCGCATCAATGCGTAGGTGCTGAAGGAGGCGTCGCGCAGCCAGGTGTAGCGGTAGTCCCAGTTGCGCACGCCGCCGATCTCGTTGGGGAAACCGAAGCACGGCGCGGCGATGATCGAGCCGTATTTCCGCGAGGTCAGAAGCTTCAGCGCCAGGGCGGAGCGATGGACGGTCTCGCGCCAGCGGCCGTTGTAGCTGCACCGGCCGATCCATCGTCGCCAGAAGTTGCAGGTTTCCTTGAAGGAGTCCGCGGCGTAGTTCTTCTCGCTGCAGCGGCTCGAGCCGTCGTCGCCCAGGCACTCCATCACGAACGAGGCGTGTTCGGTTTCCTTCAGAGTGAAATCTGCGACCGCATCGTCGCCGCGGATTTCCACCGGCACACTGCAGTGCAGCTTGAGGCGCAGTTCGTCCCCACCTTCGGAAAGGAAAACCAGCGTCTTTTCATCCACCCGCTCGATCCGGTGGCCGGAGCGGGCGTAGTTGAAACGCGGCGCGAAGGTCATCGAAAAGTTCACTTCGCCGATCACGCTCTTGGCGCGTCGGACCAGGGCCTGCGGCAGGTTTTCCTCGGGTTCGCCCAAGGGCATGAAGCTGGAGACTTCCGCCACCCCTTCCTCCGACAGGAAGCGGGTGATCAGCACATTGGTATCCGGAATGTAGAGCTGCTTCTCCGCTCGGTTCTCCAGCACCGGCTCGATCTGGAAACGACCGCCTTTTTCCCGATCGACATGCGCTGCGAAGATCGAAGGCGAGTCGAAATCAGGGAAACACATCGACTCGACCGCGCCGTTCGGACCGATCAGGGCGATGGTCCGGAGGTCGCCGATCACGCCGTATTCCGCGATCGGGGGGTAGCGTGAATCGTCGGTCATGCCGCAGGGTTCCTCCTCTCCAGCGGGGCGGAATCGTGCGGGCCGGTACGTGAATCCACGCGACGACGCGAAGTCCGAACCTGCTTTGTTGCGGCCCGATGCAAGACTTGTCCCGACGGTCGTTTCTCGGCCGGTCCATGTCGTTCGCCGCAGCGGTGCCTTTCCTCGGTATGTGGAGTGACGCGCACCGGCGTGAGATCGGAAAACTCGCCGCGGAGTGGAAGAAGAAGCCCCTTCCGAATGGTGAAACCGCCTCTGCGAAAATATCCAGCGATGGGTCTTCCGGCCGCCGCCGGGTGACGACGAACGAGCCCCGCTACTCTGGAGTCGCAGCCGACTACGCCTCGTTCATCGGCGGCCTCGGCCTGCGCCACATCCGGCCGCACGAACTCATCAGTGCCCACGATCGCGCGCGGCGGGGAGTCCACAACACCCTGCCTCCGCGCGAGCTGTGGGAACGCATGGGGCAGACCCTGCTGGTCGCCGACGAATTGCGCGACCGCCTCGGCGTGCCCTTGCGGCGGATCACCTCCGCCTACCGCTCTCCCGCCTACAACGCGCGTTGTCCCGGAGCGGCCCGGAACTCCCAGCACACTCAGAATCGCGCGCTCGATCTCATCTTCGATGCTTCTCCGGGCCGCGTTTTCAAAACGGCCGAACGACTGCGGGCGGAAGGAGCCTTCCGCGGCGGGATCGGGCTCTATCCGGGATTCGTTCATGTCGATACACGCGGCCACAACGCGACCTGGTGAGTCATTTCTTTTTCCAGCGCTGGTCACGATCATCGAGATAGAATTCCTGCTCCGTAGCGGTCCATGCCGTCTTGTGGGCCCGGGCGGGGTCGTGCTCGTATTCGTCGAGCGCGTTGGCGAAAGCCTCGTCGTAAACCTTGAGCGCCTCCTCGGGCAGGGTCGTGCGGACCTCCTGCGGCAGGTGAGGGGATGAAGCGATGTCCATGGCGGTTTCCCAGCGATCCGTATGCCGGGCCCTCGATCCCCATAGAGGGAGAAATGGAATGAGCCCGCGTTTCAAATCGCACGACCCACCCACCCTGGAAAGGGTGATATGCAACCCGTGATGACCGGGACCTCGGAAGCTGCCTCGCATTCTTTCGGCACGACGGTTGCGAAAGCGGGACTATGGCATCGAGTCTTTCCCCGGAAGCCGCCGGGCCCCCTTCGGCATCGTCCACGCGCTCGCACGCGGCCCTCGAACCCGCACTTGAAGCGGTAGCCCTGAGCGACCCGCTGCACGAGCGGGTGGCGCTGGTGACAGGGTCCGACTCCGGGATCGGCCGCGCGATCGCGATCGAGCTGGCCCACGCCGGCGCCGACGTGGCTGTGACTTATCATTCCGATGAGGAAGGTGCGGGAGAAACCGCTGAGTCCATCCGCAAGGCAGGCCGCGAAGCCCTTGTCTGCCACCTCGATGTCACGCAGGCCGATTCGGTCGCCGCGTGCATGGAATCGGTGAGGCGTGGTCTCGGACAGGTGGACATTCTGGTCAACAACGCCGGCATCGATGGCGATGAGGCCACCGTCGCCTCGATCGCGCTGGAGGAGTGGGACAAAGTCATCGCCACCAACCTCCGTGGCACCTTCCTCTGCACGCAGGCGGTGCTTTCCGATATGATTCTGGCGCGCAAGGGAGTGATCCTCAACATCACCTCGGTCCACGAAATCATCCCGTGGGCGGGTCACGCCGCCTACTGTGCGGCCAAGGCGGGCATTGCCATGATGACCCGCTCGCTCGCGCTGGAACTCCAGAACGTGGGGGTGCGCGTGATCTGCCTGGCCCCGGGGGCGATCGCGACGCCGATCAACGCCGAGGTGCGCGAGGACCCCGAGATGATGGCCGACCTGAAAACGAAGATCCCGATGCAGCGCGTGGGGACGCCCGGCGAGGTGGCGCGGATCGCGCGGGTGCTGGTGTCCGACGAGGCCTCCTACATCACCGGTACGACAGTCACCGTAGATGGCGGCATGACGGCTTACCCGAGCTTTTCCCATGGAGGCTGACCTGGCGACGCGGGCGGCGGGGTGGTGGAACCTGATCCTCCGTCACTGGAGCAAGCACCTGCTGGCCCTGGCGGCGTTGGCGGGGGTGTTGGGCTTTCTCGAAATCGCCGAGGAGGTGGAGGAGGCGGAAACGCGCAGGCTGGATGAAACGGTCCTGCTGTGGATGCGCGAGGCGGACGACCCTGCCGATCCGATCGGCCCTCCGGGTCTGGCCGAGGCCGCGCGCGACATCACCGCGCTGGGCGGAACCACCCTCCTCACCGCGGTGACTCTGGTGGCTTGGGGGCTTACGATGTTTGCCGGGAAACGGAAGCTTGCCTGGCTGGGCGTGGGTTCGGTGCTGCTTGGCACACTGGTGATGAAGGTTCTCAAGCTCGGATACGATCGACCCCGTCCGGATCTGGTTGAGCACGGCACGCTGGTCACCAGCGCCAGCTTTCCCAGCGGGCACTCGATGATGTCGGCCCTGGTCTATCTCACGCTCGGGTTGCTGGTTTCCCGGACGTATCCCCGGAAGCGCGTGCGGGCCTTCATCATGGCGGTGGCCATCGGCGTGACGGTCGCCGTGGGGATGAGCCGGGTGTTTCTCGGTGTCCACTGGCCCACGGACGTGCTTGCGGGATGGACCCTCGGGGCGGCGTGGGCGCTGCTGGTGTGGATCGTCGCGGGGGCGATCGAGCGGGGACGGGAACAGAAAAAGGGGCGGACCTTGCGGTCCACCCCTTGAATTAGACTTCTGGATAGCTTTCAGCTCAGGCGTGCGGCCAGCAGCTCGCGTTGGAAGACGAGCTCCTTGGGCATGAGGTCGTAGAGCTTCAGGAACAGGCGGCCTTGGTCGACGAGTTCCTCGGTCCACTCGTCCGGGTTGTAGGCCATGCACTTGTCGAATTGCTCCTCGGTAAAGCCTTCGAGGCCTGCCGAGTTGAAGTCTTCGAAGTGGGGAGTCCAGCCGATCGGCGTCTCATGGCCGGCGACGGCTCCCTTGCAGCGGTTCACGATCCACTCGAGGACCCGCATGTTCTGCCCGAAGCCGGGCCAGAGGAACTTGCCGTCCTCATCCAGGCGGAACCAGTTGACGTGGAAGAAGCGGGGCAGGTGCTTGACCTTGTCGCGCATGTCCAGCCAGTGGTGGAAGTACTCCGCCATGTTGTAGCCGCAGAAGGGCAGCATGGCCATCGGGTCGCGGCGCACGCCGGCCTTGAGGCCGATCGCCGCGGCGGTGACTTCCGAGCCCATGGTGGCACCGACATAGACGCCGTGCGACCAGTTGAAGGCTTGGTAGACCAGCGGCATGGTGTTCGGCCGGCGGCCGCCGAAGACGATCGCCGAGATCGGCACGCCATCGGGGTTCTGCCATTCCGGGTCGATCGTCGGGCATTGCTCGGCGGGCGCGGTGAAGCGGGCGTTCGGGTGAGCGGCCTTTTCGCCGCTTTCCGGCGTCCAGTCCTTGCCTTTCCAGTCGATCAGGTGGGCGGGTGCTTCCTTCGTGAGGCCTTCCCACCACACATCGCCGTCATCGGTGAGGGCGACGTTGGTGAAAATCGCGTTCTCGAGCATCGAATCCATCGCGATGGGATTGGTGTCGTAGGAAGTTCCGGGAGCGACGCCGAAGTAGCCGGTTTCCGGATTGATCGCGTGGAGATTGCCGTCCTCGTGACCCCACATCCAGGCGATGTCGTCGCCGATGATCGAGGTTTTCCAGCCCTGGTCGGCGTATTCCTTCGGTGGCACCAGCATGGCGAGGTTGGTCTTGCCGCAGGCGCTCGGGAAGGCGGCGGCGACGTAGGTCTTGTCACCACCGGGAGCTTCGATTCCGAGGACCAGCATGTGCTCGGCCATCCAGTCATGTTCGCGGGCGATATTGCTGGCGATGCGCAGTGCAAGGCACTTCTTGCCGAGCAGGGCGTTGCCGCCGTAGCCGGAGCCATACGACCAGATCTCGCGGGTTTCCGGGAAATGGCAGATGTATTTGTCTTCATTGCACGGCCAGGTGACATCCTGTTGCCCGGGTTCGAGCGGCGCGCCGACGGTGTGGGCGCAGGGAATGAAGTTGCCATAGCCGTCGCGCTTCTTCGGGATTTCACCGGCGGCTTCCGCTTCGAGCCGGTCGAGCACGTGTTGGCCCATGTGGCACATGATGCGCATGTTGACGACCACGTAGGCGCTGTCGGTGATCTCGACGCCGATCTTGGCAAGCGGTGAATCGAGCGGGCCCATGCAGAAGGGGATCACATACATGGTGCGGCCCTTCATGCAGCCGTTGAACTTGCCGCGGAGGATCTTCTTCATCTCGCGGGGCTCCATCCAGTTGTTGGTTCCGCCAGCGGCACCCTTGCGGCGGGTGCAGATGTAGGTGCGGTCTTCCACCCGTGCCACGTCCGAGGGTGTCGAGCGGGCAAGGAAGGAATTCGGCCGCTTCTCGGGATTGAGGCGGGTGAAGGTTCCTTTGTCGCAGAGAAGCTGGGTCAGGCGGTCCCACTCTTCCTGCGAACCGTCGCACCATTCGACGGCGTCGGGTTGGCAGAGCTGAGTCATTTCCTCGACCCAGGCGGCGAGGGCTTCGTGTTTGGTAGGTTTGCTCATTGCGCCGGTAACATGAGGGCTGGAGGCTACTTGCTGCAACGCGATCCGAGAATATGGCAGGAAATGATCCGAATCCGCGCAGTAGGGCGATTTTGGCGAGAATCGGCGCGCAGCCGCTGGTTGGATATGCCCGGTGAAGCGGTTTGGCGGTTGAATGTTTAAGTAGGCCGTAGTATTTGAGCGGCCATGAAACGGAAGTGGTGGATCGCAGGTTGGGGGCTCGTGCCGGCGGCCTTGATCATTTCGGGTTGTAAGAAGGAGCCCGGGGAAGAGGAGCGCGAACAGGTCCAGCAAGCCGGTTACGAAATGTCCCGGGAGGCGTTTTTCCGTGCGGCCGAGAGCGATGACCTCAGGGCCATGCGGTCGATGATCGATGGTGGTCTGTCGATTTCCGGTACGGACCCGGTGGGAAGGAGCGCGCTGCACGCGGCGGCGGGCGGCGGGGCGATGAAATCGGTCGATTTCCTGCTCGATCGTGGCGTGCCGATCGAATCTCGCGACCAGCACGGGCGGACGCCGTTGATGGAAGCGGTCCTCCGCTCCACGCCGGAGATGGTGCGGTATCTTTTGCAACAAGGAGCGGATCCGCGTGCGAAGGACGCGGAGCAATACAAGCCGATGATGCTCGCGGTGCGCGAAGGGCGGCCCGAGCTGGTATCGGTGCTGGCTCCTTATGTGCGGGAGGATCTCGACGATGCCCTGCTGGCGGCCTCGATCCTCGGTCAGGCCGGGGTGATCGACGAACTCACGAACTATGGTGCCAGTGTCTACTCGCGTCTTCAGGACGGCCGGACGCCGCTGATGCTCGCCGCGGAGCATGGACAGATGGAGGCGGTGGAGATGCTGCTTTCGATCGGCTCGAACCGGCTGACGATGGACCTTGAGGGGCGGACGGCGGCCGAACTGGCCCGCGCCGCGGGGCATGATGAGGTGGCCGCCCGTTTGGAGGGAGCACCGGAGGAGGGGGATTTCGAACTTGCGGATACCGCGGAGCTGGCGGCGGAGCTGGCGGCGGTGGTTGATGTGCAGCCGGGCGATCCGGAGGAATCCGCGGAGGGAACCACGGCATCTGTAGTAGAAGAGGCGCTTGCGGAGCATGGAAGCCCGGGCCCGGAGGGCATGCCCGGTATCGCGACGGAGACGGATGACGGAGCCGGGCTCCCGCCGCTTTCAGGGAGCGGGGCAGCGGTTACCATCCCGGAACTCGAAGGTGCGGTGGTCGAGGCTCCCGCAGGCAGCTCGGATGGCGAGCCGCTTGCAGGTAATGACACCGGTGTTTCGCCTCCAGCCCAGGGCAGCGATGCCCCGGTAGCGGATTCAGTCGAACCTGACGCGGCCCCTGCGCCGGTGGTGATGCGTTCCTACCGTCAGCGCGAGCTGCCGCTGCGCGTCGTCTCGGTGGAGGCGGAGACCGCCTCGATCCAGGTCGTCGGCGGAGCACGCCACGAGGTCTCGGCCGGAGACGAGATCCCCGGCACGAAGTTGTCCGTGGTCCGGATCGAGCGGCGGATGCAGGGCGGCAAGGAGCAGGGCGGAGAGCCGGTGGAGGTTTCGGTGGTCGAGGTCGAGGATGCGTCGAGCGGACTGCGGCGCGATCTGATCGTCGGGCTGCCCGCGTTGTCGCACGAGCCGGTCGCTCTGGTCGAGGATGCGGCCAGCGGCCGCTACTACGTGGCCCGTAGAGGTCAGAGGTTCCGGACCGCGGGGGGCGAGGAATACCTCGTGGACGATGTCCGTCCCAGCCAGCTGGTCCTGGAAAACCTCGGCACCGGGGAAATGACGACTGTTCGTCTGGTAGGTCCGCGGGGTTGAGGTTAGATTTCCTCCAACATCATGGATCCTGACACGCTCGAGCCGGACGAACTGGTCACCCAGTTCTCCGTCATGCTCCAAAACCGTGCCGGCGCGCTGGCCGCGCTGGTGAAGCTGTTGCGCAACAAGGCGATCGAGGTCGTGGGCATCAGCGTCCAGGATTCACGCGATGCCACCATCGCCCGGCTGGTGGTGACCGATCCCGACACCACCACCCAGCTCTTCATCGAGAAGGGCATCCCTTTCACGACCTCCCCGCTGGTGGTCGTGTCACTTCAGGAATGCGGACCCGGGCTGTTGCAGGTGCTCGACACCATGATGGTCGGTGAGACCAACATCGATTTCGCCTACGCCTTGATGCCTTCCGTCAAGGGCCGCACGCTCCTGGCGATGCACGTCGAGGACGCGGATTTCGCCATGGGGCTGCTCAATACCGCCGGTTTCAAGCTGTTGCGCCAGCGGGATTTGAGCCGCTGACCGCCCGGTCATTCGAGCCGCGACAGGCGGGAAAGTCCGCGCTGGAGAAGCTGGCCGTCCACGACGGTCGACACGTTTTCGTCGAGCTGGATCGGAAAGTCCTCTTCGTCGAAACGGATCGAGTGGAGCCCGTCGGCCGGGACTTCTTCAAACGCGGCGGCGAGGCTCTGGATGTCGCGGATCGGTTGGCCGTTCACCTCCGCTACGATCAGATGGCGCAACGATTCGTAGCCGATGGTGGCCGGGGTGGGGATCACCCCGGCGAGGAAAACCACGCGATCCATCCGTTCCTCAAAGGGCTCCGGATATTCGAAGGGTTCCAGAAGATTCAGCGGTGCCGTTTCCTGCCAGTCCTTGCCGAAGGATTTG
This sequence comes from uncultured Haloferula sp., assembly GCA_965652295.1. Classification (GTDB taxonomy): domain Bacteria; phylum Verrucomicrobiota; class Verrucomicrobiia; order Verrucomicrobiales; family Akkermansiaceae; genus Haloferula. The sequence continues at coordinate 25,418 of CBFGTS010000014.1, read as the reverse complement.
AGCAGCGGGCGGGTGAGTTCCTGGAAGACCATGCCGCCCTTGACCAGAAACCGGGGCTCCTCACCGAAAGTGTGCATCGGCACCAGAGCGGGCTCCCGCAGGCTGAGGGTGACTTCAACGGTCAGCGGCTCGCCCTCGCGCACCAGCTCCAGCGGGATGGTGGTGCCCACCGGGTGGGCACCGCGGACGAGATGGGACCAGAAAAGACGCCCGTAGACGGGATGCTTGAAATAGCCGGTCTGGTCCACCTCGTGGCCGTCGATCGAGGTGATCACGTCGCCGACCTTCACGCCGGCGGCCTCTGCGGCTCCGTTCCTGGCCACGTTCGAGACGTAGATCCCGCCGTCCGTTGGGTTGAGGTCCAACCATGCGCGGAACTTCGGGTCGTCGAGCGAAGCCGTGGCGATGCCCAGCGAGGGAAAGCCGGCATACGCGCCATCGGCCGCGTCTTTCAGGAAATGACGGATGATCTCGGTGGCGGTGATGTCGCTGACCTGATCGGACGAGCTGTAGCTGGTCAGGAATCCGGCCAGCTTGCCTTCGCGGAGCGCCGGCAGGCTGAAGCTGCTTGCCGCGGTTTGCATGGAGGCCTTCAACACATAGTTGAGGAAATACTGGCCGGGCAGGAAGTTGGTGACCACGTCGACGCTCTGAATGGTGCCGTGGGTGATCAGTGGGATGCCATTGTCCTCGATCTGGATGATGTCGAGGCCATCGCCCGGCTTGGCGATCTCCGCCAAGTCCAGCGGGATGAGATCCTTGGTGAACTCCTCGTCGTCGGTGGACAGCAGGGCGAGGTTCGCCTCGTAGTCCACCGCCTCGACCGTCGCCGGCGTGAGCTTGAGGCCATCGGAGGTTTCGAGTTCGATGAAATTCGAATCCGCCACCATTTCCGCCGTGGTGAGGACCTTCGAGCCTCCGATGACCGCGCCGAGCGAGCGACGCTGGCGTGGGTCCAGTTTCTCCCATGGCTGGCCCGGGTTCCACCGCTGATAGGTGGTGTTCACGCGCACGACCGACCGCGTCAGATCAGGGGCCGGTACGTCGGGGATGACCACCGGGGCGGGTTCCGTGCGGTTTGAAGTCTCGGTGCGCTCGCAGGCGGTCAGCGCGAGGCCTCCGAGGAGGAGCGGGATCAGAATGCGGTCGTTCATTCCTGGAGATTCACAAGTTGGTCGATTTCGTAGGTGCGCTGGATGCGCGCGTTGGCCTCGGGCACTTCGGCCGCGGGCAGCACCAGCGGGCGTTTGCCGCCGATGAATTCGATGACGTGGAAGCCGCCTTCGGGCTCCTCATGGAGCAGCTCGTTCGCCTGCGTCAGCGTGGTCACGGTGGTACCGTTGATCTTGTCCAAGGCCATGCCCTGGAACCCGTCGAGGCGGCTGTTGATGGTGTCGTTGAGCACCCGGGTCATCACGACGATGTCCTCGCGTTCGGTGAAGATGCCTTCGGACAAATAATCCTGATAGAGGCGGCGGACGTGGTAGTTGTTGAAGTTCTCGGTGGCGTAAAGGTTGGTATCGAGTGGTTGGAAAACCAGTCCGGCGAAAACGATGTAACGCGGCTGCTTTTCGTACTGGATCGCATACATCTGGTTCTGCGGCAGGGTTTTCAGAGGCACGTCCTGGTCATGCCACACGCCGTCGGAGCGATAGCGGAGCTGCACGGTGTCGCCAGCGAACTTGCGCTCGACGATTTCCGCGAACTCGACTTTTGCGCCATCGATCAGGATCTGGCCGGCGCTGTCGATCGGGTGGCCGTCGATTTCCACCAGCAGGTCGCCGGGTTTGAGAAATCCGTCGCAGGTGCCGCGCGGGATCACGTTGCTGACCAGCACGCCGTTGCCGTCGGGAGGGAGCTTCAGCGCCTGGCGCATCGCCGGGTTGTAGAGCGGGAAGGTGGAGATCGCGAGGTCCACGTAGTGATCGTAGCTGCCGTCCTCAATGTCGGTGAGAAAGCGGCGGATCACCGGAGTGGGAATGATGTAGCCGGTATTGTCCGCGTCGCGCCGGCCTTGGAAGGCGACGCCGATGACCTTGCCGTTCTGCAGCACGGGACCGCCGGAGTTGCCGGGGTTGATGGCGGCATCGATCTGGATCACCAGGTGCTGATCGGCCCGGGAGTGGGAGTAGGAGGAGTAATCGACGCGCGAGACGACGCCGCGGGTCACCGAGAGCCTCTCGCCGCCGATCGGGTAACCGATCACGCGGACCTGGCTTTCGAGCTTCGGCACGCCGCCGATCTGGAACACGGGGAACTTTTCGAAATCCGAGAAGTCCTCGACCGAGAGCAGGGCGAGGTCGCAATCGTGGGCGATGAAATCGACCTTGGCCGGATATTTCTCCGGGCTTCCGTGGACCGTGACGAGGAGCCGCCGGGCGTTGGAAACGACGTGGGCATTGGTGAGGATCCGGTTTTTCCCGATGAGGAAGCCGGTGCCGATTCCGCCGCCGAAGCGGCCGCTGTTCCACGGAGCCGAGTAGTCCGGCACCTGGACGGCGGCCTCGATGCGCACCACCGATCGGTAAATCTCAGAAGGGGCTCCGGCCGGGGTTTCGGGGATCTTCGTCTGCCCGGAAAGGGAGGCTGGCAGGAGCAGGAGGGTGAAAAGCGCGAACAACCGCAATCGCATGCCGCGAAGGCTAGGTGGCCGCGGCCCGCTGGCAAGGGGGAAGGTGAGCCGCGGCAGATCGCGGAAAGCAATGCGCGAAACCCGCCAAGCGCCGCCTGGGGGCGCTTGGCGAGTGGAAACCTCCTGTGCGGCGGTGCCGCGGGTCAGAAATGAATCGCGTGGCCTTCGGCGGCGAGGGTGGCCTCGTGGATCACCTCGCTCATGGTCGGGTGGGCGTGGATGGTCGCGTGGATCTCCTCGGCGGTGAGTTCCTGGTCGAGGGCCAGGCCCATTTCGGCGATCAGCTCGGTGGCGTTGTCGCCGATGATGTGCGCGCCGAGAAGCTCGCCATGTTTCTTGCCGTAGAGGAGTTTGGCGAAGCCATCGGGCTCGCCGGCGGCGATGGCCTTGCCGATGGCCATGAAGGGGATCTTGCCGACGGTGTATTCGATGCCCTCTTCCTTGAGCGCGCGCTCGGTTTTGCCGACGGAGGCAACCTGCGGGTGGCAGTAGGTGCAGCCGGGGAAATTCGTCACCTTGCGGACCTTGTGGCCCTCGACGAACAAGCCATCGACGCACTGGATGGCCTCGAAGGAGGCGGTGTGGGCGAGCAGCGGCGGGCCGGTGACGTCGCCGATGGCGTAGACGTTCGGCAACGAGGTTTCGTAGCGGTCACCGGTTTGGATGAACCCGCGATCGGTGAGATCGGCCTGGTTGCCGCCGGGGAGGACGGGCTGGACGCCGATGGCGACGAGGCAGACGTCGGCCTTGAGGACGCCGTTCTCCTTGGCGCCTTCGACGGTGATCTCGACGTGGTCGCCCTTGTCGGCGGTGGCGGTGACCTTGTGGTTGGCGAGGCAGCGGATGCCTTGCTTGGTGAAGGATTTTTCAAGCGCTTCGCCGATCTCTGTGTCCTCGACGGGCACCATGGTCGGCAGCATTTCGACGACGGTCACCTTGGTGCCGAAGGCGTTGTAGATGTAGGCGAACTCGACGCCGATGGCACCGGCCCCGATGATGATCATGCTTTCCGGCTGCTTTTCGAGGACCATGGCCTCCTTCGAGCCGATGACCGTCTTGCCGTTGAAGGGAAGCGGTGGCAGCGCGCGGGACTTGGCACCGGTGGCGATGATGATTTGCTTGGCCTCGGCGGACGACTTGGAGCCATCGGGCGCGGTGACCTCGACGGTGTTCGGTCCGGCGATGGCACCGTGGCCGCGGACGTATTCGACGCCGTTCTTTTTGAACAGGAACTCGATGCCGCCGGCGAGCCGGTCGGAGACCTTGCGGGAGCGGCCGATGACGGACGACCAGTCATACTGGAGGTTGTCGAAGGAAAACCCGAACTCCTTGGCGCGATGCGAGAGCGTGTGGTACAGCTCGGCGTTTTTCAGCAGGGCCTTGGTGGGGATGCAGCCCCAGTTGAGGCAGGTGCCGCCGGCACGGTCGGCCTCGACGCAGGCGACTTTTTTTCCGAGCTGGGCGGCGCGGATCGCTGCGACGTAGCCGCCGGGTCCGCCTCCAATGACGATGAGATCGTAAGCCATGTCTGAGGTGCTTGGTTCGTTTCGGGCGGAGGTTGGGGGGGATCGCCGTAGGTTGGAAGCGGAAACCGGCGGAGGGATGGGCGATTCTGGAGATCTCCCCGATCCAGGGACTGAAAAGGCCCGCCCATCGAAACGATGGACGGGCCCTGGGAACCTTTTGAATCAGGTGGCTTACTTCCGGCTGCGGCGGAAGCCGAGAGCGGCAGCACCGACGGCAAGCACCGCAGCGGAAGGCTCGGGAACCGGGGTCGGTCCGGCAGCGAACACAGCGGCGGCTTCGGTAGCGTCGAGAGCCGTATCGTAGAGGGCGAACTCGTCGTACATGCCGTCGAACCCCGAATCATTCCAAGCACTGCGGCCCAGCCAGCTGTTGGTATCGAAGGCAGCGCTGGTGATATCGACCGGTGCCATGGCGGTGGCACCGACGGAGACGCCGTCGATGAACATTTCCAACGTCCCTGGAAGGCCGCCGGACTGGTTGAACACACCGATGATGTTGATGGGCGCTGCGACGGTGGCGGCAGCCGGGCCGTTCACGAAACCTTCTGTTCCGTTTCCTGTCTGGTGCGAGGTGAGGCGGAGGGTGTTGCCGCCATTCCCCGCACGAGGAATGACCTGGATATAGTCCGCGCTCCCTCCGTCGTTCCCATCGGAGTTTCCGAAAGATACCGCAGCGGCCCAGTCCCTGTTCTCCTGGACGTTGATCCAGACGGAGAAGCTGAACTGCCCGGCTGTGCCAACATTTGCTGCCGCAGAGGCGATTCCACCCGGGAGGGAGATGTAGGCTCCTCCGCTGCCGGGGTTGAGTCCATTGGTGGAGGTGAGATCGGCCATGCCTCCGCTGATCGTGGCTCCATTGAGCAGGGTACCGTTCTGGCCGCCGATCGAGTCCGTCACCGTACCGTCGTTGAACGTGTACAGGTTGGTGAGTGCTGCTTTGGCCTCCGGGACTCCGAAGGTGAAAGCCGCCATGGTGGCAGCAGTCAGGCAGAGCGAGTTTCGTATCGTCATTTTATTGGGTTGTTGGGTTGATGAGGTTGAGCCCGTACAAGACGGACGAGGTCGTTACCAAGCGACCGTCTTTAACGGGAAATCCATTGACGCGGGATCTGTCAATGACTGAATACAAGCACATTGTGAATTTTGGCGATTGGAATAAGGATGTATCAGATAGGAAGCGAGTCTTACCTGTTCAGGCTCCTTTGGCGGTCCGTGACGTGTTAATTCTCGGGGGTGGCAGCGCGGGTTGGATCGCCGCTCTAACTCTTGCTCATAAGAACCCTTCCTTGCGGATTCGGCTGCTCCGGAGTTCGGAGATAGGAATCATCGGCGTGGGGGAAGGGACCACCGCCGCGTTCACGCGACACTTCTTCCAATATCTCGGCCTCGACATGAAGGCTTTCTATCAGGCGGTCGCGCCGTCGTGGAAACTGGGCGTCAAGTTCCTCTGGGGAGGAGACCGACCCTTCTACTACGCGTTCGGGTCGGACTTCGAGAAGCCGGTTCCCCAATTGAAAAAACCCTCCGGTTATTACGCAGGCCCGGGGAGCCGGTGGATAGGTCCGGCTTCGGCTTTGATGGCAAACGATCGCGTCTTTGGACGGAAAGCCGACGGCAGCCCGGATCTCAGCCAAAGCCACGCCTTCCATATTGAGAATGAGAGCCTCGTCGGCTGGCTTGAGGCCACAGGTCGTCAGGTCGGCATTGAGGTAATCGATGGCATCGTCTCGCAGGTCCCGACCGTCGGGGTGAACTTGGCCGGCTCCATTGAGCCCGGGGTGACGTCGCTCGTGCTCGAGGATGGGCGGGTGTTGAACGCGGACTTGTACGTCGATGCCTCGGGTTTCCGCGGTGAAATACTGCACCGGGCGCTGGGGGTGGAGAGGCGCGGGTATTCTGATTCCTTGTTTTGTGATCGTGCGCTGATCGGCGGATGGCCGCGCGCGGGGGAACCGGTTCTTCCCTATACTGTGGCCGAGGCGATGGATGCCGGGTGGTCTTGGCAGATCGAACATCGCGAGTGGATCAACCGTGGCTACGTTTATGCGAGCCGCTTCAAGGACGATGACCAGGCGGAGGTTGAGTTCAGGAAGAGGAATCCGCGTCTGGGGGATTTGAGACGGGTGAAGTTCGAATCCTACCGCCTTGACCGGATGTGGGCTGGCAATGCGGTGGCCATCGGTAACGCGAGTGGTTTTGTCGAACCTCTGGAAGCAACGGCCCTGCAGGCGATCTGTGTGCAGTCGAGCACCCTAGCCGACTGTCTGGCGGACAGTTCCTGCATCCCGACCCGTTCATTGGTGGATTACTACAACCGCTATAATACCAAGCAGTGGGACGATATACGGGATTTTCTCGCCGTTCATTATCGTTACAATCATGCGGTTTCTTCCCCTTTTTGGGAACATTGCCGGGAGGAAACGACATTGGGCGGGGCGGAAGCGGTGGTCGGCTATTACCGGGAAAACGGCCCGAGCACCCTGCTCTCGGGGATTGTGCTGGAGCCCACCAACTCATTTGGTTTGGAAGGGTATTACAGCATGTTGATCGGGCAGGGCGAGGGTCATGATCGCAGGTATCATCCCGAGGGGGAGGACCAGCAGGCGTGGCGGCGTTATCATGATTCGCTGGGGGCGATGGCCCGAGCTGCGCTGACCTGTGAGCAGGCGACGGAAGCGTTCCGGCGGGCAGGCTGGCTGCCCGCCGCGTGAGGAGAGGCGGATCCTGCTTGCAGAACAGACGGTATTGCCGAGCCTCCGCTCCGTGGAGGGCGACCATCGGTGGTTCAGAGTGCTGCCCGCGGCGTTGTTCTGCGCGGCGCTTTGGGGGAGCGCGTTTCCCTGCATCAAAACGGTCTATGCCATCTGGGCGCGCGAGGGGCTGGAGGTCGGGCTGACCGAGTACTGGTGGTTCGCAGGGGTGCGTTTCACCCTCGCCGGGCTGATGCTGTGGCTGGTGGCGCGGCGACCGTGGACGGAGGTGAAGGCGACGAAAAAGTCCGCTCTGATGGGCTTCGCGCTGACCCAGACCTTCGGGCAGTATTTGTTCTTCTATCTCGCCATCGCGATTGCCAGCGGGAGTCTGGCCGGGCTGCTGGCGGGCACCGGGAGCTTCTGGTGGATGCTGCTGGCCCCGGTGATGGCCGGAGGGGCGTGGCCGACGCGGCGGCAGTGGATCGCCATCGGGTTGGGAGGCATCGGGATCACGCTGGCCACCGCCGCTCCGGGTGCCGGTGCCGGCCGACCGGTGCTGGGTGCGCTATTGATGATCGCGGCCACCGGGCTGGGGGCGGTGGGCATCATCCAGTTCGGGAAACTCCGGCACTCCATCGGGGCGCGGGCGGCGACCGGGTTCTCGCTGGGCATCGGGGGCTTGATGCTTCTGGTCACGGGAGCCCCCGCCTTCAGCCGCGCGGCGGAGCTGATGACGCCGGCGGTGATCGGCCTGACCTGCTGGCTGGCTTTCGTTTCCGCGGCTGCCTTCGGGCTCTGGAACCACCTTTCCACGCGTCACCCGGTGCCGCTGTTGGCGGGCTATCGGTTTCTCATTCCGCTCTGCGGCATGACGGAATCCCTGATTTTCCTCGAAAACGAGCGGGCCGGCTGGGGGCTCATCTGTGGAGCCCTGCTGGTGGCGGGATCACTGGTCATGGCGCAGCGGTGGAAATAGTCGGACGGGAGAGTGTGCAGCCTGCACCCGAAAACGGCGGGAGTGCAACGGAGCGGGTGCTGGTCCGGTGCCATTCACTGGGTGGATTGAGATTCTCAACCGACTCACTGCGAGTGATTAGCGGACCGTTCTGAAGAGCAAGTTTCCATCGGAACGAGGTATGCGACGTCTTCCGGCGCAGCTTGGCCGAACCCGGAACCGGCTGCGGAAACCGAAACCAAACGAACCGATGAAACTTCGAAATATTCTGATGACCCTGAGCCTGACGATGGCTGTCCCAGCTGTTCTTCAAGCGCAGGAAACGAACGACACACCGCCGATGGGCGATCCCGCGCAGGAGAACCAGGTGCAACGCACCGATACCACGGCAGGCGATGAGGAATCGACCGACCAAGCCACCGGCGCACGCGAGATGCGGAAGGCCGGCCCGCCGGGCAAGACCCCGTCGCACACCACCCAACGCGACACCGTGGATGCTTCGCAGACGATCACCGAAGCGCTTCGCGACGCGGAGAATTTCAGCACGTTGAACAAGGTGGTGGATGCCGCCGGTTTGCGCGAGGTCCTGGACCAACCCGGGCCCTTCACAGTCTTCGCGCCGACCGATGAGGCTTTTGATAAGATCCCCGAAGCCACCCTCGACGAGTGGATGAAGCCGGAGAACAAGGAGCAGCTGAGCCGCGTTCTGCTCGGCCATGTGGTGGCCGGCGAGCTGTTGGCCGAGGAACTCACCGCCGGCACCATCACGACCAGCGGTGAAACCTCGTTGACCGTGTCTACGGATGGCGAGCACATGATGATCAACGACGCCACCATCACCCAGCCTGACCTCAACGTGAGCAACGGCGTGATCCACGCCGTCGACACGGTGATCGTGCCGGAGATGGAAGAGGAGGAGTGACCGTCCACTCTGGCGTGATCCAAGCCGAACTCCGCCCGCCCGGTCCTGGCCGGGCGGTTTTCGCGTGCATGCATTCAGCCGAGAAGCCGCCGCGTCTCTTCTTCGTCGATCACCTTCACGCCCAGTTTCTCCGCCTTGTCCCGTTTCGAGCCGCCGCCTTCTCCGGCGACGAGGTAATCGGTGTTCTTGGAAATGCTGCCGCTCACCTTGGCTCCTTTGGATTCGAGCAGGCGCTTCATCTCATCCCTCCCGATGCTGAGGGTACCGGTGAGGACGAAGGTCTTCCCCGCCAGCGGTAGTTCGGAAAGGTCGGCCTCTGCTGGCTTGGGAAGGAAGTTCTCGGAGACCGGTTGAAGCCCGAGCTCGGCCATTCGGTCGAGCACGTGCCGGCCGGCCTCGGATTCGAAGAAGGCCAGCACGCTCTCCGCGACCGCCCCGCCGACATCGGCGGAAACCTGATAGGGAATGAGCGTTTCGTTCTTCTTCTTGGCGTCGGCGCGGGTGTCCTCTCGGAGGGCTTTCAAAACCTCGGAATCGGCGAGTTCCGGCAAGGCGTTATGAAGCCGGGCGAGTTCCTTCGAAGCGGACTCGCCGACCTGCCGGATGCCCATGGCGAAAAGCCAGCGGTCGAGCGGTTTGGTGCGGGCGCGGTCGAGCGATTCGATCACCTTGGCGGCGTTCTTTTCCCCGAAGCGGCGCGGCTCTTCGTCGCTGCCGAGGTTGAGGGTGGCGAGCTGCTCTTCGGTGAGGGTGAACAGGTCCAGCGGCGTCGTGCACAGCCCGCGGGAAACCAGCGCCTCGGCGACGATTCCGCCGACACCTTCGATGTCGAGTGCTTTGCGCGAGGTGAACTGCTTGATCTTGGAAACCGCCTGCGCCGGGCATTCGAAGTTCCCGCAACGCCAGGCGACGAAGCCTTCCTCGCGGGCGATCGGGCCACCGCAGGACGGGCATTTCCCGCCGACATGGTCGAAAAGCGAGAACGGCTGAGAGTCGGCCGGACGTTTTTCGAGAATGACTTTCACCACCGCCGGGATGATTTCCCCGGCCTTCTCGATGAGGACCGTGTCGCCAATCCGGACGTCCTTGCGCTGGATCTCCTCCTGGTTGTGGAGGGTGGCACGGGAAACGGTGGTGCCGGAGACGAGCACAGGCTCGAGTTCCGCCACCGGCGTGAGCACGCCGGTGCGGCCAACTTGGACGGTGACGGCATTGAGGACGGTTTCCTGCTGCTCCGGCAGGAACTTGTAGGCGGCGGCCCAGCGCGGCGCGCGCGAGCGGAAGCCGAGACTACGGCGTTCCTCGTAGCTCGCAACCTTCACCACCGCACCATCGGTACCGTAGGCGAGGTCGTGGCGGTGGGTGTCGATGTGGGCGATCGCGGCGAGGAGTTCGTCGAGGTTCTCGGCGTGGATCAGCGGCTGGTTGCGCGGGATGGCGAGGCGGTCGAGGAGGTCGGAAAAATCGTCTTCGCTCGCAAGTTCGGGGCCTTCGTAGGCACCGATGCCGTGAGCCAGGAAATCGAGCGGGCGCTCGGCGACCTTTTTCGGATCGAGTTGCTTGAGCGTGCCGGCCGTGGCGTTGCGCGGGTTGGCGAAAGTCGGGAGACCCTGCTCGTCGCGCTCGGCGTTCATGGCGGCGAAGGCCTCGTTCGGCATGAAGATCTCGCCGCGGATTTCGAGCAGCGATGGAAGATGTTGGATGGTGGATGGGAGAGCGGGCGACTCCGGCGCACGGAGGATCTGAAGGTCGATGGGGATGAGTCCGCCGTCCTCGGTCTTGATGAGGTTCCCTGTGTGGGCATCGGCGATTTCGATCTCCGCCGCGTGGTGGAGCCAGCGGTTGTGGCCCGTGCTTTCATACCCCGCGCGGCTGAACCACGATGCGACCTCTTCGTCCGTCGGACGGGTGCCGGGGATGAACGGCTGGGAGACGACGAAGGCGGGACCCTTTTCCGTGTCGAGGATGCCGTGGAGGTGGATGTCGTCGCCGAAGAGTCGGTTGGCGTGGACGATGTTCCGCAGGTAGCCGGCGGCGCTCTGGGCACCGAAGTAAGGAGGCAGGGTGAACTTCACCACACGGCCGTGGCCGGGCAGGAAAAAGACCGTATGCTCGGACTGACCGCCGAGATCGGGCTGGGAGGCCAGAAGCTCTTTCAGCCGCTCCGCTTGGACGATCCGGCCGGAACGATTTCCCCACTGGCGAACGGATTCGGCTTCTTGTCGGAGCCGTTCTTCCACATCTGCTCCATCGCTTCCCGCGTGTTGAGCTTCGAGGCTTGCCGCGAACTCTCGGATCTCTTCCGGCGAAGTTGGTTTGCCAGTGCCGATGGGGATGCCGAGGAGTTCATTGATCTGAAGATAGGTATCGGGGGCGGGGGCGTCAATCGAGGTGAGTTGGAGCGGCACGCTGCGGATGGTCCGCACGTTGTGCGTGATGTCGTCGCCGGTTTCGCCGTCGCCGCGGGTGGCGGCGTAGTCGAGGGTGCCGTCGCGGTAGACGAGCGAGACCGCGACGCCATCGATCTTCGGCTCCACGGTGACGTCGACTTCCTCGCGGCCGAGATTCTTCTGAAGGCGCCGGTAGAATTCGATCAGCTCGGCTTCGGGCGTGTCGGTGGTGGCGGGATCGAGCTCGAAGACGTCGTCGATCGAGAGCATCGGCACGAGGTGGCGCACCTGCGTAAAACCCTCGATCGGCTTGCCGCCGACGCGTTGGGTGGGTGAGTTTGGATCGGCCAGCTCGGGGCAATTGGCTTCCAGCTCCTCCAGTTCCCGGAAGAGCTTGTCGTATTCCGCGTCGGAAATCTCCGGAATCGCTTGATTGTAGTAGAGTTCGTCGTGCCGGCGGATCTCGTCCCGCAGCGCGGCGATGCGTTCTGCGGGACCCGGGGCGGAGGAAAAGAGGTCGTCCATGGCGGCTTGGCGGACTTTTAGCGATGAATGCGTGGGAGGGGACCCTGAAATCGGGGTTTCCGTCGTTTTTTCCGGTGAAATCGACCGCCTTCCGAGCGGACGGACCTCTCCTCCGGCATCCGGAAGCAAGCGCAATTCACTCAGCACCAGACGTCAACCGAAAGTTACTCACAGGATATTCACAACCCTTTTATTCCCAGTGTGATATGCAAGAATCTCATTGACTCTGTCAAGGGCCTTTGCTTAAGTCGCAGATGTCTCGCAAGGGACATTGATCTTTGACAGAAATGGAGCGCGGGAAGGAGCCTTTGGGTTACGAGCGCGCTTGGGATAGATCCGGGCGAAAGTCCGGAGCAATGGTCGGGACGAACTGGCGTTCCCGGCCCCTCGGAAACTGGGCGGTGGTTCATCGCGGCAAGTCCGAGGCCAATGTCACCGGCTTCCGGCGGAAAGAGTCGTGTCTTTCCGTGAAACACGAAAAGGAAGTCAGGCGGTGAGCGATGTGGAGGTGCGTCCGGCCAGGACGCGCGCCACCCAACCAATCGCAAAGCCGAGTCACGCATGGAGCCCCCCAACGGTTGAACGACGGGGGACGGATGCGAACACAGTCGGTCGAAAGAGACCGGACAGTTGCTACTGTGAGCCAGTGTGGTGGGAAGGAGATCCTGCGGCCGAAGGACGAAGCGAAAGGCCGCGGAAATCGCCCGGAATCGCAACCGGGTGGAGAAAAAAGAGATCCAACCATCGCGGAATGAGTCCCTCCGAAGGAAGGCACCGGCGCAAAGGTGATGACCACGGAGCGGGCGATAAAGTCCGATGAGAGCGGGAGGCCGGCGGAAACGCGGTCGTCCGACTGAGAAAACAAGAAAGGCAACGTGAGGGGTAAGAGACAAGACCCGTCACCCGGGGCCAACGGTCGCGAGCGAGAGCGCCGCGATGCCGACCCCGGGGGAAAGGGAGGAGGGCACCGTTCTCAGCGGGGCTTTCCACCCGAGGTTCGGACAGCGGGCATCGGCAGATGCCGGAAATCCGGGCGAAGAAGTCTCACCCGAAAAGCCGAGGATGGCGACATCCCGGCCGGCTCCGTCGCGGAGCCGGAAAGGCAGGCGATTCGTCCTCGCAGGCAGACGCGACGTCGGGGAACTGGCAGCCAACGAAGCTCGACGGGCGGACTTGGGCGCCCAATGCCAGTCGACCGGGGAAAGAGAACGTGGCGAGTTCCCACTCCCCTCCTTTTTTTCACTGTCCCGAGAGGGCGGGGAGAAGAGGTGGATCGGATGATCCGGAACAAGGCCCTTCGGCGGGAAACCGCCGGAGGGCCTTTTTTGTGACCTGAAGCCAAGAGCAAGGAGCGCCGATTATGAAATCGGCACGAATCGCCCTCCGATGTTGGCTTCACGAATGGAGCCCCCGAATTCCCCCACGGCCGTTTCGGCAACTTGGATCACCCATGGAGAGATCGCCGCCAAGGGCACGACGATGCCGATTTCATAATCGGCGCTCCTTTCACAGGAAGCTGCAAACATAGTGGCAGGGCTCGCCCTCGACCGTGATGGTGAAGCCGCTCTTGCCCGGGACGTTGAAGGAACCGCCCGTCTGCGTGGCGATGGTGTCCTCGGTGCCATCGATGACATGGCTGCACGCGCCGCCGGCGATCTCCATGAGTTCCGGTGCCTCGGTGCCGAAATGATAGCTGCCGGGCAGGATCACCCCGAGGGTCTTCCTTTCCCCGGAAGCGGTCACGATGGTGTGCGAGATGACCTTGCCGTCGAAATAGACGTTGGCCTTGGCGTGGGCGGTGACGTTTTGGAATTCCATGCGGATTCCCTAGAGGGGGGGGCGTCGCCGGTCAATCGGGCTGCCGTGGTGAGCCCGGCTTTTTTCACGCTGAGGCGCTGAGGAAAGGCAGGAGGTCGCAGAGATCTTGAAGGGTCGTGCTGACGGAGGAGATCTTGATGAAGTTCTGATCGCCCCTTGGGCCCTCCGAGGGAAAATGGGGCGAATCCGCCAAGGAGCCGCTTCCCAACCGGAAGATCCCCGCCCATGGTCGGCCGTCCATGGCTGTGCTCGATCCCTCCACGCTCGGAAACCCGTCGGACAACGACGCGGTGCTGGAGGCGTTTTTCAACTACCTGATCGAGGCCGGGATCGAACTCTACGGGCACCAGGAGGAGGCGATCCTCGAAGTCTTTGGCGGAAAGAACGTGATCCTCAACACGCCCACCGGCTCGGGGAAATCGCTGGTGGCGATGGCGATGCAGTTCCGCGCCATCTGTCTCGGCCGCCGCTCCTACTACACCGTTCCGATCAAGGCGCTGGCGAACGAGAAGTTCCTCTCGCTCTGCAAGAGCTTCGGCCCGGAAAAGGTCGGCATGATCACCGGCGATGCCACGGTGAATCCGTCCGCGCCCGTGATCTGCTGCACCGCGGAAATTCTTTCGAACCTCGCGTTGCGCGAAGGCGCGGAGGCGGCGGTGGACGATGTGATCATGGACGAGTTCCACTACTACTCGGACAAGGAGCGTGGCGTTGCCTGGCAGGTTCCGCTGCTCACCCTGCCGCAGGCGAGGTTCCTGTTGATGTCCGCCACGCTTGGCGACACGGCGTTTTTCGAAAAGGAGCTTACCCGGCTGACCGGCGCGCCCACCGCTCTGGTGAAATCCGAGGAGCGCCCGGTGCCTCTGGAGTTTGAATACAGCCTCACGCTGCTGGAGGAGCGCGTCGAAGAGCTGGTCAATGACCGCCGTGCACCGATCTATCTCGTCCATTTCACCCAGCGGAGCTGCGCGGAAACGGCACAGAAGCTGATGAGCCGGAACTTCTGCACCAAGGAGGAGAAGGGCCGCATCGCGGAAATGCTCGAGGACGCGGACTTCAAAAGCCCTTACGGCAAGGAGGTCAAAAAACTGCTCCGCCACGGCCTCGGCATCCACCACGCCGGCTTGCTTCCGAAATACCGGGTGCTTGTCGAGCGGCTGGCCCAGGAGGGCTTGCTGAAGGTCATCTGCGGCACCGATACCCTCGGCGTCGGCGTCAACGTGCCGATCCGCACCGTGCTTTTCACCCAGCTTTTCAAATACGGCGGAGATAGTACTGGCATCCTGGCGGTGCGCGATTTCAAACAGATCTGCGGCCGGGCCGGCCGACGGGGGTTCGACGACATCGGCTATGTCGTCGCGCAGGCACCGGACTATGTCATTGAGAACAAGAAGGCCGAGGAAAAGGCGGCGGCGAAGGGTGGCAAAAGCAAGGCGATGAAGAAGCGCCCGCCGGAGAAGGGCTTCGTGAACTGGGACGAGCGCACCTACCAGAAGCTCCAGGATTCGCCGCCGGAACGGCTGCAATCGCAGTTCCGCATCAGCCACGGCATGCTGCTCAACGTCCTCGGTCGCGAATCCGAGGACGGCTGTGCGGCCTTGCGACGGATCATCCGCGATTGTCACGAAACGTCCGCCGGGAAGCGTGAACTCCGGCGTCGCGGCTTCGAGCTGTTCAAAGCGCTGGTTGGTGGCGGTGTCCTGCGCATCCTGCCGAAAGAAGAACGCAGCGGCCCGGCGAAGGTCGTCCTGCAAGACCAGCTTCCTGAGGATTTTTCCATGCACCAGACGCTCGGGCTGTGGTTGCTCGATACCCTGCCTCAGCTCGACCCGGAGGATGGCGACTACCCCTTGAACGTGCTGTCGCTGATCGAGGCAATTCTGGAGGACCCCGGCGCGGTCTTGAAAAAGCAGGTGGACAAAGCGAAGGGCGAGTTGCTCGCCGAGTTGAAGGCCGAGGGGGTGGAGTATGAGGAGCGGATGGAACGGCTGATGGAAGTCGAGCATCCCAAACCGGGAAAGGAATTCATCTACGCCACCTACAATGAATTCGTCCTCAAACATCCGTGGGCCAAGGAAGCCGGAGTGCGTCCGAAGTCGGTGGCGCGGGAAATGGTCGAGCGTTGGGAGAGCTTCGAGGACTACGTGAAACGCTACGGCCTCGAACGCGGCGAAGGCGTGCTGCTACGGTACCTCTCGGAGGTCTACAAAGTCCTCGTCCAGACCATGCCCCCGGGTCTGAAAACCGACGAGTTGGACAAGGCGGAGAAGCTGCTGGAGCAGACCGTGAGGGGCGTCGATTCCAGCTTGATCGATGAATGGGAGAGGATGCGGGAGATGCAGGCGGCGGAGGCTCAGCCGAGCGGCGGGTAGGCCATCCAGTTCGAGTCCCTGAGCTGGAAGGCGCGACTGTGGAACGCGTCGGGTTCGATGTGAGCAAGCGCCATTCGAGGCGCTCGAGGATTGCCTTCCGGTTCGGCTGCCTGAGGGCGACGACCACGACGCCCGCATGGGTTGCGAAGAGGTGCGGCACGGTGTGGTAGAAATCACGATCCGTCGTTTGTAGAACGGCATCCAGTTCCTGAGCCTTCCGGAACACCGATGCATCATCGATCCCTTCGTCACAGGTTCCCCGGAAATCGAAAACCGAATGGCCGTGCTGCTTGAGCCATTCGCCCGCCGACTCGGGAAATTCTCGTCGAGTAGAAACCTCACGCGACGGCGTCGTAGGCGGAAACCTGATAGTCGGAAAGTCGGCTAGCGAAAGCCAGAGCCGCGGCGATGTCGTCCGCGGTGATGGAAGGAAAGTCTTGCAGCACGTCTTCGACCGAATCGCCACCGCTCAAGGCACCAAGAATCGTCGAGACGAGCACTCGGGTGTCACGGATGACCGGTTTGCCGTGGCAAACCGTGGGGTCGATTTGGAGCCGGGAGTCCATGCGGGGAAGTTCGTCAGCAACGGAGCGGATTTCAAGCTGGGTGTTTTGCGGGCAACAGGGGCCACGCAATGAGCGCAATGGCCGAAGATCTGGTCCCGTTCGACTCGCCGAGTTCAGACAGTCCCGCCTCGCTCAAGGAGGAGGGAGCACGTCGATGCTCTGGGTTCGATAGAAGGCTGCATCACCGGTGAGTGCGTTGGTGCTGTAGAAGAATCGTTCGGAGTCGGCCTCGACGGCCTCTTGGATGCGTTCCCAATCGCCGGCCTCGAGAGAGGCGGAGCGATCGACCGCGTAGTAGCTTCCGGGAGCTGAAGCGAATTCCATCAGCAACAACCCGGAAGCCGGGGAGAGGATATGGGCGTTGAGGGGAGGGTCGGGAGAGAGCGCCGGCGGGCGGACTTCCGCGAGATCGTCTGAGTCCGGTGTGTAGAGGGTGAATTTCCGCGCACCCGCATTGCCGGTATAGATCGTGGCCTGAAGGGGCGTTCCGGAATCGAGGGGAAGGGGGGTGCCGGTTGCGCTGGAAATCAGGCTGTTGAGATCGACGAACCACTTGGAGGAGTTTCCGAGGGCGACCGTCCCCGAGCGGGCGGCCGGTGTGGAGACCACCAGGAGGGTGGAGATGGCGGAATAGCTGGCGGTGGAGGGAGCGCGGGAGAGAGAAAGCACCGGGTTCGCGAATGGAGCGGGTGCCCCGCCACTCATGGCAAGTAGAGGCGAGGCGGCTGTTCGAACTTGAATGAGTGGGGACTGCGCGCTGGATCCGGAAGGGACCGGAACGGAGCGGGCGCGGACGTAGTAGGTGGTGTCCGGGTTGAGACCGGTGACCTGGATTTCCTGCACGCCTTCGGAGGTGGCGAGGTTGATGGCGGTGTTGTCCTCCTGAAAAAGCGAGAAGGGCGTCTTGGTGATTCCGGGTGCGGGGGTGGAGCCCGCGGCGTTGAGATAGACATCCACCTCGGGCCGTGAATCGGTGCCGCTGTTCCAGACGAGACGGAAGGCCTTGGCGGTGAGATCGACGACGGCAAGGTCGCTGACGCGGGGCAGGGCAAGACACACGGATGGCGACAACAGGAAGGCAATGATGGAGGGAAGTCGCATGGCAGTCATGGATTCACGAGGATGCTGAGTGGAAGGACGTTTCCGGAAACCGGCGAAAGGACGGCGTCCCCGCTATCGAGGAGTTGATAGGTGAGGGTGATCTCATGGATGCCTGGAGTGACCGTTCCTGAGGCGGAGATGGAATAGTTGAAAACAACGGCATTGTTTCCTTGGAAAGTGGCGGAGGTGGTGATGAGGGAGAGGCCCGGGGGAGCTCCGGAGACCTGGACGGTGTAGGAAGCCACTTGGGAAATGAGGGCCGGATCGGCCGTCACGGTTGCGCTGTCGTTCACGGCAGGACCGCCGGCGGTCAGGGTGTAGTCGGTCTCCTCGCCGAGCAGGACGGTGACCGACAGGGTGCTGCGTGCCTCGGGGCCGGCTATCGCGATGGCATCGAGGGTATTGGCACCATCGACCAGCGTCACGCCGGGGGCGGAGAACTGGCCGTTGGAAACGGACGCCGCGATCCCGGCCACCACCACCGAGGTGACTTCCGGGCCGACCTCGCCGGTGACGGTGATCGGGCTCTGGGTGACGGTCTGACCATTCGCAGGATAAGTGATGACGAAGCGGGGATAGACCCATTCCATGTGGACGAGATAGGTTTCCGACGCCCGGACATCGAAGCGTGGCATGACCGGCGACCCCAGGCGGGAGCTGTAGGTCGTGAGGCGGCCGGTGGCGGGATCCATCCGCTGGATACTGACGACCCCGCCGGAGTTTTCGGTGATGCGGGTAAACAGATCGAAGATGGATTCCCCGGGGATGAGGTCGGGGAAACGGACGAGATTCGGCCCGGGGCGAAGGTCGGGAGTGCGATAGGAAACCGCCCCCGCGAAAGCGATTTCACGGTCCGAACGCATGGTGACCACGAGCCCATCGCCCCCGGCGACCGGGAAATCGGAGCCTGTCGGACTGGCACCGGTGTAGCGGGCTGAGAGATACTGTCCGGAGGTGGTGTCGTATTTCTGGACCTGCGAGACGTGAGTGGAGCCGCCAAGCTGGGTGAGCAGATCGAAGGCGGAAAAGCCGGCCGTGGGCTCGACCGGGTAGGTGAAGAAGTTGACGCCCGCAAAAAGCTCCGGCCGAGGAACCAGCGGGTCGAGGCCGGCGTCGAGGGCCTCGCGGACGCTACGCCCGTCGAGGCTGAGGTCGAGATCGCCATCCAGCACGCCTGCGATGACGGACTCGGGATCCAAGGGGTCGGTGCCGAGCGTGACTTCCGTTGCATTGTCGATGCCGTCGTCGTCGGAATCTGTTTCGCAGCCGTCTCCGATGCCATCGAGGTCGGCGTCGGCCTGGGTCGGGTTGGCGATGGCCGGGCAGTTGTCAAAAAGATCGGGCACGCCGTCGGAATCCGAATCGGAGCTCCGGAACTCCTGTTCGAGCGCGGAAACGGCGACGGCGGTGGCATAGGGGTCGTCATTCCAGCTTCCGCCGGGCGCTTGCTGGGCGAGCAGATAACTGCGGGCGGAGGTGCGGGCGGGAGAAAGTGAAGCAAAGGCCGAGAGGGCGTGATAGGCGAAGGCCGTGGTCGCGACGTCGCTGCCGTCCGAGCCGAAGCCGCCGTCGGGGTTGGCTTGAGCCACGAGGTAGGCGGCACCGTTTGCCGCCGCCACGGGGGCGCGGAAGTGATCGCGCAGGTGATCGAAAAGCGTGAGAACGCGGGCGGTGAGGTAGGGGCTGCTATCGTCTCCGACCTGCAACCCCCAGCCACCATCGGTGTTCTGCGCGGCGAGCAGATAGTCGAGACCCTCGAAGAAGGCGGCACCGGACTGCACCGGCGAGTCGAACCGGAGGCTCAGGGTGAAGACGGCCGCCGTGGTCGTTGATGTGGATCGGACCGAGATCCAGGCTTCGCGGCGGGTGAAGGAGTCGGCGGGCAGGCTGTTGGTGATGCCCGGGTTGATGGTGTAGGTGGGATCGGATGCGGTGGGTGGGCCGGTGTTGGAAAACTGGAGCTGGACCGCCGATCCGGTGGTGGAAACGGTGAAGTTCGAGGCGGTGCCTTCCGTGGGAATCGCGACGCGATAGGTGAGGGTGGTCGAGGGTGGTGCGGTCTCGCTTTTCAGCCGCAGCCCGGGATGGGTCAGGTCGCCGAGCAGATCGAGGGCGAGCAGCGTGTCATAGGTGGTGGACTGGTAACCCTCCGCCAGTCCCCAGCCTCCTTCGGGAGCGTTGAAACCACTGGGGTCGGTCTCGCTGCGCAGGTTGTAGAGCAGGAAGGAGAAGGCATCGGGCGAGAAGTTGATGGCATCGGACGTGGAGCCTGCCAGCAGGGTGAGGCGACCGCGGGCGATGATGCCTTCGAGGGTCTGGGTGGAAACGTCACCGAGGAAATCGAGAGAGTCGGCGAGCTCGACAGATGGTCTGTATTTTCCGAGGGCCGTGGCCGCGGCGGTCGTGTCGCGGTGGATTTCAACCGCCTCGCCTGTGCCCCACGAGCCGTCCGGGTTCCGGTGGGAGACCAGCCAGTCGAGCGCGTTGTTCATCTGGCTGCTGACTTGTCCGACCAGAGAGGTCGGAACGAGCAGGCAGAGGGAAAGGGGAAAAAGGCGTGAGGTCATGGCGGGAGGGGGCGTCAGCGGACGATCGTCCATTTGCCGTCGATCAGCGAAAGATAGAGGGGGATCGAAAAACGATCACGGATCGGCTCGCCGGGTTTCGGCAGAGGCACGGAGATCAAGGGTCCTTCGGAATCGATGTAGCGGACCCGGAGGACCCGGGGATCGAGCACATCGAAGAACAGCCGGGCGGGCGCGAAGGGTTCGAGCGCCCATTCGTCGAGCGAGGTGAGTTGGGAGAAGAACTTGAGGTAATTCTCCGCCATGGCCTCGGGCTCCTGGCTCATGGCCAGGGCTTGGTCGCGGATCTTGATCTCCAGGAAAGGCAGCCATGCCTCGGGATCGGGCTTGGTGACCGTTTGGTGGAGGGATTCAAGAAACGAGAGCAACGACTCGCGGCGGGGATCGTCGGGGGGGAAATCGCCGAGCTCCTCGCCGTCCTGCCACGCCCAGTGGTGGGGGATTTCAAGAGCGAAGCTTTGCTCACCGCTGGTGGCGGTGGCGAAGGACTCGATGGTGAGCAATCCGAGTTCGACTTCCTCCACGCCTTCCGCGGCGGAGCCGAACCACCAGATCTGATCGAAGGTGCCGCTGCCGAGGTGATGCCGGCCACGGCCGGCGTTTTCCTTGGCCAGCGGAATGCTGCCACCCCCGGGGGTAAACTTCAGATCAGGGAACACGACCTGGCGCTGACCAATGGAGTCGATGAGGTGCACCTCGCCGAGAACGAGGGTCTCGGACAGCCGGGCGTAGCGGAGCAACTTCGGATGGGAGGCGATGTGGCGCCCGGGATCGCCGATGGCGAGTCCCAGTGCGAAGCGTCGTTCGCTGATTTTCTCGAACTTCGCCGGGCCCTCGGGCGTGGCAAGAGTTCCGGTGGGAGTTTCGAGAAAAGCCTCGGCGGCGGGGAAAAGATCGATCTTCCGCCTGGGCTCGAAGGTTTCCTGAAACAGCGGACGGCCGGGATCGTTGTGGGGCCGGGGGGATTCGGCCGGCGCTGCGAAAAGTCCGATGGTGGCGGAGGCGGGGAGGTCCTGCTCGATCGTGCTGGGCGGGGTGGTGGCCTCCCAGGAAATGGTGTTTTCGCCGTCCACCAGGATGCCGGTCACCAGCTCGCTGATGAAGCCGGACTCGGGCGAGGGCGTCTCGAACAGAGGGAAACCGTTGACCGAGATGTGCCCGCCGGTGCCCTCGAAACGGGCGTCGAGCCAATGGGCGTCGGCCGCCGGAAGGTTCCGGAGAAACGATGCGGCGATCAGGACTGGCAGGAGGAACTTCACGGCAGGGTGACTTTGAAAATGTTGTAGGGAATGGGGTCGGTCGGAACCTTGACGGGTGGGAGCACATCCCAGCTGCCTGCCGACTCCCAGAGGCCATAGACCGCGCCGACCTTGTATTCGAACTTCAATCCCCCGACCTCGGCCTGCAGGTCCCCATCGAGGCTCAGCGATTTCCCGGCCACGGTCGGGACGATGATGGTGCGGAGCTTGAGGGTGGTGGTTCCCTGACCGGTGAGCGAAACGGCTCCAGAGGCGATCGAGGCCTGGACTCCGATGCCGATCGTCCCCGCGGCGAAAATTTCCGCCTGGGGATAGATCGCGTTCACGAAACCGATGTCCCGGCGGTATTCGGCGACTCCCGAAAGCCGTGCGCCGACCACGGCCTTGACCGGAATGAACACGGTGACGTTGAGCAAGGAGGGGGGGACGGCGACGAGATAGGCACCCACGACCGGGATCTCACCCATGATGCCGGCCTCACCTTCGACCCCGAGATCGACCTTGTAGATGATGCGGTTCGAGGCGGAGTCCTCGCCGATGCCGTCTTTCACCGAGATCTTCGCGGAGAAATCCACATCGGGTGGCGAAACCGGTGCCTGCAGTTTTTTGGCAAGCTCACTGAAGGCGTCGAGCGTGTCCTCGATCTTCTCGACATTGGCGAGGGCCTCGTTGAATTTGCCAAGCGCGGAGCGATTGTTGACGGCTTCGTCGCTCGGTTGCCCCAGAGCGAGTGAGAGTTCGAACGCGTTCGCCGGGAAAGGCCAGATCTCGGCCTGCGTGCCGCAGGTTTCCGCAAGACCGGTTGCCTCGATGTTGGCCGGATCCGGGGGAAACAGCATGAAGCCGATCGCCGGGACCGGCAGCAGCGCGTTGGGCAGTGCCGAAACGTTGTTGGGAATATCGACATTGAGAGTGGCGGGGTTGCCCATGACGCTCGGTGGGGTCGCGCCGTTGCTGCCGAGCCATGTGACCGAAGGCGGGCCGTCCTTGACCTCGCAGGTGATGTCTTCCGAGCCGGAGGCGGCGATCTCCAGCAGGCCGCCACGGGCAATGCGGCCGTCGCTGTCCTTGAACTCGACCGGGCTTTCCTTGATCGTGATGTCGACCGACTCAAGACCGCAGCCGCAATCACCGGGCGAGCCGAACTTGAACGTGTGGGTGCCGGGAGCGATCGACTGGGGGTCGACGATCTGCGTGCGGATCGGCGCGCCGGTGGCATTGCATTCGCTGTCGAAAGTCGTCAGGAACGCCTTGATCGTGATCGGAGTGGTCTGGCAGGCGGAGTAGATATTGCCCGGGGCGGGCGGATCGATCTCGATCCGGTCGACCTTGTCGCAGCCGGGATCATCGTCCTCATCCTCGGCGGTGGCACCGCCGGAGATCCCGCCGGCGATGATGTAGCCGCCGGTGCCGTTGGTGGGATCGAGGTGGATGTACCCGGTGCCCGCCCAGTCGAAATACACGAAGGGATCACGGGGGATGGTGACGTGTTTGCCTTGGTTCAGCTCGGCGACGATGTTGTTGTAAACTTGGGTCGATTGGTTCAGCAGGGGCAGATAGGTGCCAGCGTTGGCCGGGGTGATCTGATAGATCGGGATGTTGTTGGCGGCGGCGAGACTTAGGATCTTGATGGTGGAGACGGACTCCTTGCCGAGGTTGATTTCGAAAACGAGGTTCTCGTTCTGGGAGCTCTGGGTGCCGCGGGCGCGTCCGAAGGCGTAGCTTCGATTCTCTCCGTAGGCGGAGAAAAACGAGGCTCCGGCGCGGTCGGCGTCCACGAAAACCCCGGAGTAGTCGAAGGTGAGCGGAGTGCCGCCGCTGTAGGCCACCCGGACCTGCTGGCCGAGGATCGCATTGGTGACGCCCTTCCACACCGCGCCCTGCATCCAACTTGCGACCCGGCGGTCCGCCTCATCGTTGAGCTGGAGATACTGGGTCCCTAGTAGGTGGAGGAAGCGCCCCGTGTTGTCCTCCGTGCAGGCGAGATCGGGCTCGGAGAGTTCGGCCACACTGCGGCCGGTGCCGATGGCGAGACCTTCATAGACGCCGGCGGTGATCGTGTTGTCGATGGTCGCCGCGGGCTGGTCGGGAGGAGTGAAGGTGAACTGCGAGCTCTGAATCACGCCGAGCGTGACGCTGCCGCTGGCGGTGGCGATCACACAGCCGTCCAGCCGGAGCTGGGGGCGGACTTTGATCGTCCATGGGCTGGCGATCCCGAACAGACCGCCATTGGCGGTGATGGCATTCTGGTCGGCGGTGGTGGCTCCGATGTAGGAAAGAGTGAGCTGCTTTCCTGCGATGGCGGGCAGGAAAACGGAGTGGTCAAGCGTCGCTCCGCCCCCACTGATCAGAAAGCGGATCTTGTAGCGCTCGGTGTCGGGGACCGTGGAGAAGACCGAATCGCGGGTCAGGGCGGTGTTCGGGAGACCTGCCGGCAGCACCGGCAGGGGCGTGGCATTGATCTGGCGGGAAAGGGCGTTGGTTTCGAGAGAGAGGGAGCCGTCGATCGCCTTCAGCCGGGCATCGAGCTGCTGGCCGTAGATGGTCTGGAAGGTCTCGACCTCCAGGTTCAGGAAATAATCGAGGACGACCTGATCGATGTCGAAGGCGGGGGAGCCGGAAAGCGGGTCCACGCCGATGGTGTTGTCGTAGGACTTGAAGGCGGGATCGAGCGAAACCCATAGCGGTTCGCCAGCCACTGGACCGGTCCCGCGGTAGTCGGAGAAGGGCAGGTAGGCTTCGACCCAGACGCGGCGAAGCCGGATGTAGGCGATCTCGCTCCCATCATAGACATTCGTCCCCTCAAGCCCGGCGGTGGCGAGGAGCGACCCGGCGGTGGCGGCGTCGTTCAGCCCCAGCCAGTTGTTGGCGGCCTCCGGCGACATTTTCACCAGGCCGGTCGCATAGCGCGCCGGGATTTCGGAAATTCTCAGAAGGGCGATCAGGAGCGAGGCCTGATCCATGTCGTTCCCGGCGCGGAGGCGGAGGGTTTCCACCGCCCCGCGACGTGAGCCGCGGTAGGGATCGAAGAGAATGTTCTCGCGGACATAGTTGAAGATTTTCAGCGGCGAATGATCCAGTTCCTCCGCCAAGGCCACCAGCTCCGGGGCAAAAGGCGTCTCGAGCGAGGGGTCGAGGTCCGCATCCGCCGGCGGATCCTTGGAGACCTTGACCGGCGAAGCGGCGGGTTGGGGAATGCCATTCTTGCCCAGCCCGATTTCCGCAAGCTCAAGGCGGTTCTCGATGGGCTCCCGGTTGGTCGGATCATCCTGGTTCAGAGGAGTCTGGAGGCGGGCCGGGCGCGTCGAGAACCAATGGGCGATGTCGGCGACCGCCTGGTGGCGGGCGATCGGATCTCCGAACTGCTGCCGCAGGGCGGCGAGAAGATCGAGCAGAGCCTGATGGCTGAGCGAGTGCTCCTCCACCGCCTCATCATGGCGAGCGAGAAACACTTCCGGCGACTCCGCGATCATCAGGCCGATCCGGGTTTCAGCGAAGGCCTCCAGCAAGCTGGCGTTGGCGGTATCCAAGGCGAAGGACTGACTGTAGAGCGCGATCCCGATCTCCACCTGACCGTTCAGTTCAGCCGGGGTGAGCTTCGCCAAGGACTCGACCAGATCGTGGGTCCGAATCACCTCCGTCGCATAGTCGGCGACTTTTTCGTGAATCGGACCCCGGGGTGGCGTGACGGGTCGGAGCGGGATCCCTGCCGTGGCGTTGGCTTGATAGCGGGCGCGGGTCAACTCGACGAAGTCGCCGCCAGCGACCCGGACGGGGGAAACCTGCGACCGAAGCGGACCGGTGAGGGTAACGAGGAGTACAAGGGGGACGGTTCGGGCCAGGATCAGGGGAGGAGAGGCCATTCCATGTTGAATCAGGAGAGCAAAGTCAGGTCAAGCTCGGAGGGAACGGGAAGATCCGGAGGGTCGCGGTTTCAGAGCCAGGGAGGATGATGGGCACCGGCCCTTCCGATTTCCCCGCAGATCAACGCGGACGCAGGCCTCCAGATTCCAAGTTGCCTTTTTTCCATCACCGAGCAGCGGTGTCTTCAGGCAAGTGAGAAATGCGGATCGG
>CBFGTS010000013.1:0-115257 GCA_965652295.1 uncultured Haloferula sp. | reverse complement strand
CTCAATTGGATAGAGCATCTGACTACGGATCAGAAGGTTTGGGGTTCGAATCCCTGCGGGTGCGCCATTTTCCTCGGGGTGTGGCGCAGTCTGGTAGCGCGCTTCGTTCGGGACGAAGAGGCCGTGGGTTCGAATCCCGCCACCCCGACCAAACTCCCCCGCCCAGCTTGCCTGGGCGGGGGAGTTTGGTTTCCGCGTGGCAAGTGAGCCCTCTTGAGCGAAGCGAGAGGGATTTGAAAGCTCCCGGGAGTTTCACGACCGAATCCTGGGGCAACCGCAGGTTGCTGACTGGATTGGACGGAGTGCAGCGAAGTCAATCCCGCCACCCCGACCATTCTTCGCTTTCGCGTTCGCGAAAGCTACGAATGGTAGGCCAGTCATGAGTAAGGTTGTGCCGGGAGGGTGGCTTGAATCCTCTGGCAAAAACGAAGAACGGATCTAGGGATGAGAGGAGAAGAGGCAGGACTTGGTGGCCAGATCGTCATGCAACTCACCGCGCGGAAATCGTCAGCGCGATCGGCGCGTCGCGGCGTTGGACGAAGTCGGCGAGGTAGGCTTTCCACGCGTCGAAGTCGGTGATGTGGCCGGCTTTGTCCCAGGCGAAGCCGGTCCAGTAGTCGACCGCGCCGGGGACCGGGACCGGTGAGAGGGCGAGGTGGTTGAGTTCGTCCTCAGCCTGCTGGAAGCCGGCCGGATGGACGATCACTGCCAGCCCTTGGTGGCCGTTGTTTCCTGAGACCGGTTCCCACTTGGCGAGCCAGCCGGCGGCGGGATCGGAGGCGCGAACTTCTCCGGGGACTTTTTTCAAGCCGATGCCGGCGGTGAGTGCCACCGCCTGTCCGGGGCGGGTGAACTGCTTGAACGTACTACGGATGTGGTTGAGCTGCGAGCCGGCGTCGAGGGTGACGCGCTTGACCTCGGCGACGGCGATGTCGCCGACGCGCCACGGCTCGTAATCGAGTTCGAAGATGAGACGGATCGGGCCGTTGGCGAGCACGCGGGACTCGACGAAGTTGCGTGACGTCCACAGTCGGTCGCCGGCCCAGATGCCGCTGCCGCCGCAGCCGCGGGTGGGACCGGCGGAGTAGAGGTCGGCGCCCTCGCCGTGGTCGGCGTGGTAGTCGTCAGCGAGATACCAGTCGTTGATCACCATCTTCGGTGTGCGCTTCGACCAGACGTCGATGGTGCTACTGATCAAGGGTTCGCCTTTCCAGGTTTCCAGCGCGTGGCCGTAGGTGCGGTGGGCGATGCGGTCGTTTTCCCACGCGAAGTCGTCGAAGCGTTCGCGATTGAAGCGGCCGAAAACCTTGAAGTCGTCCTTGTGATAGACCTGCTTCTCGCCCGTGGTCACGGTGAAGGTCTTCGACTCACCGGGTCCGAAGCTGGATTGAAAAACAACGATGTCCGGGGTGTGAAGAGCGTCGAGATCGGTGTCCACGGCCTGACAGAGCACCTTGTTGCCGGAACCGTCCTTAACGTGGATCGTGCGCAGGTCGGCGGCTCCGAGGGGGGCGAGCTGGGCGGCCGTGAGCTCGAGCGTTTCCACCTCGCGTTCCGTGTGAAGCGGGTTGGTGGCTTTGACCGTGAGTTCGGCCCCCGGGGCGAGGGCGGCGAGGAACGGTAGGGCGGGGATCAGGCGATGGAGATTTTTCATGGATTTCCCGGGAAGCATGGGGAAATCGCTTCAGGGGTGCAAGGGGCGTGGCGATCGTTCCGCGCTATCACCTGTGCCCTCCCGCCTTGTGCTCGTCGCCGTTCGCAACAGGGCGGAGCCGGGTTGTGAGGGATTCAGGTGGCGGGCTTGGAGTGGTCCTGGAAGGTCTTGATCTTGGGCCGCCCGCTCGTGGGATCGGTGTAGGCGATGATCAGATAGCGAAGTCCGGGGAGGAACCGGAGTTCGCTTTCGTTGGCGGTGACCCACTTGGATTCTTTCGTTTCGAATTCGACGATGACCGGAGCCATGTTGAAACTGTTCCGTTGCCTGGGCATCGGGTAGCCGTGGGCGGTTCCGGGCTTCAGCATGCCTTTGTGCTCTCCGAGCACGAAGCGGATCACTCCCGGCTGGAAGTTGGCGACGAACGCGCCTCCATCGGGGTAGGACTTGGAGCTATCGTCAATGACGAGGGCTCGGGTTGTGTTTTCCGCGCCGGGTCGCTTCGAGGGATTCGTGACGAAGACGATCAGCGCGTTCTTCAGGCCGGGAGGGAGCGTGGCGGTGGCGAGAGGAGTCTTGTCGTCCGCGTTCAGAAACGGCAGTTGCGTGCCGGGAACGCTGAGAGCGATCGGTTTGGAAATCCGGGAGCTGGAGACGGCGATCGGTGCCGAGTTGCCGGCCGGGCCGGTGGTGACGATTTCGGTGCTGCCGCTGGCACCGCCTGCGAAGCTCACGAAGCGGCAAGAGATGTTTCTACTTTCCTCCGCATGAGTACCGGAGATGAGAGCGGATAAAACGAAAAGGGCGAGGCGGGCGGATCTCATCATGGGATTTTGGAACTGGATCATATTTCGTCTTTGGTCAGCCAGCGGAAAGAGACGATGTCGTATCGGCGTCCCATGGTTTTATTCACCTCGCTGGAGAGTTCGTCGGGCTTGATGTGCGGTTCGTCCTCTGGGTCCAGGTATTCGACATCGCGTTGCACGACCGCTTCGCACATGGCGGAAGCAATCGTCTGCCCCGCCTCGTTGGTGACCTCGCCGTAGGCCCGGATGGTGAAGGTGTCCGAGCGGGGGGTGGCGGCGTTGCCCAGAACGGTCAAGAGGTCGGCCTGGCTGAGGTGACCGGGAGCGCCGCGAGAGCTGAGTCCGGTGCCGGCCTCGGGAAAGGCGTAGTGGTATTCATCGACCTGCGAGGAGCTGATGGCGAAGCCGGCCTCATTCTCGTTGGCCACGGATTCGTTGAGGCGGCTTTCGTCGATCGCCTGTTGCAGGGCTCCGCAGAGGGCGGCGTCGCCGGAGTTCAACTGCCGGTTCACGAATTCGGACATGGAGCGGAACGGACCGCGTTCCCTGACCTGTTCCACGATGCGTTCGGCGAGGGTCTCGATCTCGTCTTCGGAATACTCCCGGGGACCCAGCCAGTAGGCCTGGAGGGGTTGACTGGCATCGTCCACGGACTCCGAGGCAGGAAGGCGGAAGCGGCTGATTCTCGTCTCGTTGGCTTTGGAGTCGACCTGCGGAAGGTTGGCGAGGGAGGTGCTTTCGCCGCTTTCGTCGATCCGGTTGAAGACGGCTTCGTCGTCGTGCACGGAGGAAAGCATCGCCTTCCATGCCTCGACGGAGGTGGAGTTGATGTTGAAAGCCCCCTTGAACTTCTGCCAGGCGGCGAGTTGGCGGTAGCCATCGTCGGCGTCCACGACATCGAGGAAATCGCTTTCGGTCTTTCCCGTCGGCGGGGCGAAGAAGAAGCGGGGGTCGGTGAGGGGTTCGCCATCGGCGAAGTCCTGCGCCAGCTTGTCCTTGGTGAGGGAGCTGTCGCCATAGGCACCGCCGTGGTCGGCGAGTCCCGAGAAGTAGAACCGGTCGTAGAAGGCGGTGTTGAGGAGGAACGAGTGGTCCAGCATGGGCCCGGTGGTTCCTTGTTGCTTCAAACTGTGGGACGGCAGAAGCGGGTGGGCCCAGGAGTTGCCGATGGGCTGGGCGAAGCGCGGGAGGTGGATCGTCGAGCCGCCGGGGTTGTAGCCGTTGAGCTGGGAGAAGCTCTGCAACGGTGCGAAGGGGATCTCATACATGATGCCGAACTTGCGGCCCGTGGCACCGGTTTGGCCGGTGATGGCGTTGCCGCGTCCGGTTTCCGGGTCGTACTGCATCAGATTGGTGGTGCCGTTTTCCAGCATGGTGATGTCGAACTCATGAGAATGGTTGGCGTGATGCTCGCTCAGCATCTTCTGGGAAGCGGCTCCCACCGAGGCGTGGGCGAAGGCCCACGGCATGGTGGCGAGCCTTCCGTCCTCGCCGCTCTGCTCGAGGCCGCCGTAGGTGGCTTTTGCCTGGGCGCTGACCACTGCGAAGGGTTTGGCGGTGGCGATCTCCTTGATCGGTGTCTGCGAGTGGGAGTGCATTTCCAAGGCGTTGATGGTGCCGTCCGGCGGATAGCGAAGCCGTCCGCGCTCGCCCAGCAGAAGCTCCTGGAGACCCGTGGGGCTTTCGTAGTCCATCTCCACGACGACCAACGACGATTGGCTTTTCGATCCGGCGGTCTGCCCGAAGAGTTCGATGGTGTATTTGTTCTGGCTGAGGTTGGGGACGCTGAGCGGGGCGAATTCGACATAGAATTCATCCTGCCGCCGCGCCCCGATGCAGCCGCCGCGGTGCATCTGCTTCGAGCCCTCTCTTTCGTAGGTCGAGGAGGGCTTCGCGTAGGACGGGCAGAACCAATCGAGGTCGAAGCCGATGCCATCGCCCCGCCAGCCGGGGATGGCATCGATGGTGAGAGTCCGCGTGGCGCCGGAGCCGGTGTCCCAGTCGGAGAAGGTGCGGTTCTGGTATTCCTGAGCCCAGGTGCGGTCGGGATCGATGTACGGGGAAAACATCATCACCTCCCCCGGCAGCAGGCGGAACGTCGTGGAACCGGGCCGGGGCCGGTCGGCGTTTCCGGCATTGGTTTTGAGACTCATGCCGAAGCGCTTGTGCTGCCTGCCGGTCTCGGACTGCTGATAATACATGGTATCGAGCGGCGCGAAGTCGGCTGTCTGGGCCACTCGATTGCGATAGATCTTCAGAGCGAAGGGGACGTTGCCGAAGTTGACTTTGAACTGCGAGAACTCGAGGGCGACATTGTAGGGATTGTGCAGGGTGACGACGGGCGTGTAGAGCAGGTGAAGGAGATAGTCGTACTGTGAGCCTCTGAAGTTTTCACCCCAAGGACTGTGCAAGGGGTTTTCGGGGGCGGACCCCGGCATGCCCGCCGTGTCGGCCGTGCGTGAATAATTGTAGATATCCCGGGTGAGGAGACTGAACACGATCTGCACTTTGGCGATGTTAGGCATCAGGAGGGCTCCGTCCGGCGCGACGGTCGTGACGCGGCCGGGGTTTCCGGTGTTCGGGTTGGATCCGCGGGCCGCGAGCCAGGTTCGAGGGGCGGTGGCGCGCAGGGTGGGCATGTCTCCGCGCTCGATGATCGACCCGCTGCTCGTGAAGAGATTGGCGAACTCGGCGAAGGTGTCCCACGATGGGTCGGCATCGTCGTCCAAATCGAGCAGGGTTTCATAGACCCCCTTGCCCTTGAAGTCTTCGGCAACGTCACCGCTGAGGGCGAGGTTCAAATCTTCCTTGAGGCCCCCATTGGCGACATCGGCGAGGATGCCTGAGGATTCCGTGGAGATGTCGTGGAAAAGCGGCTCGATCTCTTCCTTCTTGGTCCCGCCGACCTCCTCGGCCGCAAGATGGAGGGTGTTCCTCGTGACGCTTTTGGCGA
The DNA here is from genome assembly GCA_965652295.1 of uncultured Haloferula sp. Taxonomy (GTDB): domain Bacteria; phylum Verrucomicrobiota; class Verrucomicrobiia; order Verrucomicrobiales; family Akkermansiaceae; genus Haloferula. The sequence continues at coordinate 109,844 of CBFGTS010000013.1, read as the reverse complement.
GCTGCGAATAGCTGTGGGAGTCCTGTTTGAACTTCGAGCGGTCGAGGGCTTCCAAACCGGTGATGGAGGAAGTGTTGGCGCGAACGCCGCTACCGAGTTGCGCCATTTTTTGAGCATCCGTTTCCGGCTCGTCGGAGTAGGGGGTGTTGATGCGGGCTTTGACGCCCTCGTCGAAGACCGCCCAGGCCATGCCGCCGGAGCTGGACGAAAGGAGCATTTTCTCGACTTGGACGATGTCTTCATCCTTCGCGAGTTCGCCCAATGTCCCCTTGCCGAGAACTTCGACGGGATCAGTCAGTTCTTTCGTGGCGTAGTCGGCTTGTTGCCTTTCCCGGATGTTGCGGCTCGACGCGAGCCAACCGAGGAATTCGCGATCTTTGCTTCCCTCATCATAGTCGCTCGCAGTGGGCGGGCTGTTCACATCCAGCTCCCATCCGGTCCATACGCCGGTGAGCCGGGGGTTTTGAATGTGTTCGTCGCGGATGTCGGAGCGGGCCGTAATCCGTTGGTCCACGCCGGCCAGTTTCTGCAGGTCGCCGATCGCCATCATGAGAGCCAGCCGCGCATTGGCGCGCGCCTGGGCGACCTTGCTTGTTTGTCCGGCACTCCTGAGGTTGATCGACGACAAGCTGAGAAGCCCCACCGCCAGGAGCGTGAGGAGAACCATCAGGGAGATCGTGACGATCAGGGCGAAGCCGGACTCCATCCTGCTGAGAGTGGAGTGATTCGAAGATCCGGGTTTCATGGTTTATGGTAAATGGAACTTCGTGGGCGGGTTGGGCAATATGATCAGGCTATTGCTAATTCTTTGGGCTGGATCCTTCCGCCAAAGCAAGGGAAAATAAAACGTTCTATGATCCTGCGTTGGCAGGCGATCGTCGTGCCAGACGAGCTGGAGTACGGGCTGTCGCCGGCGAACACGGATGCCGTGGCGGCGAGGCAGGCGGTGAAACAACGGAATTTGGGTCGGCTCGTCATGATTCCTGGATCGGTCTCTGGTCTCCGGGACATCATGAAGAATGCAGGCGACGTGAAGCCCGTGTCCATCGCTCTAAGTGGTGGTTTTAACACCCCCCATTGCAGAGATGCTTTCCCGGGGGAACGCTCACTGATCGAGCGGAGATAGACGGTTCCCGGATAGGGAGCGGTGACCAGGAGAGTGGTGGTCTGGAGCCCGGTCTGGCCCGCGGTCTGGAACTTGGTGCCGATGGCCGGAATGTCTCCCAGAACGGCGAGGTTCCCCGGAGGGTAGGTCACGGCCATCTTCGACATCAGTTTCCAATCGGGAGAGCGGGGCGTGCCGACGCGGAAGAATGGGGCCTCATCGGGAACGATGATCGTCAGCGAGCCTCGGGGTGGTCAGGCGAAGCCGGCGGACGTCGGGAAAATAGCCGTCAAAATCCGGCTAGGCGCACGGCTCGGAGCGGTCGAGATCAGTGCGCCAGACGGCGGGAATGACGATGGGCTCGCGGTAGACGCCGGAGGAGGAGTCGAAAGAGGTGGTCATTGAGGTTTGCTGCGGGGGGAGGCTCTCAAGCCTCTCACGAGCCCGGATTGAAGGGTCTCGGAAGGCGAAATGCATTGCCCGACGGATCTTTCGATGAAACGATTAATATGAGCTTGACGGCACCCTGAGGGATGGAGCATCTACTCCAGCACGCTCGGAAACCGTGCTCCTTCATCCGGACGCTCTCGAAGAGGTTCATGCCTCACGGACACGTGGCTCAGAGTTTCTAAAAACCCCAGAAAACCCATGAAGTTGAAAACCATCGTTCTCGCTGTGGCTTGTTCCATGGCAGGCACTTCCACCCTTCCTGCCCAGGTGATGGGCACGGGGAGTTTGCTGACCAACACCTCCACTACCCCCGGTAGCGCGACGTTCACCTACAATCTGACGAATCCCGCGAGTTCGAACGTCATCGTCGTGGGGATCTACAACGACCACTCGGTCACCTCTCCGGTGGTGACCTTCAACGGAAATGCGGCGGTGAAATCCGCCACGGACAACCGGACCACGACGGCCTGCTACTTCCTCCCGAGTCCGGCCCCTGCCTCGGTCGCCATCACCTATACGATTGCAGGGACCAATGCGACCAACACCGGCCTGTTTGTTTATGAGCTAGGGGGTATCGACACCTCGGGTGGTGCGGCTTCGGTGGATGCCGGGACGGCGGCCACGATCGTCACGACCGGCGCCTCGAAGTTCGTGGTCGACTTCACCGGTATCAATTTCGGCACAGGAGCCGGCACCGTGCCTGCCGTGGGTTCGATCATTTCGGGCATGAATGTCGGGGTTTTGGATATCAACGGCGGCGTGGGCGGAGGAGCACTGGCGCATGGCTATGGCTATTCCGGTGCCATGGGGAGCCAGACGCTTGGCTGGCTGTATAGCAATGGCTCGGCGACGGGCGAGGTTTCGCTGGCCTTTCCGACGACCGCCGATCCCGATTCGGATGGTGACGGTCTGCTGGATGCCTGGGAACTCGGCTGGGACGATATCACGGAACTCACCCAGCTCGACGGGACGATCGGATCTCCGTCGGGATCCGGTGACGGTTCCGGAGACTGGGACGGAGATACCCACACGGATCTCGCGGAGTTCACCGCCGGCTCGAACCCGACCGATCCGGTCTCGGTTCCTGGAGATATCGACGGGGACGGATGGTCCGATGACGACGAGGTCGCTGCCTTTGGAAATCTGAACCAGCTTCCGGACGGGGATTTCGACGGGGATTTCAGCTCGAACATTGATGAAATCAACGGCGGCACCTTGCCTGCCAATGCCTCTTCATGGCCCGACATCGAGCCGGACGGCATGGCAGATGGATGGGAAACCGCCCAAGGCTTGCAAGTCGGAGTGGATGATTCGGGGGATGACGAGGATGTGGACGACTTTTCCAACCTTTCGGAATTCCTGGCCGGCTCGGATCCGCAGGATCCGAACTGGACGCCGGAGCACGCCATTCTTGCCCATCGCTGGAGTTTCAATGGTGACCTCACCGATTCGGTGGGAGGCAGCGACGCCCAGATTCAAAACGACGATGCGGGTTCCCTGGGGCTCTCGTCGGTGCAGAATCCCGAGAGCATCGAGCTCTACGGCGGCGCCAAAGCCACGAGTGACTACATCCTCCTGGGAAGCCATCTGCTGAGCAACCTGCAGGACGGGGGTGTGAAGCCGGTCACGATCGAGCTTTGGGCGACCCAGCAGTTCGTCGGGAACTGGAGCCGGATTTTCGCCTTCGGCACGGATGCCAATGGCGACCCTGGTGCCAATGGATCGCTGCGCATGACGTGGTCGACCGGAACCGAGATAAATGACGATCAGGTCGCATGGAGTGGCAATGGCACGGTCGCCGGGACCAATGCCCCCTACGTCGAGACGATCCCCTACCACATCGTCATGACCATCGTCCCGGCTATCTATACCAATGGGATTCTCACCCAGGGAGCCACGGTGACATGGTACTCCGCCCCGGCCAGCGACAGCCAGGCAGCCGGTCATCCGCTCTATGGTGGAAAAGGCACGTTCAACTCGGGTTCCGACCTGCGTGCTCTCCTCGACAACGTTTGCTATTTGGGCCGCTCGATGTGGCCCGATGCGACGGCATCCGCCTCCTACGATGAGGTTCGGATCTGGAAGGGAGCGTTGACGGAAACCGAGCGTGAACTCTTCCAGTTGCTCGGTCCGGAGAACATCGACCGCACGGACGCTGATGACGATGGCTTTCCGGATCAATGGGAACTCGCCCGTTTCGGCAACACGACCACCGCGGCCGTGGGTGTGGATACGGATAACGATGGCGACGACGACGACCTTGAGCTGATCGATGAAAGCAATCCGAACGACATCGCGTCGACCACTCTCGACGTCGACAACGACGACCTGGACGACGTGTGGGAGATGCTCTTCTTCAACAACCTGCTGCAGATCGGATCGGAGGATTACGACGGAGACTTCGTGTCCAACGAGGTTGAGGAAACCGAAGGCACCGACCCCACCGATTTGAATTCAAGCCCTGACCTTGACGGGGACGGCATCTCCGACGGCTGGGAACTTGCCTTGTTCGGCGACCTGACGACGGCGGACTCCACGCTCCGCGATGGGGGTGTGGACACCAATCAGGACGGGGACTTCGACATCGATCTTGAGGAGTTCCAGAACGGCTCCGATCCTTTGGATGAGTTCTCGGGACGGGATGTGGATGGTGATCAACTTCCGGATTTCTGGGAGTTCACCTACTTCGAGCCGGTGCTCGGTGTCGGGTCGAATCCGGAGAACCCGTTGTGGCGGAGTTTCAATGGTTCGAACGACTTTGATAATGACGGAGCCGATCATGCTTCCGAGTTCGCTGACCAAACCGATCCCGCGGACGGGAACGACTTCCGGGACACGAACGGTGACGGGCTTTTCGACGGCATCCTGCTGGTGGCCACGGATGGCTTCGGGCAAACGTCGTTCAATGCGGGCACCAATTGGGCGAATGCGGTCGCGCCGGTGGCGGGCAAGAACTATCTGGTTCCGTTCGGATTGGTGCTTCGGACGCCCGATGTTGCCACCACATCCCAGACCTTCGCCGGATCCAAGTTGGTGATTGCCGGGCAGCTGTCCCTGAAGGGAGATAACAGCACCTTCAATGCGGACTATGTCTTTTCCGATGAGTTTTCCATCCCCCGGATCGCTCAGATCGTCAATGCGGGGGGATTGGTTACCCTTGGAGGAAACGTCGAGTTCCAGACCGCTTCGGAGATTGTGGCTCAGAATGGTCCGGTGGCCTTCCTCGCTCCGGTGTCCGGTGCGGGCGCGTTGGACCTGATGGGGCCGGCGGCGATCCAGTTCGACAGCGCGACGAATCCGTATTCGGGCGATATCACCCTGGGTAGCACGGCGAGCCTGGTGGTGAACGGGACCTTGAGTCCCGGTGCAGGCAGCGTTTACCACATCGCTCCCGGCGCGACCGGCGTTTCGAACTCGATCGGCGGAATCGGCACGATCAATCTCGCGGGCACGCTCGACATCGATCTGTCGGCGACGACGCCCACGAATGGAGCGACGTGGAACATCGTGAGCACCTCACTGGTGAACTACGACGCGGGCTTCACGGTGACCGGCTCGGGTTTCACCGCAGACGCGGGAGTGGTGGGCGAGCGGATCTGGACCGACGCCAGCGGCGACTTCCAATTCGACGAACTCACCGGCATGCTGAGCTTCATCGGCACCGTGGTCGGATACGAAGGATGGGCGGCTACATCGGGCTTGACCCCGGCAGTGAACGACGGAGCGGAGGACAATCCCGATAGCGACGGATATCCCAACCTCCTCGAATATCAGCTCAACGGCGATCCACTCAGCTTCGATGAAGCACTGGTGACCACGACGGAGGATGAAACCCATCTCATCCTTACGTTCGAACGTTATGACCTTTCGGAATCGGATTCGGTGCTGACATTCCAGTGGTCCACGGATCTTGGGATCTGGAACGACGTGATCATCGGAGCCACGGGTGCCACGGACGGTGATGGGGTCGAAGTCACTGTCGGGGAGGACCTGGGTGCTTCCGGCTCGGATTATGATGCAGTCACCGTCAGGCTCCCGAAGAGCCTGAACGAATTGGGCCGCTTGTTCGGACGTCTCGAAGGAACCCAACCTGAACCTTGATCGGCCTGCTCTCGGAAGGGCATCGATTGAGATCACAGTTTTTCCGGGGTTCGCGGCGACGGGTGGAGGTGCCAGGGTTTTGCCTCCTCCCGTTCGCCGCGATTTCTGACCTTGGAACCGGTTTCACCGAAAGAGACATGACACGACGGATTCTTCAAATGGCGACGGCTCACCAGCGGGCCCATGTGTTTGCCATGATGGTCATAGGCGGTCTGGCTTCGGCCGCAATGGCGAGTCCCAGCCTTGGATTTGTTGGCGACTTTGTGACGGGCCAGCCGGCACCGTCGGATTTCCCCCTGTCCGTGGGAACGAACGCCGCTGTGGTGGTGCTCGATTCCCAGGACCATCCCGGTGTGTTACGTGTGGCGGGCGACTTGCAGAACGATCTTGAGCGGGTCACCGGGCGTCGACCGGAGCAGGTGGTGGACCATCTGCCCGACGTTCCCGCCATGGTCATCGCCGGGACGCTGGGTCGTCACCGGTTGATCGACCGTCTGGCGAAATCCGGAGCGCTGGATGTGGACGGGATTCATGGGAAGTGGGAGTCGTTCGCCATCGTAACCCTCAAGAATCCGGCACCCGGTATCTCCGAGGCATTGGTGGTGGCTGGCAGCGATCCGCGGGGCACCATGTACGGGATCTACGAAATCTGCGAGCAGCTCGGGGTTTCCCCATGGCACTGGTGGGCGGATGTACCGGTGAAAACGCGGGAGGTGGTCTGGATCAAAAAGGGGAGATATATGCAGGGACCGCCGGCGGTGAAGTATCGCGGGATTTTCATCAATGACGAGGAGCCGGCCTTCGGAGGATGGGCGCGTGAGAAGTTCGGAGGGATCAACTCGGAGATGTATTCCTACGTCTTCGAGCTGATTCTCCGGCTGCGCGGCAACTACCTGTGGCCGGCGATGTGGGGGAAGGCGTTCAATGAAGACGATCCGTTGAATCCGAAGGTGGCGGACGAGTACGGTATCGTCATGGGAACCTCCCACCATGAACCGATGATGCGGGCGCAGAAGGAGTGGACGAAGCGCAAGGAGGAGATCGGAAACGGCGAGTGGAACTACGCCACCAACCGCAAGGGGCTTTACGACTTCTGGAGCGACGGCCTGGAGCGGAACAAGGATTACGAGAACCTCATCACCCTGGGGATGCGGGGCGACGGCGACGAGCCGATGGTGGAAGGCGGTGAGATGCAGGCGAACACGAGGCTGCTGGAGGAGATCGTGGCCGACCAACGGAAGCTGATCGCCACGCACTTGAACCGCGACGTGGCGAAGGTTCCGCAGGTATGGGCGCTCTACAAGGAGGTGTCCGATTACTACGACCATGGGATGCGGGTGCCGGACGACGTGACGCTGCTGTGGTGCGACGACAACTGGGGGAATCTCCGGCGTTTGCCGACGGAAGCGGAGCGCAGAAGATCCGGCGGGGCCGGCATCTATTACCATTTCGACTACGTCGGCGGTCCACGCTCCTATCGCTGGATCAATACCAATCCGCTGCCGAAAATCTGGGAGCAGATGAATCTGGCCCACAAGTACGGCGCGGATCGTATCTGGATCGTGAATGTGGGTGACCTGAAGCCGATGGAGCTACCGATCGAGTTCTTCCTTCGGATGGCCTGGAACCCGGACGCCCTGCCGAAGGAGAAGATCGCGGAGTTCACGGAACGATGGGCCGAGCGGGAATTCGGTGCCGGGCATGCCGCGGAGATCGCCGACATCGTTTCCCGATACGCGAAATACAACGGCTGGAGAAAGCCGGAGTTGTTGGAGCCGACCACGTTCAGCCTGGTGCATGACCGCGAGGCCGAGAGGGTTTTGAAAGCTTGGCGCGAGATTGTGGAGAAAGCGGAACGGATCCATGAGGAGCTTCCCGAAGATTTCCGCGATGCATTCTTCCAACTGGTGCTCTACCCGACCAAGGCCTCGGCGACGGTGGTGGAGCTGTACATTCAAGTGGGCCTCAACCGGCTCCACGCAAGCCAGGGACGGGCGGGCACGAATCGGGAGGCGGAGCGGGCTCACGAGTTGTTCGCGCGGAACCGCGAGCTTTCGGAAGCCTATCATCGGCTGAATGATGGAAAGTGGAACCACATGATGGCCCAGACGCGGATCGGCTACACGAGCTGGAATGAGCCGCCGAGGGATATCATGCCGGAGGTGGTGGAGATCGAGGTGCCGCCGGGCGCGGCCATGGGTGTGGCGGTGGAGGGCTCCGAACTCGCCTGGCCGGGAGCGGACGAGCTGGCGTCGCTGCCGCCCTTCGATTCGATCAACCGCCAGGTCCGGGAGATCACGATCTTCCGCCGCGGCAGGGCGGGCTTTCGCTTCCAGGCGAAAGCAGATCAGCCGTGGGTCCGCCTTAGCGAGGACGCCGGAGAGGTGGAGCAGGACCAGTGTCTGAGTGTGGCGATCGATTGGGCTCACGTTCCTGAGGGAGAGAACCGGGCGACGATCTCCATTTCCCGACCGGGTGGTGAAACGGTGCCGGTGCATGTGAAGGCGGTCCGGTCCGACCGTTGGGAGGGCGCGAAAGCGTATGGTGGGCTCACGGGATCGTTCGCGATCGCAGCGGAGGACGCGACGGCCAAGTTCGCCGCGGGAGATGTCCGATGGGAAGCCATCCCTGACTATGGGCGGGGGAAATCGGGGATGAGTGTTTTTCCGGTCACGGCGGAGAGCGTGAAGCCGCCCCGGAATTCACCTCGCCTGGAGTATCCGATTCTGGTTCCCGAGGCGGGTGAGATCCGGCTGGAGCTGGTGACGGGACCGACCTTGAACTTTCAGCCGGAGCGCGGGGTGAGCTTGGCCGTTTCGATCGATGACGAGGCTCCCCGGGTGCTTGATGCCTTCGAGGACCAGGAAGTGGAGAACCCCCATCCCAGCGCCCCGGCGATCCGAAACTGGGGCGACTGGGTGCGGGACAATGCCCGCAGCCTTCACTCGGTTCACCGGATCGATGATCCGGGAGTGCATACGGTGAAGGTCTGGATGGTCGATCCGGGAGTCGTCTTGGAGAAGGTGATCGTCCATCGCGGCGAGGTGAAGCCGACTTATTTCGGTCCGCCGGCAGAGCCACCCTTGGAGGCCCCTTGAGTTTTTTGAACCAAGCTTTGAAACCCGTTGATTGATGAAAGACCGTGATCTGCTGCTGTTTTTGAAACCCGTTGATTGATGAAAGACCGTGATCTGCTGCTGTTCGCAAAGAGGGAAGGAGAGATGGAAAGGGGAGTCCACAGGGGCGGGCGCTCTTGGAATGGATCAACAACGATCATGAAAGCATTGCGATTTTTACTTCCTCTTCCGGCTGGTGCCATCGTGGCCGGCTTCTTTACCTGGTCAGGCCCCGCTGCGGCGGCGGAGGCCGTGGACGAACACTGGGTTGCAAGCTGGGCCACGGCGATCGAAACCGCGCAAGGAGGCGATCTGCCTCCGGTTCCGCTCGCGGAAACGACGCTCCGGCAATACGTCCGGACGTCCATTCCGGGAGACCGGGTCCGGGTGCGTTTCTCGAACGCCTACGGTGACGGGCCGGTGCATATCCGCGCGGCTCATATCGCCCTCGCACCGGATGAGGCGAGTATCGGCACTGGAGCCATCGAGGCATCGACCGGAAAGCGGCTGTCATTCCTCGGGGCTCCCGGCACGGTGGTGATGCCGGGAGAGGATGTAGTGTCCGATCCGTTGCCCTTCGGTCTGCCGGCCACTGCGGATCTGGCGATCAGCCTGCATTTCGGCGAGATTTCCCACACGAAGATCAGCGGTCACCGGGGATCGCGCACCGATTCATTGATTGCGCAGGGAAACGAGCTTGAGGCGGCCGAGCTGCCGTCCTCGGCCAAGGCCACGCGTTGGTATCTCATCCAGGCGGTCGAGGTCTTGAAAGGGCCGGAGGGCAGGGTGGTGTCGATCCTCGGCGATTCGATCACCGACGGGCTGGGCTCGACGACCAATGCCCAGAACCGGTGGCCGGATCAACTCGCCAAACGCTTCATCGCTCATCCTGCCACCGACGATGTCGCCGTGGGAAACATGGGCATCGGCGGCAACGCGATTTTCGGCGGGCTGGGACCAGCGGCGGTCGACCGTTTCGAGCGGGATGTGCTCGAGCTGGCGGGCGTCCGCTACTTCCTTCTTTTCGAAGGGGTGAATGACATCGGCAGCTTTGACGAAAAGAATGCCAGGAAGGGTGCGCGCCGGCTGATCAAGGCCTACAAGGATTTCGCCAGGCGCGCGAAGGCGAAGGGCATCAAGGCCTATGCGGCTACGATTACTCCGTTGGGCGGTTATCACACGCCTGCCCGCGAGGCCGCCCGCCAGAAGGTGAACGACTATATTCGTCGTAATTCGGACTTCGATGGCTTCATCGACTTCGATGCAGCGGTGCGCGATCCCGGCAATCCGGAGGTCATGCTGCCGGCTTACAGCATGGACGGACTCCACTTGAATCCGACGGGTCTCCAGGCTTTGGCCGATGCGGTCGATCTCAGTTTGTTCACTCCCTGAGGGTGGGCGTATCCCGCAGCAAGCCGAGCATGACCCCGGCGTATCGTTTCCCGAGGATCCGGTAACCTTCGGGAGTGAAATGAAGGCGATCGTCGCCGGCGGAGCATCCCTTCGATGACACGACGTGGGCGGTGGGGATGGATTCGGGAAGCGTTTGAATGATGGCGTTCATGCCGGCGCAGGCTCCGTTCTGGTCGGCATGCACCACTTCGCCCGCGATCAGCGGAACCTCAGTGGCCTGGAGGTCAAGGTCGTCGAGAAGGCGGTTGTAGAGCGCCGCCACCTTGGCCGGCCATTCCTGATCGCCGGTGTTCGACTCCCCCTGATGCAGGAGAATGCCCCGGATGACTCCGCTCTTCCGGGCTTCCTTTGCGAGTTCGACCAGTCGCTGATAAGGATTGCCATCATATTCACGGATGAAGTTCTTGAGCCAATCCGGCGCTTCCGCCGCATAGGCTTCGACTTTCGTGGGATCGAAGGCCTCGATCCTGCCGCCGGGGATGGTGACGAGGATCACGCCCACCCGGTGATCCTTCGGGAGGTTTTCCACGAGCGTCCGCCCGAAGTAGTCGGCGGGGCCCAATCCGGAGGATGGGCGGGAAAGGGGTGGGACCGCCGTGTCCCATTCGCCCGCTTTGCGGTTCTGTCCGGGGAAATCCAAGGCCGGGAGCAGGCGGAAGCGCTCGTCCACCGGACCTTTGTCCTCTTCCAGCAGGCCGGGGAACCCGTCCATGTTCGACTGCCCGATGCAGAGGAAGATATGGAAGTTTGGATCCTGCGCCGAGGCTGGCATCGCGTGGAAGACGAGAGCAGTGAAAAGAGTGAGGAGGAATTTCATGGGTGGGCGCAACAGGCGTTTCAACGGATCGGGATTTCGAACAGCGAACAGCTCAAGGCGGGGACCTCGAGAGGCGCGGTGGCATCGATGCCGTCCTTGGATTGGAGGTCGACCGTCCGTGGTTCGCCGGGCGTGTTGTGCGAGGTGGCCTCGGGACCGCTGATATGCCAGCGGGTGGCGGAACCGCTCGGTGCGATGGTGCCGAAGGCGAGCTTCAGGGCGACGGCTTCTGCGGTGGGATTGACCACGCTCACGGTCAGCTTGCTTCCATCCGAACTGAGGGCGGCGGCGAGATCGTAAGGCCGGGGAGCGGGTGAGATTTCCACGGGAGTCGTGCCGAAATGGGCGCGGTAGAGCTGCAGCACGAGGCCGGTGGTTTCCATGCCGGCGGCGATCTTGGTGGTTTTGATCGCGCCGATCACGTTGACGGTCTGGGCATAGTGAGCCATCTGGATCAGGTCGCTGTTGCGGTAAAAGGCGTGGAGTCCTGCGGCGATGCCGAGGCCGTCCTGAAGCTCGTAAATGCAGCCCAGTTCACCGTAAGCATACTCGCGGTGCCAGTAGTTCCATTCGTCCATGGCGAGGGGAACGAGCCGGCCATCGAGGTTCGGCAGGCGGGCCTGGAGCTTGCGGTGGCCATCGGCCTTTTTCTGAATGGCTTCCGCGACCAGGCCGACGTGGGTGACGACATCGGTGCGGCCGCTCTGCTCCCAAGGGACACGGCCGACGTAGAAGTGCTCGGAGAGATAGGTCATGTGATCTGCGCACTCCTCCAGCATGATCTCGGAGCAGGTCTTGCCCGACTTCGCCTGGGCGGGGTCATAGGCGGTGTTGATGGTGGCGAGGTCGCCGACGGCCACAAGTTCAAGTGACGGATCCACCTTCCACATGGCTTCGGCGAAGCGGTTGTGCTTCAGCACGTAGTGCTGCATTTGCATGAAGCCCAGCTGCCAGGGACCGAACATTTCGTTGCCGACGCACCAGTGTTTCACCTCGTAGGGTTCGGCATGGCCGTTGGCGGCGCGCCAGCTGCCTCCGATGGTGTCGGCGGCGGCGTTGCAATACTCCACCCACTGGGCGGCGGAGTAGTCGTCGCCGAAGCCCGTGTTCGCGGCGATCATCGGCTCGGTGCCGATTTCGCGGCAGAAGGCGATGAATTCATCGGTGCCGAAATCGTTGTGCTCGACGCCTGTCCAGGCGGGGTTCTTGCGGGGAGGGCGGCGGTCGCGGTCGCCGATGCCATCGCGCCAATCATAGCCACTGACGAAATTTCCACCCGGCCAACGGTAGATGGTGCCGTCGAGCTGTTTGAGCAGTGCGAGGGTGTCGGCGCGGAGTCCGCCGACATGGTCCCCCGGCATCAAGGAGGGCGGGCCGAGGAAGACATCTCCGGAAATACTACGGATCTCGAAGATCGCGCCCGTGGGCAAGGTCATGCCGGGCGTGAAAGAGAAGGTGAATTTCGTGAAACCGTCTTCCCGCGCGGCGAACGTCTCGCTGGCCCGTTGGTCGGGCTGATTCCCCCAGACCAGGGAGACTTCCAGCTCGGCGGAACCGTCCGACGGCTTCGCCCAGATGTATCCCTCGCAGGCCTTGCCTGCCACGACACCGAGATCGAGCTGACGGATGCCGGTGCCGGAGGCGAGCTTCGGCACGTGGCGGCCGACGAACACGTGCTCGGCGTCCGTCACCATCGTGACGCTTCCATTTTCCCCGAAGACCTGCCATGGCGAGGCTCCGACGACCGGGAAATCCCCGCCGACGAGCTGGCCGGGGAAATCGGGATTGTCGATTCCCCGGTAGGGCGAGTACTCCGCGGTGATGGGGAAGTAGAATTTCCGGTCCTCAAGCATTTCGGCGTAGATCCCGCCGTAGATGCAGCGGCCCATGTGCTCGATGAACTGGCCGTAGATGAAGGGGTTGATGGGAGCGCCGCGTTTGGAGACGTCGAGCGCCGCTTCGATCGTGCCTGCCGCGCAGGGAAGGCTGGCGAGTGAGAGTCCGAGGGTGAGGCGCGTGAGGGCAGGGATTTTCATCAATCGAAGAAGCATGAGAAAAGGACGGAAGGACAGGTCGGTTGAAGGTAGGTCGAAATAAAACGATTAAGTTTGAAGCCGGCAATGCAGAACTTCGGGATTGGGCGCGGAGCCGACTGGGAATGCGGGGGCTCCGCCTTCTTCTCCGGAAACTCGTTCTACCGGCCGTGTTGAAGGGGTATTTGGCCCGTGACATCCGCAACAGCCACCACCGGCCGCGAGATCAGCGGCCCGCGGGCTCGGCGGGGAGTGACCAGTCGGCAGGCGGCCAGGCGTCGGGCAGGGGCAGGCGGGAGCGGAAGGCCGGGCCGCGGAGGGCGGAGAAGGAAGCGGCTGAACTTTTCAGTCGGGCGAGGATTTCCGGGTGTCCGGCGGCGAGGTCGTGCTGCTCGCGTGGATCCGTTTCGAGGTTGAAGAGCTGGTTTCCATGGAGCTTCCAGCGGCCGGAGACGACGGCATCCTTGCCCAGCAGGATGTCGCGCTGCGGCAGCTCCGCCGTGCCTTCCAGCGCGGGCAGCAGGTTGAGGCCATCGAGATCGGAGGGAGGCTCGGTCGTGCTGGCGGCGGCGAGGGTGGGTAGCAGGTCGAGGTAGCAGGTGGGTGGCTCGAACTTGCGGCCGCCCTTGAGGCGGGCGGGCCAGCGGAGCAGGGCGACGACGCGGGTGCCGCCTTCCCAGGTGGAGAACTTGTTTCCGCGCAGCGGCGAGTTGCTGCCGCCGCGGTGGGGGTCGGCACCGTTGTCGCTGTGGAAGATGACGAGGGTATCGGCGGCCCGCGGGCTGGCGTCGATGGCGTCGAGGATGAGGCCGATGTTCCGATCGAGCGCGCGGGTCATGGCGGCGAAGGTCTGGCGCTTGGTATTGCCCTTGCCGGCGAGGCCGTATCGCGGCGCTTTCTCGCGCCTGGCGATGTCGGCTTCGGTATGGGGGGCGATGGGGGCGGCGGGGTCGAACCCGACAGCGGCGAGGTCGGCATCAGCCGCCTGCAGGGGTGAGTGCGGTGCGTTGAAGGAGATCAACAGGTAGAACGGCGTTTCGTTTTCCCGGATGATGCGGACGGCTTCGCTGCCGAGCAGGTCGGTCGAGTATCCGTCCTCGATGAACGCCTCGCGGCCCCGGTGCCAGTCGAGCTCGCCGGCGCGGCTACGGGAAAAGTAGTCGATGGCACCGTTGTAGTGGCCGTAGAAGGTGGTGAAGCCGTGCTCGAGGGGGTGGAACATCGAAGAGGCGAGGCCGAGATGCCATTTCCCGAGCAGGGCGCGCTGCGGGTAGCCGGTGCTGGCGAGCATCTCGGGAAGGGTCGTTTCGGCGGGTGGCAGGCCGTGGCGTGAGGTGGGGTTGCAGACGCCATCCCAGATGCCGAAGCGGAAGGGGTAGCGGCCGGTCAGGGTGCCGGCGCGGGTGGGCGAGCAGATGGGGGCGACATAGAAACGGTGGAGCTCCACGGAGGTGGCGGCGAGGCGGTCGAGCTGGGGCGTCGGGATGTCGCTGCCATGGAAGCCGACATCGTTCCAACCGAGGTCGTCGGCGATGATGTGGACGATGTTCGGCGGCGCGGGTTTCGCCAGCGCCAGGGTGCCGGGGAGCAGGGTGGAGGCGAGCAGGATGCGGAAGGTGACGGCTGACATGTCAGGATGATTTTTTGAGGGCTCCGGCTGGGATCTGGGACGGGAGCCCTTGTGGCCAGGCATCAGGTCGCTTACCGATCCACCGTCATGGATTTTCCATCAGTCGGAAAAACCCGCGGGTCGCGAAGCCGGCGGGTACCGGAACCGTCACGGGTGAGGAGGTGATGTTTTCAAATCCAGAGACGGGCGTGAACGGGGTGGCGAGGTCCGGTGACGCGAGCAGCGAGTACGACGTGGACGGCTGAGGCAGGAACTCCAGGGTGGCTTCGGTGACGAGGCCGCTGCCGTCGAGGTTCACGTCGCTGATGTGGAAGTCGAGGTCCGGCTCGACCGGCATCGGCAGGGCAAAGGCGGCGATGGCACCGGTGGCGAAGCCGCCCTTGCCGAAGGTGCGGTTGTTCGGGTCCGAAACATAGTCGGCGAGCGTCTGGAATCCTTCCAGTGCGCCCGAGCCGGCGGCCTGGAAGTAGTTGGCTCCCGGTGCGTCGTTGGGTGCCTCGCGGGTACCGGGGGCGTCTTCACCCCAGTAGTAGAAGTTGAGCAGATTTCCTCCATAAACCGAGGTGGTGACGACCGCGTTCGTGTTGGTGGTGAAATCGTGGACGGTGGCGTATTCGCCGATGTCTCCGTCGATCTCGGGGCCGCCCTCATAGACGACGTAGAACCCGCCGGTGTTGGCATCGTAGGAGGCGTCATGGACGCTGGTGGAGCCGTAGGCTTCGAATCGCGGGTCGCCATCGGCGGGGACGTCCGCATTGGTGTTCGTCAGCCAATCGGCGAGCGTGGGCCAGGTGACGACATCGCCGAAACTATTGATGCCGTAGATGATGCCCGATGTGGGGTCCGAGGTGAATGCCTGGTAGCTGGCGTAGTCGAACTGGGTGGCTTCAAGGACTCCGGCGGTGAAGTTGCCGGCGACGGTGACCGGGGCGTCGCCGGTATCGATGCCGGTGAAACCATAGATCGCGCCGTCGTTTCCAATGAAGTAGAGATAGCGATCTCCGGTGATTGCCGGCGGCTCCGGGGCGTCGCCGGTGACGGTGACCGAAAAGTCATCGTAGCTGACAGGGCCCGTATCCGGGGCGACATCGAAAATCAGATGGCGGCTGGTCGACGAGATGCCGAAGTCGCCGCTATCAACCGGTGTGGCTCCTCCATTGACATAGATCTCATAAGAAGACTCAAGGCCGAGAAGGGTGTCCACATCGGTGATCACCAGCCGCACGTCGACCGGGTCACCATAGGGAAGAGACGGGCTGATCGCTTGATTGATGTCCATGCCACCGGGGTCGGACGCGGCGCGAACGCGTTTGTAGAGCCGGGCACCCGCCTGGTCGGCGTCCGCCTGCAACTGAATGCTCAAGGGGGAGGCGTTGACAGCCTGGCCTGGTGCCGATCCGAGGGTGAAGGAGAAACGCCGGTTGGCGGTGTTCACCGAGTCGTTGTCGAAGGTCAGCTGGATCTCGTAGACCTTCCCCCGAAGGTAGTCGCCGAAGTCGAAGGCGGTGAACCCGTCGGCGGTGTATTCGAGCGCGCCGACTCCCGTCACCGCGGTCGCCTGCAGGGTGTTGTTGGCGATCGAGTAGGCCGTGTCGACCTTGAAGGCCGCACTGGCGAAGTAGGAGAGGGGCTGGTCGATGGCTGCCTGGCCGGTAAGACGGTTGACGAGGTCGGTGTTCACTCCATCGGTATCGAATCCTGTCGTCGTGGAGTGATCGCCCGGGATGTCGAAATCGTCCGAAATGATGACTTGGGCATGAGTCGTTGTCACGAAGGCTAGGGCTAGAGCGAGGGCTTTCATCGTCTTGGATTTTGGGTCGTGGTCCGGCTTCGGGCCCGACGGATCGGGCCAATGGCGTTCCACGGTGGCTGCATTCCCCGGATGACGAATCCGTTCGTAAAAACCGGGCGTCGGTTGATTTTTCCGAACATTTCCCCGACTTCGGAAATCTCTACGACGATGGACAACGCCGAGACCGCTTCCAAAGCCCGCGAGAGATCAGCGGATGAGGCGTCTCCCGACCGGGGGGATGCGGAGCTGGGGACCTTCGTCTGCGAGCTTTTGGCGATCCAGTCGGAGCTGCGCGCCTTCGTGGGTCACTTGATTCCCTTCTCGGATTTCCGCGATGATATCGTGCAGGAGGTGAATCTGCTGGTGATGGAGAAACGGCGCCATTTCGAGCCCGGCACCAACTTTCGTGCGTGGGTTTTCACCTTTGCACGGAACGTGACGATGAAGTGGCAGAAGCGGGCGCGGGAGAGGCGGGAGTTCGCCTTCGACCCGGACGTGATCGAGGTCCTGGCCGGGGAGTTCTCCGATCACAAGCCCGACGCGGACGAGCGGCTGGATGCCCTGCGACGCTGCCTTCTCAAGGTGCCCACTGAAGACCGTGGATTGCTTCTCTCAAGATACAGGAAGCACGGGAACCTGGAGGTCGCTGCGGGCCGGATGGGGGTGTCGTCGGCCTCGGTGAGGGGGATGCTTTTCCGCCTCCGGATCGCGTTGCGACGCTGCATCGAACGTGAAATGAAACCACTGCCAGGTGCCGGAGCATGAAGCGCCTTGAGTTCGAACAGCTGGTCCAGAAGGTCGTTGAGAAATCGGCGACGGCGGAGGAGTTCGGTCTGGTGCAGGAGGAACTACGGGATTCATCGGAGTTTCGGCGGATCTTTCGCGAGAGCTTCCTTGTCGATGAGTTTCTGATACGCGAAATGGAGGCGGGGTGTGATTTGAAGCCGCTGATTCCGATGGAGGCGATGATGATCCGCCAGCGGCGTCGGGCGTTGTGGTCGGCCGGTCTGGCGGCGGCGGCCGTCCTGCTGTTGGTGGGCGTGGTGATGCGGCTGGTGATGTCCGAGCCCGACCGGATGGTTTCCGTCAGGGCGGCGCCGAACTCGCAATGGTCCCTGGTCAAGAAGGACGCGGCGAGCGGGAAGGAGATCCAGCCGGGCGATGCCCTGCGGATCGAATCCGGCACGCTGGAACTGAGCTTCAGCAAAGGCGTGCACGGGATCATTTCGGGTCCGGCACAGCTGGTTTTCAAGAGCAGCAGTGAGCTTACGATGAGTCATGGCAGCGGCCGGTTCCTGGTTTCGCCGGAGGCCGTGGGCTTCAAGGTCAGCTCGCCGCGTGTGGAGGTGGTGGACCTGGGGACCTCGTTCGGAGTTCATTTCCCACGGGATCCCGCCCGCAACTGCGAGGTGCATGTGTTCGAGGGGCGGGTTTCGGTTTCCGCACGCAGTGGAGTGAAGGAGAAGCGGGAACTCGGCGCGGGTGAGGCCGTCGGAATCTCATTCATCGGCCGCCTGCAGGCCACCGAGCTGGATGCCTCGGGCTTCTACACCGCGTTGCCGGACGACCTGCCCTATATGCGCTTCACCATGGAGGCCCTTGATGGAGGGGGGCTGGAAGTGAGGGGCAATCATCCGGCGATCGGCTCGACCCGGTCGTGGACGAAGGGTGGCGTTGGCTTCGAAGACGGCCGCGCGGGACGTGCCGTGAGCCCCGGGAAGAACGGGCGCGTGATGACCAACTGGGAGGGGATCCTCGGCGACCGCCCGCGCACCATCTGTGCGTGGATCCGGTGTGCCCCCGATCATCCATGGCAGCAATACCAGTCCATCGCCGGCTGGGGCGTTCCGACGATCGGCTTTGCGGGGAAATCAGAGCTGCTGGTCATCCGCGACAAGCCCGGCGCTCCGGCCCGGCTGCGTCTGTCCTTCGACCAATTTCTTTTCACAGGCACCACGGACCTGGCCGACGGGCGCTGGCATCATGTGGCGGGGGTGTTCGAAGGGCAGGGTGGGTCCGCAGGTGGGAGCGGCGAGGCGGACATGGTGAGGCTGTATGTGGATGGATTCCGGGAGGCCTTCCATCCGACGTTGACCAGCACTACCACCAGTCCGCGGATGCCGAGCACCCGCGCAGGCGGAGCGCCACTGATGATCGGCTATGTCCCTGCGCATCCGCGAAGCATCGCAAAGGCGTTCCAGGGAGCGATCGACGAGGTGATGGTTTTCGACGCGGCCCTGAGTGAGGCGCGCATCCGTGAAATCGCGAAGGGTCCTCGCTGAGCATTCCTTTTGTGAGGCCGAGGCGACTCCGGGTGATCTGGAGATCGGTGCTTCCAAGGTGTGGATCACCCCTGTGCTCACGAATGGGGGAAGCAGGAATTTCTCAAAAAATCCGAACGCTTGACCAAGGGTGGAAATACCGACCTCGCAACACGAAAGCCCCAAAACAACCCAATCACATGAGCAAGTATTTCTTCCTCCCCCTCGCCGCTGTCTTCGGCGCTCTGTCCCTTCCCGCGGCCAGCGGAGCCGTGCTGATCGATTCGATCAATGATTCCGACGGCCAGTCCCAGATCGACCTGAATGTTTTCATCGACGGGACCGGTGTCGTGACCACCGGAAGTCCGTGGTTCAGTCTGAGCGGAAGCGTCAGTGAACCCGGAGCCTTTGGCGGCACGGTGGGTGTCACCTTCGATGCCGCCAAGAACATGAGCGTCTTTGGCGCGAATATCGGGGACGAGCTGACGGAGGGCACCTTCGACCGTGATGGTGACGGCTACATGGGAGTGGTCGGCAATCCGAATGCGGGAGGGATCGGTGGCGCGTTCGGCGGAGATCACGAAGGGATCACGATCTATCTCGACGAGCTTACCTCGATCTCTTCTTCGGTCGGAGTGCGTATCACCGGAATCAACGTGCAGAATGTCGGACGTGGGGCCGACCCGGTGGACGAGACCTTCACGGTCGTCAACCTGCTGACCCGGGACTCGATCACTTTCAACCCGGTCGGAGAGAGCCTGGCTGCGGGAACCTTCGATGTGAGCAGCCTCAACATGTATCGCGTTGGCGGAGATTCCGGGGCGGTCGCCGCCATCTTCTCCGGTGATGTCGGAGGTTTTCGGGTCGATGGCATCACCTTCGAAACGTTTGCAGTTCCCGAGCCGTCGATAGCGCTCCTCGGCGGCATCGGTCTGCTTGGGTTCCTTCGGCGCCGACGCTCCGCTTGAATGACCGACGAGGGTCGGCATTTGCCCGGGCCGACCCTCATCTTTCTTCGGAGGAGTCTCCTGATAAGACGCTCCTTTCAACCCGCCTCAACCCATGATTTCAATTTTTCGCGCGGCTCTCCTCGGCCTGTTGATGTCTGCCGGTTTCGCCACCGCGGCTCCCAATATCGTCTTCATCTTCATTGATGACATCGGCTGGGGAGACATGTCCTGCTACGGCAGCCGGCATACCACCAAGTCGGGCGATCCGATCACTCCGAACCTCGACTCGCTGGCGGGCCAGGGCATCCGCTTCACGGATGGTTACGTGGCCTCGCCGGTCTGCTCGCCTTCGCGGGTGGGGGTGCTTACGGGGATCGAGCCTTGCCGTTTCGCCATCCACGACTTTCTCAGCGGCAAGGGCGAGAACGACAACCGCAACATGAACGACTGGCTGGACGAGCACACGGTGACGTCCTCGCGCTGGTTCCAGCGGGCGGGATATGCCACCGGAATGTTCGGGAAATGGCACATGGGCGGTGGTCGCGACGTGAACAACGCGCCCTTCATCCAGGACTATGGATTTGATGAATCGCTGACTTCCTTCGAGGGGATGGGAGACCGTATCCTCTATCTCGATGATGGAAATGTGCACGGGCTTTCCCAGCAGAATGCCGACGTGCCGGGATCGATCGAGTGGGTCGAATGGGAGCTCGGAGCCGACCGGCACACCGATGCGGCGATTGATTTCATCACCCGCGCGGTGAATGACGACAAGCCCTTCTATGTGCATGTGCCGCACGACGACACGCACTCCCCCTACGATACGGATCCGGAAAAGGTGAACGACTTCGACCACATCACGACTAATGCCAACGGCAAGCTGTTCCTTTCCGAGCTGCACGAGCTGGACAAGGAGATCGGACGACTGGTCGATGCGATCGACGCCCTGGGCGTGGCCGAGGAAACGCTGATCGTGGTGGTCGGCGACAACGGCGCGCCGGACGATGCGATCGAAACGCTTCTCAACCGCAATGGCGGACTACGCGGCGGCAAGAAAAGCCTTTGGGAAGGTGGCCTGCGCAACCCTTTTATGATTCGCATGCCGGGGACGGTGCCGGCGGGCGTGGTGAACACGACCACCGCGGTTTCGACGCTCGATCTTTTTCCCACCTACTGCTCGATGGCCGGGCTGCCGCTGCCGGACGCACCGCTGGTGGGCGAGAACATGCATGACGTGTTTCTCGGTGCCACACGGGCGCGAAGAACCGCCCAGTTCTGGGAGTTTTCGACGAATCCGAACATCACGGCGCAAGGGCCGAAACTGGCGATGCGCGAGGGGAATTTCAAACTGCTGCGCGACCCGGATGGCTCGAATCGCCGTCTGTTCGACATGACGACCAACCGCGAGGAGAGCGACAACGGGAACCTGATCGACGAGCCTGCGCATGCGGCAATGATCGCGTCGATGGAGGAGCGTCTCCTGGCATGGTATCGCGAGGCGGTTCTCGGGCAGCACGATGACCCGAAGGCAGGGATTTCCTCGACTGAAACCGGTGTCGTGGGAGTGGATTCGGTGCGCCTGTTCTGGGACAGCGCGCCGGGGGAATGGCTGCCGCCGGAGATCTCCACGGACCTGAAGGACTGGCAGCCGGTCGCATTCGAGGCGCGCGACGCCGAGGTCGATTTCGGCACCCTGCACTTCCTCGATATCTCCCTGCCCGCCGGTTACGAGGAGCGAGCGTTCTTTCAAGCTCCGCTGCCTGCCGGCGTGGGATCGCAGGGCGCGCCGGTCTATCTGGTGTCTTCCGGTGGAGAGATTCGCCGGTTCAGTGGAGTCGCGGCCGGAGATTTTCCTCTGGTAGGTTTCGGTTTTGCCGGCGGCGAGACGGTCGCCACCGTGGCCGCCTACGGGGGATACCAGGGATTCACCCAGATGCCCGGCGGTGAGGTCTACGGCGTGGCCGGAAATGGTGACGTCCACGAATGGGCGACTCTGCAGGACTGGCTCGACGGACTCACTCCGGTGACGGCATCGACCGGAGCCTACAATGCGGGCGAGCTGCACGGCCTCAGCTACAACGGCATCACCGGCGGGGTTTACGTGATCTATGAAGGAGATCACAGCGCGCGCGGCGATGGCGACCTCGGCGAATATGCGACGATCACGGACTTCATCAACGACGCGAATCCCGTCGTCACCGCCTCGACCTATGGTGGCAACATCCTGAACTTCTACTATCCCCAGGAGGACGCCCCAGGGAACGCCAATGCGGCCAATGCCGGCTCGAACTTCTTCCAGGTCGCCGGCAATGGCATTCTGGAAGGGTGGCTGACCTTGGAAGACTACACCGTGAACAAGCCTGCCGCCGGAGGGCGTGAGTTTCTCCAGGCTGGATTCGGCGGCCTGATCGGCGGCTTCGCCGAAATGAACATCAACCCGGTGTATTTCGTGAGTTCCTCCGGCGAGATCCGGGTCTTCACGGGCATTGGTGCGGGTGGCACGCCGGCTGTGGGGAATAGCCTGGATGGCGGAGTCATCGCAGCCACGGTTCCCGGCTACGGGAGCTATCAGGGGTTCACGCAAATGGCGGGCGGCCAGGTTTATGGCGTCACGGCGGACGGAGATGTCCACGAATGGACGAGCATCCAGAGCTGGATCAAGGGCGGCAGCCCGACGGTTGCCTCGAATGGTGCCTACGGCGCGGACGAGCTGCACGGGATCAGCTACGATGTTGCCACCGGCGGAGTCTATGTGGTCTACGGAGGGAGTAGTAGCTCGCGTGGCGAGGGGAATCTGGGTGAGTATCCAACCGTTGCCGATTTCATCGCCGATGCCAACGAGGTGGTCACCACCTCGGTCTATGGGGGAAATGTCCTGAACTTCTATTATCCCGCCGAGGATGCCCCGGGAAATGCGAACGACGCCAACGCTGGTTCAAATTATTTTCAGGTCGCGGGAAGTGGCGATCTGGAGGGTTGGCTGACCTTGCAGGACTACGCGGTTGGCAAGGCCGGATTCACGGGTCGCGAGTTTTTCCAGTCCGGATTCTCTGGGGCAGTGTCGGCATTTGCGGCACTGCGTTGATGGGTAAGTGGAGTGCCTCCGCCATCAGGGTGGAGGCACTCTTTCCTCGAAGGGGTCACGTCGACGGTTTGGGCGTAGTGGTCCGTCTGGATCAGGTCGCTGTTGCGGTAGAAAGCGTTGCGAACGGACGGTTGTGGATTCCGGGGAGCCAAGCCGACCAGGGCGTTGAAAGAATAAACGTCGTGAAGGCGGAGCCGTCCCCGCCTCCTTGGAGTTTCCATTCAGGTGGCTCTTGGAAAAATTGCAGGGGCTCCGCGGCGCGCGCTAAAGACGGAATTTTTCCGTGACATGTTTTCGATTGCTTGCAAATTCGACGTCGGATGAAGCGTTTAATCCAGTCTCGCGGCCCGCTTCGGGCCCGTGCCTCCATCCCACCTGCCATGAACACCACCACCGTATCCGTTCCCCTCGTCCTGCTGGGTGCCAGTGCCACTTTCGCATGGGCCGACTACCCCATCGCTTCTCATCGCTACCTCGCGGATCCAAGCCCCTTGGTGACGAAGGACCGGGTGTACATCTACTGCTCGAATGACGACGAAAGCCCGGTCGAGGGCAGCTACAACATTCCCAATGTCGTCTGCGTTTCCAGCGCCGACATGAAGAACTGGACCGACCATGGGTCGGTCTTCCGGGCCGAAGACTCGACGGAGTGGGCGAAGAAGACGTGGGCGCCGGCGGCGATCGAGCGAAACGGGAAATTCTACCTCTATTTCGGCAATGGCGGCGGCAACATCGGTGTGGTGGTGGCGGAGGACCCTGCCGGACCGTTCGAGGACGTCCTGGGCAAGCCCCTCATCGAGCATGGCACTCCGGGCGTCCAGCCGGCGGAGAACATGTGGCTGTTCGATCCCGGGGTTTTCATCGATGACGACGGGCAGGCATACATCTACTTCGGTGGGAACGGGGACGACAATGTCCGGGTGGCGAAGCTGAAGGAGGACATGGTCACGATCGACGGCGATGTCATCAAGTTGCACGCACCGAATTTCTTCGAAGCGGCATGGGTCTGGAGACGGGACGGGAGATATTATTTCTCCTACTCAACGACACCGAAGGCAGAAATGCGGATCGACTACATGACCGGCGACAGTCCGCTGGAGTTTGAGTACGCGGGGATCGTGGCCGCGCAGCCGCCGCTCAACAACAACAACAACCACGCGGCGGAGTTCGAGTTCAAGGGGCATTGGTATCACGTCTACCACAATCGCATCGTGGCCACCGAGGCCGGCATCCCCACGGGTTTCCGACGCAATCTGGCGATCGAGGAGTTCACTTATGAGGCCGATGGCAGCATCAAGCAGGTCGAATACACCAAGGATGGAGTGAAGCAGCTCGGCCATGTGAATCCGTTCAAACGGGTGGAGGGCGAGACCTTTGCCGCCCAGAAGGGAATCGAGACCGAAGCGAGCTCGGAGGGCGGGATGGCGTTGTCGTCGATCAAAGATGGCGACTGGGTGACGATCAAGGGAGTGGATTTCGGCAAGGTCGGCGCGAAGCGCTTCGCCGCCAAGGTCGCCAGTGAAACCCAGGGCGGACAGATCGAGATCCGGCTGGGCGGACCGGAAGGCGATTTGATGGGGACCTGCGAGGTTCCCGGCACCGGCGGGTGGCAGGAGTGGAAGAATGCCTTGTGCGACGTCAGTGGCGGGGTGGGGGTCCAGGACCTCTGTCTGGTGTTCAGAGGCGGCGAAGGTCAGCTGATGAACGTGGACTTCTGGGTTTTCCAGTAAGCGGCTCCCTTGGAACCACCCAGCGCGATCATCATGAGACTCCTTCGATTCCATCTCCGGTTTTTCCTCGTCACCAGCCTGACCATTGCAGCTGAAAGCGCCATCAATCCGATCATCTGGGCGGATGTGCCGGACGTTTCGATGATTCGCGTCGGTCGGAACTATTACATGAGTAGTACCACCATGCACATGGCGCCGGGAGTGCCGATCATGAAGTCCACTGATTTGGTGAACTGGAAGATCGTGAACTACGCCTACGGAACGCTGAAGGATAGTGACGAACTCAACCTCAGGAAGGGGAGGAGTGATTACGGGCGTGGCTCATGGGCAAGCAGCCTGCGTTTTCACGATGGCACCTACTACGTCGCGACGTTCTCGAACTCCACCGGGGAGAACCACGTCTACACGACCAAGGATCTGGAGAAAGGCCCGTGGAAGGCGTCGTCTTTCAAGCCCAAGATGCACGATCACTCGTTGTTTTTCGACGACGATGGACGGGTCTACATGGTGCATGGAGGACGAAGAATCATGCTCACCGAGCTGATGTCCGATGTCTCCGGCGTCAAGTCGGGCGGGGTGGACAAGGTGATCATCGAAAACGCCAACCTGCTGTTCGGCGAGGACGAAGCGGGTGGGCTCAGTGCGGAGGGCTCACAGTTGTTCAAGGTCGATGGGAAATACTATCTTTTCCACATCGCGTCGCCCCAAAGCCGGTGGATGCGCTCGGTGCTGATCCACCGTGCCGACAAGATCACCGGTCCATGGGAGGGCCGTGTGGCTTTACAGGACAAGGGGGTGGCCCAGGGTGGGCTCATCGACACGCCGGAGGGGAAATGGTATGCCTACCTGTTCCGCGACACGGGTGCCGTCGGTCGCGCTCCATGGCTGGTTCCCGTGAAGTGGGAGGACGGTTGGCCGGTATTGGGTGAGAAGGGCGAAGCCCCTGAGGAACTCGGGGAGTTACCTCCCAGCATGGGACTCCGTCCCGGCATCGTTGCCTCGGATGAGTTTGAGAGGAAGCGGGGCGACCGTCCCCTGCCCTTGGTATGGCAGTGGAACCACAATCCGGATGATGAACATTGGTCGCTTACGGAGCGACCCGGTTTCCTGCGCATCACCACTGGACGGGTGGACAAGGATTTCCTCTCGGCCCGCAACACGCTTACCCAGCGGACCTTCGGGCCGGAGTGTTCGGGGGCGACGGCGATCGATCTCTCCCGCCTCAGGGACGGTGACTTTGCAGGCCTCGGACTCTTGCAGGAACACTACGGACTGGCCGGCGTGAAACGCGAGGAAGGCGCTCTGGCAGTCGTGATGGTCAGCGCCGTATCGGGGTCGCCCGTGGAGCTCGAACGGGTGCCTTTGGAGCAGAAGACGATTTTTCTTCGGACGGACTGTGACTTCCGCGAGCAGGCGGACATCGCCCGCTTTTTCTACAGCCTTGATGGCAAGGAATGGCAGGAGATCGGACAGCCGCTCAAGATGTCCTACAGGCTGAGCCATTTCATGGGCTATCGGTTCGGCCTGTTCAACTTCGCCACCGAAGAAGCGGGAGGTGCGGCGGACTTTGCCTACTTCCGGGTTTCGCCCGACGGGGACGAGTGATGATGGAGGAAGGGGCTTCGTAGTGCTACGGGAGATACGCGCCTGAGGCTCCTACGGGATTTCGTTCAAGGTGTACCACGCCTCCGGGTGCCAGAGTGGCTCGGCGGCGGCGGATTTCAGCTTGCTTGCGTCGAGGTGATGGACGTGCCCCTGAACCAGATCATCGATGGTGAGACGCACCTTGAGGTTGTCGGGAGAAACGGTCGCCGCCTCGATCTGTGGCGTGGCTGGGTCGACTTCGGGAGAGCCATATTCGCTCTGATGGATGTACGTCCAGGCATCCATCGAGTAGGAGGCGGGATCGGTCGCCAGGGTGCGGTCCACCGGTTGAGTGAAAGTCAACTCGAAGCCATCCGGGGTGGCGGACATCGTGTGGATCTCGAAGGGCACCTTGCCGGTCCAGCGGACCCGCTCGAAGGTGAAGGGCTTCGAGCCCCGCGAGGCCCATCCGCGGTTGGTGCCGCCGACGAAAAGGGTGCCGCCGGCGGCGAGGCGCATGGGCACGATGCCGCACTCGAAGCCGTCGAGGAAATGAAACACGGCACCTTGATAGAGGCCGTTGACTTTCTCCAGGCAGACCCGCTGGACCTGGGAATGGGTCTGCTCGCCGATCAGCATCTGGCCGGTGAAAGGTCCGAATCTGCCTCCGGTGTCGTCATGGATGACGGCCGTGGGCGATTGGCCGACCTTGCCGTGGGGAAGAATGACGGCGGGCGGGATGAAATCGGGGAATCGCTTCCGCTGACTGAGAATTCTCGACTTGTCCTTTGGCTCGGGAGGCTTCGGCAGGTCGGCGAGCTCGTGCCATTTGTTGCCCACCGGGTTCCCTTGGAAGCTGCCGGGTTTGAGCCACTTCAGCGATGATGAACCATTCCAGGTGCCCTGGTTGTCGGTGTAAAAACAATCGCCGGCTGCATTGAAGCCGATGCCGCCCGGCGAGCGCAGGCCGGAGCAGGTCGGGATCATTTCCCCGCCGGGCGTGATCCGGACGCACCATCCCCGCCACGGGACCTCCGAGGTGAACGAACCCGTCAGGCAGAGCGCCACCCAGATGTTGCCCTCCTTGTCGGGCGTGCTTCCGAAGGCATACTCGTGGTAGTCGCCGGAAATGCCCCATGCCGACGAGAAGGTCTCGAACCGATCGGCCTGGCCATCGTGATCGGTGTCCGTGATGCGCGTGACTTCGGGGCGCTGGGTGAGCCAGAGCGACCCGTCTTTCCAGAACATCCCCAGAGGCTCGTGGAGGTTGCGGGCGAACTTGTGCCATTTCACCTGTGAAAGATCCTCACCATAGGCGCCATCGCAGATCCAAATGTCTCCACGGCGGGTAGCGACTGCCACCATTTGCTGGGGCATCAGGGCGATCGAGCCGATCTCCATCACCTCATCGGGAGGGAGGGGGATCTCCTCCCGGAGATAGAAGTCCGACTGGGTCGCGGACTGGCAAACGGTCGTGAACAGGCTGGCGGCCGCGAAGGAGAGCAGGACACAGGGATGCATGAGTAGATCAGGGGGCGAAAATGTAGAAATGGGTGGACGAAGCGCCGGGCTCGAGGATCGCGACCTGCATTCCGTTGTCGCGAGTGGTCGGGGCTTCGGATTCGATCGCGTCGAAGTCGCCCAAGGGAACCCGGAGGGTCCCGGCGCCGCCGCTGAGAAGGAGAGTCCGGACGAGGCAGGGATGCCCGTTCTTGGTGGCTCCGGCGCGCCACGAATCGTGGAGAGTCTGGCTGCCCAGGGTGACGACGAAGGTCGGGTTGCCATGCTCGTCCAGCTTGTAGCCGCGGAACCTGGCTTCCTCGGAGAGGAAGCGCTCTGAGACCAGCTTGGTAACATTCGATCCGGCGGGTGGAGAGGGCCGCGTCCCCCGATCAAGCCACTTCGGGGCACCGTCGATGAAGTCGCCGGTCCACAAGAGCTCCGGAGTGAGGTGGTCCGCCGACCACGCGAGATTCAGCCCTTCAGGAAAGCCGACACCGATCGCGCGTGGGCTCGTACCATCGATGAAGTTGCGGTAGATCACGGGTCGGCCGCTTTCGGGCATGACCGGAATCGAGACACTGTGGCGGCCCAGCGTCGATCGCCGGGCGGAGAGCCAGTGGAAATCCGTGTCTCCCGCGAGTCGCCACCCGAGGGCGAGGGTCTGTTCCCCGGCGACTTCGAGAAAGCCAACTTGGATCGGGTGCGCTCCTCTTGTTAGAGACACCTTGCCCAGTTTGGCCCGTGAGCCGTCCATCTTCCCGGTCCCGACGACGGAAACCACCACCTTGCCTTCCAGCCAGACGGTGGCGGCATCGTCGGCATCGACGAGGAATTCGTAATCGCCATCCTGTGGAGCATGGAACCGCCCGTCCCAGTGGATGGCAAAGTGGTTCTCGAAAGGTGCGTCGCTGACATCGAGGATGCCATCATGCTCCTCCTCGACATTGGCCGGCGTCAGCTTCGAGAAATCCGGCATCTCATTCCATCGACCGGGAAAGCTCCGGGAAATAATGTCGGACAGAGCCGTCTTTTCGAGCGGCAGGGGATGCATCTTCAGAAGTTCCTCCGCCGTCCAAGGGCCCTTCCGCGAGCTGGTGGCAGCACGCAGATTCGAGACCGAGGCGGTTTCGACTTTCTCCCCCTGGTTTCCCCACGAAGTCCTGACGTAGCTGAGGATGGCGGCAACCTGGTCGTCGGGCAGCATCGCCCCTTGCGGCGGCATCTCGAGATCGTAGGTCTTGCCTTTGACGGTGATGGGTCCGTGAAGGCCCTGGAGGACGATTTTGATCGCCCGATCAGGTGCTCCCGTCACCCAGGGACTGTGTGCCAGAGGAGGGAAGGTCCCGTCGCCCGCCCCCTCGCCCTCGGCCCCGTGACAGGCGCTGCAATAGAGAGTGTAGAGCTGGGCTCCGTCCTGGGCCAGCGCAGCGGCGGCGATGAAAAAGCTGAGAAGAACGGGGAACAGGTGCCGCATGGGGATAGAACGTTTAAGAGTCTTGGCCCGATCAAGAAAAATCCGACCCCCGCGCTCAAGCGCGTTTGGCAAAGCCCTTTTCTCCGAGCCCGGAGGCTTCCCAAGGGCGGCTCGGACCGCCGAAACGGTCGTTCGGCCGCGTAAGGAAGGATGTCATTGAGAACTCAGGGACGGAACTTGATTTCCCGGGAATGGATCGATAGGACTCAGGGCAGTGAAACGTTTAATGATGATGCGCGTGAAGATCCTCGTAGTCGGCTCGATTCTAGCCCCTCTCGTCGGAGTCCACCCCGCTGGGGCTCAGGACACGAAAGGGCCGGACCCTGCGGAGGCGTTCGCACGTCCCATTGCGCTGCAGCCGGATGACCGACCTGCGTTCGAAGCGCCGCCGGAGGGCTTCAACCGGCGGAATCCGGAAATTCCCGCCGGGAGGTTGCAGATGGTGGAATACGAGTCGAAGACCGTCGGCACGACGCGGAAGATGCAGGTGTACACGCCGCCCGGCTATTCAAAGGAGGATCGGTATCCGGTGCTCTATCTGCTGCATGGGATCGGAGGGGATGAGACGGAGTGGCAGCGATTCGCGGCGGTGGATGCATTGATGGACAATCTGATCGCGGCGAAGAAGGCGGTTCCGATGATCGTGGTCATGCCCAACGGCCGGGCGCAGAAGAACGACCGGGCGGAAGGAGACGTGTTCGCTTCGGCTCCGGCCTTCGCGGTGTTCGAACGCGATCTGCTGGAGGACGTGATCCCGGCGATCGAGAAGGAGTTTCAAACGAAGGCGGGCCCTGAGCACCGGGCTTTGGCGGGGCTGTCGATGGGCGGCGGGCAAACCTTGAACTTCGGGCTGACCCACTTGGATTCCTTTGCGTGGATCGGTGCCTTTTCCGCCGCTCCGAACACCCGGCCCGCTGCGGAGCTGGTGCCCGATCCCGCCGCAGCCAGGGACAAGATCAAGCTGCTGGTGATCACCTGTGGCAACAAGGACGGGCTGATCAACTACAGCCAGGATACGCACCGCTACCTGAAGGAGCACGATGTTCCCCACGTCTGGCACGTGGACGGTCACGGTCATGATCCCGCCCACTGGGCCAGCAGTCTCCACTACTTCGCCGGGCGCCTTTTCAAATGAATCGGAGACCACCTTTTCACCTGCGACCTCTTAGAAGAGCATGATCCAACGATTCCAATCCGCCCTGTCCTCCGTCGCCGCCGTCTCCATCGCCTGCGGCATTGCCGCTGCCGCGGAGCCAACGCTGAGGGAGGTTTTCAAGAACGACTTTTCGATCGGAGTG
Organism: uncultured Haloferula sp.; assembly: GCA_965652295.1. GTDB lineage: Bacteria > Verrucomicrobiota > Verrucomicrobiia > Verrucomicrobiales > Akkermansiaceae > Haloferula. The sequence goes on along the minus strand of CBFGTS010000013.1, from coordinate 79,502 downwards.
GCTCTCAACACCTCCATGGTGAATGGACAGAACCAGGCGGCAGGAGAGCTTGCCGGGGAACAGTTTTCGTCGCTCACCGCGGAAAACGACATGAAGTGGCAGTCGCTGCATCCGGAGCCGAAGGAGTATCGCTTCGATGCGGCGGACGAGTACATCCGGTTCGCACGGAAACACCGGATGGAGGTGATCGGACACACGCTCGTCTGGCACAGCCAGACGCCGCGCTGGGTCTTCGCAGGGGAGGACGGCGGGGACGCGACGCGGGAGGAGCTGCTGGCGCGGATGAAGGAGCACATTTTCAAAGTCGCCGGCCGCTACAAGGGGAAGGTGAAGGGCTGGGACGTGGTGAACGAGGCTCTTTCCGACGGGGGCGACGACATCCTCCGGGACTCGCCGTGGCGTCGGATCATTGGCGATGATTTCATCGACCACGCGTTCCGTTTCGCCCGCGAGGCCGACCCCAAGGCGGAGCTCTACTACAACGACTATGGTCTCGAAAACGAACGGAAGCGCGAGAACTGCGTGAAGCTCGTGCGTGGGCTGCTGCGCCGGGGAGTTCCGATCGATGGGATCGGCACCCAGTCCCACTTTCACCTGAACCATCCATCGGTCGACGAAATCGAAAAGACGATCAAGGCATTCGCCGGGCTGCGGCTGAAAGTGATGATCACGGAGCTCGATGTCGATGTGCTTCCCAACCGTGGTGCTTTCGGCAACGCCGACATCAGCCGCCGCGAGGAGGGGGATTCCGCCACCAACCCCTACACGGAGGGTCTGCCGGAAGAGATGCAGGAAAAACTGGCCGAGCGATACCGCGAGATCTTCGAAGTCTATCTGAAGCACCGCCGGAGCATCGATCGCATCACGTTCTGGGGTTTGAACGACGGTCAGTCGTGGCTCAATGGCTTTCCGATCCGGGGCCGGACGAACCACCCGCTGCTCTTCGACCGGAACCGCGACCCTAAACCCGCGTTCCAGGCGGTGGTGGAGTTGGGAAAAGGCCATTGAGCTTGTGCCGGAAGGGTCGCTTCCGAGACGGAACGCCCATCAGGAATGAAACGTTCTATTTTTTGCTTGCGGCCGAAGCTGTAACGTTTAATTAGAGTGCGATTCGAAGGTCATGTTTCCCCACGTCGGGCATTCCTGGCGCGGGAGCCTTCGGCCCCCAAACAAAAACCCCAAACGAATGAAGGCATCTGCAATCTCTACATTGATCAGTCTGACCATTGTTGGCACCGCCTCCGCGGCCATTTCGGTCGTCAACACCCAGAGCGGGAGCTTCGACGCAACCACGGGAACGGGCACCGTCAGCTACACGTTGGCCAGTCCAGGGAACACTTTGGTGTTCGGAACCTATGCTGACGCCGACTACAGCCTGGTCGGTGCCACCTACAACGGTGTCGCGGCAGACGGCACGGTGCAGAACAGCCGGACTTCTCTGGCTTACTTCCACAATGCGGGAACGTCCGCCAGTTTCGTTCACAGCTTTGGCTCGGCCTCCGCCAACACGGCCTACTTCATCTATGAGCTGAGTGGGGTGGATACGGCTGCACCTGTTGCCACCGGAAGCGGGCAAACGATTGCTACAGGGGCGGACAACCAGTACATCGTGAACTTCCTGGGCGTGAACAACGGACCGTCCGACGACGCCACGGTGAATCCCTTCTCCACCTCCGTCGTCGACAAGGACGGCTGGGCGGATGCCAACTCGGGAATCGGCGGTGGTTCGGTAGCCGCCGGCTCGGGTCTTGGCGGCGTGGCCGGATCGCAGCAGGTCGGATGGAACGGAGGTTGGCAGTGGGGCGAGGTTTCCGTGGGCTTCACCGCCGTCCCGGAACCGAGCAGCTCCATGGTGCTGCTTGGCGCGTTCGCCCTCCCGGCACTGGTTCGCCGCCGCCGGGCCTGATCCGCCCTGTTTTTTATCCCCCCCTTATCATATGGACGGCCGCGAGAGATCGCGGCCGTCCGGGTTTCAGACTGGAGGGGAAGTGTCGCCGTCCGCTTTCCGTCAGCGATCCGATTCGAGGGGATCGATGGTTCTGGCTTCTGCAAGCGGAGTTACCACGGGTCCGACTCGTGAAGGGAACGGCAGACCGGAGAACGTCTGGAAGTAGAGGAGGCATGCATCGCGCCAGCGGATGGCATCCCGCTGCTGGATGGCAAGCCGTCGACCGACCTCCGCATGAATGTCCGGATGGATCTGATCCTTCACGGACGACCACTGGTCGCGGGCTTCGCCCATCCAGTCCACGCCCTGCTGGTAGTGAAGACAGAGTTCGTCCCAGAGGGTCTTGCCTGACTTCATTTTGAAATCCCACGGCAGGTGGTGGAACCAGAGGAGGTATGCATCGGGACAGGTGGAGGGATCGGAGAAGCGTGCGCGGACCTCGGGGTGGTACTGGGCGACGGCGTTGCTGCCGGATTTTGTGCGATCGAAGCCGATGCCATCCGCGGCGGCACGATGGAAGTAGGTCGGGTTCCAATCGGCCCGCGGGAGATGGTCGCACCACGGCTGGGGACCGTAGTGGTGGCCTTCCCACATGAGGTGGTGAAGGCCGAGGGGCATCGAGTAGTTCACGACGGCTTCGTGGGATTCCATCAACAGCTCAGCCAGGGTCGCTACGGCCGTTTCGTCGCGGGTGAGGGTCATGGTGATCCATTCCCGCGCGATGCTTTCCGGATCGAGGTCGGGATTCCATGCGAGGCGGCCGAAGGCATACCAGTTGCTCTGGGCGAGGGGATGGCCGGTCCAGTTGCGGTCGCTGCCCGTGTTGGCGACGCCGGCGATGGCGGTCAGTTTCTGGGGAAAGAGGGACCCATCCACGGTCTCCGCCACGATGGATCCCTTGCCTTGCGCAAAGGTGTCGGCGTTGAAGAACTCCTCCCACATGGGCGCGAGGTAGGCGAGCTGCCGGGAGTGGCCGAGGTATTCCTGGGTGATCTGCAGTTCGGGCATGATCTGGGATTTCGCCATGCCTCCGAACAAGGGGTGGAAAGGTTCGCGCGGCTGGAAGTCGAGCGGGCCGTTCTTGACCTGGACGATGACATTGGGCGCGAACCCGCCATCAAGCGGCTTCATCGCATCGTAAGCCTGGGCGATGCGGTCGGAACCGGGTGCCGGGTCGTAGACGAAGGCCCGCCACATCACGATGCCGCCATGGGGCCGCAGGGCGGCGGCAAGCATGTTGGCACCGTCGGCATGGGTGCGACCGTAGGTGAGGGGGCCGGGTTGGCCCTCGCTGTTCGCCTTCACGAGAAAGCCGCCGAAGTCGGGAATGAACGAGTAGATCTCCGAGACCTTTTTCTCCCACCAGGCGAGCACGCGCGGGTCGGCCGGGTCCGCGGTGTCGAGTCCGCCGAGTTCGATGGGTGAGGAAAACCGGGCGCTGAGAAACACGCGGATGCCGTAGGGTCGCAGGGTGCCGGCGATCGCTGCGGCTTTCTCAAGATACTCCGGCGTGAGGCTCCTGGAGCTGGCATTGACGTTGTTGAGCACGGTGCCGTTCAGTCCGACCGAGGCATTGGCGCGGGCGTAGTCGGTGAGCCGGGGGGGCACCTCGTCCGGTAGCTCGGCCCATGGCCAAAGGGAGCTGCCGGCATAGCCCCGCTCGATCGTGCCATCGAGGTTGTCCCAGTGATTGAGCAGGCGCAGCTGGAATCGTGGCCGTTCTTTCAGGGAAAGGGCGTCGAGAGGGTGGCCGTTCTGGAGGTGGCGGAGGAAAGCGAAAGCGCCGTAGAGAGCGCCTTGGTCGTCGGGAGCCGCGATCACCGTCACGCGGTGACCTTCGACCTCCGTGGAGCGAATCAGGAACCCGGAAGGTCCGATCCCTGCCAGTTCGTCGGCCAGTTCCAACCGGGCGATGGTGGGAGAGCTTTCGGGTGTTCCGACAACGACGACGCCATCCTGCGTGACGGCGTCGATCTCGGGAAAATCCGTGTCCAGCAGCGCGGGGATGGCTTTGAGGATTTCGCGGCGCGTGGATCGCTGGATTTCGGAGGCACCCGGTGCACACAGGGCGGTCAGGTGGGGCGAAAGCCGGCGCACTGCCTGGGGCTCCAGGGTGTCATAGCCCATCCAAAGGCGATAGCCATCCTCCGCGATGAGGGACAGCGGCAGGAGTGCCAGCGTCCACAAGATGCTGCGGCAGTTCAACTTCATCGGAAGGAATGTGGGTTCATCCGTCTTCCGCCGGGACGTTGTCGTTCTCGGAATAATGAAAACAGGAGAAGTCGGCGTGGAGCTTCCGTCCGGTGAGGTCCTGGCAGCAGATGCCTACGAACGCTCCGGTGAACCCGAGATGATGGTAGTCATCGGAAAGGATCGCGCCGTTGAGGACAGGGCCGATCGCCTGCCAGCTTCCTTCCGGCGCGCGGAACTCGAAACGGAGCTCGGTTTTCTTGAAATGCAGCCGCATGCCGATTGGGCCCGTCGCGGGGACGGCGATATCTTCATCAAGCACTTCACCGCTGTGACCGGCATCCGTGGCGATGATGTTAAGGGAGCGCCCGAGGTCTTCGTCGTGACTGAGCCGCAGGTAGTAGTGGTTTTCCGTGTCGTAGTAGGCGATGAGGCCCGCCATCTGCTGGAAGCTGGTGGGATCGAACTCGACGGACGTTTCCGCCGTGATGTCGAAGGCCTGGACGCGGCGGGCGATGAGGCTCTGGCGGAAGCAGCTGACCGTGGGCTCCATGCCTTTGAGCCGCAGGTATCCCGGGCGTTCCGTCAGACTCAGCCAGCCATCCGTGATCGGGCGACGCAGGCTCTGGAAATGAAGATCGAGCGCCGGCCCATCGAAGAGGCCGTTCCAGGGGGATGAGTCAAACGGCGCGGCTGCGAGTCCGAGAGGACCTTCGACACACACGTCGGGCGACGTGCCTCCCTGCTTGGGACGCAGCCAATCGTCATCTCCCCACACGCACTTCTGCAGCGCGGTTTCCCGGCCCAGGGTGCAGTGTTTGCCATCGACCGGGCGACCGCAAAGGTGAGCGAGATACCACTCGCCCGCGGGCGTTTCCACCAGCGATCCGTGCCCGGCCTTCTGCAAGGGAAGCTGCGGCGATCCGTCCGAAGTGAGGAGATGCCCGTCCGGGTGCAACTCGTAAGGTCCCTCGATCCGCCGGGACCGGGCCAGGGTGCAGGCGTGGCGATACTCGGTGCCGCCCTCGGCGGTCAGGAGATAGTACCAGCCATTGCGTTTGTAAAGGTGGGGGCCTTCCACGAGACCCCGCTCGGTGCCTTTGAAGATATTCGTCACGGGACCGATCAGCTGATGGGTCTCGGGACAGAATTCCTGAAGCAGGATGCCGGCGAAGCGATTGTGGCCGGTGCGGTGATCCCAGAGCATGTTGAGAAGCCACATGCGGCCGTCGTCGTCATGGAAAAACGAGGGATCGAAACCGCTGGCGTTGAGGAAAACCGGGTCCGACCACGGACCCTCCGGGGAGGGCGCGGTGACGAGGTAGTTGCGGGCGACCTTGTAGGCGTTGCCCTTCCACGCCTTCATGTCGGAGTAAATGAGATAGTAGAGGCCGTTGGCGTAGGAAAGACACGGTGCCCAGACGCCGCCGGAATCCGGATTGCCGATCATGTCCAGCTGGCCCGGCCGGTCGAGCGGGCGGCCCAGCAGGTGCCAATTCACCAAATCCCGGGAGTGATGGATCTGGACGCCGGGATACCACTCGAAGGTGGAGCAGGCGATGAAGTAGTCGTTTTCAACACGGAGGATCGAGGGATCGGGGTTGAAGCCTTTCAGAATCGGATTCCGAATGTCGCCGGGCTTGACCGGGCAGGAATTCACCATGGAAGGAGCGACGCTTCGTGACGAGTGGGAGGAGACTGGCTTCATCTCGGTTGAAACGTTTAATTTACACCGACGGATTGCAAGGCTTTAGCCGGAGAAAGACGGTCGGCAGCGTTGGTTTTCGGGGCCTGGGTTGGGTGGTGGAACGGCGGTCGCATCGGATTTCGGCGGGAGTGGGAGTTTTGTTCCTAGACCGCCCCGGGCATTGCGGAAGGCATGACCTCTCGGCGACGGCTTTCCAGCTCTTCGGCCATCCGCTGCTCCATCCGTTTGGTGATCGGATAGAAGAGCATGAAGACCACGCCCACGGAGAAAAATCCTCCCGACCAGAGACCCACGAGCAGCCGGATGCCGCGGAGAACCTCGGGCTGGGTGGCGGTTTCCGGGCTGTAGCCGTAGGCTGCCAGAAGCCAACCGGCCAGGGCTCCGCCGACACCGAGACCAGCCTTCAGCGCGAAGACCATTCCGGCGAAAACGAAGCCGGTGGAACGGCGGTGGGACTTCCACTCTCCCCAGTCCGCGGTGTCCGCGATCATCGCCCAGAGCAGGGGAATGGTGGGGCCGTAGCACATGCTGGTGAGGACGGTGAGCAGGAACACCCACGGAATGTCCGTCGGTGACGCGAAGGAAACCAACGATTGGCAAAGGGCGGCTCCGGCGAGTCCGACGACGAATACCATCTTCTTGCCGAAGATCCGCGCCAGCGGTTTGGCGGCGAGCACGCCGATGATGTTGACCAGGCTGCTGGTCATATTGAAGAGGCTGAAGCCGATCGCCACAGGGCTGTCGCCGGGCTTGAGGATCAGCCCGAAGAGATCGAGCGCCTTGAAGCCGAGGCCCGGACTCTCCAGTGCGGTGGGCGTGGCATAGAAGCCGAGGCTTTCGATGAAGGTCCTCAACGTTTCCGAGTCGAGGTAGTATTTGAAATGCACGTATCCGGCGTTTCCGCGGAGCGCGAGGGTGATGAAGACGAACAGGGTCATGCCGAACATCGCCAGCCACGGCCGGTTGCGTCCGATGTCCCTGAAATCCTGTTTGAGGTCCGGCTTCTGGTTGGCCGGCGGCTCGACCCGCTCCTTCACGCTGAAGAAGGTGATGATGAAAAAGATCACCGAAATGCCCGCGAACAGGGCGACGGTGACCGACCAGCCACGGGCGGGGTCACCGTCGCCGAACTTGCTCACCAGCGGCAAGGTGAAACCCTGGACGATGAAGGCGGCGCACATCGCCGCGAAGAACCGGTAGGAGGACACGCTGGTCCGCTCGATGCCGTCGCTCGTCATGACGCCGTTGAGCGAGGAATACGGCACGTTGTTCATGGTGTAGGCCATCATGAGCAAGGTGTAGGTGCCGACGGCGTACCAGAGGCGTGCGGTGTCACCGAGTCCGGACGGCACGGTGAAGGCGGCCCAGAACAACAAGGCGAAGGGCAGGGCGGACCACAGCAGCCAGGGCCTGAATTTTCCCCAGCGATGCTTCGTGCGGTCGGCGATGAATCCCATGATGGGGTCGGTGATCGCGTCACTGAAGCGGACGAGCAACAGCATGGTGCCCATCGAGGCGGCGCTGATCCCCATCACGTCGACATAGAACGCCGTGGGAAACACCAGAAACATCTGGAAGACGAAATTGGCCGAGGCATCTCCCAAGCTGTAGCCTGCTTTCTCCCGGAAGGAGAGCTTGGTGTCGGGCGCCGGATGAGAATTCATGCGTTGGGGGTTTCAAGCCGGTTTTGTCCGCCACAAGCAAGAAAATAAACCGTTCTATTCATTGTGGGGACGAGCCCGGCGGACGCCGGATGTTTCCATCACGCGAGTTCCTCGATGCTCTCGATCACCTTGTCGAGGACCGCCATGTCGGTTTTCGGGTTGAAGAACACGGCTTTCCACGCCGGCACCTGGCATCCACCGGGGCTGAATCCGGTGCTGGAGGTGTAGCTCAGTCGTGCATCCTTTCTCACGTCCATGGTTTCGGCTCGTTTCTGATAGAGATGATGGATCTCGCCGAAATAGCGGGTGCGGTCGCCCTCGCCGAGCTTGCCCGCCAGAAGGTCGGCATGGATCGCCTTGGCGTCGCGTCCTTTGGGAAACACCCACCACAGCACGGACGGGCCGGGGTTTTCCATGTTGAGCACCTTGCAGTAGGGCAGCGCCTCGATGCGCTCCTTGAGCAAGCGCGCTTTGTGGAAGGCATCGGCGATGAGCAGGCGGTAGCCGTCGAGCCCGATCGCATTGAGCGAGGCCATCACGGTGTAGGGGCCGATCGCCGGGCGTGAGCATTCCAGCGTGAACAGCGCCGGATCGTGCCGGTAATCGGCCTCGGAGAAGTAAGGCACGTCCTTCTTCTCGCGGAACAGGCGGGACAAGTCGGCGCGGCGGTTGACGATCATCGCGCTCGATGGGTAGTGCCCCCATCCCATTTTGTGGAAATCGATGGTCACGGAGTCCGCCTCGCGGAAACCGACGGTGAGTTCCTGAGTCGCCCGCACGATCGGTTTGAGTGTGTCCGGAAACCGCAGCGGGTTGGCATCCAGGTCGTAGTCGGTGAGGAAACAGCTGACCCAGCCGACGGCCGCGTCCACGTGCAGGTGGGGCTCGATCGCGCCGTGTTTTTCCGCGGCCTCACGGATCGTCCGCCGGATTGCGGCGATGTCATCGATCCCATAGGCGTCGGTGGTCCCGAAGGTGCCGATGACGAAAGCCACCGCCGCGCCTTCGGAGTAGAGGCGGTCGAGCTTTTCGGCGAGCAGGTCCACGCGCATGGCGAACCGTTCATCGGTCGGGATCGCGATCAGGTTGTCAGTGCCGATGCCGAGCCAGCCGGCGAGGGTGGCGTTCGAGTAGTGGCCGGCCTCGGACACGATCCCGACCACCCGGCGGCCGCCGAGACCGGTCTGCATCGCACCCGGCACGATCTTCTCGATGCCGAGCTTCCCGCCGTAGAGGTTCGAAATCGTGCCGCCCATGGTGAAGACACCCCAGGGCGATTCGGTGTGATAGAACACCAGGTTCGCCAGCGCGGTGATGGATTTCACCTCAAGCTCGTTCGAACGCAGGCAATAGGTGTCCACGCAGAGGTTCGGGTCCTTGAGCAGGCAGGCCAGCGCGCCGATCAGCGAGGCGAGGTTGGCCGGACCCTTGACGTTCTCGAGGTGCAGCGGCGAATACCAGCCGTCGGTGCCCCAGAAGAAGGGGAAGATGGCATCGCGCGCGTCTTTCAAATTGCCGGGCAGCGTATGGATTTCGGGATTCGCCTGCGCGGTGTCGTAGTTGCGGGACATCAGCCCGCCGGGAGGCAGGCCTTCTTCGGCTTCCATACCGAGCAGCAGTTCCTGAAAGATCGCGGTCACCTCTTCCCTGTCCCATTCGAAGAACCGCTCCACCAGTTCCCGGACTTTTTCTTCCATGGTGCGGTTCTACCGCCGCGCATTGTTCCGGGCAACGGGAAACCCTGGGCGGCGGGCCTGCCGAGGTAAGAGAAGAGTCCGCAGTCCCAGTGCCTCCGCCGGCTGGATGTCATGGGTGGGGGAGTCGCCGACCATCAGGATTTCGCCAGGGGAGAGGCCTTCGTGGATGAGAGGACGGATCGCTTCTTCAAACAACCGCCGGTCCGGCTTGGCGATCCGATGTTCATAGGAGAAGGTCATCAGATCCTTTCGCAAACACGGCCAGACGTCAGGGAAATGCCGTTCCAACAGAACCCGTGTGTAGGCTTGGGCGTTCGAGATGATCCCGATCGGCAGCCCTTGTTGCACTGCTTGGTGAAGGATCTCGGCCCCCTCCTCGTGGACGATCACCGGATGCACCGCCTCCTCGATTTCCAGCGCGAACGCGTCGGTCTCCGTGAGCGCCGGAAAGATCAGCCTCCAGAGTGCGCGGACGTCGATTTCCGGAAACGGCTCGCCCGACGCCCGGTGCGCGGCGGCCACGGCGCGGTCGAAGGCCTCATCGATCCGGCACTCCGCCTTCACCCCGAAACGTTCCGCCACGGCAGCCATTCTTTCGTGTCGGTCCGGATGACGCGTGCCGTCGAGCAGCGTACCGTAGACGTCGAAGAAGACGGCGCGGATCCCGGCAGCGATCATCCTATTGGCTTCCCTTCCCATGGCCCACGAAGGCGGCGAAGCTCACGTTGCGCAGGGTGGCCGCGGTGGAGTCGGAGAGATCGGCCAGGATGTCGTGAAGAGGGCAGGGGTCGCCCACTCCGCACCAACCGGGGCCGAAAGGGCAGGCGCTGATTTCCCGGTGACCCTCGAAAAGCGCCACGACATCGAGCACCGTGACGTCCCCGGGATCGCGGCCGAGGCGATAGCCGCCGCCGGGACCGCGGGTGCCGACGACAAAGCCGGCTTGCGAGAGCACCGTCAGGATCTTCGCGACCAACGGCTTCGACAGGTTGCGGCTGTCGGCGATCTGCTGCGAGCTGAGCGATTCTCCCGTTCCGTGCTTTTCCGCGAGGGCGCTCATCGCGGCCACCGCACAGGCGCTCATTTTACCGTATCCAAACATGGCATTTCATTTTCAGGGACGACTCGTCCGGAGTGCGGCGGCGGGATTCCCGCCTCCACGAAGGGAGCGGACGGGGATTCCACTGTCAATCGAAGCTCCCCGTCCCAGTGAACCGCGAACGCCTCCGGACTCCCGGAGACTGACATCGGCCGATTAAAAAGAAATAACATTCTTTTTTTCTTGTTAACCGCCCCGACGGGCGGGATGGTGCGGTCGTTATGAGTCACAAAACGATAGAGTTCTCGCCGGCAGGAACGCCGATGGAGCAAAGAACGGTGGGGGAGATCGTGGCCGAGCGGCCCTCGCAGTCGCGGATTTTTCAGAGCTACGGCATCGATTTCTGCTGCCAGGGCGGCCGCACCTTGCGTGAAGCTTGCGAACGGAAGGGGGTTGCCCTCGATGCGGTGGTCGAACAGCTGGAGGCCGAGCTTCGTGAAAAGCCCGCACCGGCGGTGAACCCGGCAACCTATCCGCCGGTCGAGCTGAGCCGTTACATCGTGGCCGTCCATCACGGCTACCTGCGCGAGGAGCTGCCGCGGCTCGATGCCATGGCGGCGCGCGTGGCGCAGGTGCATGGACCGCACACGCCCTCTTTGGTGAAAGTTCTCGAGGTCTTTCGGGCCATGGCGGTCGAACTGGCGGAGCACCTGATGAAGGAGGAGCAGATGCTGTTCCCCGCCATCGAGCAGCTCGCCGGGGGGGACTCCACCGCCATGCCGCTCGATGGCCCGATCGACTGCATGCTTCATGAGCATGACGATGCCGGTGAGGCACTGGCGAAGCTCCGCGAGCTGACCAACGGCTTCACGCCGCCGCCGGATGCCTGCAACACCTATCGCGCGCTGTTCGCCGGGTTGGCCGAGCTGGAGGAAGACCTCCACCGGCATATCCACCTCGAGAACTCGGTGCTCTTCCCGGCCGCGAGGAAGCTTCAAAGCCCCTGAGCCGGACGTGCCCCGAAGGACCTGAGCCACCGCAACTTTCGTATCATGAAAACCTTGAAACCTGCCCTCTTCGGGTTCGCCGCCCTGCTGGTCCTGCCGACTTCCTGCTCGCGCTCCGAACCGTCGGCATCGACCTCACCGGGCGCGACGACCTACGAAGTGCGGGGCGTGGTGCGTGCGGTGGAGCGTGAGGATTCCACCCTGATCATCGAGCACGAGGAGATTCCCGGCTACATGCCATCAATGACGATGCCCTTCACGGTGAAGGCCGGCGAGGATGTCGAGGGCGTGGAGACGGGCGAGGCGGTCTCGTTTGAGTTCGTGGTGACCGGTGACGATTCCTGGATCCAGCGCGTGCGGCCGGTGGATCCCGCCACGGTCCATCTGCCGGAGAAAGCCGGAGTGCCGGTGGCGGCGGCTCCGAAGATCAAGCGGCTAGAGGAAGGGGACAGGTTGCCGGACTTTGAGTTGACCGATCAAAAAGGGCGCGCCATCGACGCCGGAACATTCGACGGCAAATCGCTGGTGCTGACCTTCATCTTCACCCGTTGCCCGGTGCCGAATTTCTGCCCGCTGATGTCGAGCCACTTCAAAACCTTGGAGGAGCGCATCAAACAGAGTCCTGCACTGGCCGGGCGCACGCATCTCCTGAGCATCTCCTTCGATCCCGAACACGACACACCCGAGGTGCTGGCGGATTACGCGGCCGTCCACACCGACGATGGCGACTTCTGGCGCTTTGCCTGTGGCCAGCCGGCCGAGGTCGAGAAGCTGACGCGGGCGTTCTCCGTCTACACCGAGACCGCGAACGGCACGATCAACCATGGGCTGTGCACGGCCCTCGTCGAGGCCGACGGCACCATCCGCCGGATCTGGCGCGGCAACTTTTGGAAACCCGACGAAGTGATCGAAGCCCTCGGCGAGACACCCGTGGCCAGTTCCAAACCCTGATTTTTCCACCGAAAACCACATCAAATCATGAAACCGAAATACGCTAGCCTTCCTCTTTTTCTCGTGACCCTGATCGGTGCGACGCTCGTTTGCAGCTGCGGCAAGTCCTCCGACGAGGCGGGTTCCAACGAGGATGCCTCACCGGCCACCGAAGCAGCGTCGAAGCCGGCACCGGTCAAGTCCGACCTCCCGCTGAAGAAGATCGAGATCACTGCCAACGACCAGATGAAGTTCAGCGTCGAGGCGATCGAGGCGCAAGCCGGGCAGCCGTTGGAAGTGACGCTCATCAACGTCGGCTCCATGCCCAAAGCCTCCATGGGCCATAACTGGGTGTTGTTGATCAAGGAGGCGGATGTCGCCAAAATCGTCGAGGAGGGCTTTGCCTTTGCCGGCAACGACTACATTCCGACCAACATGGAGGATCAAGTGATCGCACGAACCAAGATCCTTGGACCTGGCGAGAAAGAGACGGTGACATTCAACGCGCCCTCCGAGCCCGGCGACTACGAATATTTCTGCTCCTTCCCCGGCCACTGCACGATCGGGATGAAGGGGGTTCTCACCGTCAAGTAACCATCACGAGCCGAATACAAGCTGAGAAACATCATGAAAACCATTACAACATTGGGCGGTCTCGTCTGCGCCGGTGCCATCGGGCTGGTTCTTTCGGGCTGCGGCAGACAGAACGGCGGGGAGGACGCATCCAGCGCCGCCGAGCGGACCAGCGCCGCCGAGGCGACCTACGTCGCCCCCGGCGAGAAGGACGAATACTATCTCTTCTACTCCGGCGGGCATTCCGGCCAGGTGTTTGTGGCCGGCATCCCGTCGATGCGCCACATCTCCACCATCCCGGTCTTCGCTCCCTACCCCGGGACCGGATACGGGTTCGACACCGAGAGCAAGAAGATGCTCGGCGATTACACCTGGGGCGACGTCCACCACCCCGCGCTGTCGCAGACCGACAGCAAGTACGACGGGCGCTGGCTTTTCGTGAACGACAACGCCAACAACCGCGTGGCGCGCATCAGCCTGCGGGATTTCAAGACCAAGCAGATCCTGGGACCGTTGCCGAACTCGAGCGGCAGCCACGCCTCGTCGTTCGTGACGGAGAACACGGAGTATCTCTTCGTTTCCACCCGCTTCTCGACGCCGCTGCCGAAAGGCCGGGTGGCTGAATTGGAGGATTATGCGACGGAGTATGCTGGCATGATCACGGCGCTGAAAGTCCATCCCGAGAGCGGTGAGATGAGCGTGGGCTTCCAGATTCTGATGCCGCCTTTCGATTTCGACCTCGCCTCGACCGGCAAGGGGCCAAGCAGTGGTTATGTCTTCTTTACTTCATATAACACGGAAATGGCGCATGAGACGCTTGAGGTGAATGCCTCCCAAGCGGAGCGTGACCTCGGGGCGATCGTCAACTGGCGGGCGGCCGCGCAGGCGGTCGAGGACGGCAAGGCCACTACGATGGAAGGCGTGCCGGTACTTGATCCGGCGAAGGTTCCCGGCCTTGTCCACTTGATCGGCATCGCCAAGTCCCCCCACGGGATGGACGTCGATCCGACCGGCAAGTGGGTCTCGGCCGGTGGCAAGCTGCAGCCGACGACCACGGTGCTCAACGTCGAGAAGATTCTCGCCGCCATCGAGGGCAAGGACTTCGAGGGCGACTTCCGCGGCATTCCGATCCTGACCCACGACAGCGTGGTGGAAGGCGAGGTGCCGGTCGGGCTCGGCCCGCTGCACACCCAATACGATGGTAAGGGCAACGCCTACACCTCGTTGTTCATCGATTCCGCCGTGGCCAAATGGAAGCTGCCGCCGTGGACCGAGGAGGAGAAGCAGGACCTGTCCAAGGTAGTGCTCGACAAGATCACCGTTCATTACAGCATCGGCCACCTGGTGGTTGCCGGCAGCGACACCAAGGAGCCCTACGGCAAGTGGCTGGTGGCGATGAACAAGCTGTCCAAGGGGCGCCACGTCAGTGTCGGTCCCTCGCAGCCGGAATCCAGCCAGTTGATTGATATCTCCGGCGAGAAGATGAAGATGGTGGCCGAAGCCTACACCGAGCCGGAGCCGCACTTCGCGCAGATTCTCAAGGTCGATGCCATCCAGCCGATCGAAGTTTACCCGAGGGCGGAAAACACCGATCCCAACGCGGTTTGGGACCTCAGCGAGGGAACCGCGGAGCGCACGGGCAACGAGGTGAACGCCAAGGTCGTCGCCGTGCGCAGCCGTTTCGCGCCCGACAAGATCGAAGCGAGGGTCGGCGACACGGTGAAGATCCACGTGACCAACATCGAGCAGACGCCGGACATGATCCACGGCTTCGGGGTCAATGAGCACAACATCAATATCATCGTCGATCCGGGGGAAACGAAGTCGGTCGAGTTCGAGGCGAAGAAGCCGGGGGTCTTCCCTTTCTATTGCACGAACTTCTGCTCGGCGCTGCACCAGGAGATGCAGGGTTATCTGGTGGTCCGGGAGGCCGCCGGGACGGCCCCGGCCGGTGCAGGGACTGATGAGCCGGTCGAACCGACGATGCAAACCGAGCCGACCGAGGACATCGAGGCCGTGCCGGCCGTTGATGTCGGGGAGTAGCCACCACCTTGCAAACCGATGCACCGATTGCTACGCGCCGAGTATGTCTTCCTGCACAAGCCGCTGAATCTCGCATCGCGGTTTCTGCTTCTGCTCGGCGCGTTGCTGGTGGCGGGGTCGGTTTATTTCCCGCTGTGGCGCTTGAATCTGGTGGCACCGCAGTACGCCGAGGGCCTGGAGATGACCATTTACGCTTATCGGATCGAGGGCGGTAACGATGGCCAGGACCTCAAGGAGATCAACATGCTCAACCACTACATCGGCATGAAGACGATCTCCGAGGCGGATTTCACCGAGATGCAGGTGATGCCCTTCATGCTGGGGCTGTTCATCCTGCTGGCACTGCGGGCGGCGGTGTTCGGCTACATGGGCGCGGTGGTCGATCTCTTCGTGCTGGCGTCGTACTTCGGACTCTTCTCGATCGGGGCGTTCTACTACCGGCTGTATAGCTACGGGCACGACCTCGATCCGGCGGCGCCGATGACGGTGGAACCGTTCACACCCCTGATCTTCGGCACCCAGAAAATCGCCAACTTCACCCAGTCCAGCTACCCCGAAACGGGCACCTATCTGCTCTTCGGGTTCATGCTGGCGCTCATCCTAGCGATATGGATTTCCAGAAAAGAGCAAGTGCCGCAGTTGCCGCGCTCGGCCTCGCGTTGAGCGCCAGCGCGACGGAGCTGCAGGAGCGGATTGACGCCGCGGTGCCGGGTGCGACCCTTGAGGTCGGCCCCGGCGATCACGCCGGCCCGCTGGTGATCGACAAACCGATCCGGCTGGTCGGCCGCGGCTGGCCGCGGATTGATGGCGGAGGGGACGGCCACGTGATTTCCATCCGTGCCGCGGACGTCACGCTGCGCGGCCTGGTGATCGCCCATTCGGGCACCGATTTGTCGAAAGATCACGCCGGCATCCACGTCACCGGCGACCGCGCCTCCATCGCCGGCAACCGGGTCATCGACGTGCTGCACGGAATCTACCTGAAGAAAGTGACCGGCTGCCGGGTGGTCCGCAACGACATCCACGGCAAGACCACGCTGCCGACGGCGAAGCGCCCGACCTCGACCGCGATCGTCGCCGACAGCCCGGACCTTTGCTCGGTGCTCAATATCAACTCGCGCGGCAATGGCATCCACCTCTGGAACAGCCATGAATGCGAACTCGATGGCAACACGATCGCCGACACCCGCGACGGGATGTATTTCTCCTTCACCGATCACACCACGGTCCGGGCCAACAAGATCAAGGGAGTTCGCTATGGGCTGCACTACATGTATTCCGATCACAACGTTTTCGAAGGGAACTCCTTTTCCGACAATGCGGCAGGAGCGGCGATCATGTATTCGAAGAACCTGCTCGTGCGCGGCAACCGCTTCGTTTCCAACGAGGGCTTTCGTGCTTATGGTCTTCTGCTCAACTCGGTGGACACCACCCGGATCGAGGGCAACCAGCTCAACAACAACACCGTCGGGATCTATCTGGAAAACAACAACGGCAATGTGCTCGTGGGCAATGCGATCGAGCACAACTACGTCGGCGTGCGGCTGACGGCGAGTTCCAACGACAACGTTTTTTCCCGTAATGTCTTCACCGGCAACCTGCACTCCGCCGAACTCGCTGGAGGTCTGAGCGACACGAACCGTTGGGCGCTCGACGGCGTAGGCAACCATTGGGAGGGTGCCGTGCCGATCGATCTCAATGGCGACGGCAGGGGCGAATTGCCGCATCGTGAGGTTGATCTGCTGGGCCGGTTACGCCGGCCGCTGCCGGAGATCGGCCTGCTTTCCGGAAGCCCGGGGCTGAAGCTGATCGAATTCGCCCATAGCCACGTGGCTCTGCCCCGGGTCCAGGGGATCCGGGATCCCGCCCCGCTCAGCACCCACCACCCCTGATTTATGATCTCCATCGAAGACTTGAGAAAAAACTACGGACGGCAGGAGGTGCTGCGCGGGCTTTCGATGACGGCCCGGGCAGGCGAGGTGACTTTGTTGATCGGCTCGAACGGCGCCGGCAAGACGACCACCCTGCGGATCCTCGCGGGACTCGTCCGGCCGGACGCCGGCCGGGCGGTCGTGGACGGTGTTGATCTGGTCAAGGGCCGACGCAAGGCACAACGGCATTTATCGTATTTGCCGCAGGGCGTGGCCTTTCATCCGCGGCTCAGCTGTCGGCAGGTGCTTGCGTTTTACGCGAGGGTGCGCGGGGCGGACCGCGGCCGGATCGATCACATGCTCGAACTCACGGGGCTCGTGGAGCATGGGGGGAAACCTACCGGGTCGCTCTCCGGCGGCCTCCGCCAGCGCCTCGGACTGGCCGTGCTGCTGTTGCCGGACGCGCCGGTCGTCCTGCTCGACGAGCCCGGTCTGAGCCTCGATCCCGAGTGGCGCGGTCGCCTGCAATCGCTGCTGCGTGACGAAGCCCGCCACGGCAAGACGGTGTTGGTGACCACCCACCTTCTCGCCGAATGGGAAGGCGCGGCCGACCGCTGCCTGTCGTGCTGCGACGGCCGGGTGGAGGGCGAGGTCGATCCCGAGCATCTCCGGAATGGTCCGAGGATTCTCAAACCCTTGCTCCAACAGGCCGTATGAACACTTTCAGCGCCTTTTTTTCCCGCGAGATCCGGACCGCTCTGCTGAACCGGTTCGTTCACGTGTTCGCCGCGTTGTGCCTGACTGTCGGACTGGTCCCGGTGGTCATGTCGTCGGGGATCGAAAAGACCGCCGGCTACACGCTGCTCCAGGCCTGCCTGTGGATGGTGCCGCTCTTTTCGCTGCTGACCGGCGTCGGCTCCGCCCAAGGCGAGGAGGAGGAGCGGGATTTCCTGGCCAGCCTGCCGATCGGCGGCAGCGGGCGCATTCTCGGGAAGTTCACGGCACTTGGTACCATGTTTGCCGTAGCCACGCTGCTGCTGGTGCTTCCCGCTGCGATCGCCGGTGCTCCGTTTCATGAAATGACCCTGCTCTGGCTCCACGCTCTGGGAGCGTGCATCATGTTCGCGGCGCTGGGGATGGCGGTAGGCTTCACGGTTCGCGACCGCGTCAAGGCACACATGCTCGGGCTTTGCCTGTGGCTCGCCCTGCTCGTCGGTCCGGACCTGCTTGCCCTCGGCGCGGCGCGGAGCGGTCTGGCGGAGAAGCATCCCGACCTGTGGCTGGGTTTCCTCATGTCCAGCCCCCTCGACGCCCTCCGCATCAGTGCGATCCTCCAACTCGACCGCATTCCTTTCGAAGCGGGCTCGGCATCCGACCTTGGACGTTGGTACCTCAACCACCTCGGGACGTGGTTCGCGCTCCTCTGCAGCGGCTGGGCCGCGCTTTTCCTGGCATGGGGCGGGTTGGCCGTCACGAAACGGGATTTCTAAAGGCGGTCAGCTGCCCGGTCCGCCTTCCCGGGTGATGCCGGATTCGTCACCGGTGTGCGAGGTTTCCTTGGACTGCGGGGAAAGTCTGGCGATCTTCGCCCGTCGATGTCGTTCTTTCTTCTCATCCTGCTCGGGATTCCGGTCCTTTCGCTGATCTGGTTCTTCTGGGCGTTCCGCACCCGGGCTTTGCGCGAAGCGGGCAGGGCCGTGCGGATCGCTTTCGCCGTCGCCACCGCCGCTCTTTTCCTCGGCTTGCTGTGGATCATGCTGTTCCGCTCGGGCCACCTGCCGTGGCAGGTTCCCTCCGCGGTTCAGGCGGCGGTGTTGCTGTGGGGGCTGCTGTTTCTGCCTCTGGTGGCGCTGCCGGGGCTGGTTATCGGAGGAGTGGCGCAGGCGGTGGTCCGAATCCGTCGTTACCTCGCCTCGCGGGGGAGGGAGGAAACCGCCGATCTCACAGCACCCAGTCCGGATCGACGTCGCTTCCTCGCCGCCACCGCGGTGGCCCTGCCGGTGATCGCGACCTACGGGGCCACGGCCATCAGCATTCCTCAGACGCGGCACTTCCGCGTCCGGCGGCTTGAGGTGCCGTTGCCGGGGCTGCCGCGGGATCTCGACGGCCTCACGATCGCCCACGTTTCCGATGTCCACGTCGGCAAATTCACCAACGGCCGCATCCTCACCGACCTCGCCGAGGCGACCAACGGGCTCAAGGCCGATCTCGTCGCGCTGACCGGCGATCTCATCGACCACGCCCTGGCCGACCTGCCCGAGGCGCTCGACATGGTCCGCCGACTCGATCCGCGAGACGGCCTTTTTCTCGTGGAAGGAAACCACGATCTCTTCGAGGGACGCGAGGCTTTTGCCCGCGGGGTGGAGGACGCCGGATTTCCGCTGCTGCGGAATGCCGCCGCGCCCGTGACTTTGCGCGGACATCCGGTGGATGTTCTCGGTATCCGCTGGGCGCGATCGGAGGGAAAGATGGCCGAGGACATCGCCGCCACCGCCGCCTTGCGACGCAACGATGCCTTTCCGCTGCTTCTCGCCCACCACCCGCACGCCTTCGACGAAGCGGCGCGGGCGGGCATCCCGCTGACGCTCGGAGGCCACACCCACGGCGGCCAGGTCATGATCACCCCTGAGGTCGGTCCCGGGGCCTGGATGTATCGCTACTGGTCCGGCCTGTACCGCAAGCCGACCGGCGAAGCCGCCGTCATCAGCAATGGCGCGGGCAACTGGTTTCCTCTCCGGACCGCCGCGCCGGCGGAAATCCTCCATCTCACGCTGAGGCGGGTCTGAAACCAGAGCCGTCCGGCGGTATGGAGGGGTGATCCTATCGTCTCATCGGCTTGCCTTTGGTCCTGAATTGGGGCAGATCCTTCAGTCTCATGAACGCTCCCTCCCGTTTCTCGCCGGTGGCTGCCGCCGCCACGCTTCTTCTCCCGCTCGCCGCTCCCGCCGCCGTGCTTTTCGAGCAGGATTTCGACATCGACGACACCGCCAATTGGACGGTCAACAACCCCGGTCTCTCGGACATCGGCGTCGATTTTCATTACGACTACTCCGCCATCGGCGTGCCCTCTGCCCCCGGCAGCGGGAGCACCGTGGGTCTCAAGATGACCGCCAACAATTCCGGCGGCGTTTTCAGTGGCTTCAGCGTCTCGCCCACCGGCCAGTCTTTCACGGGTGACTACCTCATCAGCTTCCACATGTGGTCGAACTACGTCGGTCCGCTCGGTCCCGGCGGCAGCGGGTCCACCCAGCTCTCACTTGCCGGCCTCGGGACCGCCGGAACCACCGCTCACTGGGCGGGCTCCGGGGCCACCGATGACGGTGTCTTCTTTGCCGTCACCCTCGATGGCGGATCGGCCTCCGATTACCGCGCTTATTCCTCCGCGGCACCGACAAGCTACCCGGCGGGCGACCCGGTTTATTACGCCACCAGCACCAACGGCTCCGATGCCTACTACAGCGGCTTCGGTGGAACCTCCGCGCCTCTGGCGCAAACCGCGCTCTTTGCCGGCCAGACCGGCACGACCGATGCCGGCGAGCACGCCTTTGCCTGGCGCGCTGTGGAAATCCTCGTCGAAGGCGGGTTCGCCACCTGGTCGATGGATGGCCTGCCGCTCGCCACGGTCGATCTTTCCACCGTCACGCTGGGAGGCTCGAATATTCTGTTTGGCCACTCCGACACGAATTCGGGCTCTTCCACCGATCCGAACGACACGCTCCTCAACGTCACGCTCATCGACAACGTCCGCGTCACCGGTGTGCCCGAGCCTTCGATCGGCCTTCTCGCCGTCGCCGGCCTCGCAGGTTTCCTGCGCCGCCGCCGGTCCTCATAAGGCCGAAAAAGGTGGGGTCGTCCGGCCTCGGGCGACCGTCACGCCTTCCTTCGGGGAGAGGGCACCATCAGCGGAGGAGGGACGCGCCGCCGGAGGAGTGATTGACGCTTGCCCGGCAATTTGGTTCAGGACGGTTAAGGATTCTCTGGCACAGGATGTGGTAGTAATTTGCGCTCTCGGATACTATATATAGTGTTTTGATCCAACAGAGCTTTTCTGAAACGGTCTTCCCGATACGCTGCCCGCTGCCCGGATTCCCTCCCGGGTTTCACCTCGAACCCACTCCTGTCTGCATGTATCTCAAATCTCTCGATATCCATGGCTTCAAGTCCTTCGCGGACAAAACGCGATTCGAATTCCATGAAGGGGTGACCGGCATCGTCGGTCCGAACGGCTGCGGGAAGTCGAACGTGGTCGATGCCATCCGCTGGGTGCTCGGCGAGACCTCCGCGAAGGCACTGCGCGGCGGTGAAATGGCCGATGTCATCTTCAACGGCACGGAACGCCGCAAGCCGCTCGGCATGGCCGAGGTGACGCTGACCATGGCCGACTGTGAGCAATCGCTGGGCGTCGATTACAACGAGGTGGCGATCACCCGCCGGGTGTTTCGGGACGGTAAGTCCGAGTACCGGATCAACGGCACGCTTTGCCGCCTGAAGGACATCCACGACCTGTTCATGGACACCGGGATCGGGCGCACCGCCTACTCGATCATGGCTCAGGGCCAGATCGACCAGATCCTTTCCTCAAAGCCGGAAGAGCGTCGCGCGGTGTTCGAGGAGGCCGCCGGGATCACGAAATACAAGCGTGAGAAGAAGGACGCGCTGCGCAAGCTGGACTACACCGAGGCCAACCTGCTGCGCGTCAGCGATGTGCTGGCCGAGCAGGAGCGACGGATGAATTCGCTCAAGCGCCAGGTGGCCAAGGCCCGCCGCTACCAGACGCTGGCGACCGATGTGCGGGTCATGGACACGCACCTGGGTCACAAGAAGTTCGTCGAAATGACGGCTCAGGAGGCCGAGCTGCGGACCTCGATCCGATCGCTGGAGGCCAATGAAGGCCACCTCGAACGGCAGATGGTGCCCAAGGAGGAGGCGGTGGCCGAGGCGCGCGAAGCGGCGAGGAATTTCGAAGGCCAGCTCGCCGAGCGTCGGCAGGAGCTCAACGAGCACCGCAATGCACTGGCCAGCGCCGAAGGTCGGATCGCCTTCAATCAGGAACGCCGCGCCGAGCTGGAGGGCCGGATCGAGCAGAACAAGGCCGAGATCGAGGCGACCCGCGAAAAGCTCGCCCAGCAGGAGTTCGACGTGGTGGCGGCCAACGAGGCGTTGGAGGCCTTGGCCCGCCGGATCGCGGAAATGGAGATCGCCCTTTCCAATCAGGAAGAGCGGACCGCCGGGGCCCGCGCCCGTCGGGAAACACTGGAAAACCAGCAGCGCGAGTCCCGCGCTGAGGCCAACCGAACGCAGACGGTGATCGCCGCGATGCAGGCGAAGATCGAAAGCTCGTTGGCCCAGCTCGAAACCAGCCGCGAACGCGCGCGCCAGCTCGCTGATGAGGAACAGCGCCTCCAGAACGAGATGGAGGAAATGGTGATGCAGCGCGACCAGATCCTCTCCGAGCTGGACGAGCACAATCGCCGCACCGGCGAGATCGAGGAAGCCCTGCAGAAGGCCGAACGTCAGTTCCAGCATGCCCGCGGCGACCTCGATGCGGCCCGCACCGCTGCCGCCGAGGCGCACAAGACGCTCGCCCAGCGGTCATCGCGTCTGGACGTGCTGCGCCAGCTCGTCGCCAGCGGCGAGGGCTTTGAAAAAGGCACCCGCAAGGTGCTGGAAGGGCTCGGCGAACCGGATCGTTTCTCCGCCGGGATCCATGGCGTGCTGGCCGGCTTCATCGATGCCGACAAGGAGTGCGCCCGGGCCATCGAGGCCGCCCTCGGCGGGCATCTGCAAGCGGTGCTGGTCGAAGACGCCGCGCTGGCTGAAGCCGTCATTTCCCGCCTGACCGAGAAGAAACTCGGCCAGGCGAAGGTCCTGCCGCGCGAATTTGTTTCCGCCTCCAGCGGCACCCAGATGGAGACCGTGCCGACCGGTGCGATCGCCTGGGCGCTGGACCGGGTGAAGATCGACGACAAGGTTCGCAGCGTGGTCGAGCGGCTGCTTGAGCGCGTGCTCGTCGTGCCCGACCTCGCCACCGGCCTGAGGCTGCGCAAGGATTTGCCCGGTGTTTCCATGGCCACGCTTGCGGGTGAATGGGTCGGCGCCGAAGGGGTCGTCTCCGGTGGCACCGCGGGCGACGGCTCGGTGTCCGTGCTGGAGCGTCAAAACGAGGTCCGCGATTTGGAGTCGGAAGTCGCCGCGCTGACCGAGGCGGAAGCCCAGGCCAAGTCCCGCGTCGAGCATCTCGAAGGCGAGCTGAGCCGCTTGCAGGAAGAGCATGAAACGGCCCGTGACCGCTTGCAGCGTCACAAGGTCGAGCTTTCCACACTCGAAGGCCAGCGCTCGCTCGCCGTGCGCGAGGTCGAGGCGGTCGAGACGAAACTGGAGAACGTCCGCTGGGAGCGGGGCGATCTCGACCAGCGCGAGGCCGCCACCCAGGAAAGCCGGGGCTCGATGGAGGCCGAACTGGTTTCCGCCCGCGACCGGTTGCACGCCTGCGAGAGCGATCAATCCCGCCTCAACGGGGAGTTGGAGGACGCCCGTCGCGACGAAGCCGAACTGGCCGAGGCGCTCAATGAGATGCGCACCTCGATTGCCGTCGAGCGCCGCGCCAAGGAGGCCCAGGAAGCCCAGCAGCAGCCGATGGAAGCCCGGCTTTCCGAGCTGCGGGAAATCGCCGTCCGCCGCGAGACGGAAATCGGTGCCTTCATGCAGCGGATCGAAGCCGCCACCGGCGAGAACGCCGCACTGGCCGAAGAGCTGGAGCAGCACCGCTGCGAGGCGGAGGATCTGGAGGCCGACATCCAGGAGCGCATGGGCCAGCGCAACGAGCTGCTGGAAACCATCGATATCGCCGAGCGAGAGCTGTCCGAGGTCCGCAAAGGCCACTCGCGGGCCGCCGAACAACGCGGGCGCGAGGAGGTCGCCCTCACCAAGATCGAGCTGCGCATCGAGGCTTTGGTGAATGCCATTCTTGAGCGCCACAACATCGAGCTGGCCAGCTTCGAACCGGACGCTCACGCGCTGCTGACCTGCATCGCCTCGCAGAAGAACAACGGTCGTGGCCGCATGACGGTGGTCGAGGCGGGGGAGGATGGCGAGGAATCCGACGAGCCCGCCGTGACCGTGGTCGATGGCACGGGCGACGATGAGATCGAGCTGCCGCCG
Source organism: uncultured Haloferula sp. (assembly GCA_965652295.1). Classification (GTDB taxonomy): domain Bacteria; phylum Verrucomicrobiota; class Verrucomicrobiia; order Verrucomicrobiales; family Akkermansiaceae; genus Haloferula. The sequence continues at coordinate 55,671 of CBFGTS010000013.1, read as the reverse complement.
ATGATGGAAGGCGAGCCCGACTGGGATTTCGTCGAGGCCTGCGTGGGCGATCTCAAGCGCCGGCTCGATTCGATGGGCCCGGTCAATCTCGACGCGATCGAGGAATACGACGAACTCGAGCAGCGTCACAACGATGTCCGTAGTAGCTACGAGGACCTCGTGAACTCGAAGGAGGAGCTGCTGCAGGTGATCGAGAAGATCAACGAGGAGACGCAGCGCCGCTTCAGCGAAACCTTCGCCAAGGTGAAGGAGAACTTCCGCGACATGTTCAAGGAACTCTTCGGCGAACAGGGCAAGGCGGACCTGCACCTGGTCGATGAGAGCGACCCGCTGGAATCGGGCATCGAGGTCATCGCCAAGCCGCCGGGAAAGAAGCTGCAATCGATCACCCTGCTTTCCGGGGGCGAGCGCTCGATGACCGCCGTGGCGCTGCTGTTCTCGATCTACATGATCAAGCCCAGCCCGTTCTGCGTGCTCGACGAGCTCGACGCGCCGCTCGACGAGTCGAACATCGGCCGCTTCGTCAAGGTGCTCGATCGCTTCGTCAACAACTCGCAGTTCATCATCGTGACCCACTCCAAGCGCACCATGAGCCGCGCGGACGTGATGTATGGCGTCACGATGGAGGAGTTCGGCATTTCCAAGCCGGTCGGCATGCGCCTCACGGCGAGCGACGAAAACGCACCGAAGGGCGAGGCCAAGAGCGCCGCGCAGAAAGCCGCACTGAGGCTCGATGCCTGATTTGATTTCCTAGACAGGAGAGGGACGGGGGCGGTGGCGAGGTATCCGAGTGGAGCCCGCCACCGCCCCCACATTTTTGGAGTCCATCCCTGCTGCCATTTCAAATGGAGCCTCTGCCCCCCTGCCAGTGGCATGATCGTCTCGATCATGAAAAGAGAAGGCACGAACCACGCCTCCCACTCTCGATCTCCTGAGATGCCAGCGGCATCCGCGTTCATGATCGGGACCGCCGACTTGTCGGGGCACGCGATCATGCCACTGACAGGTTTCGCCTGCTTCTCTTCACCTCCACACAAAGCACGCGGTGCAGCGGCCGGGGGTTGACCCGCGCGGTTTTCCGCCGGAATACTCCGCGCGCCAACGACTCACAGACTTCATGGAAAACGTCATCATCATCGGAACCGGCTGCGCGGGCTACACGGCGGCAATCTACACCGCACGCGCCAATCTGGAGCCCCTCATGCTCACCGGCACCCAGCCGGGCGGCCAGTTGACGACGACCACCGAGGTCGAGAATTTCCCCGGTTTCCCCGACGGCATCATGGGCCCGCAGCTGATGATGAACATGCAGCAGCAGGCGGAAAAATTCGGCACGCGCATCGAGTTTGCGAAGGTCGAGTCGCTGGTGAAGCACCCGGACGGCCACTTCGAGGTGAAGACCTCCGAGAAAACCCTCGAAGCCAAGACCGTGATCATTGCCACCGGGGCCGCGCCGCGCCACCTGGGACTCGAAGGCGAGGAGAAGCTCATCGGCCACGGATTGACCTCCTGCGCGACCTGCGATGGCGCCTTTTACCGCGACGTGCCGGTGTGCGTGATCGGTGGCGGAGACAGCGCCTGCGAGGAGGCGGATTTCCTGACCCGCTTCGCCAGCAAGGTGTATCTCATCCACCGCCGAGACGAGCTGCGTGCTTCGAAAATCATGGCCGAGCGCGCCCTGGCCAACGAGAAAATCGAACCGGTGTGGAACAGCACGGTTTCGCAATACCTCACCGATGAGAGCGGGGAAATGCGGGCCGTGATGCTGCAGAGCACGGTCGATGGTTCGGAGAAGGAGCTGGAGGTGAAATGCGTGTTCGTGGCGATCGGCCACACCCCGAACAGCCAGTTCGTGGACGGACTGGTGGATCTCGACGAAAACGGCTACATCCTTCAGGTCCCGGGCTCGACGGCGACCAAGACCCCGGGTCTTTTCGCTGCCGGCGATGTGGCCGATCACGTTTACCGTCAGGCGATCACGGCGGCCGGCCAGGGTTGTGCCGCGGCGTTGGAAGCGGAGCGGTATCTGGCGGGCCACTGATCGTGCGTTCCGGTTTCCCCGGGGACGGTCGAGCAGCGCTGCGCAAGATCCCCGCGAAACCGCGTTGCGGCCGACCCAATGAACGGTTAGAGCAAGAGCGATGAAGGTCGGCATCATCGCCAATCCCCACAAACCCGGCGCGGTCAAAGCCTACGGACGCTTGGTTGCTGCGCTCGGGCAAAGGGGGATCGCCTCGCAGGTGGACCTGGACACCGCGGAGCTGGTTGGAGGCGAGGGTCTGGCGGGGCCGGAGTTGGCAGAGAATTCCGACGTGATCGTGGTTCTCGGCGGCGACGGCACGATGCTGCACGCGCTGGCGACGCTGGGCGGGACCGAAACCCCGATCGCCGGGGTGAATATCGGCACGCTGGGTTTCCTGACGAGCTGCACGGATGACGAGCTGGAGGAATTCAGTGACGCTCTGAAGTCGGGCCGGTTTCATGTGAGCAAGAGGACCTTACTCTCGGCGATGGTGGTGCGGGGCGATGGCCGGACGAAGGAATACCTGGCGCTCAACGAAGCGGTGCTGGCCCGGGGCCAGACGGGACGGCTGGTTTCCATGAAGGCAACGGTGGATGGCGACCTGCTGAACCGTTACCGGGCGGACGGCCTGATCGTGGCGACTCCGACGGGCTCGACGGCCTACTCGCTATCCGCCGGAGGACCGCTGATCAGCCCGGCGGCCGACGTTTTCGTGATCACCCCCATTTGTCCGCACACGCTCAGCCAGCGCTCGTTGGTGATCGATGACTCGACCGAAATCGAACTGGCACCTGACGGACTTGAGGAAGGTGCCTTGCTTTTCACCGTGGATGGCCGCGATTGCGATGAGATCGGCGCGACCGACCGGGTTCGCATCCGCAAGGACACCCGATCGCTGAACCTGGTCCGGCTGGACGGCCGGTCGTTTTACGGAGCCCTCCGCCAGAAGCTGAACTGGCGGGGTGGCTGATATTCCTTTTTGACGCCCCTTTTCCCACCATGCGCTACGACCCGATCGATCCCCAGTTCTTCATCCGCAACCGCACGCGCCTCCGCTCACTGCTGAAGCCGAACAGCATCGTGATCGTGCTGGCCAACGACATCCTGCCGACCAATGCGGATGGCACGCTGCTGCTGAAACAGAACGCGGACCTGTATTACCTGACCGGCGTGAACCAGGAGGAGACCGTGCTGGTGATGATGCCGGATGCGGTCGACCCCAAGGAGCGAGAAATCCTTTTCGTGAAGGAAACCAGCGAGCACATCGCGATCTGGGATGGAGAAAAGCTGGGCAAGGACGACGCGCGGGCGGCGACCGGAATCGAGCGGGTGGAATGGACCTCGGCCTTCGATGGGTGGCTGCATCGGCTGGTCCCTCAGGCGGATCACATCTACCTGACGACCAACGAGCATTTGCGGGCGGATGTGGTGGTGGAAACGGCGAACGACCGTTTCATCAAGCGCTGCCAATCGCGTTATCCTCTCCACCACTACGAGCGCCTGGCACCCCTGATGCACCGGCTGCGGATCAACAAGGACCCGGAGGAAATCCGCTACATCCAGAAAGCTTGCGACATCACCGAAGCGGGATTCCGCCGGGTGCTGGGCTTCATCAAGCCGGGCGTGGGCGAGTGGGAGATCGAGGCGGAGCTGCTGCACGAGTTCGTGCGCCGCGGATCGCGTGGGTTCGCCTACAATCCGATCATCGGCACGGGCAAGAACGCCTGCGTGCTCCACTATCTGGAGAACGACAAGGTTTGTCAGGATGGCGAGATCGTCCTGATGGACGTGGCCGCGGAGTATGGTGGATGGAACTCCGACCTGACGCGCTCGGTGCCGGTGAACGGCCGGTTCACGGCGCGGCAGCGGGAGGTTTACGACTCGGTGTTGCGGGTGTTCCGCGGGGCCAACGAGATCCTGCGGCCGGGAAACACGCCGATGGAATACCAGAAGCAGGTCATCGAACTGATGGAGGCGGAACTCGTCAATCTGGGTCTCATTTCCGCCAGCGAGGCGAAGGAGCAGGGGCCGGACAAGCCGCTGGTGAAGAAGTACTTCATGCACGGTACTTCCCACCACCTCGGGCTCGATGTCCACGACGTCTGTCCGCCGCACGAGCCCTTCGCGGAGGGCATGGTGTTCACGATCGAGCCCGGGATCTACATCCGTGAGGAGAATCTGGGCGTCCGGCTGGAGAACGACGTGCTCATCGAAGCGGAGGGCAATCGCGATCTCATGGCAAACATCCCGATCGAAGCCGAAGAGATCGAGGAACTGATGAACGCTTGAGGAGATCACGGAGGGGGAAGCAACCGTGATCTCCGTCTCCGCCGCATTCCGGTGGAGCAAGAAGCTGGATCAAGCTGTGAAGGCAGGCAGCTGATGGAGATTCAGAGCTTCTTGATCCGGATCGTGCGGAAGGAAACTTTGTCGCCGTGGTCCTGGAGGGCGATGTGTCCTTTGTCCGCGGCGTTGAAGTGCTCCCAACCGGCGAATTTCGACTTGGAGAGGAGTTCCTTGTATTCGTCGGTGGTGGAATCGACGTCCGCGGTCACGTTGCCGTTCAGGTAGAGTGTGATCTTGCTGCCATCGATGACCAGGCGGGACTCGTTCCACTGGCCTGCGGGCTTCGACCACTCGGGCTTGCCGGTCATGATGCCGTAGAGGCCGCCGGCGAGGTTCTTGGCGTCGATCTCGTGCGGATACTTGTGTTGGGGGCCAGCGAACGAATCGAGGATCTGGTATTCCGGCCCGCTGACCCAGGGTGCGTTGTGTTCCTCGGTGGAGCGCCAGATGATCCCGGAGTTTCCTCCTTCCACGATCTTCCACTCGCAGCGGAAGTCGAAGTCACCGAATTGCTTCTCGGTGATCAGGTCGCCGCCGCCGCCTTCGGTGAGGGTGATGGCACCGTCGATGACCTTCCACTGGGGGCGGGGTTCCTCTTCCTTGTAGGTGCGCCAGCCGTCGAGCGACTCGCCGTCGAACAGGAGCTTGAAGCCTTCGCGCTTTTCCTCAGGGGTCAGCGTGTTGGGATCGGCCGCAAGGGCGGACGTGGCGATGAGAACAAGGGCGAGCGGGGTTGATACGGGTTTCATGGAAATCTCCCATACGGCGGGGAAGGGCGGGTCATTTCGCGGAAATGCATTTCCCGACTGCCGGGGGAAGCGGGCGCAAAAAAGCCGCCCACGGGATTCCGGGGCGGCTTTTTGAAGGAAGGCGGGTGGTGCAGGAACGTGTCGGTTCCTAGGCGAGGACGTCGTCCATCGCATCAATGAGTTCCTGCATGGTGGCTTCGGTTTCGTTGCCCATGTTGGAGATGCGGAAGGTGAGGCCCTTGATCTTGCCGTAGCCACCGTTGATGAGGAATCCATGCTTCTCCTTGAGGGCCTTGATGAAACCGGAGAGGTCGAAATTTTCCGGAGTGGTGAAGCAGGTGAGCGCCTGGGATTGGTGGCCTTGCTGGGAGAAGATGAGGAAGCCGTGGCGCGCTCCCCATTCATGGATCATCGCATTGGTCCGGGCGTGGCGGGCGAAGCGGTTCTCCAAGCCTTCGTCGGCGATCTTGCCGAGGATGTATTGCAGGCCGAAGAGTGTGGAAATGGCCGGTGTGGAGGGCGTGTTGTTCTTCTCCGCGTTCTTGGCGAACTCGATGAAATCGAAGTAGTAACCGCGGTTCGGGGTGGTGGCGGCGCGCTCCATGGCGGCTTCCGAAACGGCGAAGACGGCGAGGCCGGGCGGGAGGGCGAGAGCCTTCTGGACGCCGGCGATCATCACGTCGATCTGGTTGGCATCGAAATCCACCGGAACTGTAGAAAGCGACGACACGGTATCGACGATGAACATCGTGTCGGGGAAGGATTTGACGACCTTGGCGATGGCGGGAAGGTCGTTGAGGACGCCGGTGGAGGTCTCGGAGTGGATGAAGGTGACGGTGTCGAAACCGCCTTCCTCAAGCTTGGCGCGGACGACCTCGGGATTGATGGCCTCGCCCCATTCGACCTGAACCTTGTCGGCCTGGTAGCCCATGCTTTTGGCGACGCTGAACCATTTGTCGGAAAACGCGCCGCAGCAGAGGCAGAGGACCTTTTCACGGACGAGGTTGCGCAGCGCGCCCTCCATCACGCCCCAGGCGGAGGAGGTGGAAACGAAGACCGGGCGGGTGGTGCCGAAGATCTCCTGCAGGCCGGGCTGCAGCGAGGCATAGAGTTCTTCAAAGTCCTTGCCGCGGTGACCGATCATGGTGCGGGACATGGCCGCGTAGGTTTCGGGCGAGACGTCGATGGGACCGGGTGCGAAGAGTTTCGGGGACGACATGCGGGGAAGCTAGCCGGAGAGAAACGAAGGCCAAGCGGAATCAGGGTCGGCTGACGCGGCCGCCGTTTGGGGGCGGGGAGAGGTGCCGGAGGAATCGGAGGCGGGGCTGCCGAGACCCCGCCGGGCCGAGGGCCATTTTGCCTTTGCAGCCGACCGCCGGGGTGGGCAGCCTCCGCGGCATGCAATCCTTTGAAGGCAAAGTCGCAGTGGTGACCGGCGGTGGCCGGGGAATTGGTGGAGCCATCGCCAAGGCTCTGGCCTCGCGGGGCGCGAAGGTGGCGGTGGTGAGCCGCAGTGAATCGAGCTGCGGGGCCACGGCGGATGCGATCAACGCGGAGTTTCCCGGAGCGGCCAAGGCCTACGCGGTGGACGTGGCCGATCACGAGGCGGTGCAGGCCCTGGGCAAGCAGGTCGCGGCGGATTTCGGAGCGGTGGACATTCTGGTGAACAACGCCGGTGTGACCCGCGACGGGCTGCTGATGCGAATGAAGGAAGAGGATTGGATGACGGTGCTCGACACGAATTTGAAAGGCGCTTTCAACACGGTGAAGGCATTCATGCGGCCGATCATGAAGTCCGATCAGGGACGGATCATCAACATCGCCTCGGTCATCGGTCTGATGGGCAACGCCGGCCAGGCGAACTACGCGGCGAGCAAGGCGGGGCTGATCGGTTTCAGCAAATCGATCGCGCGTGAACTCTCGGGCAAGGGTGTGACCTGCAACGCGGTCGCCCCGGGATTCATCACCACCGACATGACCGATGTCCTGCCGGAGAACGTGAAGGCCGAGATCCAGACGAGAATCCCGCTGGGGTGTCTCGGCAACGTCGATGATGTCACGAACCTGGTCGTGTTCCTCGCCGGTCCCGGCGCGCGCTACATCACCGGTCAGGTGATCGCGGTGGATGGCGGGATGACGATGCAGTAGGCTCCGGCATGGAGTTGATCTTGTTGCGACATGGCAAGGCGGAGGATCACCGCCCGGCGGATTTCGAGCGTCGGTTGGTGGACAAGGGAATCCGCCAGGCGCGGCGTGCGGCGGCGGTGCTGTCGAAGCTCGGCTGGTTGCCGGAGGTGGTGCTTTCCAGTCCGCGCATCCGGGCCAGGGAAACGGCCGAGCATTTTTGTGCGAAGGCGGGTCTAGCGGAGCCGATGTTCCAGCGGTGGCTCGATTGCGGTATGAATCCGGAAACCGCGCTGGATGAACTACGAGGCTTCTCGGAGTTCGGACGGGTGATGATCGTCGGGCACGAACCGGATTTTTCGACGCTGACCGAGTGGCTGCTGGGAGCTCCGACGGGATCGGTGGAGGTGAAGAAGGGCTCGCTCGTCGGACTGGAGGTCGCCCTCCCGGCGGGGCGGGGCAGGTTGTTGTTCGCGGTTCCGCCGAAGATGATCGGTGTGGAGTGCTCCGGCATGACGGAGCTTTGAGGTGGGGCGCTGCCGGGAGAGCTGTCTCGGAGCCGACGTGTCGGCTCCGGGGGAGGAGTCACGAACGGGGAGCGGTTCGTAGGGGGAAAGCTCCGACATGTCTGAGCAGTCCGAAAAGGAGACATCTCGAAACAGGCCCCAAGGATCAGTCGATCAACTCCGGGTAGTACCTCATCGCCAGCTCGGTGGTGAGTTCGAGCGTGTCCTTGCTGAGCGGAGTCCGCAGAGCCTCGTCGGCCATCGCTGCGCACTCGGCGTGGGCCAGGGCGCGGATGGCGTGACGGACGCGGGGGACCTGATGCGGTCCGACGGAAAGCTCTTCGACGCCGAGACCGAGGAGGAGCGGGGTGAGTCGGACGTCGCCGGCCATTTCACCGCAGACGCCGGTCCAGATGCCGTTCTGAATGGCGGCGTCGATGGTACGCTTGATCAGCCGGATCACGGCGGGATGCGTCGGGCGGTAAAGATCGGCGACGCGGTAGTTCACGCGGTCGGCGGCGACGGTGTATTGGATGAGGTCGTTGGTACCGATGGAGAAGAAGTCCACCTCCGGAGCGATCAGGTCGGCGATGATGGCCGCGGAGGGCAGCTCGATCATCACGCCGATCTCGATGTTTTCATCGAACGGAATGCCGCGGGCGGAAAGCTCGTCCATCGATTCCTTGACGAGATCCTTGGCGGCGCGGACCTCGCGGATGCCGGAGACGAGGGGGAACATGACGGCGACCTTGCCATGGGCGCTCGCGCGCAGGATGGCGCGGAGTTGCTCCTTGAACATCGCCGGGCGGTCGAGCGAGACGCGGATGCCGCGCCAGCCGAGAAAGGGGTTCGGTTCGGGTTCGACGAGCGGCTCGACCGGTAGCTTGTCGCCGCCGGCGTCCAGCGTGCGGATGATGACCGGATCGGGCGCCAGTGCTTCGGCGAGCTGGGTGTAAACCTGAGCCTGGCTGTCTTCCCCCGGCATTTGCTCCCCGTCCAGCAGCAGGAACTCGGTGCGGTAGAGCCCGACGCCATGGGCTCCGCTGTGTTTGACGTAGGGGAGTTCCTTAACCAGCTCGATGTTGGCGGAGAGCGTGATGCGGCGGCCATCCGTGGTAACGGCTTCGTCGTTCCGATGGGCCTCGAGCTGGTGGCGGACCCGTTCCTTCTCCGACCGGAGGCGTTCGTAGCGTTCGAGCGTCCGGGGGGTGGGGTGGAGGATGAGCTTGCCGCTGTAGCCATCGATGATGGCCGGGGTGAGGGCGCGGACTTCGAGCACCGCGCCCTGCAGGCCGACGACCGCCGGGATGCCGAGCGAGCGGGCGAGGATGGCGGTGTGGGAGTTCACGCTGCCGATCTCCGTGGCGAAGCCCTGGAGGTGGCGGCGGTCCATGGAAGCGGTGTCCGAGGGCGTGAGATCGTAGGCCACGAGGATGTGGCGGGCATTCGGCCCGCCCTCGCGGTGATCCTCATGGGAAAAGTTCCGCAGCACGCGTTGGCAGACATCCTCGATATCGGCGGTGCGTTCGCGCAGATAGGGGTCGGGCACGCGCCGCATTGCCTCGAGGAAATTCTGGGCGACGGCGTAGAGGGCGAACTCGGCGTTCTGCTTGCGCTCGGCGATGGCTTCGTTGACCCGGTCGACGATCGCCCGGTCTTCCAGCATCATGACGTGGGCCTCGAAGATCCGGCTCTCGTGTTCGCCGGAGATCGCCTCAATGCGTTTCTGGAGGGCGGCGAGCTGCTGCTTGGTGACGGCGAGTGCGTCGGCGAAGCGTTCCTGCTCGGCGGCGACATCGGTGATCGGGTAGACCTCCGGAGCGGAAAACCCGCGGGCGACGACGTGAAGCGGGCCGATGCCGACGCCCCGGGAGACGGCTGTGCCCTGAAGCACGCGTTCTTCCGCGGGGGGCTGCCTCGTCTCTTCTTTCACCAGCAGGATGCTGGTCGAGCGAGAGAGTCGGGAAAAGAACTTTTACTCTTCCTCAAACTTCCGGTCCACGAGCTCGGCGAGTGCGGCCATGGCGGAGTCGGCGTCATCGCCTTCGGCAAACACCTGGATCACCGATCCGTGGCCGGCGGCGAGCATCATGAGGCCCATGATGCTCTTGCCATCAACCTCCTCGCCATCCTTCTCCACCCGGATCTCCGAGGTGAAACGGCTGGCCGTTTTGACGAATTGCGCGGCGGGCCGGGCGTGGATGCCCAGCTTGTTTTGGATGGTGAATGCTCGTTGGACCATCAGGTTCGGTGCCTTGCGGCGGCGGGAGTCTAGGAAGAGGCGGGGAGATTGGCCAAGGGGTTTTTTCAGAAGCCTGGAGCCGGGTTGTTTTTCGACATGTGCTGGAGCAGCCGCTCGTTGAATTCGTCGGCCATGTTGTAGCCCAGACGGCGGAGCTGCTGGTGGAGGGCGGCGATGGCGACCATCCGGGCGGTGTCGCGGCCGGGGGCCACGGGGATTTCCACCATGGCCACGGGTTGACCGAGCACGTCGAAGGTTTTCTGCTGGATCCCGACGCGATCGACCTCGTTGAGATCACTGTGGAGGGTGAGGGTGATGACCAGATCGAGGCGTTTTTCCGGGCGGATGGAGGTCAGGCCGAAAAGGTTGGCGACGTTGACGATGCCGATGCCGCGGATCTCGATGTAGCCGCGGGAGAGCTCCGGGGCGCTGGCGGTCAGCTCGCCATTCGCCCAGCGGACGCGGACCATGTCGTCCGCCACCAGAGCGGCCCCGCGTTCGAGCAGGCCGATGGCGGTCTCGCTCTTGCCGCTGCCACTGCGGCCCATGATGAGCACGCCGATGCCGCGGAGGTCCACCATGCAGCCGTGCAGGGTGGTGGTGGGGGCGAACTCAGCCTCCAGCTTGAGGGTGGCGGCGTTGAGGAAATTCATCGTCACCAGGGTGGTCGAGAACACCGGGATGAGATGGGTGGAGGCGATCGCCAGCAGGTCCTCCGGGACGGGCACGCCGCGGGAGATGACGATGGCCGGGATGTCGCGCTCGCACATCCGCCCGAAGCGCTCCGCCCGCATCTGGGGGGTGAGCTTTTTCAGGTAGGACATCTCGGAGTTGCCGAGGACCTGAACCCGCTTCTTGGCGAAATAGGAAAAGAACCCCGCCAGAGCCAGACCCGGGCGGTTGGGAGCGGGCTCGCCGATCGGGCGCTCGAAACCGTGCCGCTCGCTGATCAGGGTCATCGACAGGTCGGCACCGTGACGCTCGAAGAACTCGCCGATCGGCACGGAGAAGACTTTTTTGACACGCGGAGGCATGGCGGACTCTGGAAAAAAGCGTGGGCGGAGGCGATGGAAAATCACGCCTCCTGCCAAAGCCGGATCTCCGGCGCGATGGCTGTCAGAAGTTCCCGCTCACTCCGATGGAAACGAGGTCCGTATCGCCCTGGGCAATGCCTACGAAGTTGCCTCCGGCGTTGGTTTCGTTGATGCGGGAGGTCTGGGTGAAGAGATGCGTGTAGCCCACGTCGAGCGACCAGCAGGGGTTGAAATGCCAGCTGGCGCCGAGGCTGAGCCAAACGCGGTCGGTATCCGGTATGCGCAGCGTCCGGAACTGCGGCTCCACCGGCGATTCGTCATAAGCCACGCCGGCGCGCAGCGTGAGCCGGTCGGAGGCCTTCCAAGTCGTGCCGAGGGAAAAACGCCAGACGTCGTTCCAGTTCTCCGGCGTGGCGGCCGGCTGGACCGGTGAGCCGAGGACGATCGGTTGGAGCTGCTGGAAATCGCTCCAGCCGGTCCAGGTCACGTCACCGTGGATCGCCCAACGGTCGTTGATTTCGTGGTAAAGACTGAGCTCGAAGGTGTCAGGCAGGGTGACATCGACGATGCCGGGCCCGTTGAACGGGGCGACTACGGCCGAGGTGATGCGGCCCTCCAGGCTGAGATCGACCTCCGAACGGTAGTGAACCCCGATGCGGGTGTGCTCGGTTACCTCGAACATCAGCCCGAGGTTGTAGCCATAGCCCCAATCGTCCCCCGCGAGGTCGAGGAGGGGCAGGGAGTTCGGCAGCGTGGCGTTCAGCGCACCATCGGCATAGACGGCGTTGAAGCCGGCACCGATCGAAACTTTCGGATGCAGCCGCCAGGCGATGGCAGGGTTGAAGTTGACGGTTTTCAGCTCGCTTTTGTCGGCCATCGTCCGGCCGGCGAAGGCCAGCGGGTAGTTCGTCGCCAGCCCATAGGTGGTGTAGGAGCCGAAGCCGATCGTCAGGTTTTCGGTGAGATCGTGGGTCAGGTAGAGAAAGGGAACGTGGGCTTCATCGGCGAGGTCCTCGGCCACCGTCGCGACCGTGCCGCCTGCACCCGTGTAGAAGCCTGCAACATCGATTTCCGGGTAGATGCCGGTGAGGCCCACGGAAACGGAGGTGTCTCCCGGGATCAGGATCATCCCCGCCGGGTTGGAGGCGAGCACCGAAGCGTCGTCGGCGATCGCCGACTCGCCCGAGTAGGCGCGGCCGAGGCCACGGGCGGAGCGTTCCTGAAGTTGGTAGCCCGCACCGTGGGCAATGCCCGCCATGAGCGGAAGAGTAGCGAGGATGCGTGGGAAATTCATGATATCATCGAGTCAAACGGATCAAAATTGAAGCGGGGAGATGCTTCCGCAAGAAGTAAAAGAGGATTCATTGTCAGCTCCGTTTGACAGCCAGACCCTTGTGGGTGAAAGGGCGGCAATGATGAAAGCTTCGCTCCTCGATCCCATTGGACGGATCCGTCTTGTCGGCCGCATTGAGGCGGTGTCGTTTCTCTTTCTGCTGGGCGTGGCGATGCCGATGAAATACGCCGCCGGGCGCGATGAGTGGGTGAGCGTGGCGGGCATGATCCACGGCGTGCTCTTCATTCTTCTGGCCCTGCTGGTGGGCATTGCTTGGTTGGTGAAGGATCTTTCTTTCCGCGACGCGGCGTGGGTCATGGTGGCCTCGGTGCTGCCCTTCGGGCCGTTCGTGATCGACCGCCGGCTGGCGAAAAGGGAATCCGAGGTGCATTGACAGTCGCGGTCGCCCGTGAATGCTTCGTCCGCCATGAAAAAACGGACGAGATTCACCGCAGCGGCCGCCCTCGCAGCCGCAATCGCACCCCTGCATGCGGAGGAATCCGCCACCACCCCGCCCGTGGAAATCCCCACGGAGCAACCTGCTGAAAACATGCCTGAAACGCCTCCTGACGTCGCCGCCGTTCCCGCTGATGCCCAGAAAACCGAATCCGGACTGGCTTCGAAAGTTCTCAAGGAAGGAACGGGAGAGAAGAAACCGTCCGCGGCGGACACGGTCACCGTGCACTACTCGGGCTGGACGACCGACGGCAAGCTCTTCGACAGCTCGGTGCAGCGCGGCCAGCCTACGAGCTTCCCGCTCAGCAACGTGATCAAGGGTTGGACGGAAGGTTTGCAGCTCATGACAACCGGTGAGAAGCGCCGCTTCTGGATCCCGGCCGACCTCGCCTATGGCGAGAATCCCGGCGGTGGACGTCCGGGCGGTATGCTCGTCTTCGACGTCGAACTTCTCGAAATCAAGGAGTCCCCGAAACTTCCGGACGATCTGGAAAAGACGGCCGGTGGCGTCGGCTACCAGCAGCTCTCCCCGGCCACCGGCGAGGGCAAGCCTGGGGCGGATGATCTGGTCACCTTCCATTTCAAGGGTTCGACCATGGAAGGCCAGATGATGCAGGACACCCACAGCCAGCCGGCCCCGCCGACCGTGCCGCTTTCCCAGCTGCCGCCGGAAATGAAGGAGATCCTCGGAGCCATGGGCCCGGGCGAAAAGCGCAAGGCCTGGCTGCCGGAACAACGCCTGCCGGGCGGCTACATCGTGGCCGAGCTGGAGCTTGTTTCCTTCAAGGCCGCGCCGCCCGCACCTCCGGTTCCGACCGACGTGGCCGCCCTTCCGGAAGATGCCGAAAAGTCGGAAAGTGGTCTCGCATGGAAGGTCCTCACTCCCGCCCCGGAAGGCGCGGCGAAGCCGAAAGCCACTGATACGGTCAAGGTCCACTACACCGGCTGGACCACCGACGGCGAAATGTTCGACAGCTCCGTGACCCGCGGCGAGCCGGCCCAGTTTCCGCTCAACGGCGTGATCAAGGGCTGGACCGAGGGGGTTCAACTGATGGGCGTGGGTGAGAAGCGCCGCTTCTGGATTCCGGCCGAGCTCGCCTATGGCGAAAATCCCGGCGGAGGTCGCCCGGGTGGGATGCTCGTGTTCGACATCGAGCTGCTGGAAATCTCGAAGTGATTTCCCGTCGATAGCTCATCCGGGCCATGTGGCGGCTGGCGGTCATCCTGTTGTCGTCGCTCCTGTTACCAGGCTGCATGATCGCGTTCCCGCATGAGCGGGAGCGCGTCACTGTGCAGCGGATGGAGGTTTCCCGGGAGGTCGCCGAACCGCGCACGGTGTCGGTGGTGGTCTTCGCTGATGAGCTGCATACCGGCCTGATCCTGGATCTCCGCTGGCTGCGCCGCCACGGGTACGTGCCGCCGCGCGAGATCGGCGATCATCGCTGGGCTGCCTTCAGCTGGGGGGACGAAGCCGCCTATGTGCAGAAGCAGTGGCTGACGCCCGCCCAGGTGATCCAGGCGCTAGCCCTGCCTTCGAGTTCGGTGATGGAGATCATCCCCATCGACTACAACATCCCGAACGTATGCCACCACCAGCGGCTTTATCAGGGATTCACCACGGAGTCGGCCGGCACGGAACTCGCGGCCTACCTGAACTTCTCGTCGATCCGCGGCGAGGACGGCAGGCCATCAAGTCTCGGTCCCTCGAGCTGGGGCGGCGGACAGATGGTCCGATCACCGCATTCCTACTATTTCCCTCGCATTTGCAATGTCTGGACGGTGGAGGCGCTGAATGCCGCCGGCTTCGATTTCCGCCGCTGGACCGGGCTTTCCGCCGATGGCGTGGTCCGGCAGGCGACGGCGCGCCGGAATGGCTTCGCGCAGATCTGGGATCCGGCCTGGCAGATGGAGGATCCCGGGTGAGGTGACGCCGGCGCCTCCCGTGAGGGAGAGCCGCCGACGTCCTGGAGAAAAGCCCCCCAGGCTCAGATCTTCCGGGGCTTTTCATCCATCACCCGCAACCCCGCCGTGCCGATGGGGCCCGACGGATGGGGGGAGATTTCATGAGCGTCGGCGTGGACGTGGCACCAGCTGGAACGGCGCAGTCCTTTGCCGACGGAACTCTTGAATTCGTGCGAAGTTGCAGAACCGAACTGCAGCTGCCGGAACACGAGGTTGTTCCACTTGCCAGGCGAAGAGGGGAAGCCGGCGGTCGTCGGTTGGGGGGTGGGGGGCTTCGCCTGCGTCTGCTGCAACGCGGGACTCCCTACCGGAAGGGCAAAGAGGAGAGCGGTCAGCAGCAGCGCGTTCATGGAGTGTATCCTGCCCGATCCCCTTCGTCCACGGGATCACGAGAAGACGGGCAGGTGATCGCGGGGGTAGGGAGTGCTCCGGCGCTGCGGAGCATTGGGGGTGGAGCCGGGAGCTGCCGGGCGGGCTGTCCTGAAAGTATGGACTGCTCCGACGTGTCGGAGTAGTCCGGAAACCTCAGGAAATCGACGGAACGCCGATCGCAGGATCCGTGTCCGCCGAGTAGTCCACGTTCTCAAGCCCGAAGCCGAACAAACGCAGGAACGATGACTCGTAGCCTTCCACATCGGCCAGCTCGCGGAGATTGTCCGTGTTGACCGAGCTCCATGCGGCATCGACGGCGGCCTGGACGTCGGCTTCCATTTCCCAATCGTCCACACGGATCCGACCGTCGCCATCGGGTTGGGGATCCGCTTTGCCGTAGAGCCGGTCGCGGAAAAGGCGGTCCATCTGCTCGATGGTGTCCTCGTGGGTGCCTTTTTCCTTCATCACCTTGTAGAGGAGGGAAATGTAGAGCGGCACAACGGGAATGGCGGACGACGCTTGGGTAACCAGAGCCTTGTTGACCGAAACCCAGGCCTTGCCGTTCAGGTCGGAAAGCTTGTCGTCGAGCGCACGCTGGGCGCGCTCGAGGTCGATCTTGGCGGCACCGATCGTGCCCTCCTTGTAGATCGGCCACGTGACCTCGGGTCCGATGTAGGAATAGGCGACCGTGACCACGCCTTCGGCCAGCACGCCGGCCGCCTTCAGGGCATCGAGCCACATTTCCCAGTCCTCGCCGCCCATCACGGCCACGGTCTGGTCGATGTCCTCCTGGGAGGCGGGTTCGATGGTGACGTCCTCCACGACGTGATTGGTCGTGTTGAGATTCTTGTTGGTGTAGCTTTGGCCGATCGGCTTGAGGCAGGATTTGAAAACCTCGCCCGTCTTCGGGTGGGTGCGGCGCGGTGAGGCCAGCGAGTAAATGACGCAATCGACCTGTCCGAGGTCGGCCTTGATGGCGTCGATCACCGTCTGCTTCATTTCATCGGAGAATGCGTCTCCGTTGAAGGAGCGGGCGTAGAGACCGGCGGCGGCGGCTTCCTTTTCGAAGGCGGCGGAGTTGTACCATCCGGCGGTGCCGGTGCGGCGCTCATCGCCGGGCTTCTCAAAAAACACGCCGACCGTCGCGGCCCCGCATCCGAAGGCTGCGGCGATCCGTGAGGACAAGCCGTAGCCGGTGGACGAACCGATCACGAGAACCTTCTTGGGGCCGTCCTCGATCGCCCCGCGTGAACGGACGAGCGCGATCTGGTCGGCGACGTGTTTGGCGCAGCCATCGGGGTGCGCGGTGGTGCAGATAAAACCTCGGATCTTGGGCTCGACGATCATGTTGGGGGAAAACCTAGGGAGCCGCTCCCGAGCCCGCAAGCCCATCTAAGCGCAGGCGGCCCGACGGGAGACCGGGAGGCTCCTAATACCGGTAGAACTCCGCAGCGGTATGGCGCGCGATTCGCGCGAGGTCTTTCGCGTGGGCGAGCCAATCGTGCGCGAAGTCGCGCACGGTGAACTGGTGCGAAGCGAAGCAGGTCAGCACGACCACCAGCAGCAGGTTGGCGAGGTAGATGATGGAGAGGGAAAGAAAGGTGCCGTTCTCCTTCAGGTCCGGCTGGTCGCGCGGGATCATCCACAGGGTCCATAGCAGGTGGAAGGTCCAGAAGAAGCCGAGCAGGGCGTAGATGGTTTTGAGAACGCTGGGCGTGGGCTCGAGGAACTGTGCGGTGATGGCGTAGGTGACCATCAGCGTGGCGGCCCAGAGGGGCACGAAGTAGGGGGCGAGGGAGATGACGATGTTCGACTTGTCGGTGGTGACGTAGCCGCCGTCCGCGCTGACACCCCAGTCGCTGATCTTTCCGCGGAAGAGCCAGATGGCGAGGATGTGGGTCAGTTCGTGCCCGAGCACGTAGAGGTAGAGAAAGGCGTTCCAGAAGAGACCGGAGACGAACCACCCGGTCATCAGCAGCGCGCCGGTGGCGAAATACCAGAAGGCGCTGGTGCTCCAGAAGGCGCGGTGGAGGGCGACGCCGTGGAACTGGTCGAAGTAGGTCCAGGTGGTGACGATGCAGAGCGGCAGCAAGCAGAGGCCGAGCAGCCAACGCATCATGCGCAGCAGGATGCCGGGTGTCTCGTCGATCGGCAGCGGCACGGCAATGGCCGCCTGGATGTGCTTGAAACGGCGGCGCCCGGCGGGCTTGTTTTTCGTCACCCGTAGCCTCGCACGGGCGTCGGCGAGGCGGAGTGCCTCCGAGAAGGTGGGCCGATGCCGCCGGCGGTTGTTCCCCCTGCGTTTGCCCAGGTTCATGTTCTTCTGCCCGCCAGCCATGCGCGGAAAAGAAAATACTTTGGAATTCTTAAGCGATCAAGGGGGAAGAAGTCGGAGGTGGAGCCGATCGAGGATTGCCCTACCGTGCGGCGATGGAGACCTGGCTGAAGATCGTGCTACTGACGTTGATGGCGGGGATGGCGATTCCGGCGGGTGCGTTGTTGGCGAGGTGGGAGAAGTTGAGCCCGCAATGGCTGGAGCAGGAGTTCCGACACTTCGTGATTGCCTTCGGCGGCGGGGCGCTGCTCTCGGCGGTGGCGCTGGTGCTGGTCCCCGAGGGCATCCGGGACCTCGATCCGTTCACCGCTGCCGCCTGCTTCATGGGTGGTGGTGTCGTGTTTTTCGGGGTGGAGCGGTGGCTTTCCCGGACCCGTAGCGCGATGGGGCAGACGGTGGCGATGCTGACAGACTTCGTGCCGGAGGCGATGGCGCTGGGGTCGGCATTCGCCCTGGGCACGGGGAGCGGCGCTCTGTTGGCGGTGCTGATGGCCTTGCAGAACCTGCCGGAGGGCTTCAACGCCTATCGCGAAATGGTCGATGGCGGGCGTGGAAGACCGCGGCGGCTGTTGATGGTGTTCGCCGCCATGGGCTTGCTGGGACCTCTGTGCGGCCTGGTGGGGTACTACGTCCTGTCCGGCTTTCCGGTCCTTGTTTCCGGTATCATGGTGTTTGCCGGCGGAGGGATCCTCTACGTGGTCTTTGGCGATCTGGCACCTCAGGCTCGGCTGAAAAAGCACTGGCTGCCTCCGTTGGGTGCGGTGGCGGGGTTCATGCTGGGGTTGGTAGGACACATGCTGATGCGGTAGCTGTCATCACTCCTGCACGACCTGCTTCCCGGCCTCCGTCCATGCGGTGATGCCGCCATCCATGTCGTAGAGAGTGGCGAAGCCGGCTTTGTTGAGCGCCAGGACGGCCTCCGCGCTGCGGTTTCCGCTGCGGCAGTAAACGACGACCGGCTTGGATTCATCGAGGGCTTCGGCTGCTTTGGCGGCGAAACCAGGCTCTTTGATGTCCACTCGGACGGCTTCCTCAAGATGGCCGGTGTCCCATTCTTCGCGGGTGCGGACGTCGAGGACCTGGGCGCCTTCCGCGATTTTCCGCTCGGCGGAGTCGATACTCACTTTCTCGATCACCGGCCCGCTCATGGGAACGGTGCATGAGGTGAACATGGCGAGCGTGAGGGCAAGGAAGGGGAGTTTCATCTGCTGAAGCTCGTGCACGATTCCGGCGAGGGCAAGGCTTCGAGTGCTCGTCCATCTCCTACTCCTCTGGATAGAGATCCGCGTTGGACGCTTGGAACTCGGGCTTGAGGCGGAGGGTGATGGTGGAAAGGTCGACGAGCTTCGCTTTGCCGAAGGTCCACTGGCCATCACGACCATCGTGGGGGATGCCGGCGAGGAGGTGGACGGCGTCCTCGGTGATCTTGAGGCTGTGGGACTTCGGCTCGAAGTAGAAGGTCCGCAGGGTGCTGTCCCAAGCGGTTTCCTCCACGAGCTTCGGATCGAGGTAGAAAACGGTGTGGGTCGGCAGGTGTTCGATGCGGAGATCGGGGTAACCGCTGCGTTGATGGCGGCCGTCGGTGGTCAGCGGGACGCTGGCGGAGAGGTCGGGCTGGGCGTCGAGGGTTTCGAGCAGGAAATCTTCGAAAAACCGGGAGGCCTCGTTGATGCGGCGGAGCCCGCGGACGGGGGAGTCGGGCCGGCTGAGAGTGGTGGCGGCGTCGTCGAGCGCGGTCTCGATCGCCTCCACGACCCGTGCGTGGGCGTTGCGATCCGAGTTCAACGAGAGCACCCTTTTCCCCGAAGCGGCTTCCATGACGGTGCCGAACTTGAACCGGCGGCTGTCGAGGTTCTCACCAATGAGTTGCTGGACGAGCCGGGCATCGGTCCGCTCTTCAGTCTGCCGGCCGATTTTCTCCAAATCGACCTCCGCTTGTTTGAGCCGGGGTGAAGCGGGGACTTTGGCCGGACGCATGAAACCCCAGATGAACAGGCCGGCGAATCCGGCGAGGATCGTGTAGCCGATGATTTTCCCCGCCTTCATGGATCGATGGTGATGGCTTGGAGGACGAGCGCCTCGGTCATGTCGAAGTCCGACTTGTGACGGCAGTGAACGCGGCAGACGGGATCGCCCTGATGAACGTGCTCGCCGGTTTTGACGAGGCGATCGAAACCGACGGCGAAGTCGACGCCATCGTCCGTGCGCGACCGGCCGGCACCGAGCTGGAGCGCTGCCTGGCCGATGAGGCCGGCATCGACGCGGGTCACCGTCCCGGTATCCGGGGCGGGGATCTCCAGGATGAGATCGGCGCGGTGGATCTCCGATAAACGCCGTAGATCCTCCGGGCTTCCGCCTTGGGCTGAAACAAGCTGGTCGAATTTCTCGCGCGCGCTGCCGTTATCGAGGAGCTTCTCCAATTCACCGCGGGAAACGGGCGCGACCGCTTCGGCGAGGTCGAGAACGAGCTTCCGGAGATCGGCCGGGCCGCCCCCCTCGAGGCATTCGAGTGATTCCACGACTTCCAATGCGTTGCCGACCGCCCGGCCGAGAGGTTCGGACATCGGGTTGAGAAGGGCCGTCACCTCCACGCCCATTTCGGCACCGACGGCGATCATGGCGTCGGCCAGCTTGCGGGCATCCTTCTCGGTTCTCATGAAGGCACCGGAGCCGAATTTCACGTCGAGGACGAGGCGGTCGAGCGACTCCGCGAGCTTCTTTGACATGATGGAGGCGGTGATGAGCGGGATGGAGGCCACCGTGCCGGTGACGTCGCGCAGCGCGTAGAGCTTGCGATCGGCGGGGCAGAAGCGCTCGGTCTGGCCCATCATGCAGACTCCGATTTCGGCCAGCTGCCGCTGTGCCTCGCCGAGGGAGAGGCCGGTGCGGAAGCCGGGCATCGATTCCAGCTTGTCGAGGGTGCCGCCGGTGATCCCCAGGCCGCGGCCGGAAACCATCGGAACGCGCGCGCCGGCGGTGGCGAGCAGGGGGGCGAGCGGCAGGGAAACCTTGTCGCCGATGCCGCCGGTCGAGTGCTTGTCCACGACGGGCGGGCCGGCGGGGTGCTCGAAGACATCGCCGCTCTCGAGCATCGCGCGGGTGAGCGCGGCGGTTTCCACCGGATCCATCCCGCGGAAAAAAACGGCCATGGCGAAGGCGGACATCTGGTAATCCGGCACCGTCCCGGTCACGTATCCCTCGATCAGGTGGCGGATCTCCGACTTGCCGAGCGCTTCGCCATCGCGCTTGCGGGAAATCAAGGTGGGGACGTGCATGGCGTGGGAATCCTGCGTTTCACCGAATGTCGGCACAAGCCCGGGGGAAGCAGGAGCGCCGATTATGAAATCGGTATCGCCCCTTCGGGGTGTCGGAATTGGCGTAGGAAAGTCGCCAGAAACCACCGATTCACCACGGGAACTGGCGGTACCGATTTCGTCATCCGTGCTCCGTTACGGCCGACTTCGGAGTTGACCGGCAAGGTGGGTTCCGTCAAGACGCCTGCAACTAAATGAGACGCATTCGCAAGATTGAGCGGGAAGGGTGCGGACCGAAGCCCGGTTCCGCTATTGCAAATCCTATGCGATATTACTACGAGACGGCGATGCGAACATGGAGCTTGGGTCTGTGGATGTGGTTGGTCGCTTTTTCGGCCGAAGCCGCGCCGGACGCGCAGGTCGTCGAGTTGCGGGAAACGATCGCCAAGATCGTCGATGTGAAATCGCAGGCCTCGGCCGAGCGTGCGGCGTGGGAAGCGCGGAAAGGGGAGATGAACGAGCTGCTCGGCCTGCATCGCCGGGAGCTGGAGCTTTTGACGGAGGAGCTGGAAAAATCCGGCACTTCCGCGGGCGGCTACGATGAGCGCAAGAACGAGGCCGAGGAAGAGGTTGCGGGTCTGAAGCAGGCACGCCGCGCGGCCGGCGAGGCGGTGGCGCGCAACCGCGATCGGGCGCTGGCATTGGCGGCGATGTTTCCCAAACCGCTGGCCAAGGAAGCGGAGCTGGAGCGGATCACGCTGGAGGACTGGAAGCCCGGCGACGAGCCGCGCGACGGCTTGCAGGCGATCCTCGGGCTGGTGACGAAGGCCGAGCAATTCAATCGCCGGGTGAGCCGTGCGGCGGAGGTGCGCGATGGCCGCGAGGTCGAAGTGCTCTACCTTGGACTGGCCCGGGCCTACTATGCGGACCGTAGCGGAAACGCCGGCATTGGCGTGCCCGCCGCGGGCGGATGGAAATGGGAAAGCCGGCCGAAGCTGGCGGGGGAGATCAACAAGGCTTTCGACGAGCTGGACCGCAAGCGTCCGCCGGAACTGGTCGAGCTGCCGGTGAAAATTCAAGATTGAGACGCGCCATGAAAGAAACCGAGCAATCAAGACACTCGCTCCTTGGCTGTCAGTGGCACGACCGTCCCGGTCATGAACGGGAGCGGCGGGATGTTGGGTTGGGGCGATTTTCTAAGAGGGTGTTCCGCGGCGTCATGGGTTCACGACCGGGACGGTCGTGCCACTGGCAGGTGGGTCTGGCTGCGATCGTGCTGCTGGCGTCGCCGGCGGTGGCGCAGGTGACGGTGCCGCAGGCGTTGGAGGAGGCGAAGAAGGACCTCGCGACCGCCTTGCAGACGCTGGAATCGGTCCGCGCGGGGATCACGGAGGAAAAGCCGTCGATGTCCAAGGAGTTCGAGGAAATCGCGCAGGAACTGGCGGAGAAGCGGCGGCTGGTGCGGATCGCGCGGACGGCGGTGGAGGATCGCGAGCAGGCGATGCGACAGCTCGAACGCGAGCGAGCGGTGCGCGGGCAGGATGCCGGATACCTTGCCGGGCTGCTGAAGGATCATGCTTTGAAGACCGGCACGCTGGCAGGTCCCGGCGAACCGAAGCTGGCGGTGGATGAAGAGTTGCTCGCCCGCGAGGCGGACGATCCGGCGACAGCGCTGGAGGAACGGCTCACGGTCGTGGACGCCTCGCTGGAGAGGCTGGAGAAACTCATGGGCGGCTCGATTGCCGAAGGTCGTGCCAGCACCGCGGAGGGTGAGGTGGTCGATGGCCGCTTCGCCGCAATGGGGCCGCTGGCTTGGTTCGAGGGCGGCGGCGTCTCCGGCGCGGTCATTTGGGAAAGAGGCGAGAGCCTGCCGAAAGTGGTGGGCGATGAGCAGACGGAGGGTCTTTTCAGCGGCGGCGAAGTCGAGCTGGGGCTCGACGTCACGGGCGGCAAGGCGCGGGCTTTGGAGGAAGTCGGCGGCGGCGCGGTCGATCTGGTGAAGAAGGGCGGGCTCTGGGTTTGGCCGATTCTCTTTCTGGCGGTGATCAGCCTGGTGCTGGGCATTCTGAAGGTCATCCGCTTCTCCGGCTACCGCGAGCCGGGCGATGCCTGGGTCACCGTCATCCTCGCCGCGCTGCGGGTGGGGGATCGCGACAAGGCCGTCGAGCTGGCGGCGAAACCCTCGCACCCGGTCGCTGGGGTGATGCGCAAGCTGGTCGAGCTTTCCGGAAATACGGCGGACGTCGTGGAAGAGACGCTCTACGAGCAGCTCATGACGGTGCAGAGCAAGGTTTCTTCGCTGCTGCCGGTGATCGCGGTGACCGCGGCGACCGCGCCGCTGCTCGGGCTGCTGGGCACGGTTTCGGGCATGATCCGCACCTTCAACCTGATCACGGTCTTTGGCTCGGGCGATCCCAAGCCGCTGGCCGGCGGGATTTCCGAAGCCTTGATCACAACCTTGTTCGGTTTGATCGTGGCGATCCCCGCCCTGATTCTGCACGCCTTCCTTTCCCGCCGCAGCCAGGGGATCGTGCAGACGACCGAGCGGCTCGGGCTTTCCTTTGTCAACGCGCAGCGCTCGAAGTGACATGAAGAACGCGATCCTCACCACGCTGAACGAAGGCGGGCTCACGCTGTGGGCGCTGTTGGGGCTGGCGGTGATGATCTACTCGCTGGCCTTCGTGGTTTGGTGGCACGGCCGGCGGCTGCGGGCGCGGGTGAATTCCGGAGCGTGGAAAACGCCGGCGGTGCTCGTCGGTGGCCTGCCGTGGGCCGGGGAAAAGCCGGGCGAGCGCGAGTGGACACGGCGCTTCGCGACCTTCGAGCTGGAAGAAGTGGCATGGGTCGAGCGCCGGCTGCCTTTCCTCGGAGTGCTGATTGCTGCCGCGCCGCTGCTCGGGTTGTTGGGTACGGTGGCGGGGATGCTGGTGAGCTTTGATGGCATGGCGAACGGCGGCCAGTCGGCACCGATCGACACGATTTCCGCGGGGATTTCCAAGGCGCTGGTCACGACCCAGGCCGGATTGGTGATCGCGGTGCCGGCGGCGTTCCTGCTGGCCCTGTTGAAGCGCCAGGCGGACTCGACGCATTTGGAGCTGCAACGGCAGTTGCATGAGGAATTGAAGGGAGGAGCGGCATGAAAGGGGAGACGCGTAGAGCCTACCAGTGGCATGACCGTCCCGGTCATGAACGGTTGAGTTTTCGCATTCGGGAAGTGACGGCTGCTCTCGTCGTTCGGGCCACCACCTTTCATGACCGGGACGGTCATGCCACTGCCAGGAAGGAGATTTCATGAGACGATTCCGGCACAGTACGACCAGCGACACCGTGAGCACGGTGGACATCTCCCCGCTCATCGACGTGGTGTTCCTGCTGCTGATCTTTTTCATCGTCACCACCGTCTTTGTGAAAGAGACCGGCGTGGAGGTTTCGAAGCCGCGTGCGGCGAGTTCGCAGGACTTGGAAAAGCAGGCCATTCTGATCGCGGTGACCTCCGAGGGCCGGGTCTGGCAGGGTGGGCGCGAGATCGGCATGGACGGCGTGCGTGCGGTGGTTTCCACGCTGCTGGAAGAAGACGGGCAGATGCCTGTGATCGTCCGCGCGGATGCTGCGGCACCGACGGAATCGACGGTGAAAGTCATCGACGCCGCCAAGCTGGCCGGCGCGGAATCCGTTTCCCTGGCGACTGAGAAATGAAATTTTCGGGCATCGTCGTGGGCATGGTGGTGGCGGCCTTGTTGCTCGTCCTGCTGGGACTCACGCGCCTGTTCACGCCCAGCGGAAAAGCGCCCGACCTCCAACTGCGGGAGATCGAGATCGCCACCCTGCCCGAGCCTCCACCCCCTCCGCCGGAGGAGCCGCCGCCCGATGCCCCGCCGCCGCCGCCCGCGCTGACGGAAGTGGCCGAGGTGCCGGACCCGACCATGGTGCCGATCCCGAAAGCGGACGTGCCGATGGATATCACGATGCCGGTCGATCCTTTTTTCACCGACGTCGCGCCGGCTCCGTTGCCGGTGGTGCGGGAAGCGCCGCGCCCGGTGGTGAAATCGACGCCGCGCCCCGCTTCGAAGCCGAAACCGGTGCCCAGGCCGGCGATGAAGTCGACCTACTCGGTCAATGAACTCGACGGAAAGCCGCGGCTGCTGCGGCACGGTCGGGCGAGTTTTCCGTCATCGCTGGCACGGCGCGGCGTGAGCCAGGGCACCGTGACCTTGCGCGTCGAGCTGAGCAACAGCGGCGGCGTGCGCGTGCTGGGGGTGATCTCGGCCACCCACCAGGAATTGGTTTCCGCCGCGCGCCGGGTGGCGTCGGGCTCGCGCTTCACCCCGCCGACCAAGAACGGCCAAAGAGTCAAAGCCATCATGTCATGGCCCATCGTCATCAAGAAATGAAAGTCCCGTATTTCCAGTTCCAGGCCACCCTGTTTCTGCTGATCGCCAGTCTGGCGCAGGCCGCGGAGCCGTTGCCGCTGTCGACCTCGTTCTGGCGCGACGATGCGTTCGTGAAGTCGTTCAACGGCAGCTACCGGATCGAGGCACGGATCGAGCCGACGGTTTCCACGGAAGAACGCGGACTTCTCGTCGAGGTGCAGAAGCTGATGGGCAGTGGCAACCGCAAGTCGGCGCTGGCGAAGCTGAAGGGCAGCCCGCTCACGGCGAAGTCGGCGGCGCTGACCTTCAATCTGGGCAACCTGTATTTCGAGGAAGGCGATCTGGACGAGACGGAGAAGGCCTACCGCGAGGCGATCGAAAGCTATCCCTCGTTCCGCCGCGCCCATCGCAATCTCGGGGTCGTGCTGGTGCGCCAGGACAAGAACGAGGAGGCGCTGAAGCACCTGATCGAGGCGATCAAACTGGGCGACTCCGATGGCTCCACCTACGGGCTGCTGGCGTATTGCCGCTTGCAGGACGGCGAGTGGGCGAGTGCGTTGCAGGCGTATCGCATGGCGCAGGTTAGCGAACCGGATGCAGTCGAGTGGAAAGCCGGCATCGCCCAGTGCTTGCAGCATCTTGAGGCGCGGGACGAGGCGGTTGCCTTGCTCGACGAGGTGATCCGCCAGCGCCCGGAGGAATCCGGCTACGCGGTGCTTCAGGCGAGTCTGCTCATCGAGCTCGGGCGGATTTCCGAGGCGGTGAAAGCGCTCGAGCTACCGCGGCGGTTGAAGCGTCTGGACGGCGACGGGCTGCTGTTGCTGGCCGAGCTGAACCTGCGTGAGCTGCGCCCTGACGAGGCACTTGCCTTGGTCGAGGAAGCATTCACGGTGGAAGTCCAACCGACCGATCCGCGCCTGATGGCGGTGCTCGGATTTTCTTGCTCGGTGCGGGAATGGGAGGTGGCGAAGGCGCTGCTGGCGAAGGCGAAGGAGCAGGTCGAGGGAGAAGCCCCGCGGCCGCTGCGGCTGGCCGAGGCCAAGCTGGAGATCGATTCCGGGGAGGCTCCGGAGAAGGGCGCGGAGAGATTGACGAAATTGATCGAAGAGGATCCGACTGACGGCGTGGCACTGCTGGAGCTGGGCAAGTACGAGGTTGCCCGTGGCAAAACGGGTGAAGGCGGGCTGTTGCTGGAGCGGGCGACGGCGGTGGAGGAAATCGCCGCGGATGCGTGGGTGGAAATCGCCAAGCTGCGCGTGGCGGAGTCACGCTTCGGAGCTGCTCTCAAGGCGGTGGATGAAGCGCTGGCACTGCGGCCGGGCGGTTCGCTGGAGAATTACCGCAAGAGCCTCGCGAAACTCGCGGATGCCGCGGGCTGATCGTCATGGCCGAGGTTTTCCGGCATCGTGACGGGCAGGCCTCCTCGCTGACGGAGGTCCTGGCGGTGTTGGAGAAATGGCGTCATGCCCCGCCGCCGGAGGATCTGGAGGAAGCCGTGGCCGAGCTGGAGGCGGCGCTGGGTTATCTCAATGGCGCGGCAGGTCCGGTTTGTGCTGCGATCCGGCTGGGGCTGGCGATGGCACTGGGAAACCTGCTGCGCGACGTTGGTCATGCCGAAGGAGCGATGCGGGCCTACGACCTGGGAGCTGCCGAAACCCCGAGCTTGGATCTCTCCACCGAACCGACCCGCAACGAGTTGGCGAACCTGCACACGAACCGGGCCATCGCGTGGCTGGGTCTGGGGGAGGGGAAGCGGGCGTTGGAGGACCTTGATGAGGCGATCCGGCTGAGGGAATTGCTCCCGCTGGATGCCGAGCCTGTTTTCCGCTGGGGCTTCGCGGCGGGTTGGATCAACCGCGGCGACGCGCTGAGGATGCTCGCGCTGCCGGATGCAGCGGTGGCGTCCTACGATCGCGGACTGAAAGAGCTGGAACCTTTGGAGGCGACCGATCCCGTGCTCTGGCGTCGGGCGGTGGCGTGGAACAACCGCGGATTGGCGTTGCGGGATGCGGGCAGGACGGAGGAAGCGGGTGAATCGTTCGGACGGGCGATCCGATGGCTCGAAGGAAAGGGCGATGAGCGGGCTCGGGTCACGCGTGCCGCCGCCAGGCTGCATCGCGGCGATGATCCGTGCGAGGTGCTGGCGGAGGTTGTTCCGCTGGAGCGTCAGTCACCGGAGGCCGCAGAGGTCGCGGTGAAAGCGCGGCATGCCCGTGCGCGGGCTCTCTGCGAGCGCCCGGGGGCGATGGATGACGGCGGCGATTGGATTGCGGAAACGACGGACCTCGTCGAGGCGGGGCTGGAACTCGCCCGTGGCTGGGAGGTGGCCGGTGTGGGTACGATGCGCGACGTTGCTCGCGACCTCTTCGTTGTCGGTCTGAGAGTGTATCGCATCTGCCAGCCGCAGTTCCTGGCCGAGTTTATCTTGGAAAGCCTCGATCCCGAGGTCTCGCCCGGTGCGCCGGTGGACGATCCTTTTTTCCAAGCGGCGGCGGTCGAGGCTGTGGCGACCGCGCTGCGCGAGAGCATGGAGCGTGGCGTGGCCGGAGAGCGGGGGGAGAAGGAACTCGCGATCACCCGCAGCTTGCGTACGGCGGATGAACGGCTGGCGAGGTTGCAGCGGAAAGAGTGATCGGCATGGCGGGTGCAATCCGCCGCCACGTCAATCAAAGAGGCGGGCGGATGCCTCCGCCCGCCTCTCGAATCCCGTTTCCGGGCAGCAACCAAAGATCAGAGTTCCGCCCACTGGCGGAGGAGATTGTGATAGACGCCGGTGAGCTGCACGGCGCTTTGCTCGGCGGCCTGGTGGCCGGCGAGGTCGCCGCTGATGCGCTGGATGGCGAGATCAAGGTCGAAGAGCAGCGTGCGTTGCTCGTCGGAGCGGATCATGCTCTGCGTCCAGAAGAACGAGCAAACCCGCGCCCCGCGCGTCACGGGGGTGACGTGGTGGAGGCTCGTGGAAGGATAGAGCACCATGTGCCCTGCGGGCAGCTTCACCTTTTGCACGCCGTAGGTGTCCTCTACGCAGAGTTCGCCGCCATCGTATTCCTCGGGCTCGGAAAAGAAGAGCGTGGTGGAAATGTCGGTGCGGATCTGGGTGGTCTGGCCGTGGATCTGCCGGATGGCGTTGTCCACGTGGGTGCCGAACTGTTGGCCACCGGAGTAGCGGTTGAACATCGGCGGCATGACCGTTTTCGGCAGAGCGGCGGAGAGGAACAGCGGGTTCCTGCCGAGCGCGTCGAGGATCATCCCGCCGACCTTGCGGGCGGCGGGATTGTCCTGCGGAAGCTGCATGTTGTCCTTGGCCCTCAGGGCCTGGGAGCCGGCGGTGACCTTTCCCTCGACCCACTCCGTGGAGTCGAGGATAGAGCGGGCTTCCTTGACTTGCTCGGGCGTAAGGACGTTGGGGATGGTCAGCAGCATGGCGGCTCAGAAGGTGAAGCGGGTGCTGAGGACGGCGGAACGGCCGGCACCGGGGATGGCGTGACCGCCGCCGACGCGGTCGATGTAATCCTCGTCGAAGAGGTTGTTCAGGTTGAGCTGCAACGAAACGTTTTCCGTGGCCTGCCAGCCGAACATGGCATCGACGAGCCAGTAGGACGGAGCTTGGCGGGAGTTCGAGTTGTTGCTGTAGCGGCTGTCCACGAAGTAGGTGCCGATGCCGGTCTGGAAATCGCCGAAGGTGAAGACGTTCCACAGGCTGAACGAGTGCTCGGGCGTGTTGCTGAGTTCGTTGCCGATTTCCGCCGGGTTGCCGGAGGAGCGGACTTCGCTATCGAGGTAGACGTAGCCGCCGATGAGCCGCCACCAGTCGGTGACCGATCCGCTGGCACCGAGTTCAAGCCCCTGGACCCGCTGGTCGCCGGTGAGTACGGTGTTTCCCGTAACGGGGTCGGTGGTGCGGGCGTTGGTCTTGTCGGTGCGGAACACCGAGGCGGAGGCCAGCAAGCGGTCGCCGAAGAGGTTCCACTTGGTGCCGAGTTCGACCGTTTCACTTTCCTCGGGATCGGTGAGGAAGGAGCTGATGCCGGCGGCGTTGCCGCGGACGCGCTGGGACGGGCTGCTTGACGAGGGATCGAACGAGGTGCCGTAGCCGAGATAGACGCTGCCTTCCTCACAGGGCTTCCAGGTCACCGCGCCGCGGTAGCTGAAGCCGGTGCTGGTCTTCTGCAGCTCGGCCACCGTGGCATCGCGGTAGCTGGCGTCGTGGTGGTCGTAGCGCACGCCGCCATCGAACTGCCAGTGTTCGCCGAACTCGATGGTATCGAACAGGTAGGCGCTGAAGGTGGTGGCGTCGGCGCTGCTGAAGGTGCCGTCGCGAACGATGATCGCTTGGTAGGGATCGTAGGGGTTCGGCGCGTAAAGGTCGGTGGTCGGAGCGGCCGCCGGGTTGGCGTCAATGCGGTTGTAGTTCTTCGAACGTTCGTGGGAGAACTCGAAGCCGGTGACAAGCTGGTGACGGACCGTGCCGGTCTCGAAGTCGATGTTGAGGTCGGTCTGGTTGGCCAGGATGGTGTCCTCCTGATCGCGGTTTTTCCAGTCGGTGCGGCGGATCACCGTGCCGTACTGGTTGCCCGGGGTGCCGGGATCGATGTCGGTGAAGCGGGGAGCGGTGACGCTGAGGTCGGTGCTGGTGCGGCCGTAGCGGGTGATGTTCCGCAGGCGCAGCGATTCGGAGAAATCGTGCTCCAGCTCGGTGGTGAAGAGGTGGGTGTCGTTCTTCAGGTAGTCGCGCGAGGCGAGGCCGTAGAAGTTGCTGTAGCTCACCGGAGCAGGTTGGTTTTCCGCCCAGGGAATCACCGTGTTGGGTGAGGCGACCCAAGGGATGCCGTAGTCGGGGATACCCTCGGAGCCGAGGTAGAAGTAGCTGGCGGTGAAGCGGGTGTCGCTGCCGAGGCCGAAGGTGATGGAGGGCGCGACGCCCCAGCGTTCCTCGGTGACGATGTCGCGGCCGGGGGCGTCCGCATTGTGGTACATCAGATTCAGGCGGAACGCGGCTCCATCGATGCCAGGCAGCGTCTGGTTCATGTCGAACGTGCCGCGGTAGTAGTGGTCCGTCCCGCCGCCGAGCATCAGGTCGTAGAACCGTTCGTCGCGCGGCTTTTTGCTGACGAGATTGACCGAGCCGCCGGTGGAACCGCGGCCTGCGTTGGTGGATGCGGGGCCTTTGGCGACTTCGACCTGTTCGAGATTGAAAGGATCGCGGGAGTAGCCGCCGAAATCGCGGATGCCGTCGACGAAGAGGTCGCTCTGGGCGTTGAAGCCGCGGATGGAAAGGTTGTCACCCGGCGGCACGCCGCCTTCGCCGGCCTGAATGCTGATGCCCGGGGTGTTGCGCAGGACGTCGCGCAGCGAAGTGGCGTTCTGCTCGCGGATGACTTCCTTGGGAATGACCGCAACGGTTTGAGGAATGTCGACGAGGGGTTGCTGGAATTTCGGCGAGGCGAGGCGCTCGGGCTTGTAGAGCGTATCGTCCTCGGCCTCGACGACCAAACGATCGAGTTCCTTCTGCTCGGCGGTTTCCCGGGGGGCTTCCTCGGCGAGCGCCGGATAGGCCAGAGAACCTAGGGAAACGACCGTGCCGGTGAAGGCGAGGGATTCACGCTGGAAGCGAGGAAAACGGAAGGGCTCGGTGGGAGACGATGTGTCGTTCATCTGTTGCGACTGAGTCGCAATAAATGAGATCGAGTCAACGGAGAAAATCAGGTTTTTTCGTCATGAAGCCTCCGGAGCGGGGGCGGTTCCGTATTCGCGTCTGAGAATTCCTTGGTCATCCGACAGGAGGCTCGTCAGGGTTTTCGCGAAGCCGTCGCCATGAAGAAGTGTCCCTATTGTGCGGAAGAGATCCAGGATGAGGCGATCAAGTGCAAACACTGCTTCGAGTTCCTCGATGAGTCGAAGCGGCCGGTTTCTTCGATGCCACCCGGGCTGCCGCAGAGGGCGGGAGGAAATCCGCTGCCATGGTATCTGAAGACCTCGTTCATCGTGCTGACGCTGATTACCGTGCCGCCCTTCGCCTTGCCGTCGATCTGGATGCACCCGCGGATGCATTGGGTTTGGAAGGTCGTCCTGACGTCGGGCATCGTGGGCTTCTGCTGGGTCGCGTACCGGACGTTCGTCGCCTTCGCGCAGCAGTTCGACGAGGCGACGAGAATGCTGAACGAGTTTCCGATGTGAGCCATCGACCGGGGTTCTCGCCGAGGGACGGAGAAAACGGCGGTCCCGGGAGTGGAGCATTTAGACTGCGGTGATGAATCACCGCGTTCTAAAGAAGGTGGTCAATCCTGTGCCACGGACTCCAGCGCGAGGTAGGCGCGGATGGCGTCGGCGGGGTTGTGGGCGCGCATGAGGGACTCGCCGATGAGGACGGCGTTGGCACCGGCGTCGAGGACGCGTTGGGCGTCTTCAAGGGTTTTGAGGCCGGACTCGGAGACGAGCAGGGTTTCCGCAGGAACTTCGTCGGCCAGCTGCTCGGTGATGGCGAGGTCGGTGGTGAAGGTCTTGAGGTTGCGGTTGTTGATGCCGATCAGGTCGGCACCGAGTTCAAGAGCACGCTCCATTTCCGGGAGGTCGTGGACTTCGACCAGGACATCGAGCTGGAAGTCTTTCGCCTCGTGATAGAGGCGCTTGAGGTTGTCGTCGTCGAGCGCGGCGACGATGAGCAGGATGGCGTCGGCTCCGGAAACGACGGCTTCGTGGATCTGGAGGGGGTGGATGGTGAAGTCCTTGCGCAGCAGGGGGGCTTCGGAGAATTCGGAAATCTTGGTGAGGTAGCTGAGCGATCCCTGGAAGTATTTCTCGTCGGTAAGGATCGAGAGGCAGGACGCGCCGCCGTCGAGATACATGCTGGCCTGGCGAATGGGATCGAAGTTGGGATCGATGATCCCGGCGGATGGGGACGCCTTCTTCACTTCGGCGATCACTCCGAGCTGGTCCGGGCCGCGGTCGAGCGCGGCGCGGAAGCCACGGAAATCGTTGCGCTGCAGGGCGGCGGCGCGGAGGTGACCGGCACGGGGCAGGAGGGCTTCGACTTCCTGGCGCTTGGTGGCGATGATTTCGGCGAGCTTGTCGGACACGGGGGGAGTTCCGAGTTTCAAGTTCGAAGTTTCAAGTGAGAAGATGGCTTGGCGGCGGGTTTCTCGATTTGATAGCCAAGTCGAGATGGGGAAAAAGAAGCGATGGATCGTGTTGGCAGGCGTGGCGGTGCCCTGCCTTGCGTTCTGGTGGGGTTACCACGGGGAACGGCGCGTGATGGATGGAGCGGGGAAGCCGCGAAACCCGGTGCGGGAGGTGGTGCGGCGGATGACGACCCCTGCGCACGAACGGGAGGGTCGTGAGGAACTGGAGGAGTTGCGGCAGGCGATTGGGGGGAAGCGGCTGAGTGCGCGGGAAACCGCAGCCTTGTGGAACATCGTGCGTGTCCTGTCGGAGAGAGAGGTGAAAGAGTTGCTGGAGGATCTGCTCACGGCGAATCAGGAACGTCCGGTGAATGACCTGTTGGCGCAGATGCTGTGCTACCGCTGGGGTGAGCTGGTGCCGGATCTCGCGATGGAACGGCTTACGGAAGGTGATCAGGAGTTCAGCTATCGGTTGCAAGACTGCGTTCTCGCAGCTTGGGCAGACACCGATCCCGATGCGATGCGGCGTTGGGCTTCGCTTGCTGAGGACTCACGCATCAAACGCACGGTTGGAACCCTCTCCGCGAGGGAGTGGTGCCGGATCAATGCTGGCAGCGCGCTGGCGAAAGCTCGGGCGGAGTTTCCCGAAGCCGTTCCCGCCGTTCTTTCAGAACTCGCCAACCGCTCTGGGAAGGACGAATCGGCGAGAAAGGCGTTCCTTACTGCCTTGGCTGACGATGAGGATCTACTGGACGGCCGGGGGGCTTGGCTGGCGCACCTGTCGCGAAGCCCGGGCTTGGATGCCGGCGAGGTCGAAAACCTGGCCTCCGAGTTGGCAGCGGTGGGCGCGGATGAGGGGAAGATCGCGTATTTCCGGGATTCCTGGGCGCGGTATCGAAAATACATCGAGGGGCAGAGGGGCGACCTCTCCTTTGAGGCGGAACCGCTCGACGAGGTGGCGGCGAACGGATCGGCTGAGGAAAAGGCGGCTTACTACCGCTCTTCGGCGATGGAATGGCCGGATGCCGCGATCGCTTGGGCGGAGTCGCGCGGAGATGGTGAACTGATTTCCGGCCTGGCACGCAGCCAGACGGACCGCTTCCTGAGGGGAGGCTGGATGCCTGATCCTGACCATGCTTTTCCCGAGCAAACCTCGCTGTTGAAACATTTCGCCGCTTGGCAGCGCAAGGATCCACAGGCAGTCGGGGAATGGCTGAACACGCTTCCGTCCGACATGGCGACCTTTCTCCAAACCTCCACCTCGGATCATGAATCACGCTAAATCGATCATCGTGGGAAGTTTGCTCGCAGTGACGTTCGTCGGCTTGGCATGGCTGGGAAACGAAACGGGCAAACGCGCGGCTCGTGCGGGTTGGCTGCAAGGTTCGATCACGAGCATTAATGCCAACGAGGACCATTTCCTCGTGCCGCCCCGTCCTCGGGTCACGACGGGCGGAAAAGCCGAGTTGTCGATGACGGAGGTGGCGGACGAACTTGAAGAGCTGCTGGGAGGGAGCGGCGGCTATGGTCCCGATTGGGACAGGAGGATGCGCGCCCAAGCGATTCTGGAGGGCTTGGAGCCGGCAGAGTTGAAGGACCTTTTCCGCGAGCTGAAAGTCCGCATCGCGGAGCCGTGGGATCCGTTGCTGAACCTGGTCCTGCTTGAGTGGGTGAGGCGCGATCCGGCGGCGGCTTTCGCGGCGACGTCGGATGTGCCGGGCCGGGCGGCGAGTGTGTTCGCCGAGTGGGCGATGGAGGAACCAACCAGGGCGCTCGAATGGCTGGATTCGGAGAATTGTCCGCTGGAGATGGAGAATAGCCGCGATCAAATGCGGGCTCGTGCTCTGCGTGCGATTCTGGAGAGGGATTTTGACTTGGCGACAAGCGAACTTCTGAAGCTTCCGAGTGATGATCACCGGGGAGGTGAGGCTTGGCTGAGGACGCGGCAGAGCGTGCTGACGAACTGGGCCTATTCGGCTCTGATGGATCCGGGCTTGCGGGAGCGATTGGTGGAGTTCGTCAAGACGACGGGTGCCCCGGAGGATCATGCGACCCTGAATAACGAAATGCTGAGGCATTGGTCGCAGGACGATGCGATGGGGATGCTGACCTATCTCTACGAACTGAAGGATTACCTGGAGAGTGCCAATTTTCCCGCAGAGAAACGCGCCGCTCTGGAAGCAAAGGCGGTGGGCGCGGCGATCTACCGCGAATACGATGGTCCTGCGCTGGAGTGGTGGATGGGGCGGCATGCCGACTCGCATGAAGTGCCGAGCGCCCTTCGCCACGCGATGTCATCGTGGCATCAGAAATATCCGGACACCGCGCGTGGCTGGTTCGAGGGCGAGGCACCCTCACCGCAGCGGGACGCCATGCTGGCGGGGCTGCTTCCCTCGATCGCCACCCGTGACCCGTCGGAGGCGGAGCAAATGCTGGGAATGATCGGTGATGCCGACCTGCGCGAGCGGGCGGCGGAGCGGCTGGACTACATGAAATCGGAGTCGCCCGGCCCGTAGTTGCGGCGACTTCCACTGGAAAACCTCGGACTTCATCCCGTTCGTCCTCCATATCCCGTCCATCCTGCGAGGACTCCCTGCGGCTTCGATCCCGGGTGGAAAATCTTTTCAAAAATCTCTTGCCCGGGCGCGGCTGGCATGTAGAAACCGCGCACGCGTTCGCCGCAACGCAACGCGGGTGTAGCTCAGGGGTAGAGCGCAACCTTGCCAAGGTTGATGTCGTGAGTTCGAATCTCATCACCCGCTCCAATGAGGGGCCGTCAGTTTGAAGCTGGCGGCCCCTCGCTTTTTCCCGTCGTACGGGGCAAACGATCTTGGATTTGATGAGCGTTTTGACTAACAGGGACGTGATGTGGGTTTGGGAAAAGCTCTCGGGAGTGCAATGGATGGATGCTTGGGAAGAGCGCTTCCACGGCAATCCGAACCTGGTGGTGCATGTCCTGAAGGGCGGCAAATCCCTGCGGGTGGAGGTTTTCTGCGAATCTGAAAAGGACGCCGAGGCCATCCGCGAGCGTTTCGGCGGACGGGTCCGTGAACTGAAGAACGCCGATTGGCAGAAGCCGTACGCGATCCCCGCGCCGTTGAAGATCCGCGATCGTTTCGTGGTCACGCAGCAAGACCGGCCGGAGGATCTAGCGGCGATGCGGGAAACCTTCGAGGGCCGCGAGGTGATCTCGATTCCGCCGGAGATGGCCTTTGGCACGGGCGATCACGCGACGACTTCGACCTGCCTGCGCTTCCTCGTGGACATCGCGGAAAAACGGCCCCCGGGATGGACTTGCGCGGATCTGGGCTGCGGCACGGGCGTGTTGGCGATCGTGGCGAAGAAGCTGGGCGCGGGTGAGACCTTTGCCTGTGATTATGACCCCTTCGCAGTGCAGGTGACGGAACGGAATGCCCGTCGCAACGAGACCGCGGGAATTGAGGCGGCCGAAGTGGACATCCTGAAATGGACGCCGGGCAGGACCTACGACGTGGTGCTGGCGAACATCTTTTCGAAGGTGTTGATCGAGGCATTTCCGGTGATCGCGAAGACCCTGGCCCCGCGCGGTGATCTGGTGCTTTCCGGCATCCTGGCGGCGCAGGCGTGGGACGTGTTCGAGGCGGCGGCCAAGCATGGGCTCGGGTTTCCGAAG
The DNA here is from genome assembly GCA_965652295.1 of uncultured Haloferula sp. Taxonomy (GTDB): domain Bacteria; phylum Verrucomicrobiota; class Verrucomicrobiia; order Verrucomicrobiales; family Akkermansiaceae; genus Haloferula. Next base: position 19,795 of record CBFGTS010000013.1, on the reverse strand, counting down.
GTGGTGAAGAAGGGCAAGTGGGTGACCGCCAAGGGTGGCTGGATGCACGATTTGGAAGGCTGACACCTCATTGAGAGCATTTCACTTGCGCCGGGCGCGGGGGACGGTCAGAAAAGCCGCCCCGTTCCGCCGGGAGGGGTGACAAAAGCACGCGATGTCGCCCGCCGGGCGGCGATTCAAATCCATCCGCGCGCTTTTTATGGACTCCATCTCATCCCGTATTCTCCAGGTGAACCCCTCGCTCACCCTGGCGGTGACGAATCAAGCCAAGGCCATGGCCGCCCGTGGCGAAGAAGTCTACGGTCTCGCCGGTGGCGAGCCGGAGATCGACACTCCCGATCACATCAAGGCGGCCGCCATGGTCGCGCTGCAGGAAGGCCGCACCAAATACACGCCCTCCGGTGGCATCCCGGAACTCCGCGAGGCGCTCGTCACCAAGCTGGCCGACGAGAACGGTCTCGACTACGAAGCCAAGCAGATCTGCGTGACCGCGGGTGCCAAGATGGCTTGCTTCAACGCCATCCTCGCGATCGTCGAAGAAGGTGACGAGGTCATCATTCCCTCGCCCTACTGGGTTTCCTATCCGGAAATGGTGCGTCTGGCTGGCGGCAAGCCGGTCATCGTGGAAACCAAGGAATCCGACGGCTGGAAGCTGACCGCCGAGCAGTTCGAGGCAGCCATGACTCCGGCGACCAAGATGGTGATTCTCAACTCACCTTCGAATCCCACCGGCGCGGTCTATACCAAGGACGAACTCGAAGCCATCGGTGAAGTGGCGCTTTCCGAGGACATCGTGATCCTCTCCGACGAGATCTACGAAAAACTCGTCTATGGTGAGGCGAAGCACATCTCGATCGCTTCCCTCAGTGAGGATCTCTACAACCTGACGGTGACCGTGAATGGCTTCTCGAAGGCCTATTCGATGACCGGCTGGCGTCTCGGCTACACCGCCGCCCCGGCTCCGATCGCCGAGGCGATCGACAAGATCCAGAACCACACGGTCTCCAACGCCACCTCGTTCGCCCAGTATGCCGGCGTTGCCGCGCTCCAGGGTGATCAGGCTTTCCTCGATGACCTGCGCGCCGAGTACGATGTCCGCCGTCAGTTCGTCTTCCAGCGGCTGAAGAACATTCACAACGTCCGCGTGATCGAGCCTGAAGGTGCGTTCTACTTCTTCGTCTACACCGGCCAGCTCGGGATCAAGTCGCAGAACCTCTGTGACAAGCTGATCTCGCGTTACAAGGTCGCCGCGGTCCCGGGCATCGCCTTCGGCTACGACGACGGCATCCGCCTGAGCTACTGCACCACGCTCGACGTCCTCAACGAGGGCCTGACGCGCTTCGAGCAGTTCTGCCGCGAGCATTGAGTCGATAGATTCCACCAAGAAAGCGGATCGGGAGACCGGTCCGCTTTTTTCGTGCTCATGGATGCCCATTCAGGGGAGGGTGTATCGAGCCCTCAGGGAAGGAGGGGCAGGATGGACGGAATTGGGTGGTGTTTGATGGAGTGGAATTTCGTGCTGGCTTCATTCGAGCTTCATCGCGGAGGGTTGTTGTCGGCCGTGATGATGATTGATCTGCAGAGATGGCCGGGACAAATCCGATACTGGGCGAAGCATTGTGCGATCAATACGCTGCCGAGTTTCGGGATCGCATTGATCCTGTTGGACCTCTGGCAATCACCGGCGGCAATCATGGCGATGCTACTGGCGGTTTTTTGCTTCGTGATCGGCTATTCGGTGGTCACTTCGATGCCCGCCCTGTTTCCCGATCAAAGCAGCCTCACATCGCGGGCGTTGGCATTGGGGACGAAGATTCGGATGTGGTTGAGTGGGGCGAGCGTCGTGGTGGGTTTGATTCCGGGGGCGTTCTTTGTGCTCCCTGACTTCTGGGCGGGAATGTTGGCGGTAAGTCTGTTGCAGTCGGCCTTTGGATTGATGGGAGTTCCCTTTTTTCAGGAGATGGGCTCTGAGCGAATGAGGCCCCAAGAGGCATTTCTCACCACCCTGCTTGAAGGGCTGATCCTCTCCTTCGGTCTGATGATGCTGTCATTTTTCATTCTGATCATCCTGCAAATTAGGGAGAGGAGAGGGCTGGCGAGGAGTGCCGGGATCTGAGGTGGACCATCGAGTTTCGGGCTCGGGCCCCGGAGGGGCTTCGGACATTAGCCGGTGGCGCGAGCCACCGGAATCTGATAGATCCAACCTGCGCCCCGGAGGGGTGTTGGAAATCGCCATGCCATCAACGCATCTCTCCCTTCATATCCACGTGGTTTTCTCGACCAAGGACCGGGTTGATCGAATCGCATCCGAGTGGCGGGAGCGGCTTCGTGGATTCATGGGCGGGGTGGTGAAAACCTCGGGAGCGGTTCCGGAGGCCATCGGAGGCGTGGGCGATCATGTCCACCTGCTCCTTGGGATTCGCGCCACCGCATGCCTTGCGGATTTGGTCCGGGATGTGAAATCGGTTTCCTCGCGATGGATTCATGAGGAAATCGGTGATCCGGGGTTCATGTGGCAGGAGGGTTATGGGGCGTTCACGGTGAGTCCGTCGCAGCGCGATGCGGTGAAGGGATACATCGCACGTCAGGAGGAGCATCATCGGAAGCGGAGTTTCCAAGAGGAGTATGTCGAGCTGCTGGGGCGGAGCGGGGTGACATACGATGAGCGCTTTCTGTGATGACTCGGATCCACAATCCCTCCGGGGCGGGGTGTTCCCGCGAACGAAAAACCGGTGGCTTGCGCCACCGGCTAATGTCCGATGCCCCTTCGGGGCAAAGGAGGTTGCACGTGTCAACGTGCAGGGTTGATCGCAACCGCCATTTTGGGGCGGCGAGTGGTTCTCCCACCCTCAATGCCTCAGCCCAGCGCCTGATCGAGGTCGGCGAGGATGTCGTCGATGTGCTCAAGGCCGACGGAGAGGCGGATCATTTCGGGCGGGATGCCGGCGGCCTTCTGTTGTTCCTCGCCGAGCTGGCTGTGGGTCGTGGTGGCGGGATGAATGGCCAGGCTCTTGGCATCGCCGACGTTGGCGAGGTGCGAGAAGAGCCCAAGCGATTCGATGAACTTTTTCCCGGCGTCCGCGCCGCCCTTGATGCCGAAGACCACCATCGAGCCGCCCATGCCCTTGAGATACTTCTGGTTCCGCTCGAATTCCGGATCGTCCTCCAGGCCGGGAAAGCGCACCCACTCGACTTTCGGGTGGTCCTTGAGGTGCCGGGCGACGACGAGAGCGTTCTGGCAGTGGCGCTCCATCCGCAGCGGCAGAGTCTCGATCCCCTGGAGCAGGAACCACGAGTTGTCAGGAGAAATGCAGGCCCCGAGGTTCCGCAGCGGCACGGTGCGCATGCGCAGGATGTAGGCGAGGGGGGCGAGAGGGTCGGGCAGGTCGTGGCCCCAGCGCAGCCCATGGTAGGAACTATCGGCCTGGTCGTAGAGTGGATGCTTTCCGCCGGCCCAGTTGAAGCGTCCGGAATCGACGACGATCCCGCCGATCGCGGTACCGTGGCCGCCGAACCATTTGGTCAGCGAGTGGACGACGACGTCCGCGCCGTGGTCGAGCGGGCGGGTGAGGAAGGGCGTGGAGAAGGTGGAGTCGACGATCAGCGGGATGCCATGCGCCTTGGCGATGTCGCCGATGGCGTCCAGATCGGAGATCTCCAGCGCGGGATTGGAAACCGTTTCGCAGAACAGCGCGCGGGTTTTGCCATCGATCGCTTTCGCGAAGTTCTCCGGATCGGTGGAATCGATGAGTTTCACCTCGATACCGAGCTTCGGCAGGATGTCGTTGAACTGCGTGTAGGTGCCGCCGTAGAGGTTGCGGGCGGAGACGATGTTGTCGCCCGCCTCGGCGAGGTTGACGATGGAGTTGAAGATGGCGGCGGTGCCGGAAGCGTGACCGAGTCCGGCCATTTCGTGTGAGCCTTCGAGCAGCGCGACGCGCTTCTCAAGCACGTCGGTCGTCGGGTTCATCAGGCGGGTGTAGACATTCCCGAGTTCGCGCAGGGCGAAGAGATTGGCGGCGTGTTCGGTACTATTGAAGACGTAGGAAGCGGTGCGGTAGACGGGCACGGCGCGGGAGTTGGTGACGGCGTCGGGGGTGTGGCCGCCGTGGAGGCAGATCGTTTCGAGTTTCATGAGGCGACCATCCAAACGAATCGCCGGCTGTGGTGGAAAGCGGGAAGTGCGTCGCCTTCTCTCGGGTATTGGCACGCGAGCTTCAGCTCGCCCGATCGGTCGAGCGAGCTGAAGCCCGCGTTCCAATTCGCTCGCGAAGTTCCGGCAGCGTGGCTTTGATCCCGGCATGATGGTGAGGTTGATGGCGGTCCTTTCTTTTGCGGTCCTCGCGGCTGGCTGCGCGAACGTGGCGGCGGGAGAGGATGTGGATTTCAACGCGAAGGTGCTTACGGCGGTGCGAACGATGCCTTCCGGAGGCGGATATGATGGGAGCGATGCGACGAAGAACCTGCTGCCGGAAGCATGTCGGGTGACGGAAGGCGCGGTCCGGGTGAATGCTGATCGTGCGAAACCGAGCTTCTGCTCGGGGGCGACGTATCTGGTATTACTCGAGGCGCTCGATCACGGTTCGCCCGAGCTGCTGCCGGTGATGGATCACCAGGACGGACACGGTGTTTTCGGGCGCTGGAATGCCAACGGACCCGGGGCGGCCAAGCTGGTGGCGGACCTCGGCGCGGGAGTGAATTTCACGGATTGGGAGAAGGCCCGGCCGGGTGATTTCCTCAAGATCTGGTGGACAGACGAGATCGGCGGGCGCGAGCGCGGTCATCATGTCGTTTACCTCGGGTGCGATGCGGGGTCCGTGCGGTTCTGGTCGAGCAATCAGCCGGGAGGCTACGGTGTGAAGTCGGTCCCGCGTGCGGATTGTCACCGTGTGCTTTTCACGCGCGTGACACGGCCGGAAAAGTTCGCGGAGGCGAAGCATCTGTCCGCTGCCGACCCGTGGCTGGCGAGGATGTTGCGCGAGGACTTCTCATGGGATGAGGTCGCGCGAAAATGCCGAGTGATCGAGTGACCGGCCCGCCGCGTTTTCGTGGACAAAGCGCGCGGATGAGGCGCAGGGTTTTGGCGCGATGCAGAAGGAACGAATCGGAGTCGTCGGACTCGGAAGAATGGGCGCGAACATGGCGCGCCGGATGAAGGAGTGCGGGCATGCGGTCAGCGTTGTGTTCGATGTGGTGCCGGACCTCGCGCGGGAAATCGCAGGCGAGCTGGGAGCCACGGCGGCGGGCTCGCTGGCGGAGGTGACGCGGGAAGCGGATGTGATCGTCACGGTGGTCACGGACGATGCGGCGATGCGGGCGATCTTCGCCGAGGATGCGCTGCTGGCCGCAGCGGGCGGCAAGGTTTTCATCAACTGTGCGACGGTCAGCCCTGCGGTGCATGAGGAGGTTGGAAAGGCATGCGGGGCAGCTGGCGCGAAGTCGCTGGAAGCCTGCATGGCCTCGAGCATTCCGCAGGCGCGCGAGGGCACGCTTTATCTGATGGTCGGTGGAGAGAAGGAGTGCTTCGAGCAGGTGGAACCGCTGCTGAAGGATCTTTCGAAGTCGCTACGATACGTCGGTCCCACGGGATCGGCGGCGAAGGTGAAGGCGCTGGTCAATATGGTGATGAACATCAATACCGCCGGACTTGCCGAGGGCTTGGGGCTGGGCGAAGCGTTGGGACTCGATACCGCGATGCTGAAGGAGGTTTTCTCGCAGACCGGCGCGAACTCGCGGGTGCTGGAGACGGATGGCGACGACATGATCGCTCGCGAACACGACTGCTATTTCTCCGCGTCCCATGCGGCGAAGGACAGCGGCATCGCCAATTCGCTGGCGGAGGGTGCGGGCGTGGAGGTGCCGCTTTCGCAGGCGACTGAAGCACAATATCGGAAATTGATCGATCTCGGTCGCGGCGAACTCGACAAAAGCGCCGTGGCGGAACTCACTTTCCCCGGACGTAGCAATGATTGACGGGATGGATTTCAAAAACAGGCAGGGAGAGAAGCTCGACACGGCATTCCACCCTGGCAGTCAGGAAGGGAAACTGGTGCTCATCGGTCACGGTGTCACCGCCGACAAGGACCGGCCGTTGCTGAAGGCGGTGGCCGATGGCCTGGCCGCGAAAGGCTGGCCGTGTCTGAGGCTTTCGTTTTCTGGCAACGGCAAGTCGGAGGGTGACTTCCGCGAGTCGAACATCACCAAGGAATGCGAGGACCTGGCGGACGTGATCACGCTGCTGCCGGAGGATCTCGAGCTGGCCTACATCGGGCATAGCATGGGTGGCGCGGTGGGCGTCATGACAGCCGCCGCGGAGCCGCGGATCAAGGTGCTGGCGACGCTCGCGGGCATGATACAGACGGCGGAATTCGTCGAGCGGGAGTTCGGGGACGTGACGCCGGACGAGGGCTGCATGTGGGATGAGAAGGATTGTCCGCTGTCATCGGATTTCGTGCGCGATCTCGAACTTATCGGCGACCTGCTGCTGGAGATCGAGCAGATCGAGGCTCCCTACCTGATGATCCATGGCACCGACGATGACGTGGTGCCGATGTCGGACAGCGAGGACGCCTATGAGGCGGCGGTGGACCCGAAGCACCTCGTCCGTATCGAGGGCGTCGGCCACATGTTCAGCGAGGAAACCCACGCTCAGGTGGTCGATGCGCTGCACGACTGGCTGGAAGAGCACTTCGACGAGTGATCTGGAAGCTGCCGCACCGGGAGATCCGCTTTCCCCGCCGCCCGCTGGTGATGGGGATCGTGAACGTCAATGACGACTCGTTTTCCGGTGACGGCACGCTCGATATCGATGCCGCGCTGGCGAAGGCGAAGGCCGCGGTGGAAGCCGGGGCGGACGTGGTCGACATCGGTGCGGAAAGCGCGCGCACCAACCGCGGGGTGGTGGCGGTGGCGGAGGAAGTACGACGTTTCACGGAGTTTCTCGGTCGCTGGCCGGAAACGGTGGCCGGGGCTGTGCCGAAGGACTCCGTGCAGATCTGGCCGCCGGTGGTTTCCGCGAACACCTGGCGGCCGGAGGTGGTGGGAGCCGTGCTGCCGCTCGGCGTGGAACTGATCAACGACATGGGCGGCATGCCGGACGATCGCAATGTTCGGCTCTGCGCGGAGCGCGGAGCGTCACTGCTGGTGATGCATACCGTGGGCGAGCCGAAGGTGCCGCACACGCATCAGCAATGGGACGATGTGATGGGTGCGATGGAACGGTTCTTTGAGGAGAAACTGGATCTCGCGGCAAAGGCAGGCCTGGAGTTGGCGCGGGTGATCATCGATCCCGGCATTGATTTCGCGAAGCAGCGGGACGACAATCTGGCGGTGTATTGCGGGCTGGAGCGCTTGCAACGTTTCGGCCGGCCGGTGCTGGTGCCGGTGAGTCGGAAGACGGTGATTGGAGAAGTGCTCGATCTCCCGGAGCCGACCGAGCGTGATGCCGGGACGGTGGCGTGCATTTCGGTCGCGATGCGGCGGGGTGCGCAGATGGTGCGGGTGCACGACGTCGCGGCGGCATGGCAGGCGGTGAAGGTTTTGCATGAAGTCTCGTCCTGCCTGCCAGTGGCATGACCGTCCCGGTCATGAAAGATGGCAGCGGCTTCCATTTCTTCAGGTTTTCACCGCCTGCAAGGCGACTCCGGCGTTTCCGTTCATGACCGAGACGGTCATGCCACTATCAGGCTATTCGGGGCCGAGATGCTTGAGATAGGCCCGTAAGTCGGGAAGGAGCGAGAAGAAGGCGGTTTCCAGCTCGTCACGATGAGGCCGGAAGTCCTCCAGAGCGGTCGCAATGGAGGCGCAGGCCGGGCGGCGGCGGGCGACGCGGTTGAAGACCTCCTGCAAACCTTCAAGGGTTCCGTAGTGGCCGAGCCAGTCGTCGGCGATCCGCTCGTCGAGGTTGTCGGCGATTTCCGGCGGCAGCCAAGCCCGGTGGGTACGGAGATCGTCGTAGAAGCGGTCGAGGAAACTCCGGAGGGGAAGCGGATGGAGATCCGTCCAGGCGGACGCGAGGAAATGGTCGAAGCCGATGTCGAGGATCGCGTTGGCAAAGCGTCGGCGCGGGCCGGTGAAGAGCCGGCGGCTTCGGACGACGACGGGGTGGTCATCAGTGAAACGGTCGACCGTCCGATGCCTCACGATGCCGGCAACCACGGGTGGCGGAAGCTCAAGGGTTTCCGGCCGACCGGTGAGGAAGTCGCCCAAGAGGTTGCCGATGCGCGAGGCGGCATGATCCTCGGCGAGGTAGAGGTGGGCGAGATAGTTCATCCCGCCGGTGGCGGAGTGCCGGATGATCGGTGCTCGGCGAGCAGGGTCTGGTAAAGAGCGAGCGCCGAATCGTAGGTGGCAGCGAGCTGGGGGTCCGGCTCAAGGCGGGAGCCGGGAGCAGGCTGGCAGAAGGAAGAGGTGAGCTGGGCGAGGTTTTCGCCGCAGGCGTGGGCGGCGCGGATGGCGGCCCCGAGGGCGGCTCCGTTGGCGACGGCAAAGCGTTCGACGGGAGCTTGGAAGATGTTGGCGATGAGTTGGGCGATGCCGTGGTTTTGCGACGCTCCGCCGGTCAGCCGGATGAGGGTCGGTTTTTCGCCGAGCCACTGCGAGTGGAGGCGCATGTTGAGAAACTGTCCCTCCAGCAGGGCGCGGACCTGGACCGCGGGCGGAGCGTCCTCGGGAAAGTTGCGGACGGGCCCATTGAAGTCGTGGCGGGGGGTGATCTCGGGACCGAAGAAGGGAAGCATCACGCGGCCTTCGTTGCCGGCGGACGTGGTGGCGAGGCCTTCCGCGTCGAAGTCGCTCCACGCGAGCTTGAGTTGATCGCGCAGCGCTTCGCGGGCGAGCGAACCATTGCGGAAGCAGATCAGCGACATGAAGCCTCCGGCGGGATTGCCGAAGACGTGACCGAAGCCGTTGGGATCGGTGACGGCATCGGACATGGCGGCGAAGAAGGTGTCGCTGGTGCCGAGCGAGATGACGAAGGTGCCGGGCTTGGTGGCACCCATGCCGACGAGCGACGAGGGGTTGTCGCCGGTGGAAAGAACGACTTCACAGGTTTCGGTGAAGCCGTATTTCGAGACGAAGTATCCGGAGACCGGTCCGGCGGGGGTGGCCGAGGGCCCGACGAGGGGAAGCTTCTCACGCAAATTCGGCGCGGTAGCGTCGAGGAGGTCGGCGTCCCAATCGAGCGAGTGGAGATTGAGCAGATTCATGCCCGCGCCGTCGCCGTGGTCGATGGCGATGTCCTTGCCGGCGAGGGTGGAGCCGATGAAGGAGGAGACGAGGTGAATGATGGCGGTGCTTTGGTAGGCGGCTGGGTCGGTTTTGAAAAAGCGGCGGATCTGGGAGCCGGTGAACCGCTCGATGGCGACCGAGCCGGACCTGCGGCAGACCTCGTCGTTTCCACCGAGTGCGGCGGCGATTTCCGAGCACTCGGAGCCGGTGGAGGTGTCCATCCAGATCGGCGAGGTGGCGCGGGTGAGAGCCGGCGCGAGCTGATCGACCAGACGAGTGGTGGGATCGAGTGCGGCGAGGCGATCGCTGAAGGTGGTGTCGAGGTAGACCGAACCGTGCTGCTGACCGGAACAGGCGATGGCGGTGATCTGGGAGAGGTCGAAGCTTTCCGCGACGCGGGAAAGCAGCAGGTCGAGGGCTTCGATCCACATCCGGGGGTCGGCATGAACCTCGCCGCCGGTGCCGCCGGGGAGGAAGCCACTAGGGCTGCCGTAGTGGGGAAGGTCGCGGCCGAAGTTCACGGAGTCTTCGTGGGCCACCGTGCCGCGATCGGGATCGATGATCAGGGCGGAAAGGGATTGGGTCGAGGAATCGAGTCCTAGGAACATGCGCCGATCCTAATCCGGTTCTCGGGTCGGAGGGCCAGCGGGAAAGGTGGCAGCTTTGAGTCTCGCCGGCCACGGCCCCTCGCTGTCGGGCCCGGACGGGGTGAGTCGGTGGGACCGATCATAGCCCCAGCTCCTGCCGGAGATCTTCGAAGAGCGGATCGGAGGCGGGTCCAGCGGTCGGTTTCGAGGGTTCCCGCGAAAGCTCCTTTTCCAGCGATTCGGCGATGTAGCGGGAAAGGGGCATCCGTTTCCGCGCCGCGCGGGAGGCGGCCCGGAGGAGAAGCGGACGGGGCAACTCGATGAGGGTCTTCATCGTTGGGGCTCGGATTGAGGAGCGGAGGGAAGGGATTGGTCGAAGGTTTCACCCCAGTGCTGGAGGAAGAATTTTTTCTCCGTGGTCATGAAGCGGTCGGAGGTGCCGAGGATCGGCCGGAGCGTGGTGGTGAGTTGGAGGGTGACGAGGAGGAAAATGAGGGACCAGATGGCGATCGGGCCTTTCTGGGTGGCCCCGTTGACCCGCAAAGCCTGGCCGAGAAACCGGGCGGCGAAGATGAAGGCGATCAGCCATGAGCCGACGGCAAGCGTGCCCATGAATCCGAACGAGGTCGTACCCTGGGTGAAGATCCAGACGGCCGGGGCGAAACCGAGCAGCAGGAGCCCGGCGAGGGCGAGCATGCCACCGAGGATGCCGGAGAGACGCACGGCGGAGGCTTGGAAGCCGGCGAGGCAGGAGAAGATATAGAGACTGGGGAAGCAGATCAGGCCGGCAAAGAGCAGGCCGCCGGCGAGCTTGACGGGCGCGGCCCAGATCTGGTCGTGCCATGCGAAGGTGCCGAGCACAAAGCCGAAGACGAGAATGGCGAGCACTGCCAGGGCGGCGAGTCGGGCGAGGCTGCCGGCCTGGCCGAGGAGGTCGTGGCCGGCAAGGTGTTTCGGATGGCGGAGCAGGGCCTCGAACAGTCCTCGGAAACTGAGGGTCAGCGGTGGGGATTCCGTTTCAGTGTCCGGAAGGGTGGGTGGTGTGGGAGTCGGATTCATGGTTGTTGAGTCGGAGTGGAGTGGAGTTGCCGGCAGGCGGAGGTGAAAAGCACGATGATGACGAGAAGGAGGAGCGGGAAACCCAGCAGGGCCGGCTCGATGCCGCCGAAGAGACGGCGTGTGGAACCCCAGACGGCCTCGTAGAAGCTGCCGCGCATGGGATCGGGGCGGAGGAAGGCGACGTCGAGAGCCGGCGAGCCGAAGAAGGGTCGGAAGATCCAGGAGAACTGCGCGCCGAGGAAGGCGTTGCCGGCGATCCATGCGGCGAGGGTTGCGAGGGCGGAACTACGAGACGGGCAGTAGCTTTCGAGCTGTCGGCGCAGACGCACCACGCCGATGCAGCCGGCGATGCCGATCAGCGTGGTGTGGGAAAGGAGATAGGCGGCGTGGGAAGTGGCGGCCTGAGGCGACCCGGGCGGCGGGGCATTGAGCGCGAGGAAGAAGGTGACGGGCGCGACCGAGCCGAGGATGAGCGCGGAAATAGCGAAGGCACCAAGGAGGGCCTGGAGCGATTGCCGGAAGCCGAGGTTGCTGCCCAGCAGCAGACCGAGCAGGCCGTTGAGAAGACCGTTGCAGGCGAGCGTGCAGGCGATGAGCAGCGGCATTTTGACCGCGACATAGAGGCCCATGAGGGGTGAGCGCCAGAACCCGGTGGTGAAGCCATACACGGCGAAGCCCAGAGTGGTGATCGCCGCCGCGCGAGCCAGGTCCCTTCCGGTGGGGCGGGCGAGGGTTTCGAGGGGTGGATCGAGAAGGGCGCGCATCGGGTGACCTCAGGGAAGGCGGCCGGAATGATGAAAGGATGAAGGGGCCGAGAAAACCAAGGGAAGTTGGAATGGCGGGGTAGAGGAGCGGCGGAACATGTCCGCCGGGAAGGCGGGGGTCGTGGGGCGGCTCGCGGCGAACGCGTTTCGCCGTTCCGTTTAAGACGGAAGCGTCAAAGTCGCGCGGGTGCCGTGGGGCTTGGCGGCGTCGAGGGAGATGGTTCCTCCGTGGAGCTCGGCGGTTTCCTTGACGAGTGTGAGACCGAGGCCGGTGCCTTTGCGACCGGTGTTCAGCTGACGGAGCGAAAAGAATCGCTCGAAGATCTTGTCGTGGGCGTAGTCGGGAATTCCGGGGCCGAGATCCTCGATGGTGAGGATGATCGGGTCGCCGGGTTTGAGGGAGATGCGGACGCTTTCCCCAGCGGGGGAGAAATCGATGGCGTTCTCCAGCAGGTTGGTGATCGCGGCACGCAGGATGAAGGGATCGCCCCGAAGCGGGACGGGCGAGGCCGGCAGGTCGGCCTCAAGCGGCACGTCGGCGAGCTCAGCCAGCGGCCGGGCTTGGTCGAGGGCGCGGAGGGTGATCTCGCGGAGGTCGGTTTCTGTCGTGGCGTTGAGACCGCTGCGTCCTTCGAGGGCGGAGAGTTCGAGCAGGCGGTTGAGCAGGCGGTCGGCGCGGAGGGCCTCGGCGCGGATGTTGTCCATGAAACGGCGGCGGTCGTCTTCCGGCATGTCCTCCTCAAGCAGCTCGGCCGCTCCGCGGATGGCGGCCAGCGGGCTCTTCATCTCGTGGGTGAGCGTCTGGACGTAGCGCTCGGCATATTTGCGGCCTTCGAGTGCCTCGCGCATCGATTCAAGTGCGCGGGCGAGCGTGTTCACTTCGCGGCCGGCTCCGAGTTTGGGGACGGGCGGGCGTTTCCCTTCCTCGATGGCGTGGGCATATTCGGTGAGGAGGCTGACGGGCCGGTACTGCCAGATGAAGACGGCGGTGACGAAACACAGGATGCCGCCGCCGATGAGACCGGTGCCCCACCAGATCTCGGCGCGGCGACGGTTGACGATGGGCAGCACGTCGGACTGGGGCTTGGTCAAGGTGAGCACGCCGGCCGGTGCACGCGGATTGCCGATCGGTGCGGCGACGTGAAGAATGGAGGTGGTGGAATCGTGCTCGTCGGTCCTGCTACTGCGTGCTCCGTATTCGCCGCTGAGGGTGCGGGAAACGTCGTTGAAGCGGGAGAGGTCTTCTCCGATCCGGGAGCCGTTGTCGGAGTCGAAGATGACAATGCCCTCGGCGTCGGTAACGTAGCAGTGGAAGCTGACGCGTTTCTTGACGTGTTCGTAGATTTTCGCCTCGAAGTGATGCCGATGCGCCTCGCGGAAAGCATCGGGCAGCGGACCGGGATCGAGGTCCTCGCCGATCATCGAGGCGAGCAGGTGGGCGGTGTCGACCATGCTTTCCTCGGTCGCCTGGTAGGTGCGCGGGGCCACCTCATCGAGTTGATAGCGGAGCAGGAAGTGAAAGCCCGAGATGATGACCAGGACGATCGCAATCAGGGTGAGGCGGGTGAGGCGCACTTAAGTTTCAGGTTTCAAATTTTCCGTTTCAAACGGGGGAGCTGAACTTGGGCGATCTCTACGGCTCGTAGGCGTATCCGAGTCCTCGGCGGGTTTCGATGAGGTTCTCGGAGCCGGCGTTGCGGTCGCGGAGCTTGGCGCGGATGGTTTTGATGTGGGCGTCGATGGTGCGGTCGGTCACGGCGCCCGGGTCGTCCCAGGCGAGGTCGAGGAGTTGATCGCGGGTGAAGACGCGGTGGGGGCGTTTGAGGAAGACGAGGAGCAGTTTGTATTCGTGCGCCGTTAAATCCAGCGGCTGGCCGTGGAGCAGGACCCGCATGGTGGCTTCGTCGTGGGTGAGGGGGGAGCTGGATGGACCGGGGACGGGGTCGGGTATTTCGTGGCCGTTGTTTCCGCTGCGGCGGAGGATGGCGCGGACGCGGGCGACGACCTCGCGTGGGGAGAAGGGCTTGGTGACGTAGTCGTCGCCACCGAGTTCGAGACCGAGGATGCGGTCGATCTCGCCATCGCGTGCGGTGAGGAAAAGGATGGGGACGGAGGAGGTTTCGCGAAGCTGCTTGCAGACCTCGAGGCCGGTGATGTCGGGCAGGCCGATGTCGAGGATGATGAAATCGAACGGGTCTTCGGCGTGGAGGTCCAGCGCGAGGCTGCCGGTGAGCGAGTGGGTGACCTCAAGGCATTCGGTTTTCAGCGCGTAGACGAGCGTGTCGGCGATGGACGGTTCGTCTTCGACGAGGAGGATGCGGGGCATGGCGTGTCCGGTGGTTCGGGGTTTTCAGATGCCGGGGCTTCGGTGAAGGCAGGATGAAGCGCTTGGGAAATCGATGGGAGATTGCGGGCTGCGGGACGATCCGCCAAGCGGTCGTTGCGTCGGTCCGTGGGCGCGGCTAGCATGGCGGCATGATAGAAACGGTCTTGGCGGACGGCACCGAGGTGCTGGTTCGGCCTTTGGTTCCGGCGGATCGCGGCAGCCTGGCCGAGGGCTACCGCCGGCTGTCGCCTGAGTCGCGTTACCAGCGTTTTTGGTCGCGTACCGGAGAGGTGATCGGCGACCGGATGCTGGATCGGTTGCTGAAGCAGGAGGCCGGCAACCATGCGGTGTGGGCGGTGTTGGATCCGGCCCGGGAGTATCCCGGGCTGGGGGCGGCGAGCTTCTGGCGCTCCGCCGAACAGCCGGAGGAGGCGGAGTTTTCCTGCACGGTGTTGGATGCGGATCAGCGGAAAGGTGTGGGAACCCTGCTCTTGGCGGTGCTGTGGCTGGCGGCGCGGCGGGTGGGGATCCGGCGGTTCGTCGGCTACACCATGCCGGAAAACGTGAGAGCGGTCCGCTGGATGCGCGACACCGGTGCGGAGGCGGAGTGGGACGGCTACAAGGTGATTTTCCGCTGGGAGCTGGACGATCTCGATCGCCTCCCGCCAACGACCGCGGGGATCGCGCTGGCAGAGAGGTTGGCGGAGTTTTCTGAAGCGTTGTTGTAGCCGCCCCGCCGGGGTTACCAGCGGTACTCGACCCCAGCGTAGAACGAGCGGCCTTCGCCAGGGAGGAACTGGCGCTGGTCGGTGGCGTTGGCGTTTTCGATGACGCCGTGGGTAGCGGCGTAGCGTTCCTCGAGGAGATTGCGGGCTTCGAGGAACCATGAGAGTCCTTCTTCGACGCGGCGGCCGAGCTTGAATCCAAGCAGCGCGTAGGGATCGGCGGCGAAGGTGTTGCGGTGGTCGATGTAGGATTTCACGGGGATCCACTCGACAGTGGGGCCGGCGTACCAGCCGCAGCGGTTTTCCCACAAAAGCTCGGCGCGGATCAGGTGAGGCGGGAGGCCGGCGATGCGGTTGTCGCCGTAGACCGGGTCGTTATCGAAACGGAAGCGGCTGTAGGTCCAGGCACCGCGCAGGACGAGGCGGTGGTTCGGGGTCGTCTCGATCCACGGTGAACCTAGTACGTCGAGTTCGGTGCCGAGTTCGATGCCGGAGTGGGTGGTGTCGTTGGCGTTGACGGTGGTGGTGATGCCTGGGTTGAGGGGATCGTTGAGGGTGAGAAGCTCGTTTTGGATCCGGGCGTGATAGAGGACGAAATCCCAGCGGACGACACCACGGGCGCCGCGGGTGCCGAGTTCCAGCGTGGTGCCGGACTGAGCGTCGCGGGGGGTGTTGGCGGTGACGGTTTCCGAGAAGCTCGGCGGCTCGTAGGAGCGCGAGAGGTTGGCGAAGACCTGGAGGTTCTGGCCTTCCCAGAGCAGGCCGATCTTTGGCGAGAACCCGGTGTAGGTTTCCTCGTAGCCGAAGGTGGCACCGGCGGCCGGCGGGAAGTAGAACGGTGGATGGGCCGTGGAGCGGGTGAAGCGGCGTTCGACCTTGCGGGTATTGCGGGCGGCGGAAGCGCCGACGATGGCGGTGAAGCCGCTTTCGAGGGAGTGCTGGTTTTCGATCCATGCCTCGAGGTTCGAGGCTGTCTGGTCGTCGCTGCTGCGAAGCGCGCCGCGCCGGCCGCGGACGTTCTCGTAGCGCGAGTCGCGGGTTTCCCCATAGGTGTGGAGAAGACCGGCGACGAGGGTGTTGGGTCGACCGAAGAGGAGGTGCTCGTGACGGAGGCGGGTGGAGAGAAGCAGGTCGTTCGAGAGCTGATCGATCACGCCAGCGAAGGGCGTGATCGGGTGATCGAGGTCCTTGTAGGTCCAAGCGGCGGACACGTCCCACGTGAAGTCATCGCGGTGGAGGGTGGTCGTGTTGGCGAGTCGGACGAGTTCGAAGTCCCTGCGGTTGTCGTAGAATCGCGCGCCGAAGGGGCTGGTGTCGGCGAGGGAGGGATCGTGGTTCAGTTCGGCTTTGGTAAGGCTGCCGGGGAGTTCGGAGTCGGTGTGGACGGTGGTAAGGAAGAAGCTGGTTTCGAGGTCGTCCGCGAGAAGCAGGCCGAAGTTGGAAAGCAGCCGCTGGGCCGACTGCGCGGCGTGGTCGCGGAAGCCGTCCTGCGACGCCTGGGAGAGAGAGAGGTGGAAGTCGCCCTTCGGTGAGGCGCCGCCATGTTCGATGCGGGTACGGAGATAGCCGTAGGAGCCCGCTTCGGCGCGAAAGCCGGTGCCGGGGTGGCTTCGGCCGGTTTTCGAGATGTAGTCGATGGCCCCGCCGAGGGTGGACGAGCCGTAGGCGAGGGCATTGGCCCCGCGCCAGACGAGGATGTGGGAGGCGGCGAGGGGATCGAGCGCCTGGAAGTCGAAGCCTCCGTCGGCGAGGTTGATGGGAACGCCATCCTGAAGCACGCGGATGCCGCGGCCGTGGAAGGTGCGCTGGAGGCCGGAACCGCGGATCGAAAGCCGGGCTTCGTCGGAGCCGAAGCGGGACTGGGCGACGACGCCGGGCTCGTAAGCGAAGGTGTCTGCGACGGTGGAGGCGCGGCCGGTGAGGTAGCTTTCGGGATCGACGAGGTTGGTGCCGCCGGCGACTTCGCCGAGGCGTTCGCGGCTCTGCTGGAGCGACGGAACGGTGGAGATGGGTGAGGAGGCATCGACCACCAGAGGATCGAGCACGTCTTGAGCGGACAGTGGAGAAAGAAGGATGAGAAGATGAATGGTTTTCACGGAGTGAGAGATGGGAGTGCTGGAGCATCAAGAGACGGACGGCCGCGCCGGTAGGGAGGCGCACTCAGCCGCAGAGACGGAGTGCCGGGCAGCGGTTGCGTGGAAACGCGGTGCCGCCCGGGGAAGGCATCGGCATCAGCTCGCGCGCTCTTCCGAGCGGGAGGAGGTGCGAGCGATGACGGTGGAGATCAGGCCAAATGCCTGGGCGGAGGAAGGGGCGGGCGCTCCGGACGTCGTGTCGGTGGCAGAAGGGGGCCGGGGGAGGTTACGAACGCAACCTCGTTGAGCCGGGGTCTTGAGAGCTGGCTGGAGGCGGGAAGCGTGAGGTCTTTGAACGCAAGGTCCCTCACGCGGGCTGGCGCTTGCTCGGGCTCCCGGTGTTCCTCCTGTTTCGCGGCGGCGATGGACTTGCACATGGCACAAGGATGCTCGCCGCCGAATGTTTTGCGGGTGCCTTCGAGCCAGCCGTCCTGCGCGGAGTAGTCCACGATCATTTTCGTCCAGGCGACACATTGAAGCACGCCCCAATGACCTCCGGTGAGGTGGAGGATGGCTCCGAGAACGAGGATGACGCGGAGGACGCGCACGGGGGTGGGAATAGGGGAGGCGGGTGGGGGTGTCGAGCGAGACGGTGCGAGATGTTGCCTCCGGAACTCGTGAAGAACGACAGAGCCGAATGGCACGGGATTAGGCTCCGATTTGGCTTCCATCGCCTCGGCCGGGGCTTGGTTGATGATGGATCGCTTTCCGGTGGTTATCCCCACCGGCTAATTTCCAGCACCCCTCCGGGGTCATGAAAAACCACCGGAACCCGCATTGATGCCGTACTATTCACAATAGAGCCGTTGTTCCTTCCACATTCAGCCCGCCGCGGGCGTCTTGCGCTCTCCGAGGATGGCCTTGGGTTTCCGATGGCGTTCCTTCCTCAGGCCGAACTGCCGCACGGCGTGGCGGTTGATGTGGGCGATCGCTTCCTCGGGGTCGTCGGTGAAGAAGATCAGCTCGGGGTCGCCGGGGCTGATGGTACCGGCATCGGCCATGTGGTAGACGAAGTCCATCAGCGGCTGCCAGTAGTCCTTGCCCATGAGGACGATGGGAAAATTCCGGATTTTTCCGGTCTGGATGAGCGTCATGGTTTCGAACATCTCATCCATGGTGCCCGCCCCGCCGGGCATGACGATGAAGGCGTAGGAGTATTTCACGAGGATGGTCTTGCGCGTGAAGAAGTAATGCATGTTGACCGAGCGGGTGAGGTAGGGGTTGCCGCTTTGTTCGAAGGGAAGCTCGATGTTGATGCCGATGGAGCGGCCACCGGCTTCGAAAGCACCTCGGTTTCCCGCCTCCATGATGCCGGGGCCGCCGCCGGTCACGACGGTGAACCCGAGGTTGGCGCACTTCCCGCCCATGGTACGGGCCAGCTCGTAGTAGGTGGTGCCCGGCTTGGTGCGGGCGGAGCCGAAAATGGTCACGCAGGGTCCGGCGAAATGCAGGGTGCGGAAGGCGCGGACGAGATCAAGGGAGACGCGGACGAGGGTCTTGAACTCCCGCCAGCGGGACTGCGGACCACCGAGCAGGGTGCGGTCGGGGTGCTCCAACTCGAAGCGGATTTCCTTATCGATCTCTTCCTGATCGATCCGGTGGTCGGCGTTCGGCTGAGGGCAGTCGGGACAATCGGGAGGCGTCATAAGGCAATGCCTGATAACACGGGAAAGATCCGCCACCACAAGGGAAAGTAGGTCAGCGGGGCTTCGAGATCCAGCTTCATCCCCGCACGAACGCGTGAACGCGAAAGCGTAGTGGTGGCGAGGAGTGAAAAGCGAAATGGTGCGAGGCACTCGCTGGCAGCCACGACGAGCGCTGCATTTTTACCCGGGTCTCCGGCCAATCATCTTCCCCAGTTGGCCGGAGGCTGGGCAGTGAGGGTCCGGACACGATGAGGCGCATGACCTCCCCCCAGAAGCCATGCGCCATTTCCGTGACCGGGACGGACGGGCCGCCTTTTCCAGGCGCCCCCGCACCCGCGGCCCGGCCCCCCAGCCGGTTCCGCCGGCGCACTTCGCTCCGGTACGGTTAGCGTTTGAAGCGGCGGAGTCTTCCTCCTCCCCTTACGTTGCCGGATTTACTGATAAGGCATCTTCGCCGATCCACAAACGGGCTCTGGGAAAATCCTCTTATTCACCCTTAAGCGCGGAAACAGGCCGGCCAGTCGGATGGGGGGAGCGTGCGTTTTTCAACGAGGAGAGCCGGAGCTGACGGAAGCTCCCCCTTTAAAAAGAGCGGGACGCACGGTTCCCCCCGGTTCCGTACGCCCCTTTGGCACCGCCCGCAGGCGGAGCCATCTTTGTGCACAGGGCACCGATGGATTCGATGAATCCATCATAAGCGGTGACTATAGCTGAAAAAATAAAATGCGCTACTTTGTCTTTTAAGCGAATCTTCGAAGAAGTATCTCTTTTTTGTGTGGATCACAAGTCACCGGAAATCAATCAGTTGTGATAATTTTTGTGGCTGTTCCCGGTAGCGGAGTCGGGGATCCCTCCAATTGAAGGACTAGGAGGATTCGGGAAATCGTGGGAGTCTCATCCCGAGCACGAGAAGCTCACCGGCCGCGCAACCCGCGGTTTCGAAATCCCCCCGACAGCGCCCCCACGCTGACTTCCCCCGAAAGGCCCCGGCTCTCTCCCCCCAGAGACCGGGGCCATTCTCTTCTCCGGGTTCGGCCCTTCGGGATTCAGGAACCCCTCCAAGTGAGGGAATTGCGGATGAGTGAAATCGTGAGAATCTACGGGCGAGCACAGGAAGCTCCCCCCACACTCACACAACCGGCTCCCCCAAGCCGGCTCCCCCCGAAAGGCCCCGGATCTCTCCCCCAGCGAGACCGGGGCCATTCCTTTTCAGGTGTGGCGTGCGTGGAGAGCGGATCCGCCGTCCGAAGGCGCCGAGGTGGCGGGCAGAGAAAGGGCAGGGAAAGGGCAGGGAAAGGGCAGGGAAAGGGCAGGGAAAGGGCAGG